>CAZWRV010000009.1:0-103986 GCA_964636325.1 uncultured Victivallaceae bacterium | reverse complement strand
GGAACGAGAGGCCTTTCAAATCCCATTTCACCAAGCGACGGGAAAGATCATAGCCCGGCTTGGAGAGCTGGAGTGCGGAACTGCCGGAGATGATGAGCCGGATATCGGGAAAAGAGTCATAGATGTTCTTGACTTCCTGTATCCAAATCAGGACCAGGTCGGCCGGTATCGTGAATTCGCTGCCGGGGATCTTGGCCATGGTCTGCGGGCGTCCGAGGATGTCGCTCTTCCATTCGACCCTGGCGGCCTCGACCTTCTCGACCCTGCCGTTGGAACCGACGAACTTTTCGGTTAGGACGGCCCACTCTCGGACACAACCTTCCTTGTGGCTGCTGGAAGTTCTGAGGATATAGGGCCAGTTCGGCCAGGGGGTGTATGCCGGACGGCCTTCGCCCGGCTTCGCGTCCTGCTCGAAGATGGCGACAGTGTGGCCGTAGTGGTTGAGCTGATCCGCAGCCGCGAGTCCGGCCGGGCCGGAGCCGATCACCGCGACCTTCATTCCGCTTCTCCTCTGGGGAGGCCTCGGGACTATCAGGCCTTCCTTGTAGCCCTTTTCAATCAGGCTTATCTCGATGTGGCGTATTGAAACGGGATCCCCGTTGAGGCCGACCGTGCATGACGCCTCACAGAGGGCGGGGCAGACCCGTCCGGTGAATTCAGGGAAGTTGTTCGTCGCATACAGCAGTTCGAGGGCCTCCTTCCAGTGGCCGTGGAAGACCAGGTCGTTCCATTCGGGGATGAGGTTTCCCAGTGGACAGCCGCAGCCGTGGCAGAAAGGTATCCCGCAGTCCATGCAGCGCGCCGCCTGGACCTTCATCTCCTCCTCGTTGAGGCGCTTCTCCACTTCGCGGAAGTCCAGCACGCGCTCCTCCACCGGCCGGTAGCCCGGATCGGTCCGCGGTATCTGAATGAAACCTTTCAATGGCTTGATCACGGATTGTCGAGTTTCAGGAGGGTTTTACTGCCGCGCGAGGACGGATTCGAGCTCCTTGATCTCGGCCTGGATCTTGTCGGACTTGAGGGACTCGGCCTCCCTGCGGATCCTGTCCAGCCCGGCCCTGACGTCCTCCTTGAACCTGCCGACCGCCTCGCCGACGGCGGAGCTCTTCTCCTTGGAGAGCTGCTCGTTCATGAGCATGGCGTTGGAGAGGGCCTCCGCGGCGCTCATGACGAAGAGGCAGAGGAGCTTGTACCATTCCGGATCGGGATGCCCTCAACCTACTGTGCCGCGATCCGTCCGCCGACATCGCTCCGCTGCTGGGGCTTCCGGCGGAGCCGCGCACTGAAAACCGCGCCGCCTGATACGGCGAGGCGGCTGCCGCGGTTACCCTCTCATAGCGGTAAAGACTGAGGCATTACAATTCTTTACGCCGCCTTTTAAAATATTTGCCGTCAAACCTTGATTTTGCCGAATTCGGTGATATGATCCTTTGTTTATCTCAATTCAATTCCTTTTCCTTAGGATCTGTCGCTGCGGGGTGGAGCAGAGGTAGCTCGTCAGGCTCATAACCTGAAGGTCGCTGGTTCGAGTCCAGCCCCCGCTACCAACCTTATCTCTTATAAACCAATCACTTACACACATCTACGAGCCGTCCAGGCTTCCTCTATTTTACCCATATTTATACACATTTCAAGGGTCATAAAGCACCCAAAAAGCACCCACGGTTATTCTGCCCTTTCAAGGACGGCCTAATGCATGAAGCTGGGACAGAAAGTGGCATTACAGTCTGCCTATATCTACCATCCCGCCCCTGAATCTAAAAATATTTAAGATTTTTTCACACCACATCACCACAGCATTCACCAACGGGCTGGATGCGCCATCCCGCCCTAAATACCGGCCCGAAAGACGTCATAATTCTTACGTAAGATCTTTAACTCAGGGAGGTGCAATATCTTCAACGATGACCATCGCACGACGAACTACCCGCGCCTTGCCAGGCTCAGGCAGCTCCTCGTGGATAACATGCGGGCCAGTCCCGGCACCGCGCTTGCGGGGGGCATTGCCACCTTGCTCGCCGGCATCGGGCTCGTCTTTGCGGCGCCCGTCTTTCTGTCGGCTTCGGCAAGCCTGTGCACGGTCGGCGCGTGGCTGGTGACCTTCGCGGTCTTCGCATGCGCCATAGGCATTGCGATAAGCATGTCGCAGCGCTCCGTGCAAATGGCCGAGTGCTCGATACTGATGGCCGGACTCGTGGCCGGAACAGGCGCCGCGCTTATCGCAGCAGGCATAATTGCGAAGCTCGCAGCGTATTCATGTTTCGCCGCCGGGCTCATACTTGTCGTGGCTGGCTTCATAATGGCCGTCAAGGCCATCAGGAGGTTTTCCTGCCAAAACGGAGTGGATATGCCCGCGACGATTATGATCGCGGAGCCAGACATTAAATCTTTAAACGATGGAAAAAATAATGAAAGACAAGACATCGCAGCTCCTGCTGCAAAAAATTGTTCCAATCATCGCTGCTGCCGTGCCACGCACAGTCAGGCCCACCGGCTGCGAAGACACAGAAGAACTTGTGCAGGACACAATCGCTACAGCCGCCGAGATGCTTGAATCGGTCGAGCAGGCCGGGAAGAAGCCCGTGCCGAGGTCGATCGCTTTCTATTCGATTCAGAGGGCGAAGAGTGGCCGCCGTGCCTATCAGAACAGCCATTGGGACGTGATGTCGCCCGCGTTCCTCACCGCCAACGAGGATGCCGTCCAATACATGGACGCGCCGCTCTCCGATGAAGCGGAGCACATGACCATGCACGACTGCATCGCCGCCCGCAGGGAGTCGCCCGACGAGGAGGCCCTGCGCAGAATCGACTGGGAGGAGCTCATGGCGTCGCTGGACGGGCGCGACCAGCGCATCCTGGACGACACCGCCGTCGGCCGCCAGGTCAAGGCTACGGCGAACGACCTCGGCGTCAGCCCGGCCCGAGTGGTCCAGCTCAAGCGGGAGCTGGGATCGAGGATCAAGGCGTTCATGGGCGAAGGCATCCTGGCCGACATATCAAACGCTCCGCAGTGGCGGCGCGAGGTCCAGGCGGTCCGCGAACGGAACGAGTCAAGATATGCGGCAAGGGCTGAGGACGACTTCGAACCCGAGGCCGCGTGAACCAAGAAAGGAAGGAATCCAATGATCACAATATCGAAGCAACAGCTGCAGGAGGCGCTCAAGGGGCTGGCCCAAGGTCGCCGACCCCAGGGCGCGCCTGCCCATATTGCAGCACGTCAGGATCAGGGCCAAGGCCGGGGCCATATCGGTCTCCGGCACCGACCTCGGACAGTGGCTCGAATACCGCACGAACGCCGAGACAGCTGAGCCCGCCGACTGGATAGTGGAGCTCGCGAAGCTCAGGGAGTTCGTCAACGGCAGCGGCGGCAAGTGCATGCTCACGATGGAACCCGCTGCGGACAACGCCCTCAAGGTGTCGTTCGACGTGGCGGGTCAGCGCGTGGAGCGCGTGTTCCCGTCAACGCCGGCAGACGAATGGCCCGTGTTCCCGGCCTGTCCGCAGGAGCTGACGCCCGTCAAAGCCGACCTTTTCGCCGCCATCAGGGACGCCATGCCGTCCGCATCCAGGGACATGACCAGGCGCGTGCTCCACTCCGTGCTCCTCTGCCGGGACAGCGTGGTGGCCACCGACGCCAGGCACCTGGTCAGGCTCGACTGCGCCGCGCCGCTGGAGGATCCGGTCATAGTGCCGGTCACGAAGCCGCTGGCGTCCGGCCTGCTGAAGGACGACGGCGCCATGGCTGTCACCGGCAAGGACGGCGTCCTGCTCGTCCATTTCGAGTCCGGAGCCTGGCGCTACATGGTCAAGAGCGTCGAAGGGTGCTACCCCAACTACCGGCAGGTCATCCCCGACGGCGACAGGCTCGTCATGAAGGTGAGGTTCACCGACGCCGATGTCGAGTCGCTCACCAAGGCGCTGCCCGCGTTCGAGAAGGGCGACGACCTGGACGGCGTGGCGCTCTATGCCGGAGCCAAAGGCGTCAGGTTCCTCACAACAAAGCCCGGCGGCACGGCCATGCTGGAGACGCAGGCCGCCTGCGAGGGGCCCCAGGAGCACAGCGTCGTAGTCTTCGATAGGAGCTTCCTGCTGAGGGCGTTCGAACTGGGTCTGAACGAGCTCAGGTTCGGCGTCGGCCACATGGGCATGGTGCCGACCGGCTCGAGGGGTACCATGGTCTACATGCCGCTGCGGGTCAACAACGTCGGGGAATATTTCAAGAGGCTAGGAATAGAGTATAAGCCAACAGAGGAGAACACGGACATGACGAAGAAGAACGAAGTAGGCGCTCCGCAGGCCGTGCCGCAGCAGACGGCGGACCAGGAGCAGAAACCCCAGGCGGAAGCTCCCGCGCAGAAACCGCAGGAGCAGCAGCCAAAGCCCGAGAGCGCGACATCGCTCAGGATGACCGGCGGCAACGGCACGAACGGCCTGAACGGCAACGGGTCAGCGGATCCATTCGAGCAGCTCCAGGCCGCAGTAGTGGAGCTGAAGAACGCGGCCAAGGCGTTCAACGACGCCATCAACGGCCTCCAGAGGAAGATCGCCGACGCCCAGAGGGCGGTGAAGCAGAAGGAGAAGGACTTCAAGTCCACCCGCGACATCCTGGACAAGCTGAAGAGCGCGGCGAACTTCTGACACCCCGGCGCGAAGGAGCCAGGTACTGGGGAGCTTCAGGCTGAGTTCTCCCCGCGCCATCCATCAACAGGCCCGCATGGCGGCCAAAAACCGTCATGCGGGCCTTCTCTTCACACAGACAACCCATACAAGGAGGACAACAGACATGCTGAAGCTCAACGCATCATTCAGCAAGAAGGTGCCTGCGGAGACCCAGTTCTCGTCGCAGAGCTACCACGCCAGCATCGAGATCGAGCTGCCCGACGGCCTCACACCGGAGCAGCTGCAGGCCAGGATCCACGAGACATTCGCCCTGGTTCGCGGCTCGGTCGAGAGCGAGATCGGCGGAGCCGTGCACGAGGCGCCGGCGCAGCAGCCGCCCGCAGGCAATAACGGCAACGGGTACGCCCAGGCGAACGGCAACGGCAGAAAGGCCGAGCCCGCGAGCGCGAAGCAGGTCAAGTATTTGATCGACCTCGCGGCGAACAAGGGCCTCAGCCTGGCCGACATGCTGCGCAGGCACGGGGCCGCCACGGCCTACGACCTGGGCCGCGAGCAGTGCTCGAAGCTCATCGACGAGATAACGAAGAAATGAAAACCTCAGGGGCGCCGCTCTACGGCAAGCAACGCTTCCGCGCCGGAGGCGGCGGCCTTGAAACCTGAAAGGAGCTATATGGCGGAGAAGAACATCAGGATGTTCCTGGACAGGCCGCACTGGTCCAGCAGTTCAATCCAGCGCTACCTCTCTTGTTCTCTGGCATGGAGTTTCAAATACGCCTACGGGATCGAGCCTGAGCACACGCCGGCCGCGCTGGTGTTCGGCAGGGCGTTCCATGCGGGCGCCACGTGGATGGCCGCGCACAGGGGGGACGGCAGGGAATACGCCGTCAAGGACGCCGGGGACTTCTTCGGCGAATCGTTCAAGTCGGGGTGCAGGTCGGCGAAGAATGTGCTGTTCGACGGGGGCGAGACGCCGGAGTCGGCGGATCGGCTGGGCAGGTGGATGCTGGAACGGCTCTCGGAGTCGTGGCCTATGGACGAGCAGGTGCTGGAGACCGGCGCCGCGTTCTGCGTGCCGCTGGCCAGCTACGCCGGGATAATGCTGTCGGACAAACCGCTCATAGGCGAATACGACGCCCTGGTTCGGGACGGCGGCGGCAGGACGGTCATCGTCGACTGGAAGACTGCGGCCAGGAAGTGGCCGGCCGACAAGGCCGGGAAGGATCTGCAGGCGACATGCTACCTCTACGCATACACGACTGAAAAGCTCGTGAGGCTGGAGGACGTGTCGTTCAGGTTCGACGTTTTGACCAAGGCGAAGAATCCTGAGTATGAGCAGCATCCCACGTCGCGGAAGTATGACGACTTCGGGCGGCTGCTGTGGCTCGTGCAGTCCATCGAGAAGGCTGTCAAGGCGGAGGCGTTTGTGTCATGCACGGAAGGCTGGCAGTGCAACGGCTGCGTCTATGTCGGCACCTGTCGCGAGTGGCACCGCCAGAGGACGAAGACAATATCGCTGGCCAAGGCTTCATAGGAGGGAGGCATGATGCAGGACAGGTCGGTATACAGATACTCGCTGGTTAGGGAAAAGGTCTGCGAGTTGCAGGAAAACTTCATGGCATCGTCGCCGGCGAGGATAGCGGAGCTGCTGAGGTCCACGGGGCTGGCGAGCGAAAAGCAGGAGCACCTGGTTGCGATGGGACTCACCGGAGGCGGATGATCTCATCAAGCAGTTCCTGCTCTGTCCAAACACGGTATTTCCTTCCCATTTCCTGCGAAACATAATCGGATCCCTATCTGGGTGATTTTCTGCTATTATATTGCTTTCAATATGATTTTTACAATGTGGTTTTCAAGGATGAAATGTTTTTTTATAATTAATAAAAATTCGCTTGAGTTTATGTTAAAGAACAGTAGGTTATCAGATAATAAGCAATATAAAATTAAGACTATTGGAAAATTTTATGAACGTGAGCTTCATAGGTTGCGGAGGATTTACGTCGGGGAACCATATACCGAATGTTGCCGGGAATCCCAATTTCAAGATGCGGGGATTTTGCGACTTGGACGAGGGAAGACTTGAGGAGCTGCAACGAAAGTACCGTCCCGCATATGTGACGACAGACATGCGGAAGGTCTTCGACGATCCCGAGACGGAGATGGTGATCTGCGGGACAAAACCAGATTTCAGGCTGCCGATCATGGAGCTTGCCGTCGCCAAGGGCAAGCATCTGTTCGTGGAGAAGCCTTTGTGCTACAGGCGCGCAGACATAGTTCCCATGGTGAGGCTGATGAAGGGGGCGCCGGTGAAGTTCATGGTTGGATTCAACAGGCCTTATTCTCCGATTATGCAAGACGTAAAGACATGGTATAACAAGATCAAATCGGGAAGCGTCACGATCATATACAGAATCGTCGGAGAAGGGCTTCTTTGGCCTAAGCATCACTGGGATGCGGTGATGGTCAGGAAGGAGAGCACCATCATACACGAGGTGACCCACATCATAAACCTGCTGTGCTGGTTGACGGACTCTCTGCCGCTCAGAGTCTATACGGCTGGGGAGGGCAACACCGACAACGTGATAACGCTCGAATATCCGGAGCGGGTTACGGCGGTAATCATAGCCGGAGACAATTCGACTGCGGGATTCCCGAAGGAGAGGCTTGAAATAAATACAGGCTACAGCACAATCTTGGGCGATAACTTCACTGAATTGAGCGTTTATGCTGCGGATGGAACCTTTTTCCGGAAGAGGTATGGATATACCGTGGGTGATGTGCCCAAGGAATGCGACGCGGTCGCAGCGGCTGAAGAGCTTTGGAACTGGCGTATTTCCGTCACTGAAGCGGAGAAGAAGGTCGGATATTACTATCAGAGAATGCCAAAGGTTGACAAGGGGCACAAGGCGGAGCTTGAGTTCTTCAGGGAGGCCATTTTAAAAGATCGTCAGCCTGATACCGGAGTGATAGACGGAGCTGTCGCCCAGATCGTGGCTGAAAGAGCCGTCCTCTCCTGGGAGAGGCATGAGGCTCTTAATATTGACTTCAGCGAAGTTTTAAGCTTATGAAGAAAAGCCAGCTCGAATGCCTGCAATGATTTTGAAAACATCGCTCGGATCCCTCGAAAGAAGGAGCAAGATACGCTTTTTGCCGCCGCTTCCCGCCCGGACAAAGGGATTTCTCCATTTTTGCCTCCTTCCGCTTTGCATCTTACCAATGCTTGCTCTTCAGCTCGTTGCCGCGGATGGCGAGACGCCTCGTAAAATCAAAATCTCGGTGGATAGTTTCTACAATCCCAACACCCCTACCGAGGCGCGAACCAGGCGGCTAATAGAATTGATGCAGGAAGATCCGGATCTGGAGATAGAGCGCTGGGGAGGCATACAGGTTCCAGGCGGAGCAGGCAGAGCCTCGCTGATGATGTCGATAGCCGGCGGAACAGCTCCGGACGTGGGACTTTCCTGGTTCCACATAATCCGCAATGACATGAAACAGGGCTTTCTCTACCCGCTTAACGAATGGATCGGGGACGACGTCGATGCTTTCGGGAGCATTCCTGCCGAGAAGCTCCGTTGGAAGCCTTGGATGGAAATACCGGCTCTTTGGCGCCTGACTCCGACATCCGACGGGAAGATATATGGAATTCCGGTCGCCGATTCATTCTACATGGGGATAGTTTTCCGGATGGACATGGTAAGGGCCGCCGGTCTGGATCCGGACGCTCCTCCTAAGACTTGGGATGAATTCGAGTACTGGTGCCTTCGTCTGTCGAATCCGGGACGTGCCATAGCTGGTCGCTCGTGGAAGGAGGGGCAGAAGGGATACAGCATCCTGCCTTGGGGGTACACTTGGCTTCCATGGATGGAGTCGGCGGGAGGTACGCCGATCGTCCAAGTTCGGAAAAGCCCGACCACCGGGAAAGAGTATCAGTTTCCGCCTGATGCGACGGTTTTCCGAACTCCTGACGGGGAAGATCTTTCCCGGGTTGAGCCAAGATGGAAGGCGGATTTCGCATCGGAAGCCGGGATACGCGCCGCAGGGTTCTATCACAGGCTGTCTTGGATGAAATGGACGGTGGATCCGGATAACGGGGAACCGGTTGTGCTGGGATCCGAAGAAATCGGCAGAGGCGAGGTGCGGATTGGCGACAAGCTGCTGAGGTTCAAGCCGGAGGATGTTGTGACGGGTGTCGCGAGAAGTGCGTTCGGCCAGCGCGGCACAGGAGTTCTTGACCAGCTTGCCAGGGGCGAGATTGCGATGACCACGATGACGGTCGGCGATCTCCAAGGGGGCGGGATAAGCGCGACAAATGCGATTTCCGCAGGAATCGATCCAGAGATTTTAAGCTGGTTCCCTTTCCCTGCCGCCGGAAAGGATGGAGAAAAGACCAGGCGGGTGGTTCAGAAGCAGAACCACTACATGGTGATGTTTGAGGGCGTGGGGCGCCGTTCCAAGGAGGAAAGGGACAAAGCGTGGAAGGTCATTTCTACCTTGGCCAGTCCGTCGGTCAGGGACTATGCGATAAGGAGCAGGGCGATTTCAGGGATGGCCCGTTTTGCGGATCCGGTTGATCTCAAGAGGCTTGGACTGGACGACTATCTTCAGGACGTTCCGGAGGCGATACTTGAGAACTACAGGCAGATTGAGAATGGCGGCATTCGTGTCTCGACCGAGCCCTGGATCGGATATTGGGTGACGATGGACGGAGAGATAGCGCGGCAGGTCTTGAGCCTAATCCTTTCGGAAAAGGGAGAGTCTTTCGACTACAAGTCGGCGCTCAAAATGGTCGAGGAGAAGGCAAATTCCGGAGTCATGTTCGAGACACCCAAGGAAGTTCTGGACAGCTACCGTCCGGCGGCGCGCGTCATCTTTGCCGTCGTCGTCGCAGGGATAGTCATCTTCACGTTCCTGATCGTACGCCAGCAGATGATGGCGCCAAGCAAATGCACCGTAAGCAATGTCTACCGCCCATGGATGCCTTGGCTCCTGGCCGGTCCGGCGCTCATCCTGATCGCTTTGTGGAGCTACTATCCGCTGCTGCGAGGGATGGTCATGGCCTTTCAAGACTACAAGGTCGCGGGAACCTCCAAGTTCGTGGGGCTGGACAATTTCATAATCCTGGCCGTCGACATGAGCTTCTGGAAATCCCTGCTCAGAACAGCATATTTTGTCGTGCTGAACATGGTTTTCGCCTTTTTGACTCCGATCTTTCTTGCCTTTCTTCTTTCAGAGGTGCCGAAGTTCAAGGTCTTTTTCAGGACGGTGTTCTTCCTGCCTCAGGTGTCGAGCGGACTTGTAATCGCGCTTCTTTGGAAGATAATGTATGATCCAACGCCCGCCGGCTTTCTTAACAAGCTGATCGTGCTTCTGAACCACCTGCCTTTCATCCATATTGATACCCAGACATGGCTCCAGGATCCTCAGCTGGCGATGATCTGCTGCATCATCCCCACGGTTTGGGCCACGATGGGGATGGCAAGCCTGATATACCTTGCGGCCTTGCACTCCATTCCAGACGACCTCTATGAGGCGGCCGACATAGACGGCGCCGGGATCTTGATGAAAATACGCCACATAGTCGTCCCTACCCTGCTCCCGCTCATCATCATAAATTTCGTGGGGGCTTTCATAGGCACTTTCCAGAACATGGGCAACATTTTTCTTTTGACATTCGGTGGTCCCGGGGACGCGACCATGGTCCTGAGCCTCCGCATCTGGGTTGAAGCATACAACAATCTCCGATTCAGCATGGCGACATCCATGGCCTGGGTGCTGGGCTCCCTGCTCATAGGCTTCACATACATGCAGATACGTCTTCTGCGGAGGGTGGAGTTCAGGAAGGCCGAATGGAGTTGAAAACCACTACGCCGTTCAATCGGGGCATGGTGGGACGCAGAAGTCAAAATTTTTTCAAGGAAGGTTTGCTGCAATGCCTGTGATACCGAAAGTCGGACGGACCTTGCCCATAAAGCTGTTCATCGGAGGGGTCTACGCGGCCCTGATATTGCTCGGCCTGACGATGGTGGTGCCGTTCATGATAACTGTTTCGTGCAGCCTCAGCAACGGCTACGACTACCAAAGGTTCTGGCCTGTCCCGCGCGTGGCCTGGTCAATGTCCGACAGATGGATCAAGGGGCTTGTCCTTTACTTCAGCAGCTACCGGAATTTTATCCCGCAGATGCGGGCCAATCTGCCGGGGATGCCGGAATCGTGGACTTCGTGGCCGAGAATAGCGGATAACACTTCCGGTGTAGACTCGTATTTCAACGCCATATCAGCGACACCCGTGAGCATTACGCCGCAAAAGAGGGCGGCCGCCGCGGACTACTACGATTTCATCAGCTCCTGCCAGATTGACGACATTCTTGTCGCGGTCGACGATATAAGGGCGGCCGATTTCCTGTTGCGCGAATACATGGGAATCCTGTCCGGCAAGAATCCGGAATTGTGGAGGAAAAGCGGGGGCCGCGAGAGGAGAAGGCTGGCCTTGGAGATCTTAAGCCGAGAATGGAATCTTCCATACGAATCTTTCTACAACATCAGGTTCAGCGAAGTCGAGCTGCGCTATCCGCTTGAGCATCTGACCTGGGTTCCGCCGTCAGGACAGGGGCAGTATAAGGATTTCATCAAAGTCAAGGAGGCTTACAGGCGCCATGAGTTCACTCCCGGGGCAAAAAGCCTGTGGATGAAATATCTCCGGTCGAAAGGCCTTCACTTCAAGTCGGATTCGGAAGTTTTTCCAGTGACGGAGAAATCACGGCCTGAAATCAAGTCATTGTGGAAAGCGTTTTGCGCGGAAAAAATGCCGGCGCCGCCGACGATCCCTTTCTCGCTCCGGACCGCCTGGTGGAACTTTCTGCGCAGCGAACAGGCCAGAACCCTGTTGAAGATGCGGCCGGGGGACGAGTTCACCATCGGCCATTACAACCGTTTGTCCGGAGAATCCTACAAGTGCATCGAGGAGACGCCATTTCCTCTGCCCGCCCGCTTGCTGGAAACAAGGATCGGCGATCTCTGGCGGAAGTTCGCCGTAGACAAATACCCTCTGAGGCTTGTCACGTTTGACGTCGATGCGGAAGTTGACTCCGGATTCCAACGCCTCGTTGCTAAACAGTTGAAGACCGTTTCCACCGCCAACAAACTGCTGGGGACTGATTTCTCAAGCTGGAACGACTTTCACTTCTCCCCGAGCATCCCCTTGGGACAGGGGGAAGCCGTCAAGAACATGCGGGATTTGTGGATTGCCTATGCCAAGACTTTGCCATATGAAAAGAGGAGGCTCCGCTCCACAGAGTCCGCCTGGCAGGAATTTGCAAGAAACAAATATGGTGATGTTGCGACGCTGAACAAGGCATACGGTACCAACTACGGCTGCTTTGAGGAATCTTTCCCTCCCTTCTTGGACGCCTATAATGCGACTTTTTCAAACAATTGGCTGGCCTTCACGCTAATGCCCATGGTGGAAAATTACAGGATAGTCTCGAATTTCCTCTTCGCGCAGGCGCGTGCCGTCCCGGTCACCTTGCTGCTTATCGTCCTGAGCGTAATCTGCGCTTTGACGGTCAATCCTGTCGCCGCTTACGCCATGAGCCGCTTCAACATGAGAGGGCAGGAGAAGGTTCTGATATACATGCTTGCGACAATGGCTTTCCCGGCCATGGTTAGCGCCATACCGGCATACCTGCTGATGCGAGACCTCGGACTTCTGAACACGTTCCTGGCGCTGGTTCTGCCTGGGGCGGCCAACGGGATGGCGATATTCATATTGAAGGGTTTTTTCGACAGCCTGCCGATGGAGCTTTTCGAGGCGGCGACGATAGACGGCGCCACCGAGTGGCAGATTTTCCTGAACGTGGCCATGCCGCTTGTCAAGCCGATTCTGGCGATAAAGGCTCTGACGGCGTTCATCGCCGCCTACAGCGGCTGGGAATGGGCGCTGATCATATGCCAGAAGAAAGAGATGTGGACTGTCGCCGTGTGGCTTTATCAGGCGAACCAGTGGTGGGCGAGCTCGCCGTGGATAGTGTCTGCGGGCTTCGTAGTGGCTTCGATCCCGACCCTCATAGTGTTCGTCTTCTGCCAGAAGGTCATCCTCGGTGGAATCGTCATTCCAACGATGAAATAGGTTACACCCATGAGCCCGATTGACAGCGTAAAAAACTTCAGCAGACGGACATTCGGGCACCCCCTTTCAAAGTGTTATCCAGGAGGTTTGGATTTTTCCAAGCTCCATATCGGCGGCCATCTTGCGCGGACTGTCGAATATGGATTCAACTCATCGTCCCATTATCGTATAGGCACAGCAAAACAGGAGCGCATATGGAATTCAAACCAGACTACAGGCATTTTCTCGAACTCATGAAGAACCGAAGGCCGGAACGCCTCCCCCTCTATGAACACATCATCAGCCCGGCTTTCATGGAGAAAATAGTCGGCTGCAAGTTTGCCGAACTGGAAAACGGCGACCGCACGGACATCGCCGAATACTGCCGCAGGCACTGCAATTTCTTCCGCGACATGACATACGACACTGTGTCTTACGAGGTATGCATCGGCAACGTCCTTCCCGGCGAAATGGCGATCTGCGGCGGGCAGGGCCCGATCCAGTCACGCGCCGATTTCGAATCCTATCCTTGGAAAGAGCTGCCTGCGATCTACTGGGATTTCGCGGCGCCGCGCTTCGAATCGCTCATTGCTGCCATGCCTCCCGGAATGAAAGCCGTCGGCGGAGTCGGCAACGGCGTTTTCGAACTTGCCGAATGCCTTGTCGGACTCGAGCATCTGCCTTTCATGCAGGCGGACGATCCCGAGCTGTATTCCAGGCTTTTCACTGCCATCGGAAATCTCATGGCTGAAATCTGGGAGGAGTTCATGAAGCGGTTCGGAAGGAACTTCGTAGCATGCCGTTTCGGCGATGATCTCGGCTTCAAGTCCTCCCTGCTTACCAATCCCGCCACTGTCCGCGAGCAGATACTGCCCCAGTATGAGAAAGTGATAAAAATCGTTCACGCCAACAACGGCCTCTTCATTTGGCATTCATGCGGCTGCATATTCGAGATAATGGACGATGTCATCGCGCTTGGAATAGACGCGAAACACTCGAACGAGGACGCCATAGCGCCTTTCGACCGGTGGATCGCGGACTACGGCGGAAAAATCGCGCTGCTGGGCGGATTCGACCTCGACTTCATCTGCTCCAAGACACCGGATGAGATATTCACGAAAGTTCTGGAAGACGGAAGACGGTTCTGGCAATCGGCCCGCGGATACGCCCTCGGCTCCGGAAATTCGATACCGGACTACGTCCCCCCGGAAAACTATCTGGCGATGATACGGGCCGCCCAGGAAATCAGAAGACAGGACAGCAGTCCGAGGTGACATAATATACGGGACGAATGACGAACGTCCGTCGTTGCACTGCGTCCCTTTCCTCACGACGTCCGGGGTTGCGGTCGCAGGAGGCCAGAAGGCGAGGCGCGGCTGCAGTCTCATGGAGGAATGGAAGATGCTCCAGATGCTGCGAAATTCGCAGCTCACCATGGGGGAGGGCCGCTCTCCAGTGCAGCCCCGCTCAAAACCGCCCCTCTCGCGTTCCGCGCCCTGCCGAAATAATCCTCCACCACCTCCCATCCCATTTCCTCTACGAGCGAACGGAATGTGCGTCCGCCCAAGGACGACACAAGCATGACACCTTCCGGTTCGGCGATTTCAAAAGTGAAATCCCTGCCGTATTTTCTCATGGCTTCATCCAGCCTTTTGTTGCTGTAGTCCAAATGCACCACTCCGCAGTCCAGGCGCAACTCCGCCGCGGCGAAGCGGTTCCAAGCGTCCGTCGAAGCCAGTATCCGTCCGAGAGGATTGACCACGAGGCTCCGGCAGTCGATCACAGAGGAGATCAGATGGCAGCGCGTCTCGTAAGCCCACCAGCGCGTCTGCAGCCCGCCTCTGAAAGCGGAAAGGAACGCGATCATATCCGGTCTTTGCTCCGCATAGCTTCGCCGCAGCTCATGGAAGTTCAGATCGAAGCATACGGCGAATCCAAGCCTGCCAAATTCGCAATCCACAACTTTTGCGCCGTCGCCCGGGCACACGCCGTTTTCCAGCTCCCATATTGTCGGGTAGGACTTGTTGTATGTGAAGATTATATCCCCGCTTTTTCCGAGCAGCACGGCGGAGTTGTATATTTTCCCGTGCTCTCCGGCGATTGGATGCCCGAAGGCGATGCCCATGCCGAGCCTCCGGGAGGCCTTTTGCATTTCGGAGACTACAAACCCGTCGAGAGGCTCTGCTAGGGCAGGCCAGTTCTTCTCATGCTGCACCGCGAAGATTTCAGGCAGCACGGCAAGATCGCTGCCGGAGGCGGCCGCAGTCTCCAGCAGTTTCATCGCGCCGGAGACATTTTCCCGGAGGCGGTCTCGGCCGAATTCAGCAAGCAGATCCGCGGGGGGTCTATACGCGCATATTGACACTTTCAGTTTTTCAGGCATGGTGCTTTCATATCCTAAATTCTTCTTCGACATCACAATAGGCCAATCATCCGTTCGGCCTCACGACCGCGACCGCTGTCGTTCCGGAGAGATGGAACAACGCGACCGCCCTGCTCAAGGCATTTGCTTTGATCGACAACGCTTTGTCTCATTTTTGATTTATGCCTACTATCCTTCCTTCAATATGTCAACCCACTCTCTGCATCCTGAGACTCCTTCTCAGGCCAAGCCAGTGCATATCATTGATATCCTGCAGCCCGTCAGGTTTTTCGGAACTGATCCCAACATGATAGATTGCGCGGCCGACCTCGACGATGACGGCATCCTTCCCGTCCGCCCTGACAGCGGGTCTCTTCTCGCCTCTGTATGTCGGAACCAATGCGGTGAGGAATCCGGTTCTGTTGTCGGCTTTCGCCCATATTTTCAGCTGCCTTTCCGACCATCCGCACTTGAACTGATATCCCCACTCGCCAAGACCGGGATCCTCAAGCAGCGGTCTTGCGAAAAAGACATCCAAGTTTGCAGGAAACTGGCCTTCCAAAAAATAGTGGCCGGGGCTTTCCCGTTTGCACGAGTTCGCCAGCGTCCAAAGGCAGAATTCCGACCATGCACCGCCCTGCAGGTCGTCCCATATCACCAGGAAATCCGGTCCTTTCACGAGCATCAGGTGCCTCGTCCACGATATGGGCGAAGCGACCGGCTCATACTGCGGGAGGCGTTGCCATGGGACTTTCGCAATATCCTCCGGCGTTTCGGGAAGCGTCCGGTCTGTCAAGACCACCGACCGGCCAACCACGTAGGCCGATTTTTCGGAATCGCTCCACCACAAGACCTGGCCGCGCTCGCCCTCCTCCCGATGCGCGAGGGTGATCCGATTATGCATCCAGGGATTTCTTGTGGGCGGAAAATACTGGGAAGCCCAGTCAAGGCAGAGCGGAACGCCTTTCCAATACCAATGGAAACTTCCTTCGTCCGCATGATAGTGCTGATAATTCGGCCCGTGCTTGTAGTGAATGAATGTGCCGCCGTTTCTGATGACAGCCCCCACTCGTGGGAGATGTCTGCTTGCGGGGATGAACTGGACAGGCTCTGGCACGTCCAAGCCCAGCTGAAACGCCAGTATTATCTGCACGCTGCGCGCACCGTAAGGCGCCCCCGCCTTCCTCCAGGCCTCGGACAATTTTCCTGCCAGAACCGGATCGCTGTCCCGCAAGGCGGCGGCAGCCCAGGCAAATATGCACTGGTGCCGGACAAGGTCGTCAACCAAGGTTGTATCGCCGACCGAGGGGGGAACCGACCTGTTGCCGCATCTCGGATCCGGCGGAGTTTGAATATCGCATAATGTGCCAAGGCAGGACTTGAACCGTTCATCTTGGAAAAGGTCTTCTCCTATGGCATTGCGGATCGCGTACATGCCGAGCAAAGTCCACCAGAGCGTCGCCAGCTCATATAGCGGACATTCATACCATGTGCCATCCGGGCCGACGGCCCTTGCAAACTCCTTGCGGAACTCCGAGGCGCAGAACCTCATCCGCTCATGGACGCCGGGATGGCCTCTCAGGACGCCGCCCATCACGGCTTCCGCGCTGATCATGTCCGTGTGAAAGTTCGGGTTTCCGCGGTAAATGTCCGACTCCTCTCTTGGCCAGTAGTCCGGATCGGCGGCGACATTTGTCAGAAAACCCCACAGCTTCAGGCAGCGCCTGAGCTGCTGGTCGGAGAACGCGCCGACCGACGCGAGAGCGTCGAATATGATGACGGAAGTTCTTGCAGATCTGGAGAAAGCGAGTCCAACATTATCATGTTCGTTGTATCCATGGACAAGGAATCTATCGGCTGTGCCCTCAAGCCATTTCAGCAATTGCCCGCCGTAGAACCCGAGCCTTCGCTTGTCAGCGGCTTCGCCCGCCAGCGCGAGACCTACTTCTTCCACAGCGGGTGTTCCCTTGTCGCCGTCCTGGAAACAGATATCAAGGTGTCCACCGTTCGTCCTGGCATTGTCCGCGATCCATTCCTGAATGGAAGTACAATATTTCCTCCAATGCTGATTCCGCTCCGCGTCCTTCCTCAACTTGTCAATCCTGTCCCGATCCGTGAATATCGAAGGGAAAGATGGAAGCTTGGCGCCGGAGTCGAAGAAATCCAAGTTCCACTTGGATACCTTGTTCAAAGGCAGGTGGCTCAGCTTAATCATGTCCCTGTGCATCCTTCCGGGAACCTTCGAGGGTGCGGACGCAATGTCTTTGTTCTTGTCGCCCAAGCATAAAGCCCAGGCGCGGCTCCCCTCGCCAAGCTTGAATTCCGCCAGTGTTCCGCAGGGCGGTGGCGTATGGATTTCAGGGCACACCTGCATCCCCCTACGCCAGAAATGCATGTCCAGCATTGCAAAGCCCACGAGATCATTGCCGCCGTTCTCTTCATAGCATGACCACCATGTTGCAGCATCAAGATGCCAGGCATGATACGGCTGCAGGAGATACGGGCCGGGTATTGACCGGTCTATTTTGAAGCTGTTGTCGCGATGTTCGCAGCCGAGTCCGCGCCCTATGCTGGCTGTATGACAGCGCCGGTTAATCATGTCCGGTGAAAAGCCGGCCGAAAGATCAAGCACATAAGAGGCGGACGAAGTCACCGCGAAGCTCTCATGGAGCGCAACTGCGGAAACCCCGGTTCTCGCGCTAACGCGGACGGAATAAAACATCCCATCGCCAAAGCGGT
Source organism: uncultured Victivallaceae bacterium (assembly GCA_964636325.1). Taxonomy (GTDB): domain Bacteria; phylum Verrucomicrobiota; class Lentisphaeria; order Victivallales; family GWF2-50-93; genus CAZWRV01. Next base: position 86,164 of record CAZWRV010000009.1, on the reverse strand, counting down.
ATTCCAAGCTTGCTTCGGCGAAAAACGGCCCGCGGGCGTTAATCTTTGCCGACAACGATTTCAGCGCGGGAGTGTTTTCAAAGGCACCGGAGCCGCGCCATGCACCGTCAACACCTTTGAATGCCAGAATCGGAGCACCCGGGCTCTCCGCTGTCGGAAGACTGACGGCAAAACCTTCGCCGCCCATTGACAGCACCCCCTTCCCCTCCCGGCAATAAACCGGTTGGGCAAATGCTCCTGCCGCATTTTCAGTTAGCTTGAGCCGAAGCTCGCGCCCGGGTTCCAGGCGGGGGATGAACACGAGAAGTTCCGGCTCGGCTCCTTCAGGAGCATAAATCTGAGCCGCAAAAATCTCTCCTGTGTTGATGTCTTCCGCTCCTGAGCACCGCGCATACGCTTCTGAGAAGCCCTCGCCAAGGGTGAAACGGACAATCTCATTTGTCCATTCGCGCTCCAAAGGCTCTTTAAGCCTAAAGACCATGCCTCCTGTTTTATCCATGAATACACCTTTTTTGCTTTGCTGCTCAGTTCCAGCCGTCATTACGGACCGCAGTCTTCCCGGAGAAAGGAGCAGCGTAAATTCCGATCGGGGAGTATCGAAAATGCCCGCAATCGAGATGTCCACGGCCTTTTGCTAACTTCCCTCATGCGCTGCGACCGACCCTTTCAACAAGCATGTCGCTATTATTGCAGGAGCGGCAGAAAACGGCAAGGGGAAGTTCGGAAATAAGCTGGATTATTTTGTTATAGAATAGAGGTAATTTCACTATGCCAGTTCCGCGATATGGATCGCCAAGTCGAGCTAGAAGCTCTGACACAGCCTGCCGGAAAATCCCATCCTGGGCTGGGACGGCATTCATGCCGACCCTCGGCCGGAAGAGAAAATCCAATCTCAACTGATAACATTGTGACTATACTATGAGTTCAAACTGCAATCTTTAATAAAAAGAAAAACTGGCGCTCGGTATTGACAAATTCGGATGACGAGTTTAGAATAATATCAATAAGACAGCAGATTACCAGCAAAATATGCAATATTCAAGTCAGATAAGCTCTTAAGGAAAAGGATATACCGTGAAAAACAAAAGCCGTATTATGTCTTTTGTCGGTGCCGGAATTTTTTCGGCGGCGCTGTCAACTTTGAACGGAGCCGAGCCTGCGGTGGAGAAGCAGCCGCCGCGTCCGGCCGTCACCGTAATGAATTCGCCACGTGTGTTCGCTCCGCGGTTCGGTTTCAAATATGAGGATCCCAACAACAAGGAGCTTGCCGAACTCCGGTCGAAATACAAGCTTGACGAGCTTGTGGCTTCGGCAGGCAACGACTGGGAAATCACACTCGCGCTCATCAAGTGGGCCAATGAAAAAGTTTCATCCGCCAACAGGGAGCATCCGAAAGGGAAGCACTGCACGGAGCCCTTGGATGCTGTCTCATGCCTGAAGCAGCTGGAGGATGGAGGCACCGGTGCCTGCGGCATATTCAACCGGGTCTTCCAAGGGGCGCTGGCCTCCTTCGGAATTTTCGCGCGCGATCTCAACTGCGGTCCATCTTGGCACGCCGTTACCGACGTCTGGTCCGATCACTGGGGCAAATGGATATTCATGGACTGCATGACATGCTCCTATTTCGAGTCCGCCGGTGTTCCTCTTTCCGCCCATGAGATAATGAAGCTCAAAATCGCCGGCGCCAGGCCGAAGATGGTTCTTGTGGACGGCGGGAGGATGATCCGGGAGCAGAAATGGGAAAAGTGGGCGGACGAATACCTTGAGAAGCAGTTCCAGTGCGTTGACACTGTGATGGCGGCGGATCATATGTCGCCGGAGTGGAAAGAGAGCAGCATTGTGAACGGAGTCAGCCAGGGCGGGGCGCGCATATACTGCATTCCTTTCGACATCGCACGTTTTATCGGAAAGGAGAAAAAGGTCGAAGGGATCAACGACATCTATGTTACCGACCCTGAACACGCCTTCAACAACGTATTCATCAACCGCTGCCACTATCTGGTGACGGACGACGAGACGGACGTGTATTGGCCGCTCAACACAGTCGAGGTCAGGCTGCCCTTGGACGGCAGGTTTGTGGCGTCTGAAGATGCGCCTGTAGAGTTGGTCACGCATGCGCCTTACTTGGAAAAGATGCTCTTCAGAGTGGACGGAGGGGAATGGCAGGAGGCGGCTGTCGGTCCGGAGAAGGGCGGACTCAGATCCGCCCAGTTGACCTGGAAGCTGCACAAGGGCACTAATATCCTTGAGTGCAAGGTCCAAAGCGCGAAGGGGCGCATTGGCCGCATTTCTACGGTGAGGGTCGAATGGTAAGCATGGGCGGCAAGGAAGTTCGGATATCCCTCCTCAGGCCTGAGGAGGTGCTTGAGCGATTGCGGGAATGCCCGGTCGTATTCATCCCAGTCGGGCCGCTCGAGTGGCACGGCCCACATCTGCCGCTGGGTACGGACGCCTTGAATGCGGAACATGTTTCCACGGAAGTGTGCAGGGCGTTCGGCGGCCTTCTGTGGCCCACGTTATTTTGGGGGACCGAGCGTGAAAGGGATCCTTCATGTCTCGAAAGCCTCGGCTTTCCGCCAGACTCATACATCGTGGGGATGGACTTTCCCTGCAACACCCTTCCGAGCGCCTACTGCCACGAGGAGATTTTTGCGGTCATAATCAGGGAGACGCTCAGGCTGGTGGAGAGGATCGGCGCACGGACCGCTGTGATCATCAACGGACATGGGGCCGTGAACCACAATCAGGTTCTCAAGCGCCTGGAGAAGGAGTTCAACAGCCGCGCCGGAATCAGGGTTGCAGTCAGGCTTGCATTCCCTCGTCAGGCCATCGCCGCAGGCAGCATCGGACATGCCACGTCGGACGAGACGAGCCTCATGATGCGCTATGAACCTTCAACTGTTGACCTTTCGAAGCTTCCCCCTGCCGGGGTACCGTTCAAATACGCCGATTTCGCGGTTGTAGATTCGGAAGGTTTTGACGGCAGGGGCAACCCCGAAAAAACAGTCATGGATGATCCGAGGCTGAAGTCTTCTGCCGCCGAAGGAGCGCGGATATTTCAAGAAATAGTCAGTGAAATTGTCGAAGAAATGAAAGGGATTTTCAATGAAAAAGAGCGTTGAAGCTCACGAAAGTCTTGCAATCGAGGGAGGAACCCCAGTGCGGAGCGAGCCGCTTCCATGGGAGCTTCCTGGGGCGCATTGGATGGGCCGGGAGGAAGAGGAGATGGTTCTCCGGGTGATAAAGGCGAAAAGCCCCTTCCGCTATTATGGGCTAAACCTGCAGCGGATGGTTGAGAAACTGGAGAAAGCATACTGTAAAAGGACAGGCCGTCTCCATGCGCTCGGAGTCAGCTCCGGCACGGCCGCGCTCAATATCGCGTTTGGATCTATCGGCGTCGGGCCGGGCGATGAAGTCCTAGTCCCGGGGTATTTGTGGGTCAGCTGTCTTAGCTCTGTCGTAAGGCTTGGCGCAATTCCCAAGCTCGTTGACATTGACCGGACTTTCACGATGTGCCCCAAGGACATGTCGAAAAAGACAGGGCCGAGAACGAAGGCCGTCCTCTATGTTCATATGAGCGGTGCGCCGGGACGCATCGAGGAAGTCGCCAGGATTGCAAAGGCGAAGGACCTCAAGCTTGTGGAGGACTGCGCACAGGCCAACGGCGCCGCGCTGAATGGGCGGCCGGTCGGCAGCTTCGGCGACATGGCCATCTACAGCTTCCAGCTCAACAAGAACATGACCAGCGGCGAAGGGGGCATGATCGTATGCGATGACGAGACGCTCTACAAGCGGGCCTTTGCAATGCACGACCTCGGGTATGCGCGCAACGAGGCGGGCCGCCTTGATCCCTCCGACGGGAGGTATCAGCTCTGGGGCGTCGGCGCGAGGATGAGCGAGCTTACGGCCGCGATGGCGCTCGCACAGAACGCCAAGCTGAACAGGATCACGGCGTCCATGAGAAGAAGCAAGTGGAGCATCCGCAAGGCCATATCAGGAATCAAGGGGCTGAGCTTCAGGGAGATTCTGGATCCCTCGGGCGACAGCGGGCCGTTTCTCATCTTCATGCTGGACGATCCGGATACGAGCGTCAAATTTGTCGAGGCGCTCAGGGCCGAGGGGATCAGAGGCAATCCCGGAAGCCTTGCCGTCCTTCACATGAAGGAATGGGGTCTCCACTGGTATTTCAACAACCAGAGCCTGGTGAAAAAGCGCAGCTGGTGCAGCGACGGTTTCCCGTGGACGCATCCGGCAAACAAGTTTGCGGAGAGATACGACTATTCGAAGGGGGCTTTGCCGTTCTGCGACGAGATGTCGGAAAGGGCGGCCCTGCTCACGATCGCATCCAACCTGACAAGGAAGGATGTTTCCGACATAATTAGAGCATTCAAGAAAGTAGCATCGGGTCTTCGCATCGATAAATAAGTGTGTGCGAGGATCAACGTATAAGCTCGGAGCTTATCAGCGATTTGGTTACGACAAGCTTGCGTCCGCAAAAAAGATCATCGAGCATCTCCATCGATTTTTCTCCTATCCGGAAGACAGGCTGCTTGATCATCGGACGAGGAAGCATCGTCTCGCGGTCGGCAAGAGGGAAAACCACGACTTTCTCCGAGGCATGCTGGTTGTGCAGGCATAGGATCGCCCCTATCGCAAGCATGTTGCCGGAGACTATGACGGCCGTCGGCGGTTTGTCCAGCGCCAGCAGCTCGGCCATCATTCTGTAGCCGTCCTCGTGGGTGTATTCTAACTCCCTATAATATTTCATAAGCCCGGGATTGTGGGAGCTGAGGACGTCCTTCATCATTTTTTTGGTCATCGCCGCGTGTTCGGAACCGGTCGAACCGGTGATCAGGCCGATGTCCTTATGCCCCATCGCGGTCAGTTCGGAAAGAGCAAGCCGGAGCGTCCCCACGACATCGTAGATGACGGTCGGAACTTCTATCCTGGCATATTCGAAACCGGACGCGACCACATGTATCCGGTTCTGCCTCAACCATTCGATGTCGGACTCCGGTATCCAACTGAGCAGGAGCACCCCCTTGAACTTACCCTCCTGAAGCATCTGCCTTATGATTCCGTCCTTCCCGATTCCACCCAGACCGGAGAGAGGGAACAACTGCAGGCTGTAGCCCAGCCTCTGCGCGGCATGTTCGGCTCCGGCGAGTATCTCCGCATGGTATACCGAGCTTATAGTCGAGCTGAATTCCAAGCATGCCACGTTCTTTGAAAATGAGGGCGGAGTGTCTGAAATAAATGTGCCCTTCCTGGCCTTGCGGATGACAATGCCTTCGGCCTCAAGTTCCTCCAGCGCCTGCCGTATCATCTTGAATCCGATCTTGTATTGGGAAAGCATCTTCTTCTCAGAAAGAAGCCTGTCGCCCTTCTTGAGCTGCCCTGCCTCAATCTGACTTATAATCACCTTCTTGAGCGTTTCCGCTGGCGATATCGCTTTCATTGCAACCCCATGCTGGCTGTGTTCTTCAACAATCTACCATCTGAACATATTCCTGCAAGCAGATGCGGCAAATAAAACTCAATTCTGCTTTCCCTTTGAGTTCCGGCCTTCTTGTCAAGAAGATCAGCTTGGCGTGCGTCTCCGACTCCGCCCTTGCCCTCTGTTTGAGGGGGAGGACGCGGAGATGCGAACGATGCCTAACGAAAGGCGAAAGCATGAATCCCTTATCATGAAAATCTCAGTTCACAACAAATCATGCTTGCATCTGCAACCATTTAGGGTTAATGTTAATTACAAACTGCAAAAATATAAAAGAAAGAATGGTCAAAATGAAATATAAAGCTGATTGGGATGAGGCCTGCGAACGCCTTACTGCTCTATGGAACGGACAAATGCTTGAACGTCCTTGCATAACTGTGACAGCTCCATCAGGCAAGCATTTGCCCCCGCCTCCGCAGCCGATCTCCGATGAATACCGCTGGATGGATCCGTCCTGGAACGTTAAAAACGCCCTCTACCATATTGAGTCAACATGGTGGGGCGGGGAGACGATACCTTCTTATCTGCTCATGTGCGGATGGGTTGTATGCCTGGGCGGCAGGCCGCGATTTTCCCCTGAAACTATATGGTTTGACGAAATGCCTGTGGATTTTGACAAGGAACCGCCTTTTCGCTTGGATATTGAGGATCAGTGGTTCGTCCGTCACAAACAGGCGTATATGGCTTTGGCTGAGGCAGCCGGCTATGATGATTTTATGGTCGGACAGCCAGTCATATTACCGGCAAACGACATGATTTCAATGCTTATGGGGCCGGAGAATTTTTTGCTTGCGCTTTACGAGCACCCCCAATGGATGAAGCTTGCACTGACAAAAGGGATAGCCGCTCAGGTGCAGGCGAGATGCCATTTGGCTGATTGCCTGAAGGGAAAGCACAAATTCTGGTATGGCCGCGCGGGCTGGATGCCCTTGTGGGGGCCCGAGCCGTTCATAGGGACGCAGTCGGATGTTTCCTGCATGATATCGCCGGAGATGTTTGTCGAATTTATATTGCCGGAGTTGCAGGCGTATGCAAAGCACACAAAGCATATTTGGTATCATCTTGACGGCAAAGATGCGCGCCAGCATTTGCCTGTTTTATTGTCGTTGGATTTTTTAAAGGTCTTGCAATACACACCTGCGCCTACGGAACCGCCCAACGGCCCTGCGCACATCGAGTTTTACAAGGAAGTTCAGAAAGCGGGCAAGATAGTTCATGTGGAAATGCCGAAAGAAAATGTTGAAGCGGTTTTGAAGGCGGTGGATCCTGCTTTGATAGTAATTAAGACGCATTGCGCAAGCATCTCCGAAGGGGAAGAGCTGCTTGCGGCTTCAAAGCGATGGATAATGAGGAAGCCGGTCACTCAGGCTTCCCGCCCATGAAGCTCCGGGTATCTTAGTTTATTCCAATGGATCAAATTGGAAATGCTTCACAACCTGAATCCTTGGCGGATTCGCTTTAGTCCCTCACAGAGCATATGTGCCCATGCCGTACGCAGTATTGCACAGCCCCCCATGGCAAATGAAGCCAAATTCATAAACTACTACGACGGCGATGCGGTGCACCGAGGATGGCTGCCGCTATCCGGAGGCTGAGGGGCGATGCCGGAACCATCGTCGAGACCCCAAATATACGGCGGACGCATCGAGAGCCGCCGCCCGGAGGGAGTTGTGCCGGAAGCGCAGCAGCTCCTTGTTTTGCAGTTAGTTATATGAAAGTAATCAGAAAAATGGCAATAGTTTAAAAATATGTAAAATATTCAGTTTCCCCTCTTGTAAAATTTTTAATTTCAGGTATAATCATAATTGAACCAGAATGCTGAGGATCCGGAGAGCGGCAAGCTGCAAATATCGGCGGTGTGGGGATGAAACGAAAACATATCTTCATTATTTACGGAATGATAATGCAATTGCTGCATTCCAGCTGCATCATAACTGCACAAACTAATGATGCGGACGCTGCTGTTGCGCCTTCCCATGCTGATAAGCAGATAAAAGCTGAAACCGACTCTAAACCGGTAGATCTCAAGGCTGAAGTCGATAAGATGTCAAAGCTTGTCTCCGAGGCCAAGCTGCGCTTGGAGGAACTTCAGTCATTGATCAATATCAAGGCCAATTCGACAAGCCCCAATGAAATGAACAGCACCAAGGGGGATCCCATGTATCGGGTTCCCGGATCCAGCGGCGATCGGCTGGTCATCACTCCTGAAATCAAGTCGAAACTTGCGAAACTCATGGATGAGCTGAAGCGGATTAGGCGCAATGCCCGCAAGCTTCAGGCTGTTGCAGATCCTCCGCTGGAAGAACTGCTTTCGGTTGAGAATGACGCCCGGAAACTGGCTGATGATGCTTTGAAACTGCACAATCATGTGACAGGCCTTTGAGGGAAAGCAACCTCCTCGGAAAGGGAAAGTTTTGAAAGGCAAAACGTCTGAAATACCCGCTAATCTGAATTGTTCACAAGCTTTTTGCCTCCAAAAACTGATTGTATTTTCTATCAGATTAGAAAGATGTTTTTCTGAGGCCCGAAAAACCTTCAAAGACAGCGAGGAAGATATGCTCCATCAAAATTCGCTCATGGAAATCACGCCGCGTGCATCAAGAGGAGAGAAGGTCAATGGACGGGGAGGGCTGCAGAGCGGCAAGAGGCTTCCGCTTTGTCGTGCCGCATTCACTTTGATAGAGCTTCTTATCGTAATAGCTATAATTGCCATTCTTGCGGCACTGCTGCTGCCGTCCATCAGCAGTGCAAAGAAGCTCGCGAAAGGGATGTTGTGTCTTGGAAATATGCGCCAATGTTTTACCTACTGCCAGCTTTACGCCATCGACTCTGATAATTTTGCGCCGATGGGATATCCAGGACGTGCGGATGGCCAGAATCCCTACGGATACGGCACAAATTGGAGTTCCTGGGAGGCGCAGATCGGATCCCATGCGGGGTTCAAGAGCTACGAAGAGTTAAGGAACTTCCAAGCCTTTTATTGCCCGGTTGTTTCCCCCATATACGGCGAACAGCATCCGCCGAACGGACTGGCGCATGTATATTCCCTCAATTGGTGGTTTGGAATTGATGAGAGGTGGCAGTTCCACTCAACCAAGATACCTGTGTCAAGTAAGGACCGGACTTCTATTATTTTGAATCCGTTGCCGCCGCTTAGACCCTCAAACCACGCTTTCCTGACGGAAGCAAACCAGTATGCGAGAGCCGGGTGGTACCAACCGTCTCAAGGTGCTATAGACTACATAGCGAATAAGCCTTGGAGGGAGTATATGGTATATGATTTCCCGTCAGTAACAACAGGAGGTCGTCTTTGTCAGATATTCCCTCATGGAGCTTCAGGGGGCCTAGATAGGAACGGAGGGACTTGCAACATTGTGTTCATAGACGGAAGTGCCGACTCCATCGGATACATCCGGATGATTAACGGTCCTTTTCCGACAGGCGGCAATTGGGCGAACATAGAACCCTGGAGAAAAGCTTATGTTCTCGGCTATAACCGATGAACGCCGCAGCCTACTGCTTTGCTTGAGGCAGGTCTTATGCAGAAAATAACAGGAGGCGGCTTTGATGCGGCAGTGATTTTGCTTTTGCAGGAGGCTGAAAATAATTTGGAGAAATGTGTGCGATGATAAGCAGTAAAGTCATAGAGGACGCGATGTTTGAGGCCATGCGCTTGGCCGCGACCCGGCTGCCCCCGGATGTAAAAACCGCCCTGGAGCGGGTTCTTTCCGAGGAGACGGAGCCGCTTGCGAGGGCTCACATCGAAGCGTGCCTTAAAAACGCCGAGCTTTCCGTCAAGGGCTGCGGGCTGGTCTGCGGCGACACTGGCTTCCCCTTGTATTTTGTAAAGATCAGTAGTGATGTGCGGATAGAGGGGGGTGCCGCCGGTCTGATGCGCGCGGCGGAAAGGGCTACTGCAAGAGCCACTTCTGAGAGCTACCTGCGCCCCACCATGGTTGACCCGATAAGCCGCAGCAATCCCGGCGACAATCTTGGTCCGGGCATGCCGAAGGTGGAGCTGAACTTTGCCGAACGCGGGGAGGGGTTGGAAATAATCGCCGCCCCGAAGGGTGGTGGGTCGGAGATTTTCGGGACTTTCTACAAGATGCTGTTTCCGTCCGACGGACTTGCCGGAATAAAGAAGTTTGTGCTGGACTGCCTCAGGAACTCAAGCTATGCCGGGAAGGTCTGCCCTCCGGCCATCGTAGGCGTCGGCATAGGGGGCACGTCCGACCTAAGCATGAGGCTGGCCAAGGAGGCCGCGCTGCTGCGTCCCCTAGGGTCTCGCAATCCGGATCCGCTCCTGGCCGAGCTTGAGGATGCAATAGTTTCAGCATCCCGGAAAATGGGAATCGGTCCGATGGGCTCCAAGGGGGTGAACTGCGTACTAGGGGTGCACATTGCGAAGGCCATGACCCACACGGCTGCCCTGCCGGTCGCATTCAACTCGCAGTGCCTTGTCGGGCGCCGCTGGAAGGCCGTCATATCGGCGGACGGAAATGTGTCCTTCACCGGCGAAATATGACGGCGGCTTTTCCGCCACCCGAAAACATCAGGAAACAATTTCCAGAGGGAGTCATTCGATGAATGGGATCAGAAATATCCGCCTGCCTTTGTCTGAGACGGAGGCCAGGGGGCTGCGGCTCGGCGAGTTGGTGACAGTGAACGGGATGCTCTTCACTGGCAGGAGCAGGTTTCACATCCGGGCGGTGGAAGAGGGCATCTTCCCGCCCTTGGACTATGCAAAAGTCAACTGCTTCTTCCATGTCGGCCCGGTCATGAGAAAATCTCCGGACGGGGCCTGGGAGGTCGTAAGCATTGAACCCACTTCAAGCATACGGTTCGAGCGCTACGGAGCGGACGTCGTAAGAAAGTTTAAAATCCGCACCATTATCGGAAAGACAACGATGGGGCCGCGCACCGCAGAAGCCCTGAAAGATGTCGGCGGAGTCTATCTGAGCAAGATAGGTGTGTGCGGGAACATGCTCAGAGGGCAGGTTGTAAAGACACATGCAGTTCACTTCCTTGAAGAGCTGGGCAAGACAGAGGCCACCTGGGTCTTTGAGGTCAAGGATTTCGGCCCTTTTTTTGTGGCAATGGATGCGAACGGCGTGAATTATTTCGAGGAACTGGATTCCATGGTGTCAGAAAGGCTTCCAGGCTTGAGGCGTGTTCTCGGGATTCCGGACGGCTATGACTACACCGATGTCAATCCTCAACCCATGGGAAGTCCAATTTGATGAAGAATGAAATAAGGTATCTGTCGGCATGCGGCATGCTCGGGTATGGATTCCCGAAGGATGGATTCTTAAGGGCGTGTGACAGCGGGATCGATTTCATCGGAGTGGACGCCGGATCCACGGATCCCGGACCGTATTATCTCGGATCAGGAAGGAATTTCGTCAACCCCATCCAGGTAAGGCGTGACTTGGAGATCGCACTTTTGGCGGCAAGAGCCGCCGGGGTTCCGCTGATAATAGGCAGCGCAGGCGGAGCCGGCGCTAGGCCGCACGTTGATTCGTTTCTTGAAATACTGACGGAGATTTCGAAACGAAACAAATTGAGCTTCAAACTTGCCGTAATTTATTCGGACGTCGCCAGGGACATGCTGAAGAAGGCCCTTGCGGAGGGCCGCATCAGGCCTTGCGGTCCGGTCCCCGAGCTTACGCCTGAAAGGATTGAGCGCGTTTCGAATCCGGTTGCGCAGCTTGGAACCGATCCCATCATAGCCGCGCTCGAGGCCGGAGCGGAAGTCATAGTTAGCGGACGCTGCTGCGACACTGCCATATTCGCCTCATATCCGATTTGGAAGGGCTTCGACCCGGGGCTTTCGCTGCATTGTGCGAAAATCGCAGAATGCGGCGCGCTGTGCGCGTATCCTGCGGGGGCGAACGATTCGCTTCTGTGCGCCTTGGCTGCGGATCATTTCGTTGTCGAGCCTGTGAATCCTGCGCGCGCCTGCACTCCGGAATCCGTGGCCGCCCATTCTCTTTACGAACAGCCTGATCCGGAATCGTTCCATGAGCCGGAAGGTACCGTTGACATGCGTCCGTCCGTCTTCACAGCGGTTTCACCGCGTGCGGTCAAGGTCGAGGGCAGCAGGCTGATTCCGGCTGCGCGGAGGACTCTGAAGCTCGAAGGAGCGGAACTTAAGGGATACAGGGCGGTGACGATCGCCGGAGTCACTGATCCCGGCGTCATATCGCACCTGGACGAGCTTCAGGAGGGAGTCAGAAAAGCCGTCGCAGACAACCTGGGCGGGATAGCTGCTGAGGGGAGCTACACTCTCCTTTTCAGGCGTTACGGGCTGGACGGGGCGGCGTTCAACGCCGCAGGCGGCCTTCAAAGCCCGCATGAAATAGGACTCCTCATAGACGTGGTGGCTCCGACCCAGGCCCTTGCCGATTCGATACTGGGTCTGGCCCGCTCAACCGCGCTTCACCAGCCCTTCCCGGGCAGGAAGGCCACTGCCGGAAACCTCGCATTCCCGTTTTCCCCTTCAGACTTTTCAGCAGGGGCGGTCTATGAGTTTTCGCTGTACCATCTTCTCGAGGATGATAATTCAACCGCGGGCTTCAGGCCGCATTACATGAATCTGAATCCGTAAGTTCGCGTTTGCGAAATCAGGATGCCAATATGACCGGAGGAGACAAGAATGAGGCTCTATGAACTTGCGAAAGTGATCAGGAGCAAGAATGCGGGCCCCTTCACGCTGACAATAGACATACTGTTCGAGAAGGAGTCGGACTTCGACAGGCTTCTGCAGTCTGAATCGTTTCGTCCCGAGCGCATAGCGGCGCTTTACTCATGCAGTCCGGATAAGATTGCAATAAGGCCTTTCAGGAGAGTGCTGGCTGTGAAAGTTGTCATGCCGAGGCCGGTCAGCTCCGGTGCGCCGGGAGACCTCGATGTGTATGGCAGCCAGCAGCATTTTCCGCTGGCCGGCATGCAAATCGCATGAACCGCTCCCATGGGGCATAAAATCCGCCGCCGTTCTGATGCAGCCGCAAACTGCCGCACGGTCATATCCCCGTCAAACGATCACAAAGAAAGGTGATGCTTATGCAGACAGGATCAGGAAGCGAATTCGACAGCGACGGAATCGGAACAACCGTCAGACCAGAGGCTTGCAGCGTCTTGTCTGCCGCCTTGTCTGCAGCTTGCGCCGTGTTTTTAATGAGTTCCTCCTTGAATGCCATGGAGCGTCCCTTGCCTCCCCGCGCCGAAATGGATTTGGCCGGGGAGTGGGACGTCTTGAAGACCCAGGATGCGGCCGCCGAGCAGCCTCCTTCGGGCGGGACGTGGGAACGTCTGCAGGTTCCCACCCTCTATGCAAGCCCGAGGAAAACCCCGTGCTGGTGGTACAGGAAGACTTTGACGATTCCATCGGAGTGGCAGGGCAGGCGCGTTCATCTGGTGATGGATGGCGCCGTCGGATGGAGCGCCGTCTATCTGAACGCTAAGAAGCTCGGCGAGGATTTCACCTTGAACTACCGGCTCGACGTCGATCTGACGAAAGAAATAAACTGGGGGGGGCCGAACGAGCTTATGATCGCGGTGAAGAATCCGGCCTCCCTTTATCGCGCAGACAAGCCAAGCCTGTGCAAGGGTGAAAAGGCGAGCAACTATCCGGGAGAATCGCATGGATGGTACGATGTCATCGGTATTCATCAGGGGGTCAGGCTGATTGCGAAGGACGCAGTGAGCGTAGACGAGCTCTTCATCAAACCCTCATACAGAAAAAAACGCATAGACGTAGATGTATGGGTAAAGAACGAGGGGGACGAAGATGCGTCGGTCGACGTTTCAGGCGACATAGCCGAGGGCGTGCAGCTTCCGCCCGTGAAAGTTTCAGTGCCCGCGGGCGGTCGAGTCAAGGCGGTGCTCGGCAAGGAGTGGGCCGCTCCTAAACTTTGGCAGATCGGGGAGCCAAACCTCTACTGGCTCAACACCAAGCTTGTACGGGACGGGAAAACGCTGGACGGCAGATGCGACAGGTTCGGATTCCGCGAATTCTGGATTGAAGGGACCGATTACTATTTCAATGGCGCAAAATTCTATTTGAAGATGTATACACTCGGAGTGTATGTCAAGGAATTCTATGTTTTGAAGACCCCTGCGGAGGCCTCCGAAAGGATCCGTGGATATGCAAAAGATGCGCTGAGCAAAAATTTCAACTGCATCCGCTGGTGGTTCCAGGTGGCGGGATATCTGCGCGACGTATGCGACGAAGAGGGTGTCGTAATCAATGACTTCATATTTGACGATCAAGGTACCGGAGTCGCCGTTTCAGAAGAAAACATCTACTGGGGAAACTGCACCAGGCTTTTCGACAGGTTCTTCGCCGTGCACTGCAACCATCCGAGCGTTTTCTACTGGACGATTCAGAACGAGGCATGGATATACCCCAAGCCCGGCAGATGGGGCGAGCTGCTGCTGGAGCAGCAAAGCGCCTGCGCAAGGCATGTCGCTGAAAAGGATCCCACTCGCTTCGTCAACAGCGACGGAGACGGCGACTTGTCCGGCTGGGCGGAATATATAAGATCCCTCCAGGACGGCGCCGTCTCAGCCGGACATGCAAGCGGAGCGGCACCCCAGTACAGCTGGCACATGGGGGTCGGAGGCCCCGAAAACCCACGGAGCTACTACTGGCTCGAGGAAGGAAAGGCTCCTGTCTGGAAGAAGGACAAGCCGCTCGTGTTCGGGGAATTCGACATGAACATATCCACCGTCTTTCAAGAAGTTGCATACTCCGGCGACTCCGTGTTTTCCGGGCGCATGAAGGATTGCGACCCTTGGAACTGGTACAGCGAAAACATCCGCTGCAACAGAGTGCAGGGTATTTCCGGCACGCACCCTTGGAACGCATTCATGAATCCCGCCGCAATCAAGGCGTTCACCCCGGAAATCGCCATCAACCGCGAGTTCGACATGCAGTTCTACGGAGGGCAGACGGTAAGGCGGAGAATATTCGTGAACAACGGAACGTTCAAGAGGAACTTGTCCCCGCTGTCATGGAGCCTGAAGGATCGCTCCGGCGGCAAAACCGCGGATGAAAGCCGAATTGCGGATGCGCTGCCGTGCGGACGAATCGAGCTTGATTTGGAGGCGGGGTGCTCCAAGGAAGTCACGGTCGAAGTGCCTTTGCCGTCAGTGGGTAAAATGGCGGACATGGAGCTGGAGGTGAAATATGGCGCATACGCGGATTCCCTTCCGATGCGCGTGTATCCCTCTGTGAAGAAATTTTCCACGGAAGGAAGAAAAAAAATACTCGTCTTTGATCCTGAAGGGATTTCGTCGCCGGCGCTCGGAATGTTGCTTGATGGATTCGAGGAGATAAGCGAACCTTTCAAGCTCGACAAAACCGTGGACCTCCTCATCATCGGCGAGGAAGGTCTTTCAGCCGAGACCTCGCCTGAAACAATACAGGAGGTCAGGCGTTACGCTGAAAACGGCGGCAAGGTTCTCATGTTCCAGCAGCAGGACAGCCCTCCGGAAGGCCTTTTGCCCATCGCGCTTAAGGTGGACGAGATGCGCCAGCTCCTCGGACGCTCCTTCCCGGTCGCCCCGAACCATCCTGTGACATCCGGGCTGGATCAGCAGGATCTCCGTTTCTGGCCATCCGACTACTATGTGTGCCGCTTTCCGTTCTCCAAGCCTTCTTTAGGCTCATACAAGTGCCTCCTGCAGACATCTCACCCGAGAGGGCTCGCCACCACTCCGCTGCTTGAGATCGGCTGCGGATCCGGGCTCTTCCTGTGCTGCCAGATGGATCTGATCGAAAAGTCGGGCAGGGCGCCGGTGGCAGACATGCTGATCCGGAACTTGCTGAAATATGCGCTGGAATACAGGCCGCCGGCTCCGAAACGTGCAATGCTTATTTCCGACAAGGATGCCGCCATGGCAAGTCTTTTCAAGGAGCGCTATGCTTTCATAATTGAGCAGGCCGATGCCTTGAATCCGGGCTCCTTGGCGGATTTGGACATCATATTCGTCGACGGTGCCGACGGAAAGTCCATTGACAGGCTCGCAGGCTCCATCAGTGAGCTGAAGCAATGGCTGAGGAAGAAAGGGAAGACTTTGGTATGGCACAGGGCGTCTCCTGGACAGTCGGACATGCTAAGCGAGCTCGCAGGTGAGAAAATTGCAATATCGAAATCGGAAAAGGCTTTCAACCTAATCAAGACCCTTCCGGAAGACCCGCTTCTCGACGGAATATCAATGTTCGACATGTATTACTGGACCTTCGCCGTCTTTCCCGCGCGCCCACGGCCGCTCGCGATCATCGAGCACGGAGTTAAGTGCGGAGCTGGACGGAGCTTGGCGGAAACTTTTTCCGCGGACGGCAAGGCGGCCCCGGCATCAGGACTTCACACTGTGCCGGTCGGCGATGGACGGCTTCTCATAAGCCAGGTGATGTGGGATGCCCATGACGCCGGGAGCAAGGATGCCGACCTCCAGGAACGCCAAGACAGATACATCACCATGCTGATGAGCAACCTGGGTGTCGCAAACCAGGTGAAACCCGCCGGGCAGGACATCTTCAAAATCTCCGACGACAAAGCTTTCTTTGTGGATCTGCGCCCATTCGTGAACATGGGATTCCGCGATGACATCAGCGGAGACGGCAAGGGCGGATGGACTGATCAGGGCTCGAACGATATGCGTTACTTCCCCACCGGCATAAGAAAATTCCTCGGCGTCCCATTCGACGTTATAGTCCCTGAACAGAACGGAGGAAAGTCATGCGTCACATGGTCCTTGCTCTCCCCTGAAGGCAGGGAAAAGCTGAAAGCGGGCATTCCCGTCAACGCCAAGGCCTCCTGCCTCTACCTGCTCCACAGCTCCGCATTCACCCGCAAAGGCAAATTGGCCGAGTTCACTGTCACTTATTCCGATGGAACAACCGAGAAATTCAAGATCAATGGCTATGAGCATGTTCCAGATTGGTGGTGCCCGAACAAGCCTGAAAGCTCCGACGCCCATATCGCATGGACCGGACGCCTCGCATACCCGGGATGCCCCCAGGTGGCCATGTTCTTGATGCGCTGGCAAAACCCTCACCCAGAAAAGGAGATCAAGACCGTAGGATACGAAGGGGAGAGATTCTACGTCCTGGTCGCCATAACCGGAGAAAAACCATGATCCTAGCAGCTCTCAAGAATGCTCGCATGAAACAAAACAGGCCCGCCATGTCTTGGCTCACTGGGGGGGCGCTGTCATCGCTTCTATTGCTCCTCTCCATGCCGCTGCATTCCGGCGATGCCCGGACTGTAATCAATCTCCATGGGGAATGGCTGTGGACTGGAGCGCCTGAGGCCTCTCAACCGGAATCCGCCGATGTCTCCGGGGCGAAGATCGAGGAGGCAAAAAATGACGCCGGACAGATCGGCGGCATGGCCGCCGCAGGCGGATTGAAGCTCGATGATGAGACAATGGCCGGTCACAGGAACGAGGCGGAAAAACTCGCCGGCACCACGTCTCAAATGCCTGATCAGGAACGAGTCCAACCGTTCGCCGCCGACAAGGTTTTCAACTGCAAGGCTGCGCCGGTTCCAGATGGAACTTGGAAAACAATGAACGTCCCTGGAAAAGCAGACGTAGGAATGTCCACCGCATGGCTGGCGAAGTCCTTTAAGCTGGAATCCGTGGAAGGACGCCGTTTCTTCCTCCAGATGGACAACGCCGTGGCGGCCGCAAGAGTCTTCGTCAATGGAAATGATTTCGGAGCATACGTCGGAAGCTGGGCCCCCGTAAGAGTCGACGTGACAAAAGCAGTTAAAAAGGGCGACAATTGGCTCCAGCTCGGAATGCGGACAAATGGCGGGAAAGGGTCTTTGTGTCCACCTCCATGGGGGCCCGGCATCCTGCCATGGTCGTGCTTTTTCGACTCCCATGGGCTGAAATCCATAGGGCTTTGGCAGCGAATTCAGATCGAAGCCCTGCCGGAACTTCACATCTCTGACGTCTTCGTAAAACCGTCCGTGGAAAATATGACCCTCGGCGTGCGTGTCGAGCTGACGAACGGCGGATCGAAGGATAAAAACGGGGAGTTGATGCTTGCCGCATGCCTTGAAGACCCGCCCGGAAGCAAAATGCCCGGCAGGATTGCACACGAGTTTCCCGCAAAACCGTTCAGCATCAAGGCCGGGGAAAAGATCAAGATCGAAATCGCAGAGAAATGGGCGGACGCTGAATTATGGTGGCCCCACAAGCCTGCTCTTTACGTCCTCCGCGTCGGATTGAAGGAAGTTCCGGCAGCCGACGGACGTATTGATCAAAACAACGGCAGGCCCGCAGATTCGACAAACCTCAGGTTCGGATTCCGCGAGGTCTCCATAAAAGGCGCCGATCTCCTTCTGAACGGGAAAAAAATGCTGATGATGGGGATCAGCCACACCTCTTACGCTTCGATCGTGAAAAACATCGAGGAGGCAAGAACCCTGATCGAATATTACAAGGCCACTTCGAACGGAAACGCCATCCGGATGCACATAGACCCATGCGACCAGTTCACCCTTGACGCCTGCGATGAAAAAGGCATGCTAGTGCTGCAGCAGTCATCGCTGGCCGCATGGGCCGGGGAAGTCAAGAGCGACGTTTCCTGGGCAAGCTGGACCGACATGTGGCTCCGATACGTGAACCTGGCGAAAAACCATCCGTGCATCATGGTGTGGGCGGTAGCCAACGAAGGCTCATTTATGGGCGGCGTTCCAAGAGGAACGTCCCCATCAGTCCCTTTCCTCCAAAAAATGATCGAGGCGACCCGCAAGGCCGACGGCACACGTCCGGTAACAAGCTCCCATGACTTTTACATCCCCGGCAATAATGACGTCCTCGACGCGCCCCACGGGTGGAGCTTCGAAATTGATCCGGCTTTTCCACGCTGCGCCAGGCAGTGGTGGTCGTATTACTGGAACATCAAGGACGTCTATAAAAAGGATAAGCCCTGGTTCAACGACGAGTGGAACGAAGGGTTCGACATGAATACGGCATCGGTAATCATGGGCGACAAGGCGTACATACACAGGGATCTTGGCGCGGGCGCCGCCGTCAATCGGGATATGAGAAGCTTCTATTCAAGGATGGGGCAGGCTTGGTCGGGTTTCATGGGCCTGATAGAACAAAGGCGGCAGCCGTATTTCGGGCTTATAATGCCCTTCGGCGATCGCTTCAGCTTCTATGACGACCCTACAGGCCCCGGAGTGATCGGAAAATCCAGCATTTCAGGACAGGCCTTGGAAAGGATGGACAAGCTGAAAGACAGGGCAAACAAGGCAATGGCCCCTGCGATAATAGCCCCTAAAGAGTGGAACGGCGGAGCCTTCGCGGGTGAAGCATACAAGCGCCACTTCACGGTCATGAACAACAACTTCTACCCCATCAGAGGCAGAATACGCTGGAAGGTCACCGAGGGAGACAAGTGGCTTTCAGCAGGCGATATCCCATACTCCGTGGACGCGGCTTCACAGCAGGATGGAGTCCTGGAATTCACCATGCCCAGGGCGGACACCCCAAGAACTTGGCAGCTCTCCTGGGAACTCCTTGATGAAAACGGACTGAAAAGGTATGAGGACACCATGGACATAGGAGTCATGCCGCGCCCGGAATGGCCGCAGTCTGCGAACATTGTCATTTGGCCGCGCACAAAAAGCCTTGACGAAATCATCAAAACGAAAACTCCCTTAAACCCGGCGCTCTCAAGCTCTCTTCCGGACAAGAAAACGCCCCAGACAATCGTGATAGTGCCGAGGGACGCCGAACTTACTCCGGACGAATGCAAAGACCTGGAAAACTATATCTTCTCCGGCGGCAGGGCGCTGATCCTCGCGGAGAAGATCCCCCTCCCGCGCTTCTGCGGAACCGAATTGAAGTTCATAGAACAACCTGTCGTCGCCGCCCACCGCAGGACAAGCTACCTGGCCAACGACATTCCTGATGCGAGCCTGAGGTATTGGGTCGGAGCCAACGGCGACTTCTTCAGCCCTCCGATCAATGCGGACCGTCCTGATTTTGTAATAGCTACGAATTCTCCTCTGCGCCCGCTTTCCGGAAATTGCACGCCAGTTCTTCTCGCCTCGCTCGGAGAGCACTCCGCAGACAAAGGGCTGGCTTTGTCGCCGATGCTTGATGTGGAATACGGGGGGGGACGCCTCATAGTGTGCAGCCTCCTGTTAGGCGAGGGCGTCAGAACTGACGAACCGGCCGCAGTCTGCCTCTTCGCAAGGGCGATCGACTATCTCAAAAACACCATGGGGCCGAAATTTTTCCGACCAAACTTCCCCCCGTCCAAGGTTTTCGCAGTAGGTTTCGGACCCGTTTCAAGCATTGATATCCCCGATCTCGGAAAGACCGACTGCATTGACCTCTGGGGCGCTTGGCGCTGGGCCCCCAAAAACGACTCCAACGGACAGGCCTGCGGACTGCTTAGAAAACCCATGTTCATCGCTGCGGCCTCAAAACCCGAAAACGCCGGGATATTGCTGATCAACGGCAATTCGCAGGACGGACGCAGCTTCATAGAAAGCGCCGGCGGAACAGCCGGCGTCTCATGGCCTGACCTGGTGAAAAAAGGAAAATTCATACTCTTCCACGATCTGAACGCAGATCAGATCGCCGCCGTCGCCAAGGCCGCACAGGTAAAGCTTGATACGACAACATATGATTCCAACGACAAAAAGGCTTTTCTCCCGAGCAGGCTTGATTGGAAAGAAATGCCAAGCGGGCTTTTCAAAACAGTCAGGCAGGGCCTTTCGACCTACGAGGTGAACTGGAATGAAACCACTTCGCTCAACAGGCTCTGCGTCCCTCCGCAGCAGATCGTCCGGAACGCCGTAAGTTCAGACAATGCCGAGATCGTCTTCGCCGACCCCGGGGCAATAGCTGGAACAGGGATCGGAAGCGGACGTATTCTGATAGATCAAGTCCTGTGGAGCTCACCTTCATTCAATTCGTTGTATATCGAAAAGCGGGCGCGAACCTATATCAGTCAAATACTTTACAACATCGGCGCCATCCAATTAAGCGGGCCTGTCTCCGTTCCCAAGGATGCGCCTGTTCCTGATGAAAAAACCAGGCTGCTGTTTCATTTCGAGCCGGACCTCTCTCGAAGCATCTACAATCTCGGGACGCTTCCGGTCGAGCTCAATGCCGTTGGCGATGTGAGCCATGCGCCCGGGAAAATCGGACAGGCTTTGCGCCTCGGAAGTCCATCGGCCGCAGCCATCGGCTCTCCCAAGATCAATGTCTTGACCCCCAAGTACACCATGGATTTCTGGATCAGGCCGGATGAGGGATGCACCGGAGGAATAATCTGCGCCCACATGAGGACTGATAAAGGAAGAAACAACGAAAACACTTATGGTTACGGGGACAATGTATGGAGCCTTACCAAGAATCTCAAGCTGAATGTTCATACGGCGGGCAGGACGCTGACCGGAAAGACACCTTTGAAAACGTCCGACTGGACCAGAGTCACATTCACATTTTGCAGGGGCGGCGGCAAAGACGAAGCCGAAAACACAGGCATAGGGCGAATCTACATCAATGGGGAGCTTGACGCCGAAGGAACCTTGAATTACCATCCTTACGGATTCTTTTCCGTAGGAGACCCTGCGAACGAGTGGCAGGGAGGGAAAAAGTCCGGAACCTTTCTCGGAGCCATTGACGAGCTCAGGGTTTTGTCTGATATTGAGAAATTTTGATTTCACACTACCCGGATAGGACGCTCAGAATCAAAGCCAACAGGAGACGTGTTGATGTCATCTAAAATCATGATCGGTTGGGCAAGCAGGGATGTCACGCCGGACAGGCCGGTGAACCTCTGCGGACAATTCCACATGAGAATAACGGATAAGGTCAGGGATCCTGTCATCGTCACTTCGCTGGCGCTGTCGGACGACAGGGAGGATGTCCGCAGTTCCTTCATATGGGTTGCCTGCGACACCGTGTCCATAGCTGACGAACTTTACAGACTCAGCAGGGAAAGGCTGAAAGAGAGGCTTCCAGATTTCCCCCCCGAGAACCTGATCCTTAACGCGACTCATACGCACACCGCTCCGGATCACAGGCTCGACGGATGGCACTATGTGCCTGAAGGCGCGATGACGCAGGCGGAGTATTTGGCGTTTTTCGCCGGACGCATCGCCGAGGCAGCCGAGGAAAGCTGGAGAAAAAGGAAGCCGGGATACCTCGGATGGGGAATTGGATACGCTCCAATCGGGCACGGCAGAAGAGCCATATACTTCGACGACCTCTCAAAAAGGCCTGACTTCAAGGAAATCCCCGGAATGAAGACGGAGAGGAACGCACGGATGTATGGAGACACATCCGACGACAAATTCGACTGCATAGAGGGCTATGCGGATCATTCCGCGCACTTCCTCTTCGCCTTCGACGAAAACAAGAGGCTCTCCGGAGCGGTGGTGAACGTCGCATGTCCCGCACAGGAGACCGAAAGCCTGAATGAAATATCCGCGGACTTCTGGCACGAGACCAGGACTGAAATCAGAAAGAGGCACGGTGAAAACCTCTTCGTACTACCACAATGTTCTGCGGCAGGAAACCTATCCCCCCATCTGATGTTCAACAAAAAGGCGTGTCAGCGGATGCTGGAACTGAGAGGCATTTCATCCCGGCAGGCCATCGCGGAAAGGATAAGCGCGGCATTCGATGAGACCTTGTCCTGGGCGTCGAAGGATCTTCACAGCTCCGTTGAAATGGCCCATGTGGTCAGGAAAATGCAGCTTCCACGCAGAAAGATATCTGAACAGGAATATCTGAAGGTGAAGGGCTGGCTGAAGCAGCTTGAAGGCATGACCCCCATCCCTGGAGACTATCTTGGATCGGAGTCTGTGATTTACGCGAGAAAGAAAAGATGCCAGGCCATCATTGATCGTTACGAAAAACATGATTCCTTGGGCGGCTACGAAATGGAGCTTCATGTGCTAAGACTCGGCGACATCGCCTTCGCCACCAACTCCTTCGAACTCTTCACCGATTTCGGCATCAGGATACAGGCCAGAAGCCCCGCGCTGCAAACCTTCGTGGTTCAGCACGTCGGCAAAGGGACTTATCTGCCGACACGCCTGGCCCAGCAGGGCGAAAGCTACAGCGCATGCATGTTCTGCAACCAAGTGGGGCCGGAGGCCGGCGATATGATCGTAGAAGAAACGCTCAGAATAATCAAAGATTTGTGGAGCAGCAGCCCTGGGCAAAATCCCCAAGGTGGCTGATCTTGTTCAAAGGAGCCGCGCAAAGTGGGATTAGCAACCATGAAACGTATGAGATGGATGATCGTAGCCGCAGGAATGGGCGCATACGCCATCAGCGCATGCGCCGGGGAGCTGGAGTTCGCATTTAAAAGCAGCTACGACGGAAGCGAACAGAAGGCGGTCGCATTTGTCCCGGAGGCCGCAGGCGATTCCCCTAAACCGCTCCTGATCGTCGCCCACTACATGACTGGCGACCGTTTCACGGCAAAATCCCTGGGCTACTATGCCGAATCAGAGAGGCGTGGATGGCTCCTGGCGTGCCCTGACCAGCACGGACACCGGACGGACGGAAAAACAGCGCTCGGAGCGCTCGAATCGCAGCATGACATAATTGACTGCATCGAATACATGAGGAGCAAATACAAGGTTGATGCTACGAGGATATACATAACCGGTCGTTCCATGGGAGGAATGCAGGCCCTGCTTTGCGCAGCCAAATATCCGGACGTCTTCGCCGCCGTAGTCGCGGGTCAGCCGATCACCGATCTTGCCAAATGGCACAGTGAAGTGCCGGCTGGGATAAGGGCAAACATAGAAAAGGAGTGCGGCCCGGTCTCCGGAGATGGCGGAGCCTTCGAATATGTCCGACGCTCGCCCGTTTCATTCGTCTCGAACCTGAACTATTTGCCGGTCATACTATGGCATGGCACTGCCGATCCCCTCGTGCCTGTCGAACACACTAAGTCCTTGCATGCCAGATTGAAGCAAATCAACCCGTTCCAGCCGGACGTGAAATGGCTCGTAGGCTCCCCGCACAGCGGGCCGAACATGCCGGCCTCATGGATATGCGATCAGCTGGAAATATACCAGAATATCCGCGAAGGCGGGGCCGCAGTCCGGAACTACTCGTCGCTTTCCATCACGACGGATGAAAATAAGTCGTTCTACTGGTTGGCCGTCAAAATGCACAGCTCCGACCGCCTCGCAAACATTGACGTCTCGATCGATGACAAGCTTCTCCGCATCAAATCTGTCAATGTCGCCGAACTGACTATTGACACGCGGAAGCTTGCTCCTATCAGACTGCCGGCTTTTTACGAAGCGGATCCGGACGCAAAGCTGCATGTGCGGATCGCCTGCGGAGAATCCGTGAAGGCGGAATTCGACGTAAGCGCCGGATCAAAGGGAGAGCTTCCCAACATGTAACCGCCTTATTTTGGACAGGTCTGATGGGAGATATCGATTTTAAGGCAGAACGAAAACCGGACATATCAAGAGTGGCCGGAGTAATATTCGATTTGGATGGAGTACTTATCGATTCCGAACCGATTCATTGCTCCGCCTGGCTCGAGGCAGCAAAGTCGTTCAACATAAAGCCCCCTGCCACATTCCCACAGGACATAGTCGGAATGTCAGACTCCAGAATCGCCGAAATGCTTGCCGCATCGCCGTGCGCAGCGTGTGTCCGGGAACTCATAGCTTTGAAGCGTGAAATCTTTCATAGGACGGTAGCCGCCGGGAAAATATGCGTGGACGACTTGAAGGATTCTCTTTGGCGCCTCAAAGTGAGGGGCGTCCCCTTCACCATAGCGACTTCAAGCTCTAAAGCCGAAGCGTTTTTCATGCTTCGAAGCGGGGGGTTGGATTCGTTTTTCGAAGATTTTATCGCTCTTGATGATGTCGCACGCCCCAAGCCCGATCCGGAAGCGTATCTCAAGGCCTCTGCCCTCCTTGGCCTGCAATCATATGAGTGTGCGGCTCTGGAAGACTCGGCTCATGGGATCAGGGCGGCTTCAGATGCAGGATGCATCCCGTTGGCGGTGGGAATTGGAAATTTTCCGGAAGCATTCAAATCTTTCGGAAACGTCGTCGAAGCCATCGCTTGGATTGAGAACATCGTGTTGATCCGCTGACTTTCCAGCCGTCCGAACGGTCGGATATGCGCTGACCGGCGAATCTGCCGGATTTTGAGATCAACATAACCTGCACATTCCTCCACCCGGCCATAAATTCACCCACGAAAAGGCGGACTTTTCCACCTCCACCCCTTCCATCATAAAATCCCCTCAAAAATGCGGTATAATATACTGGAGACAGTTTATCCATTACAGCCTGAAAAGGAGGCACTTATGGACATGTCCTACTACCTCTAACACCGCATCCCCAAGCGCGAAGGCACGCTGCGGGTCATCCACGAGCCGGTGCCGGAGCTGAAGGCCAGGCAGCGGCGGATCCTGCGCTGGCTCGGATCAAGAGGCATCCGCCAGAGCCCATATGCGCACGGATTCGCCAGGGGCCGCTCGACGGCGACCAACGCTGCCGCACATGTCGGCAGGCGCGTGATCCTTAAAGCAGATATTAAAGATTTCTTCGACAACGTCCCGCATGACAAGCTCATGGACTTCATCCGCATAAGGATAAGGGACTCGGCGATGCTGGAGCTTCTGGAGAGGTTTCTGAAGGCGGGCTACGTGGACGACGGCAGGCTGATACGCACGGAATGCGGAACGCCGCAGGGAAGCATAATCAGCCCGCTCCTGTCGAACATATTCCTTCACTATGTGCTGGACTTGTGGTTTGAGGAGACGGTGAAGAAGCACATGGACGGATACTGCGAACTCATACGCTACGCGGACGACTTCGTCTGCGCGGTGAGATACGAGGAAGACGCACGGCGCATCGAGGAAGCCTTGAAAAACAGGTTCAAGAAGTTCGGGCTGGAAATCCATCCGGCGAATAGCCGGGCGATCAGCTTCGGACGCTTCGAGGGCGAGAACGCCGACAGGCAGGGCCGTCCCCCAAACACATTCGACTTTCTGGGTTTCACGCATTTCTGCGCGAAGTCAAGGCGCGGCAACTTCAAGGTCGGACGCAAGACCAGCCGGAAGAAGTTCACCGCGAAATGCAAGGGAATGAACAGCTGGCTGAAGTCGGTCAGAAACCGGATCGAGACAAAGGACTGGTGGAAGACGCTCCGAGCCAAGCTGCGAGGCCATATCCAGTATTACGGGGTCAGCGAGAACCTGCGTCACGTGGCGGAGTTTTGCAAGACCGCTACAAGGCTGGCGAAATATTGGCTGAACAGGCGAAGCCAGAAGAAGCGGATGAGCTGGGCGAAGTTCAACAGGTATCTGAGCAGATACCCGCTGCCCAAGCCGGAGATCAAGCACAGCTTTTATACTTCGCCGCGTGTCATGGTGAGCTAGGACGAAGAGCCCGTTGCGGGAAATCCGTACGGCGGGTTCTGTGAGGGGTATTATATTTTCCTCTCATGATTTGATATTGTGACACTCCGCTGACCGAAAGGGCGGAGACAACAGGGAATACAAACTAAATCTAAAAAGAGGAGAATATTAAATGTCTACTCGACAGATACCGATCATAAAGGCGGGTGAGCCCGTTCCGGAACCGCCATGCCACATCATAGGTAGGGACGGCTTCTACCTGCGGAAGGCCAACAGGCTTTTCGAGTGCACGGTCAGAGTGCCGTCGGCGCCGGAGCTTGAGGCGGTCGAGGAGAAGGCGGTGTGGCTTGCGCCGAAGATTCCGTATGCCGTCATCGAGGAGGCGCTGGAGTTCTTCTGCGCAGTCCACGACGCATACGGCTCGGAGGCTATAGCCATGCTAACGCTGAGGGACGGGAAGTGGGGCGTTGTTGCTCCGGCCCAGAAGGTCAGCCCCGCGCACCTCGACTACGAAGTCGACGCTAAGGAGTGCCGGGGACTGGCGGGCACGATACACAGCCATGGTTCCATGGGCGCGTCCTTCTCGGGCACTGACCACAGGGATGTCACCGACTTCGACGGCGTCCACATCGTGCTCGGCAGGATCGCGATGCCCGTGCCGCAGATAGCCGCGGGCGTCTACGCGAACGGCAGGCTCTTCGAGTTCAGGCCGGAGGACATCATCGAGGGGCTCGACTCCAAGGCTGAAGCGCCGAAGCAGCATCCCTGGATGGCGAAGGTAGTCAGGGCCATGGACGGCTTCGACGACTCGTTCGAGTTCGGCATGCGCGGGAGCAGGCTCGCGCCAAATAAGGGAAAGAAATCCGAACCGCCCCCATCCTGGCTGTGCCCGCAGTGCGGCGAGGATCTCGGCGACATCGATGAGATCGACGGTGACATGGAATGCCGGTATTGCGGCAGCAGATCCGGAATGGACGAACCAATCATGGAAGGAGGTTCACGATGGATAGGGTGGTGTTGATCGGACTTGGCGGCATCGGTGGGGCGCTGGCCGAACCGTTGGCAAGATATATGGCGTTTTCTGGTGCGGTCAGTAGTCTCGTCCTGGTCGACGGCGACCGCTACGAGATGAAGAACGCGGAGCGCCAGCGCGTCACAGCGTCGGACTCCGGCAGGCACAAGGCCGATGTCTGGGCCGGAAGGCTCAAGGCCATGTTCCCTATGCTGGAGATAGCGACCGTCACAAGTTATGTCACGCCTGCGAACATCAGGGAGATCCTGGTAAGCGGAAGCGTCGTCCTGCTCGCGGTGGACAACCACGCGACGCGGAGCCTCGTGCAGGAGCACTGCCTGAAGCTCAGGGACGTGGCGTTGATATCCGGCGGGAACGACTACTCGGACGGCAACGTGCAGATATATCGGCGGAAGGCCGGACGCGTGCTGTCGCCGCCGATCACGAAGTTCCACCCGGTGATCGCGGAACCGACTGACAGGCGTCCCGACGAGATCGGCTGCGACGATGAGGTCGTCTCCGCGCCGCAGCTCCTCATGGCGAACATGATGGCCGCGAGCCTGATGCTCAACGCGCTGTATGCACTGCTGTCGGCGAAGGAGCTGCGGTTCACGGAGGCCTACTTCGACGTACTGGCCAACTCGGTCAGGGCGGTGAAGCGGGCGGCGTGACTAGTCAGGCTTGGCAGATGAAAGAAACGCTTATGCTCCATGGTTTCGGCATTCACGGTGCCATGGAGTCAGCCTGCCTTGGACAGGGAGGGGATGGGCTTACGGACGCGGTTGACGAGCCTGGACTTGCGGATCCTTCTCTGCACGTCCAGGAAATGCCTGGAGATCTTCTCGGGGTCGTTGCCAAGCTTTTCCTCTAGCGCCTTCCTAGCCTTCCTGACTTCTTCGACTATCGGATCCCTTATCATCTCATACCTCCATAAGCTCTTCCGGTGTGCATATCACCGGTGTGTCTATTCCGTGGAGCCTGTTTATCTCGTCAATCCTGGAAATTATCCTTCCGTTGGCGATCTGCGAACAGTTCCATGAGACAATATAGTCCATGCCATGGACTGTCGCCACTGCAAGGTGTAGGCAGTCGGTCCTCGCCTTTTCCGGTATTCGGATACCCCGGAAATAGATGTCGGCTAGCGTCCAGACCTCGGGCTTGATTTCAAGCACGGAGAGCTTCCTTGCGGCCTCCAGCCTCACAGCTTCGGCATCCCCCGAGGAAATCTCGTCCTCGACGAACGGCGAGATATAGCCGTGCAGCTTGGGGAGGGCGCACTCCCACCAGTCCTTGGTGGGTCTGCTGGTGGCCCGCTACAACAAGATCCCTGCTAGGCCTTGCCGTCAGGTAGCTGATGACTGTGGTTTCTATGTAGACAGTGCTTTTCACGGCTGAATTCCTGTAATTGTTTCATAAGAAAATAACATCTGCTTTCAGCAATTCAAACAGTAAGGAGGATACGTCATGAGCAAGCAAAGGATGAAGACGTTCAGGGTGTCCGTGACATGGACGATGGCCGGCTGCTACTACGTGAAGGCGGAGAACCGCGAGGCAGGGTCGAGGCCCGGCGCGGTCTGCCGAAGCGGAAGGACAGCTCGTGCCTCGGGGGAACCATGCGGTTTCATGAGGCCGTGGAGGTCGGGCGTCCGCCGCAGGAACAAAGCAAGGAAAATTGAGCATGAAAAAACTGACCGACGAAAGAATACTCGCCGCCGTGGACAAATATCTGGCGGAGGAGGGAGAAAGTCCCGCCGGAAACGGCTTCTGGCACCCCAACTGGGATCCGTGCGGCTTCAAGGACGTCGCGAACGGCGTCTGCGAAAAGCTGCATCTGCCGTGGTCCGTCGAATGGAACATGGAGGACGACGAGATCAAGATGGACGCGCTGACGGTGATCAAGGACTACTGGATCGGGGCGGTGAACGGCCTGCCCTGGGAGGCCAGCACCTGCAGCGCCCGGGAGTTCTGCAGCCTCGTGCGCCATCTGGACGCGGAGGTCCGCAAGTGCCGCAGGGCGCTGGCTGGAGAATAATCAAATGGAAGGGAGAACATGAGGTAGGGAGGGTAGCAACGGAAAACTAAATAATGCAGGCATCCGGGTTATAACTACTTGAAAGTGCGCTTTCACCTGCCGACGCCATCGGCTGGGGCGCTTTTATTCGAATAATATTGCAATTCCTTAATATGACAGTCTAGAAAATATTCCTGCATGCACCCGCGTAATGTTGAAAAGGGCGTCCGGAGTGTATTTCATATCTGCTTCTTAATTATTGGACAGGCTAATATGCCGGATATTCGGCGGATTAGGCCCAGACCTACTTCCGCATCAAAGGAGGTAGGAAGGTTTGGGCCATACCAGAAGCTCTCGTCTTCCACCAGACGGATTTTCCAATGTGCAGGATTTCCTGCGGATCGGTGGGGCAGGTCGGAGCTCTGGTACGATGAGCATTCATGTGTAGGCGCCTGGATGGACAGCCGTACGGCAGCGACACCTATTGTAAGGTCACATCCGGTACGATAAGCAGCTTGGAAACGCGCCCGGGGTGGACGGGGAAGAGTGAGTAGAACCTTGAAGATGGTCAACGAGATCAGGGACGAGATGGACGTGCCGGTTGATGAGGGCGATGATTCCGTTATGGACAAATTGATGCCGGACTATGCCGGGTTCCTGCAGAAATTCAGACTTATGTTCGCGGTGGAATCGGAGCACGAGATAGACAGCTTCATCGCCCTTGGGAATGCCACTGCGAAATTCGCAGCCTGGTTCCTTCTGCATGCCCCGCCGGGATACCAGGCGACACGCGCCTCCATGGCCGGAAAGCCGGCTTTTTAAAGTCTTAACCTCAAAAGTGAACCCTGGTTCACATTCAGTGGCTCTGTCGTTTGATAATTGAATGTTATCTCGGACGGGCTATCTTATCCACCGTCATAATAACATTAGTCCACTCCGGGGGCATGGCATGGCGATCAGGAAGTCGGAACTCTACTCCTCGCTCTGGCAGAGCTGCGACGAGCTGCGCGGCGGGATGGACGCCAGCCAATACAAGGACTACGTGCTCGTCCTGCTGTTCATCAAATACGTCAGCGACAAGTATGCCGACGTGCCCTATGCTCCCATCACCATCCCGAAAGGCGCCAGCTTCAAGGACATGGTGGCGCTCAAGGGCAAGCCCGACATCGGCGACCAGATCAACAAGCGGATAATCGCGCCGCTGGCCAACGCAAACAAGCTGTCCGACTTCCCCGACTTCAACGACGCCACCAAGCTCGGCAGCGGCAAGGAGATGGTCGACAGGCTAACGAACCTCATAGCCATCTTCGAGAACAGGGCGCTCGACTTCTCCAAGAACCGCGCCGAGGGCGACGACATCCTGGGCGACGCCTACGAATACCTGATGCGCCACTTCGCCACCGAGAGCGGCAAGAGCAAGGGCCAGTTCTACACGCCGGCCGAGGTCAGCCGCATAATGGCGCAGATTCTCGGCATCCGCCACGCGAAGGCGAACAATGCGACGACCGCCTACGACCCGACCTGCGGCTCGGCGTCGCTCCTCCTGAAGGTCGGCGACGAGTCCGGCGCGAAGATAACGCTCTACGGCCAGGAGAAGGACTCCGCCACCAGCGGCCTCGCCCGCATGAACATGATCCTGCACAACAACCCCACGGCGCTCATAGTGCAGGGCAACACGATCGCCGATCCCAAGTTCAAGGACGGCGACGCGCTGAAGACCTTCGACTACGTCGTAGCAAATCCGCCGTTCAGCGACAAGCGCTGGAGCACGGGCATAGATCCGCTGAACGACCCCTACGACCGCTTCCAGCCCTTCGGCACGCCGCCCGCCAAGCAGGGCGACTACGCGTATCTCCTGCACATTGTCCGCTCGCTGAAGAGCACCGGCAAGGGCGCGTGCATCCTTCCGCACGGAGTCCTGTTCCGCGGCAACGCCGAGGCCGAGATCCGGAGGAACCTTGTCCGCAAGGGCTACATCAAAGGGATAATCGGCCTGCCCGCGAACCTGTTCTACGGCACCGGCATCCCGGCGTGCATCATCGTCATAGACAAGCAGGACGCCCACGCCCGCAAGGGGATATTCATGATAGACGCCAGCGCGGGCTTCATGAAGGACGGCCCCAAGAACCGGCTCCGCGCCCAGGACATCCACAGGATCGTTGACACCTTCACCAGGCAGACCGAGATACCCGGCTACTCGCGCATGGTCAGCGTGGACGAGATCGCCGGGAACGACTTCAACCTGAACCTGCCGCGCTACATAGACAGCCAGCAGGCCGAGGATCTACAGGACATCGCGGGCCATCTGGAAGGCGGCATCCCCGAGCGCGACATAGACGCACTGGAGAAATACTGGAAAGTCTGCCCTCAGCTCCGGCAGGCATTGTTCAAGAAGCTGCGGCCAGGCTACCTGAAACTCGCCGTCGAGAAGGCGGCCATCAAGCAGACCATCTACGGCCATGCGGAATTCGCTGGTTTCATCAGGGATATGAATGCGCATTTCGCAGATTGGCGGCAGAAAGCGGCGAAGAACCTGCGAAAGCTCAAGGCCGGATTCCATCCCAAGGAGCTGGTCGCCGAGCTTTCCGAGGATCTGCTGGCGCACTACAAGGACAGGCCGCTCATTGACAGATACGACGTCTACCAGCACCTCATGGACTACTGGGCGGAGACGATGCAGGACGACTGCTATCTCATCGCCGCCGACGGCTGGAAGACCGAGACATACCGCATCGTCGAAACCGACAAGAAGGGGCGGGAGAAGGACAAGGGCTGGACATGCGACCTCGTGCCCAAGCCTCTCATAGTCGCCCGCTACTTTGCCAAGGAGCAGGAGGCCGTCGAAAAACTCGCGGCGGATCTGGAATCAACCACCTCGCAGATAGCCGAACTCGAAGAGGAGCATGGCGGCGAGGATGGCGCATTCTCCGAGCTGGACAAGATAAACAAGGCCGGCGTCACCGCCCGGCTAAAGGAGATAAATTCAACCCCGGGAACGCCGAGCACCAGCTCGGCACAGAAAAAAGCCAAGCTGGGGCTTGGCGCTCCCAGGAGTGGAGATCCCTGTGAAGAGGAAGAAGTGGCTGTCCTGAAGCAGTGGCTGGAGCTCAGCGAGAAGGAGGCCGACTTGAAGAAGAGCCTCAGGGAGGCCGAGGCCGAACTCGACGCCAAGGCGTACGCCCAATATGCGAAACTCGCAGAGGACGACGTCAAGGCGCTGGTCGTGGACGACAAATGGCTGGCCGCGCTCGACACCGCCATCCATGGAGAAATGGACCGCATCAGCCAGGCGCTCACTCAGCGCGTCAAGGAGCTGGCAGAACGCTACGAGACCCCGATGCCGGAGCTGGCTGCGAAAGTCGCAGACATGGAGAAGAAGGTGAACCGCCACCTTGAAAAGATGGGGTTCAGATAAGTTGTGAATAGTGAATGGTGGATGGAACATGAAAAATAAGAACAGGAAAATCCAGATACGCAACAGCACGGCCGAGTTCCTTGTCTTCACCCGCCAGGCAGGAGAGGACGGCATCGAGGTTCGCATCGAGGATGAGACCGTCTGGCTTACGCAGAAGCTGATTGCAGCCTTGTTTGAGGTGGATGTCCGGACGGTAAGCGAACACTTGAAAAATATCTTTGAGAGCGGGGAACTCGCGGAATCTTCAGCTATCCGGAATTTCCGGAATACTGCCTCTGACGGGAAGCAATATCTTACAAATTTCTACAACCTGGACGCAATAATTTCCGTGGGATACAGGGTCAATTCCAAGCGCGCCACCCAGTTCCGCCAGTGGGTGACGGGCGTCCTGCGCGACTTCGCCATTCGTGGCTATGTGCTCGACAAGGAACGGCTCAAGAACGGCGCGCTCTTCAGCAAGGAATATTTCGACAACCCCGGCAAGGTCTCGGCGGAAATAGCCAAAGCCTTCGCGGAATCGGAATTCGAAAAATACCGCATAGTCCAGGACCGCCTCTTCGAGTCCGACTTCGACCGTGCCGTGAAGCAGATCGAGAAACCGAAAGATGCGGGGGATGCTGAGTGAAGAAAATGCCGTCACCCGGGAACGCCGAGCCCCAGCTCGGCCTTGAAGATAATAAGGAAAATGCCAAGCCGGGGCTTGGCGCTCCCAGGAGTTGCCCGCCAGGATACAAACAGACCGAGGTCGGGGTGATTCCGGAGGATTGGGAAGTGCGCCCTTTATTGACTACAGTCCAAGTAGCAAAAGGCCAAGTCGATCCTAAAATCGAACCATATAGATCGATGATTTTGGTTGCTCCAGATCACATTGAATCTGGGACAGGACGATTATTGATGAAACAAACGTCGTTGGAACAACGAGCTATTAGTGGCAAATATCTATTTTCAAGAGGTGATATAGTCTATAGCAAAATCCGCCCTTATTTGCGGAAAGCGATTCTCGCCACATTTGATGGGCTGTGTAGTGCAGACATGTATCCACTGAAGACTGACGCTGATACTTCAGCTGGATTTATATTTGCCGTGCTCCTAGGAGAGCATTTTTCAAGATATGCAGAATCGGTTTCGGTTCGAAGCGGTATGCCCAAAATCAACCGTATGGAGTTGGCCGAATACCGGATCGCTATTCCAACAACTCTTCCCGAGCAGGAAGCCATCGCCTCTGCGCTGTCGGATGCGGATGCGCTGATTGAATCCCTGGAGCAGCTCATCGCCAAGAAGCGCCTTGTCAAGCAGGGCGCCATGCAGGAACTGCTCACCGGGAAGAAGCGCCTGCCGGGATTCAAAGGGGAGTGGGAGGAATCTCAGTTGGGAAATATCGGAGTGTTTTTAAAAGGCCGAGGTATTAAGAAGGACGAGGTCGTTCCGGAGGGATTTCCTTGTATCCGCTACGGTGAAATATATACTCATCACAACGAATACCTCAAAGTTTTCAACTCTTTTATCACATCCGAAACCGCCAAACAAAGCCAGCGTATCTATAAGGGCGATTTGCTTTTTGCTGGTTCTGGCGAGACGGCTGAAGAAATCGGCAAGTGCATCGCGTTCCTTGGCGATGATGAAGCCTATGCCGGTGGTGATATCGTAATCTTCAGACCATCCCGCCAAGACTCTAAGTTCTTAGGTTTCCTGATGAATCATTCGACTATAACAAGCCAAAAGGCACGAATGGGGCAAGGTGATGCCGTGGTTCATATCAGCGCAAGAAATCTTTCATGCTTGAAGTTGAGCCTTCCGCCTCTTCCCGAACAAGCCGCCATCGCCGCCGTCCTCTCCGACATGGACGCGGAGATTGCTGCACTGGAGGACAAGCTGGCGAAACACCGCCAGGTCAAGCAGGGCATGATGCAGGAGCTGCTGACGGGGAGGATAAGGCTCATATGAAAGAATCCCATAACATCGAGTGGAAGGAGACCTGGCGGGACGAATATCTCCGCTGGATATGCGGCTTTGCGAATACGGAAGGCGGCACCCTTGTCATCGGAAAGAACGACAGGGGGCAGGCTGTCGGCGTCGACAAGGCCGGGAAGCTGATGGTGGATCTTCCGAACAAAATCAGGGACGTGCTCGGCATCATGGCGGACGTGAAGCTGAAGCCCGAGGACGGCAAGGATCTGGTCGAGATCCACGTCGAGCCATATCCGAGCCCGATCAGCTACAAGGGGGAATACCATTACCGGAGCGGCAGCACCAACCAGATGCTCAAGGGGGCGGCGCTGGATCGATTCCTGATGAAGAAATACGGGAAGACGTGGGACGGCGCGCCGGTGCCGCATGTGGGAGTCCGCGACCTTTCGAAGGAGGCTGTGTCGGCGTTCCGCAAGCTGGCGAAGCAGAGCCGCCGTCTGGACGAGAGCGTCCTGCGCGAGCCTACTCCGGGGCTTCTGGAGAAGCTGAAGCTCACCGAGGGGAGCTACCTTAAGCGGGCGGCGGTCCTGCTGTTCCATGCGGATCCCGAGCATTATGTCACAGGGGCGTTCGTCAAGATAGGATATTTCAGGACGGAGTCCGAGCTGCTCTACCACGACGAGATACACGGCGACCTCTTCACGCAGGCGCAGAAGACGATCGAGGTTCTGCTGTCGAAATATCTCAAGGCGGCGATCAGCTACAGGGGCATCAACAGGGTGGAGTCGCTGCCCGTGCCGGAGGACGCCCTGCGCGAGGCGGTCCTCAATGCCGTCATACATCGCGACTATGCTGTGACCTCGCCGATACAAATCCGCGTGTATGGCGACCGGCTGGCAATCTGGAATCCGGGCGAGCTGCCGCCGCACTGGTCGCTGGACAAGCTTCTGAAGCCGCACTCCTCCGTGCCGTTCAACCCGTTCATCGCCAACGCGTTCTTCCGCGCCGGTGAGATCGAGGCCTGGGGCAGAGGGATACAGCGGATACTTGACGCCTGCCGCGAGGCGGAATCGCCGGAACCAAAGATCCGCTATCAACCCGGGGACATGTGGATCGAGTTTCCATTTCCAAAGGCGTATCTTGACATCATCCCCGCAGGATACAAAGGCTCCGGGTTGGATGAAAAGGCCGGGGAAAACACTACTATGGAAACTTCGGGGAAAACTTCGGGGAAAACTTCGGGGAAAATTATTGAGTTGATGCGACAAAGGCCGGATATCACGATACCCGAGATTGCTGAAATACTTACTAAGACCACACGGGCCATTGAAATGCAGATCCGCAAAATGAAGACCGATAAAGCGATAAACCGTGTGGGCCCTGCCAAAGGCGGCCGTTGGGAGGTTTTGAAATGAGCGAAGTCGGCAAGCCGGAGCGCGAGACCCAGGACAGGATAGTCAGGCTCTTCAGGGACGAGCTGGGCTACCGCTATCTCGGCGACTGGACCGACCGCGACGGCAACAGCAACATCGAGGAGGGGCTGCTCGCCGCCTACCTTAAGAGGGCCGGCTACTCGCAGGACCAGATTTCACGAGCGCTGCACATGCTCCACGCCGAGGCCGACAAGCACGGCCGCAGCCTCTACGACAACAACAAGGAGGCCTACGGCATCCTGCGCTACGGAGCGCCCGTCAAGATCGAGGCCGGCAAGGTGACCGAGACCGTCCACCTGATAGACTGGGAGCATCCGGAGAAGAACGACTTCGCCATCGCCGAGGAGGTGACGCTGCGCGGCAACCACGAGCGGCGGCCGGATATAGTCCTCTATGTGAACGGCATCGCCGTCGGCGTCCTGGAGCTGAAGAAGAGCCGGGTCAGCATCAACGACGGCATCCGGCAGAACCTGTCCAACCAGCAGCCGGAGTTCAACGAGTGGTTCTTCAGCACCGTGCAGTTCGTCTTCGCGGGCAACGACTCCGAGGGGCTGCAGTACGGAACCGTCCTCACGCCCGAGAAATACTTCATGAAGTGGAAGGAGGACGAGGACGACGACAGCCGCTTCAAGCTGGACAAGTATCTGATGAAGATGTGCAGGAAGGACCGCCTCATAGAGCTGATGCACGACTTCGTCCTCTTCGACGGCGGCATAAAGAAGCTGCCCCGCGCCCACCAGTATTTCGGGATCAAGGCGGCGCAGGAGCACGTGGACGCCTACAAGGGCGGCATCATCTGGCACACCCAGGGCAGCGGCAAGAGCATCGTGATGGTCCTGCTGGCCAAGTGGATACTGGAGAACAAGCCGAAGGCCAGGGTCGCGATAATCACCGACCGCGACGAACTGGACAAGCAGATCAAGGACGTGTTCACAGACGCCGGGGAGAAGATACACCGCACGACGAGCGGAAGCGACCTTATGAGGCGGCTCGGACAGGCGAGGCCGCGTCTCCTATGCTCGCTGGTCCACAAGTTCGGCAGGAGGGACGTGGACGACTTCGACGCGTTCATCAGGGATCTGCAGGCGCAGCCGAGCAGGACCGTAGGCGAGATATTCGTCTTCGTGGACGAGTGCCACCGCACGCAGAGCGGCAAGCTGCACAAGGTGATGAAGGCCATGATGCCCGACGCCGTGTTCATCGGCTTCACCGGCACGCCGCTGCTTGCGAAGGACCGCCAGACGAGCCTGGAGGTCTTCGGCGGCTACATCCACACCTACAAGTTCAACGAGGGCGTCGAGGACGGCGTGATTCTCGACCTAGTCTACGAGGCGCGGGACATAGACCAGAGGCTCGGCTCCCAGGAGAAGATAGACGCTTGGTTCGACGCGAAGACCAAGGCGCTCAACAGCTGGCAGAAGGACGAGCTCAAGCGGCAGTGGGTCACGATGCAGAACGTCCTGAGCTCCCGGTCGCGCATGGACAGGGTGATAGCCGACATCGTCTTCGACTTCAGCGTCAAGCCCCGCCTGTCCGGCGAACGCGGCAACGCGATGCTGGTGGCGTCGAGCATCTACGAGGCGTGCAAATATTTCGCGCTGCTGCAGAAGACCCCGTTCAAGGGGAAGTGCGCGGTGGTGACATCCTACAACCCGCAGGCGCAGGACGTGACCAAGGAGGAGGTCGGCGCGAACACGGAGACCGACAGGCAGTTCATCTTCAACACCTACACCGAGCTGCTGAAGGACGTCAAGCCCAGGCCGAACATGACGAAGACCGAGACCTACGAGGACGACTCCAAGAAGCTGTTCACGGAACAGCCCGCGAACATGAAGCTCCTCGTGGTGGTCGACAAGCTGCTGACAGGGTTCGACGCGCCGCCGTGCACATACCTCTACATAGACAAGTCGATGCAGGACCATGGGCTCTTCCAGGCGATATGCCGCACCAACCGGCTCGACGGCGACGACAAGGAGTTCGGCTACATCGTGGACTACAAGGACCTGTTCAGGAAGGTCGAGGACGCCATCGCGGTCTATACGTCCGAGCTGGACCGCAGCGCGGGCGGAGCCGATCCCGACGTGCTCCTGCACGACCGCCTGAAGAAAGGCAGGGAGCGCCTGGACAACGCGCTGGAGGCGGCGGCGCTGCTTTGCGAGCCTGTCGAAGCGCCCAGGGGAGAACTGGAGCACATACATTATTTCTGCGGGAACACCGAGAAGCCCGGAGACCTTGAGGAGCGCGAACCCCAGCGCGCCTCCCTTTACAAGGCGACGGTGGCGCTCGTCCGCGCCTACGCGGGCATCGCAGACGAGCTGGAGGAGGCCGGATACGACGAGGAGGACATCGCCAGAATCAAGAAGCAGATGGACCACTATCTGAACCTGCGCGAGATCATCCGCAAGGCCAGCGGCGAAAGCCTGGACCTCAAGGCATACGAGGCCGACATGCGCCACCTCATAGACACCTACATCGACGCCGACGAGCCGAGGAAGATATCGCCGTTCGGGGAGATCGGCCTCCTTGAGCTGATCGTGAAGACAGGCATCGCAAAGGCCATCTCCGAAAAGCTCCAGGAAATCAAGGGCGACAGGAACGCGGTCGCCGAGACAATCGAGAACAATGTCCGTCGCAAGATCATCAAGGAGCACCTCAACGACCCGGCCTTCTACGACACGATGTCGGCGCAGCTCCAGGAGCTTATCGAACTGCGCAAGGCCAGGGCCATCGAATACGAGGAGTATCTGAGGCGCATCGCCGAACTTGTGAAGCGCGTGGAGGCCGGGAAGGCCGACGACACGCCGGAGGAGCTTGGCACGCCTGGCCGCCGCGCCCTCTACAACAACCTCAAGAAGTATCTTGCCGGAAAGAAGCAGCCGGGACCGGCCGAAAGCATCTCCGGCTATGCCGGCAGACCGCACGATCCCGCTCTCGACCTGGCCGTCAGGATAGACGCGGCGGTGAAGAAGGACCGGCCGGACGGCTGGCGCGGAGTCAGGGCCCGCGAACAGGTCATCAAGGCGGCGCTCTACGGAATCCTCCACGACACCGACGAGGTGGAGCGCATATTCCTCATCATCAAGGCGCAGAGCGAATACTGATGGCTACGCAGATAAAGCTGGGCGACATGGCCGTGGATGTGGAGCTGAAGGACATCAGGAACATCCACCTCAGCGTCCATCCCCCGACCGGAAGAGTCAAGATATCCGCCCCCTCAAGGATGAAGCTCGACACCATCCGCGTCTTCGCCGTGTCCAAGCTGGACTGGATAAGGCGGCAGCAGAGGAAGTTCCGGGATCAGGAGCGCGAGACGCCGCGTGAGTATCTGGACAGGGAAAGCCACTACCTCTGGGGGCGGCGCTATTTGCTCAAGGTGGTCGAGGTCGACGCGCCGCCGTCCGTCGAGCTCAAGCACAGCCGAATGATCCTGCATGTCCGGCCGGGGACGGATACCGGAAGGCGGCAGGCCATCTTGGACGAGTGGTATCGCGGCCAGTTGAAGAAAGCGGTTCCGGCCATCATCGCGAAGTGGGAGCCGCTGGTCGGCGTCAAGGTAGACCGGTTCTTCGTCCAACGGATGAGGACGAAGTGGGGCAGCTGCAACCATAGGGCAAGGAGCATCCGGCTCAACACCGACCTGGCCAGGAAGCCCTTGGAGTGCCTGGAATACATCGTCGTCCACGAGATGGCGCACATTCTGGAGCCGACGCACAGTCGGCGCTTTGTGGAGCTGATGGACGGCCTCATGCCGAAATGGCGATCCTGCCGCGACCAGCTCAACAGGCTGCCGGTCAGCCACGAGGACTGGGGGTATTGAAACGGAGCCGGGGCGGATTTCCAGAAACCGTCATTTGGTACTCCAGCGCGATCAGGAAGGGCCAGTTGATGATCCGGCAGGGTCAACACCGCAGCTTGGGGCTCAACGATCCAGAAAAGGCTTCCTGGATCAGAAGAGGTTCCGGTGGAACCGGGGTTCCCTTCTGCCCAAACTTTTGTCAGGCTTACCAGCGAACAAGTTCCTCCACAAGCTACTGCTTTCCCGTTTTTTTTGCTGACTCTAAATGTGTAAAAAAGGGCGAGCGAAGCGAGCCGGGATAGGGGGGCCCCCTTAGATTAAACATATTCACATGGCTGAAATTTTCTTTTAACATTTCGAGGTGGTCTATGAGACTTGGGTGGATACGGTCTCCACAGACAAGGAGAAGAAAATTCATGTCTCTCAGCGCCTGCCTTATCAGTTTTTCATTGTCATCAATCCATTTGTGGGATTCTTTTGAAAGAAGATTAGGCAGTTCGCCAGCAGGCGTTTCCTTTAATGATTTAGGTCTTCCATAGCTGGAATTTCCCAATGGCCAGTTTTATCTGAACCTATGCGTTTCAGCAACCCCTTACTTTTCAGAGATGCGATATTTTTGTCTATAGCGGTGGTGCTTATGCCAATTTGTTTTGCCATTTCACGCTTGGGAATATCCGGTTTCTCAGTGACCAGATGCAAAATCCTCTGCTGGCTTTCTACCAACCCTTCTGCCAACCTATCCACCAACCCGTCCTGCTTTGGTTTTGTGACCGTTTTTCCGGCTACCTCTTTCTCCAATGCAAGAGCCTCCTTTGAAATCGGGAAGGCTGTCCGGATGAAGTGGGCGGAAAAGGTGTAGGCCGTCCGGGGATATGCCTTAAGTATGCGTGGCATTCCGGAGCCGAGATATTCAACAAGCCCCAAATCCTTGAAGACCCTCATCAGGGTTTTGTTGCGGGGATTCGAGTATCCAGCGAAGAAATCCTCCTGTTCCTGGCCGGAATGGATGGCTCCCGCAGATGTAATCTCCAAACGGTCTGAGAAAATCTCGAATTTCGGAACCAGCTCCGAGCAATAGTCATTGTGTATGATGGCATTGATGACAGCTTCGCGCAGTGCGACAGTATCCCAGTATGGACGGTTGATACGCCTTCCAGGTGTGATTTTGTTGATGACCCTGTTCTCCACGCCTTCTAAGCGGTCGAGAACGGACTTGCAGGTCTTGACCAGGCAGCAGTAGCCGTATTCCTTGCTTTCGCGCAGGTCAACGCGGTCGGTTCCGGCATACTTCGCCACTTGGACAGAATTCCCGTTCTGGTCTGCAAGCAGGTAGCCCGCATAATTATAGGCTCCCTCGTCGGTCAGGAGTTCAAGATTGGCGGCAAACTTGTCGTTCAGTGTGAGCCCCGCCTCCTGATAGTAGATTTTCAACTGTTCGAATGACAAGTCCTGGCGCGGGGATTTCATCCTGGCGATAGAATTGCGCGTCCGTCGGGAGAAGATGTCCTCTATCATCCTGGTGCTCATCGGCTCCGAGGCGCTTCCGACGCGGATGAAACAGCCTTTTTCCGACATTCCAAGCTTTTTCAGGTAGTAAGGCTTCTCCGGACCGCTCGCCAGGTTGATTTTTATGATGTCTTTGCCGTCCTTGACCTCGTGGATGACATCGAAGAGGCCAAGACAGGAAGGGGAGATGTTGTTTTTCATCCGGTCTTTTATCTGGAGCTGGACAGAGTCCACATCTCGAACGCCGCAGGCATCTCCTGTCTTTCCGTCAATGCCGATATATATGACCCCGCCGTCGCGGTAGTTCAGGAAAGAGACGGCAGACTTCTCCAGGGAGTCGGTAAGTTCGCGCTTGTATTCTATCCTGTTGGATTCAGTCATTCCAATTGTCCTTGTCGAAAGCTTTGTCGGATGCGCCTCCGCTTTTTATCCACCTGTCAACTTCGCTTCGTTTGAACCTCCAGTGGCGGCCGACCTTGTGTCCGGGCATCTTCTTTGAGACAAGCCATCTGTAGAGGCTCTCCCGTCGGACTTGGAGATATGCGGCGATTTCATCCAGCGACAGCCATTTCTCCTCTTTCATCACGCACCCCCTGAGGGTTCTAATAGAATCATATAAAGTCACACAGTTTCATACAATAAGTTTCAAGGACAGAACTTTCAATACTGGATTTTTTATTTCTGGATTCATCTTGACTGGACTAAATTATTATCTTGACGGAATTGACTTAAACGGAGGAAATGCGATGAATGAAGGAATCAAAATCACCAGGGGGGAATTGTATGGGGAGGTATGGGCTCACCCGAGAGTAAAGCTGGCGAAGAAATACGGAATCTCCGATGTCGCACTGGCCAAAAGATACAGAAAAAGGGACATCCCGCTGCCCGGCCTTGGCTACTGGGCAAAAGTCCAGGCTGGGCAGAAACCGAGGAGAAAACCGCTTCCCCGAAGAGATAACGATGAAGTAATGACAATTAGACCATACAAGGAGAGGATGAAGATGCAAAACAAGACTGTAGCCAGGAAGGTCGCATCCCTGCGAAAAGACGAAGAAAAGAGTGCGCCGATAGTGGTTCCAGAAAAGTTGCTTAAGTCGCATCCCTATATCAAAACCTCAAGGAAATATCTAAGGATGCGCCAAAGCAAGGAATACCCGTATCGCTCCGATATGCCTCTCAAGGAATGTCTCAGCATCTATGTTTCAAACAAGCAGCTCAGGAGAGCCTTCCTAATCATAGACACCCTGATTAAGGAATTTGAAAAACGCGGATTCAAAATGGCTCTGCTCGATGGAACTGGAAAGGAGTCGACAGCTGTCATTATTATGGACGAAAAAGTTCATTTCAGCATCGAAGAGCTTTACGAGAGAGTTTTGAAGCCTCTGCCTGAAGGGCGAAAGGAGCCAACGCCATACGATTATGTCAGCAGGCATTCCGGAAGGTTGAAGCTAAAGATAGAGGAGCTTAGCTGGGGAGGCGAAGGCCTTAGGAAGACCTGGAGCGACGGCAAATTCCAGAAAGTTGAAAACATCCTCAGCGAGTTCATCGACGGCATGATTGCAGTTGCCGGTAAACTCCGCGAAAGAACGCTTGAGCGCCAGGAGAGGGAAAGAAAGGCTGAAGAGGAAAGGCGCATAAGGGAGGCGGCAATCAAAAGATACGAGGCGGAGGAGGCCAAGGTAGGAAAACTGATGTCCGACATGACGAAGTGGAACAGGAGCAAGCAGCTCAGGGCTTA
Source organism: uncultured Victivallaceae bacterium (assembly GCA_964636325.1). Taxonomy (GTDB): domain Bacteria; phylum Verrucomicrobiota; class Lentisphaeria; order Victivallales; family GWF2-50-93; genus CAZWRV01. The sequence goes on along the minus strand of CAZWRV010000009.1, from coordinate 43,450 downwards.
TATAAGGGCTGTCAAGAAGAAGCGCATAATTACTCCTGAATGGATTAAATGGGCTTACGAGCAGGCTGACCGCCTCGACCCGCTGAAGGAGAGCCCGCCGTCAATCCTTTGGGTAGTTTTTAACGAAAACAATGGGTGCTGAAAAGGCTGTTTTGAGTTCAGACTGATGGAAAACTGGTAGCGAGTCCAGCCCCCGCTACCAATTTTTTAGCCTCAAATATACTACTCGCGCTCCCTTCCTGCGTAGCATTTGCTCCAAATTTGCTCCAAAAACAATAGCCTGGGCTTGATATTTCTCCGGGGAAAAAAGGGCATATGTACGCCTGAGGGCGGGTCTGACGGACAAATGGATATCAACGGGGACTTCCGACGAAGTGGAGGCGGAAAAAGAGGCGGAAAAGATTGCTGAAGGGAGTACCGGGGCGAACTTGTAAAGGAGATAGAGAAAAAGAAAGCGGGAGCGCGGATTATTTACGCATTCCCGGGCACGGACGCAAAATGTCCTACTGCCACACATATAATAAGCGCATGATAGAATATCCGGAGCATGCAGCTGGTTGACAAGATAACGCGATTAACAAGATATACTCATTCAGCGTGAAAATTTACATTTTGACGGGCAAGATTATAGCATCCTGATAATCCTGTTATCCTGTCATATTTCTGATGTATTATAAAATCAAGGCGGCCATTGCGCCGCGGAAAGCCGGTACGGAAAAATGAAGAACTTATGCAGGATCGAAAGCGCACTTGCCGGCCTCGAATATACTTCGGCGGCCGTAAACGAGGGCGAAACGCTAGACCTCGAAAGGGAAAGCGGCAACGAACACGACGGCAACGCCATAAGGGTGTCCAGGAAAGGCGCCAAGATCGGCTACATCGACAGGCATGACGCGCAATGGCTAGCCCCTCTAATGGACGGAGGGCTTGTCGAGATCAAGGTCTCGCCCATGTCTTCCGGCTCGCAGACCGGGACGCCGGCCGAGCTTTCGGTAAGGATCACGTCGAAGGGGGCCTCCATCCTGAATCCCAGGCATGAGGACTCCGCAAAGGCTGCCGTGCACAACTCCCTGCTTTCCATCTACCTTTATCTCGACACCTATTCCCTCGAACCGCTCAGGCAGGTGGCCACTCTCTATGAAAGGATGCTCTGCGGCCTGCAGCCCCTCCCTGAAACCATGCTCATCTTCAAGGCGATACTTTCCAGAATACATCAGCTGGAGAAGAAGCCGGCTCCAGAACTTGCAGGCATCCTACAGAAGCTCCTATCGGAGATCAGCTTCGGCAAGCCGGTCGGGGACGGCGGCATTACAATCATCCCACTATACGGCAGGCTCAACGGAACCTGCGCCTACATCGACTGCGGCGAGGCCCTGGAAAAGAAAATCCTGAGCGTCGAGGAGGTCTGCGACTCCGGAATCGTTTCAAATCTCAAAGCCGTCAACACCGGCGACCGGCCGGTCTTCATCGTCAGCGGCCAGGGCCTCAAAGGAGCAAAACAGGACAGGATCGTGAACATCTCCATAATTATCGATGCCAGAACGACCGCCACCATCCCTGTCTCATGCGTCGAAGCAAGGAGATGGCACTATTCCAAGGGCAAGACTTTCACCAAGAGCAATCTCGCCTCCCCCAGCATCAGGTTCTGCCTGCACAGCAGCGTCAACAAAAGCATGAGGACGGTCAGGAAATACTCCAGCGATCAAAGCGGCATATGGCACACCGTGGACAAGGTCGCCGAATCAAAGGGCGTCGAAAGCGACACCTCATGCCTCAACGACGTATACGACAGCTACGAAAGCAGGCTCAAGGAGTTCTCCGAAAAGGCTAAGTATCCCGAACATGCCTCGGGTCTCGCGGTATTCATAGGAAGAACGCTCGTCTCGCTCGACATCTTCGGCCATCCGGACCTCATGAAGGCAAGCTGGGACGACATCGTCAAAAGCGTGGCGCTAGAAGCAATAAGCCCCGGCCAATCCAAGGAATACAAGGTGCCGGAGGAATCAAAGGCCGCCGTCGAAATACGGAAATTCCTCGAGGCGGTAGCCGCAAATTCCGCACCGCCGGAAAAGTCCCCTGGAAGGGGCCTCTACGTCAGAAGCCAGTCCAACAGGCACGAGGCCGGAATCCTCGTCGACAACGCAAAAGTCGTCCACCTCTCCGCATACAAAGCAGGATAAGCCGCAGACTACAAGGATGTGAATGGTCATGAAATTTGGCAATGCCATGCGCTTCGACGCCTATTTCGTCGTCCCGCCCAAAGAGAAGAAAGCGTTGGGTATAAAACGAACGATGTAATGCGTCAGTCTTTTCCGGGAAACCATGATTTTGGAGGGACGGCTTCCACGCCGTCCATAGAGCGGTCGGGGTGGAACCCGACCCTCCATCGGTCGTTTGGCAGAATAAACTGACGCATTACCGAACGATTTTGCATTTTCCCTTAAGGGACGCAAAATGTCCTACTGCCCATAGTATAATGTTAGCATAGAAGGGAGGATTATGCACATGAGAATAGGTATGGACAGGCCGAAGCTGAACGTGTTTGAGAAGCTGATCGTCATGGCGGCGATGATCATCCTCACCCCTATTTTCTATCTTGTCCTCGGCCCCTGGTATCTGCTTGTCACATTCATGGATTGGATAAGGTCGGAATGGCGGAAGATGGACATGACGGGCGAGGAGATCGAGGAGGCCAAGCGCAGGTGCCTGATAATGCACGCCGAACATATCCTCGGGCGCAAGATTGAGCCGGTGCGCATATCCATAAACGATGACAAGAAGGTGAAGACATGAGCAGGCAGGCAAAGGGCGGGCTTAAGGAACGCACGCTTGAAAAGACCAAGATCTGCGAGCCTCGCATGTGGAAGGTGGTCGCCTTGAACGACGACGTGACCCCGATAAACTTCGTTGTCGACCTCATGATAAGGGTCTTCGACAAGGATCCTGCCGAGGCCAGGGTTCTGACGATGAAAATCCACATCGGAGGCAGCGGGGTGGCCGGCGTCTACCCGAAGAGCATAGCCGAGGCAAAGAAGATGCAGGCCGACGCGCTATCGAAAAGCTACGAGTTTCCGCTTACGCTGAGACTGGAAAGGGACTGATGAGTTCGCCGAAGCTGAAAAAAATAGTAGAAAACATGCGTTCCCAGGTTTTCAGGGAAAAGTATTCCTACACTGTTCCCGAACATCTGCTCCTGGCCCTTGTCGCCTCAAACGACTTGAGGGAGCTCTTCTGCGGCATCGACTTCGACGCCATAGAAGGCGAGCTGAAGGTATTCCTGCTGGCAAACGTCCCGAGGAAAGGCAACACGGTCGACACCCCGCAGCTGCTCGAGATAATGGCGATGGCCGGCAGGAACAGCCATGATCCGCGCAAGGATGCCGGGACTCTTGAATGCCTGGGCACGCTTCTCTCATTCTACGCCCTTGAGGACAGCCATGGCCGATACATCCTTGAAAAGCACGGCCTGACAAAGGACGCTGTCCTGGAGGTCTACGAGGAGAATGACGCCTCTGCCGGAACGAAGCACGTCGAAGGCAAACCCGCAGCGGACGGCAGCTACCTGATTAATCTTAACAGGCTTGCCGCCGAGGGGAAGCTCGATGAGCTGATCGGCAGGAAGGATGAGACCGCCCGGGTAATCCAGGCCCTATGCAGGCGAAGGAAGAACAATCCTGTCCTCGTGGGTGAGCCCGGAGTCGGGAAGACTGCAATAGTAGAAGGGCTCGCGCTCAAGATAGTCCGCAACGAAGTTCCTAAGGCCATCAGCAGATGCGAGATCCTGGCGCTGGACATGGGCGCCCTTATAGCCGGAACAAACTACCGCGGGGAATTTGAAAAGCGCCTCAAGGACGTAATAGAGTCGCTCGCGAAAAGGCCGGGGGCGATACTTTTCATAGACGAGATCCATTCGGTGGTCGGCGCGGGCGCCTGCGAGAACAGCACCCTCGACGCCGGAAACATCCTGAAGCCGGCGCTCTCCAGGGGGGAACTGCGCTGCATCGGCGCCACCACCTACGAGGACTACAAGAATTTCACCATGAGGGACAAGGCCTTCGCAAGAAGGCTCCAGAAGATAGACGTGAAGGAGCCTTCCTTGGTGGATACGAAGGCGATCATAACCGGGCTTCTCCCGCAATACGAGAAGCATCATGGTGTGACCTACGAACCCGCCGCCGTAGACGCCGCCGTCGAACTCTCCGCCAAATACATGACCGGAAGGTTTCTGCCTGACAAGGCGATCGACGTCATCGACGAGGCAGGTGCAAAGAACCGCCTGAGCGACACCGCAAGGAAGCCGGTCATCGGCGCCGGAGACATCGAAAAGATCGTGTGCGCCATGGCCAGCGTCCCGCCCAAGACCGCGAAGATGGACGAAAAGCTGAATTTGAAGGACATGTCTGAAAAGATCCGCAGGATGCTCTACGGCCAGGACGAGGCCGTGGAAAAGGTCGTCAAGGCAGTGAAGATTTCCCGCGCTGGATTCGGCGACGGCGGTAAGCCTGTCGCAAGTTTCCTCTTCTGCGGCAAGTCCGGCGTCGGGAAGACGGAGTTGGCAAAGCAGCTGGCCGAGAAGCTAGGCATCAACTTCGTGAAGTTCGACATGTCCGAATATTCCACAAAGGAGACCGTTTCCAAGCTCATCGGAACCTCGCCCGGATATGTCGGGTTCGAGCAGGCGGGGATGCTTACCGAGGCGCTTATTAAAAATCCGCATTCGGTCGTCCTGCTAGACGAGATCGAGAAGGCGCACCCCGACATATACAACCTCCTGTTGCAGGTGATGGATCATGGGATGCTCGGCGACAACACGGGGCGGAAGGCGGACTTCAGGAACTCGATCATCATCATGACCTCCAACGTCGGCGCCATGGAATCCGGCAAGAACGCCATAGGATTCAACCGGGACGCGGACAGCGAACGCAACGACGCCGTAGGCGGCGCCGTCAAAAGACGTTTCAGCCCGGAGTTCAGAAACAGGCTGAGCGGAATCATCTTCTTCAACGACCTCGACATGTCAATACTGCAGAAGGTCGTCCGGAAATCCATTAATCAGGCTGACGCCGTGCTGGCGGAAAAAGGGATATCCATTTCCGCGGACGACGATGCGGTCAGATGGATCGCGGCAAAGGCCTCCGAGGAAAATCTCGGCGCAAGGCCCGTCGAGCGCATCATCATCCAGGAGATAAAGGAAAAGATCGTCGACGACATCCTCTTCGGCAAGCTGGCGGACGGCGGCACCGTGAAAGTCGGAGTCTCAGGGCAGCAGCTGGCATTGGAAATCGCCGGATCCGAGCGGAAGAAGTCCCTCAAATAAGCGGCCCCCTGCGAAGGTCGCAGTTCTGTCGATCAGAAACTCGATGGAGGGCGAAGCTGTGCTGAGCCGCGGTTGAGCTTGGCTCAACCCTCCAGAAGACGACAAAGTTACCGACAAAGATGGGCGAAAAACGGTTGAATGAATAGAATTCAATCCGCCAGTAAGCATTGAAGCCGGATTGAAATGGATAGAGGCCACCATGAAGTATCCGAAAGCCGCACATCTAAAGCTCGACGACTTTACCGTCCTCTGGTTCTCAGGAAACAGCTTCAGCAGATACGACGAGAAGAAGAAAAGACGCCCCATTAGGCCCAGTTGCACGGTGTCCGGGCACAAAGTTGAACCATTCGAACCCGCCGCATTCCCGACTCCGGACAGTTCAATGCCTTTGAAGAAAGCTAGCCGAGCAAAAACTCAGACATCCTGCTAACTTAACGGTTGCCAGTGAAAGGCTCAGAGACTTTAAAATCGGATTGGAAGAAAGGCGGTTGAACCAGCAATTTGATTTTTTCGCCTTGACGGCCATATTACTCATTAACCGTCTTTGTTACCTTGTTAACCAGATCAGTACTTCTGGACGTTTCATGACTTTTTCTCTGACAGAGAACCGCGTGTCGACCGTCATTATGGTTCTCGGGGCGCTTCCCGCCGTCCTGCTCCTGCTGTCCGGCTGCAGCAGCGATCCGACTCTCAAGTATATCAGCGCCGTAGAGGGCGGCCAGCAGTTCGAGACATCCGCCCTCTACAAGGATGAAATAGCGGGGAAAGGAAGGAACCTTGAGCTTTATCTGATGGAGAAGGGTCGGATCGCGCAGATTTGCGGCGATTTCGAAGGAAGCCGTGAAAGCTTCAACTCGCAGATCGACATCCTGAGGCAGCGCGAAATCAGTGACGACACGACGCAGGGCGCACAGATCAACGTAGGCTCGGTGGCGGTCAACGACAACATGCTCCCGTACAAGGCCAGGCTTTTCGAAGTCGAGATGCTGCGCCTCTTCCAGGCGTACAACTATCTGGCCAAAGGAAGCCTTGAAGGCGCGCTCATCGAAGTCCGGAACGCCGAATTCCTCATGAACGAGGCGGAGAAGGCCAGGCGCGACGAAAAGTTCAACGAGGCGGACGTCGGCAGTTTCGAAAGCAGGATCGCGCAGAAGTCGGTGCAGGATGCCAAGGCCGAGTCCCCGAAGACAGAAAATCCCCCCCCTGACCCCGCCCCCGAGAAGAAGCAAGAGCAGCCACCGAAGCCCGCCGGGCAGAATGAGCCGGCCGGGGAACAAGCACCGCCACCCACCACTGAAAGGTCTCCGGACGCTCCACCACTAGATGCCGCTGGATCCGACGGCCAACCGGCGGAAAAGTCCGCCGCGCCCCCTCAGCCGCAGGAACCGGAAAAGACCGCCGAGGAAAAGGCCGCCGAGGAGGCGACAAGGAAAGGCGCCGAAGAGGCCTACGCCAAATATTTCGATCCTGAAGTGCTCGCCAAGACCAAAAGTTCCTTCCTCAATCCTTATGTGATATACATGGGCGCGCTCGCGCATGAGATGGGCGGCGAACTCAACGACGCATACATCTCCTACAAGAAAAGCCTCCAGCTCATGCCTTCAAACCCATATGTCCAGCGCGACACCATCCGGCTGGCACGCCGCCTCGGCCAGGACCAGGACTTCGACTGGCTGAAGACGACATTCCCGCAGGCATGGGAGGCCGACGAGAAGAACAAGCCCGATCCGGCGCTGGGCCGCCTCGTCGTCATCTACGAGGACGGCTGGGCGCCACGCAAGGAGGAGGTCTTCATCTCGATGGCTGCGGTCGCGGTGGCATACCCGGTCTACCGCTTCAAATGGTCCGATCCGTCTCCCCTGGCAGTGTCGGCAGGAACTGAGGAGGGATTGAAAACCTATCCGATATGCTACATGAACGCCCTTGCGCTCAGGGCATTGGAGGAGGAGGCCAAGTGGAGGATCATAAGGCAGACGGCAAGGGTTCTCGTGAAAGGCAGCGTATTTGCGACCGGCGCGACCATGACAGCAGCCTCCAGCAACGGATATGTCCAGGCCGCGGGAATAGCCATCATGGTGGCGTCGGCCATATACAACAACCTCAGTGAAAAGGCCGACCTCAGATGCTGGATGACGCTCCCGGACAACGTCCAGATACTGGTCGCGGACTTGCCAGAAGGCAAAACAGACCTTAAATTCTCTTCCAACACTATGACTGAACTGGCGCAGGCCCAGGTTCAGATAACCAAAGGGAAGACCTGCATAGTCCGGGTCGTCCGGGTCGGGCCGAGGGTCATCGTCCAGAACCTGTGGCCTGCATCGGCCAAGGCGGAATAAATGATCTTATGACTTCGCGATCAAGATTATAGAGTTACGGGAGAGTGGCCATCTGCGAGATTCGCAGTTCTGTCGATCAGAAACTCGATGGAGGGCGAAGCCGTGCTGAGCCGCGGTTGAGCTTGGCTCAACCCTCCACCGAAAGGAATCGAGTTTCAGAGGAGTGCCGCTCTGGCGGGGAAATCCGCCAGTTCTGTCGGGAAGAAACTTTAAGTAGCGCAGGTATTCCTACCTGCGATGCCGCAGACAGGAATGTCTGCGTTACTTCAGGCGAGTTTCAGAGGAGCAACAATAATAACTTCGGAGTAGACGCATGAACGCTGCAAAATTTTTCGGATTGTCACTGTTTCTGACCTTGGCCTGCCTGATGCCCGCATCATTGTTCGCCGCCGCGGAAGAAGTAAAAAAAGCCGAGCCGTCTAAGGCGGAGCTGGAGGCCAAGGCGGGATTGAAGACGGCCATCTTCGTGAGGAACCGCGGCGGGCGCGAGATGGACAGCAAGATCGACATCTTCAGCGACGAGCTTTCGGCGCGCCTGTCTGAGAAGGGCTTCGCGGTCATGGACTGGAAGGATGTCATCCAGAAGTTCCGCGAGGCGAACGAGCCGGACGAGGCGATTTTCAAGAGCGTCAGGACGCTGATGGCCATCGGTACCACCACCGGGACGACTGACAGCGCCATGACGACCGCGGAGCAGTCCGTAAAGATCGAACCGGAAAACAGCGTGGTCGGCCAGGGCCTGGCCGGCGGCGTCGCAAAGGCTTCGGCCCTGCGGGTCGCGCAGATGCTCGACGCGGACTACATCATCGTCGCGAGCCTCGGAAAGATGGGCCAGGAGACCAGGGAGTTCAAGGGCGAAGGGACCATCTACAAGACCGACAACAAGGCGGACATCTACTCGCTGCCGATGACCATCAAGGTCCTCGACGGCAACTCAGGCCAGTCGATTTACGGCGACGTGTTCACCTCCTCCGAGAGGATACTGCAGAACGCGAGCATCAAGGTAAGCGTAGACAACATGCCCGACCGCCTCATCGACTCCGGAACTGCGAAGCTCGCGGAAAACATCTCGGACAAGGTCCAGCGCATACGGGACGCCGTGGTCAAGGCGACGGCGACAGTGCCGTTCACGATCGAATGCAACATCGATGGTGCGACCATCGAACTCGACGGCGCCGCCATAGGGACCGCCCCCGGCAACTTCAACGCATCCCCGGGCATCCACCAGCTCTCGCTCACCCGGCAGTATTTCGAGACTTGGGAGAAGTCGGTCAACATCTTCGCCAACCAGAAGATCTCAGTTTCCCTCGAACTTTCGGCCGAAGGCCTCGCCAAATACAAGGACATCACCGCGTTCAAGCAGGAGCAGGAGCTCCAGAAGAAGGAGCGAGAGTCCCAGATCAAGATCAACGAGGAGCAGAGCAAGGCCGACGCCGGCGTCAAGGAAGGGCTGGAAACCGCCCTCAAGAACAGTTACATCCGATCCGAGCACTTCCAGGAAGGCCTCACGACGCTCGTCAGAACCGGCGACGACGGCCCGGTCGTCCCGGTGGTGCCGGTTCCGCCGCCGCAGCCGCCCGCCCCACCCATGCCCCCGGCGCCTAAAAAATGACCGCTGGGCTGAATAATCTCGGCGACGCATAAATTATAGCTGAATGTCCGATACGAACGAATGAATGTCCAAAGGAAAAGTCAATTAAAGAATCATATAACAAGGAGCAGTGATATGATTATAAAATTCATTTCGAAACCGACAGTCATCCTCATTCTCGCCGTATCTGCGCTGTCCCTTCGTGCTCAGACTTTCGTACCCCAGGGGGCGCAGTCGGGAATCTACATCGGGGAAATGAAAGTCCAGTCCTCGGTGATAGAGACGGCGAAGCAGAACGGCAAGGAGCTAATCCTGAACAGGGTCGCGCAGTCGCTGGACACGCAGTTCATCGCGGCGTTGAGCGCAACCCGGGTTTTCCAGATTGTCGAACGGAAACGGAAGGCTGATCTCGAGCAGGAGCAGGGCTATGCGGCGGTGGCGGTAGATCCCAACGACAAGAACGCGGCCCAGATGGGAAAGATGGCCGGCGCGAAATACGTCCTGCTCCCGCAGATAGACGGGTTCGAAGATCTGGTGGACGTCCAGGAATACGAGAAGATAGGCAGGAAGTCGATGCGCAGGAGGCTCTACCTGTCCGCGCTGGCCCAGATTGTCGATACGACGACCGGACAGCTTCTTCCGGACGTCGCGACCGCGCAGCTACGGAAGGAGGAGATCGTCGAGAACAGCCGCACAGGCGTAGGTCTGCAAGGGAGCGACCAGGCGCTTGTCGAGCTGGCGAAGATGGTCGCCGGCAGCCTATGCCAGGACGCCGTGGCGCTCATCCGTCCCGCGAAAATCCTTGACATAACCGGCAAGCAGGTGCTGATCAACCGTGGCACGCCCGCCGGCTTCGAGGAAGGGCTTTCCGTCAAATACTATGCCTTCAAGGAAGTCAAGGACGAGGATTCGGGCGAGGTCTTCCGGAACGAAATCCAGGTCGGGCAAGGCCAGATAACCCGTTCCGACACAAAACAGTCGTATGCGACGATAGACGGGGAAAACCTGGGTGTGGCAAAGGGCTGCATCGTCAAGCTGGTAAAGGTGAAGGGCAAGGACGGCGAGATACTCCAGCCTTCCATGCCCGGCGGCGCATTCCCCGAGGATCCCCGCCGCGTCCCGAGGGAGCCAGCACCGGAGACTCCAGGCTCCTCGGAGAAGCCGCTTAAGTTCGACACCGAGGACATCAAGGACGAAGGCGGAGCGGAGCAGCAGCCCAAGGCCGAGCCCGGCAAGGATGCTGCGGAGCCCGCCGCACCGGCAGCCAAGGAGGAAGCGGCTCCGGTGCCGGATCCCGCTCCAGCCAAAAACGAATAAGTGCTCATATCCTGTATCAATTAAATTCCAATGACCAAATGCCAAATCACAAATAATTTCCAAACTCCAAACATCGAAACATGGATATTCGGAATTTGAGATTTGTAACTTATTTGTTTTTTGGTGCTTGGGATTTGGAATTTCCAGTTAAAAACACAAGAGGTATCGAATGAAACTTCACCTTCTTCTGGCTACTTCCGTCGCTCTGCTCTTCAGCGGCTGTTCGACGTCGGTGATGGAGATCGACGGCTCGGCCGCGGGGAACGTCACCACGAACTTCAAGAACAGCCCTGTGGACATCAAGGTTCTGGACACCAGGTCGCGGCTCGTCGGAGGACTGCTCCAGGTGAACGCCGAAATCGAGAGCGGAATCAGCGGCACATACATGCTTGAATACAAGTTCTCCTGGTATGACTCCGGCGGGATGGAGATAGACTCAGCCAGGTCGGCCTGGATGCCGCTCTACCTCAACGGCCGCGAGACCAAGACCATACAGGGTCTGGCGCCGAACCCCGCGGCCAAGGCGTTCAAGATCAAGTTCCGCGAAGCCGACGACAATTAATAATGAATAACCACAGAGCCACAGAGAGCACAGAGAGAGATAAGTCAACAACAATTAAAAGGTGAAAACAATGACAATCAAGAATCTTATAATGATGGTTCTTCATGCGGCATGTGCGGTCTGCGTGATCGCCTTCTCGACGGGATGCTCCACCACGGTGACGTATGGTGATCCGACTTCGGCCAAGCCGGTTTCGACCGACTGGGGTTCGAACGATCTCCAGCAGACCGCCAACACGATGGTCAATTCGATGCTTACCTTCCCCTCCATCGTCGAGCTGACTGCAAAGCGCAGGCCGATACTCGAAGTAGCGCGTGTGAACAACAAGACGATGCAGCACATCGACACACAGGCGATCACCGACTCGATCAGGACCAAGCTGCTCCGCAGCGGCAAGTTCCGCTTCACCGACCGCAGTTCCGACGCCGAGACAATCAAGGAGATAAAGGATCAGCAGGAAAGCGGCCTCAACGACCAGAATAACGCCGTGCAGTTCGGCCAGCAGGCGTCCGCCGAGTTCCTCCTTGTCTCCAACATCACAGAAATAAAGCAGAAGGGCGACGGGGTGATCGACGTATACTACAAGGTAACCATGAGCCTCAAGAACCTGAAGACCGGCATCCTCGAATGGAGCGACGAGCAGGAGATAAGGAAGGTCGAGAAGTGACTGGCGGCAGTCAAGGTGTCATCGAGTCACCGAGTCAAAAGTCAATTGTTTTGACGCCATGACTCCATGACGCCGTGGCACTCCGACACTGATTTCACCCGGATACATGGTTGAACTATAATTAGGGGAAAAATCATATGAAAATCAAGTTCCTTCTCCTGTCGGCCTTCGCCGCGTTCTGCATGGTCTTCTCCGGCTGCACGGTCTCGCCGTCGCTGAAATACGGATTTGAGCCTGCGCCGCCGATGGACAAGGCGCCGGTCGGCAAGATAGTCGTGATGAAGCCTTTGGACATCCGCGGCCATGCCGGCACGACGCCCGGGCACCATGCCTACATCCCGCTTGTCCCTTATGTCCGCCAGATAAGGGAGCCGGAGGCCTTCACGTATGAATGGAACGGCTACCGCTTCGACTACGAACTGGACTTCGCGGAGCTTGTCGCCGCCGACCTCAGGGCCGCCGGGCTCGCGACGGACGTCGCGGTCTCGCCGGACTCGAAGACGATACCGAAGCTGGCCGCCGGCCCCGGGAAAACCGACTACATCGTCAAGCTGAGCATCAACCGCCTCGAATGGCAGCGCAAGTTCACCATGTATGGCGTCTCCATCCTCGGATATCTTCCTCAGGCGTTCGGGGCGCCCGACGAATACGGGTTCTCCTATCTGGACTTCACCGCCGAGGTTCTGGATTCGAACGGGAAAGCGGTCGCCAAGAGGCAGTTTTCCGCGGTCGAAAGCCAGAACGGCTGGCTCTACTACTATTCGGGCTTCCTGCGCGCCCTCACCAGAGCCTACGTGCAGGTCTCGCCCGACTTCAGAAACTTCGTCGCCACCGCCATACAGGCGCCGGCGAAACCTGCCGCAAAGCAGGAATGAGCCAGACGAAAAAATACCGACACCTGGAAGGTATTTCAGTTCAGATTTCCGGCGCCCCGCTCTTAAAAGCAACAGGAGCATTTTCCATTGTTTTCCGCCACTTCATATGAACGGGTCAGGAAATCTGAAACTATTCGAACCCTGCGGGCTTGCGCTTTCCCCGGATGACGGAGCTGGGATCCTCCTCGAGGTAGTTGACCAGCTCGTTGAAGGAGTCGATGGCGTGGTTTAGCTTTTCGAGGGTGCCTGAAATCTCCCTGCGCATTTCGGTTATGGACTCGGCGGCCTCGCCGGTCTTATCCATGAGCCTGTTGGCGTTGGAGGCCGTCTCTGGGATTTTAGCGTCCTCGACCTGCTTCTTGAGCGTGGACGAGAGGTCCTGGACGGACCTGAAGGTGTTCTCCATGTCGTCGGCGACCTTTTTCAGCCTTTCGGGGGTGAGGGTGCCGTTGACGTTCGAGGTGGTTGTTTCGAGGTTGGAGCTCACCTTCTCGAGCTTCTCTATAAGGCTGACGATCTTCGGGTCGTTGATCCTGGAGTTGACGGACTTGAACATGTCGATCATCTCGTCGGATATCTTCTTGAAGTCCACGGTCGCGAGCTTCGCGAAGGTGTCGCTTATGGTGGTGCTTATCCCGCTCATGAGCGAGCGTGTCGAGGGGATATATAGGACGTCCTGCGGCGGTTCGGCGCCCAGGATGGGAGGCCTTGGGTCGAAATAGTCCAGCTCGACGTATTTCATGCCCGTGGCGATGCTGGCCATGACAAGCCTGCACCGCAGGCCGTTCTGGACCTCCTCGGCGAAGACCTTGTAGAAGAACGCCGCGCGCTCGGAGGACGACTTGGGCATGTGCTCCTTGCCGGGATCCAGGGATTCTGGCCGCGCCTCCATGTCCACGCGCACATAATTGTCCTCGGTCCGGAGTATGATGCGCGACACCTTGCCGACATCGACGCCGCGGAACTTGACTGACGCCCCCACCTCCAGCCCCTGCACCGACTCGTTGAACAGCGTGCAGAAGCGGACCTTCGGCTCGAACAGCTCCCTGAGCCCGAGCATGAGGAGCGCCATGAAGAAGAGCAGGGAGCCGGTTATTACGAATATCCCAAGCTTGTATTTGTTAGCCTCAATCATAAGACCTCCAAGTTCATTTTTAGCCAAGACTTATTGACGCAAAGGCGCGAAGACGCAAAGGAATTATATATTATTGACTACTCTTAAAATTCCATTCTTTTGAAGCTCATTCCGCCTTCATCTTCCGTGACAGGCCGGCACGGCTGAGGAACTCGCGGACCTTCGGATCCGGGTTCGAATCGCGCAGGTCATACGGCCTGCCTTCCGCAACTATGCCCTTGGTCCCCTTGTCGAGAATTATCACCCTGTCCGAGACCGCGAAGATGCTGTCCAGCTCGTGGGTCACTATCACCATGGTGGTTCCGAGCTTCTCGCGGACGCCCAGTATGAGCTTGTCCAGGTTGGCGGAGGTTATCGGATCCAGGCTTGTCGACGGCTCGTCGAAGAAGAGGATTTCAGGGTCGAGGGCGAGAGCCCTGGCCAGGCCCGCGCGCTTGCGCATCCCCCCGCTCAGTTCGTAGGGCATGAACTTCTGGAATCCGTCGAGGGCCACGAGCCGGAGCTTCTCGTTTACGCGCTCCATGATCTTCGGCGGCGTCAGATCGGTGAACTCCTCCAGCGGCAGGGCGACGTTCTCGGCTAGCGTCAGGGAGCCGAACAGCGCGCCCGTCTGGTAGAGCACTCCGAAGCGCCTCATTATCCTCCTCTTCCCCTCCCAGTCCGCCTTGACTATGCTCTCCCCGAAAATCCTTATGTCTCCCCGCATGGGGGGGATCAGCCCGATCATGTGCTTGAGCAGCGTCGTCTTTCCGCAGCCCGAGCCGCCCACGATCACGAATATCTCCCCCTTGCGGACCTTGAAGCTTATGTCCTCGAGGACGACAAGGTTCCCGTAGCCGGCCGTGAGGCCGCTGACTTCGATGCAGATTTCCTTTGACGCTCCGTCCATGATTTCAGGTTTCCTGGTCCATCGCCCGAATATGATTAAGCCTACTACAATCTTTTCATTGTTAATTGATAATTGTTCATTGTGAAAGCTACCACAGCTTGCTGAATACATAGGTGAGGCCTGCGTCCGTAACTACGACGAGGAAAATGCTAGTGACTACCGCGGAGGTGGCGGCCCTGCCCACGCCCTGCGTGTCGTTGGAGGCCTGTAGGCCGCGGAAACATCCGACGCTTGCTATGAGGACCGCGAAGACCATGCTTTTCAGGAGGCCTTCCATGAAAAACTGCGGCAGCACAATGAGGGCAGTCCTGTTGTAGTATGCGACGACAGGTATGTCCAGGGTCAGGTTTCCGACCACGAGCCCGCCGAAGATGCCCATCACGTCGCCGAAGACGGTCAGAACCGGCATCACGGCCACTAGGGCTATGACCTTGGGGACTATTAGGAAACGGCTGGGGACGAAGCCCATGGTGACCATGGCGTCTATTTCCTCGCCCACCTTCATCGTCCCCAGTTCGGCGGCGAACGCGGAACCTGCCCGGCCGGTGCAGATCATCGCCACCATGAGCGGCCCCAGCTCCTTGACGATGGAAAGGCCCACAAGGTCGGCAACGTAGATGTCGGTTCCGAACTTTCGCATCTGCAGCGCCCCTTGGAATCCCAGGATGAGCCCCATGAGGAAGCATATCATCATCACGATCGGCACGGCGTCGGCACCGCAGACGTCCATGTAGTAGAGGGTCTCCCGCCAGCGGATCTTCCGTGGGTTCCTCACCGCCTGGAAGATGCCTGACGCAATCTCGCCCACCATCGCAAGCATGTTCACGATGTCCGTCAGGACCTTGAGCGCGAACTCCCCGCTGTAGATCACGGCGGGGGTGATCATCGGAGGGTGCAGCAGCCTGAAGGCCTCCTTGAACTCCTTCTTCTCCAGCTTGTCTGGCTTGTCCTGGTCAGGCATCGTGGTCTTCCTGCGGAATGAAGCATGTCTGCGGCGCCTATTCTGTCCTTATGGCGAGGATAAAAATTGCCCGATGAATCATTTTTTACAAGAAATGGGCTTATTTCACTTCCTTGATCTCATACTTTTCTGACCCGCCGTATTTCCGCCTGACATAGTTCAGGATCAGATATGGATCCTTCCGGTGGATTTTCTCGAATAGGTGCCTGCCTTCGAGGAGTTTGCGGGATGCGGGAAGGCTTCTGGGGAGCAGATCCTCTGTTTTTATCATGTCGAGGGACGCGGTTTCGACGGCGACGACATCCTTCGAGGCGAGTATGCCGATGTCCTGGACAAGCGGGGCGGTGCTCATTCCCCAGCAGTCGCAGTAGACGGTGATGTCTATGAGGAAGTTGATGAAGAGCAGGTCTTCCGGATCGAAGCGGCGCAGGAACTTGTCGGTCACTAGCGCCATGCCCATCGCAAAGTCCTCGAAGCGGCGATCCTCCATCTCGAGCGCCTTTGTGGGGCAGACCATCGTGCAGTGCTGGCAGTATGTGCAGTTGTGGAAGAAGATGCTTATGGACTTCTTTGCCCTGTCGGCCCTGACAGCGTTGTTGTGGCACTCCTTGAGGCATCTCAGGCATAAGACGCACTTCTTCCTGTCGTATGTGATGCCTCCTTCAAGGCTGTGTATCTTCCTGCGCGTTTCGCCGGGGACGACGCCCATGGCGATGTTCTTGACGGCGCCGCCGAAGCCGCAGTCGCCGTGCCCCTTGATGTGAGAAAGGTCTATGAAGAAGTCGCAATTGCAGGCCTCTCCGCCGAAGAGCGCCGTGTCCAGGGTTTTGAATCCGATCTTTTCCTTGATCAGATCCTTGCCGTCGGCGCCGAATGTGGAGACTACGTCGCATTCGAGGACTTCCTTGGTGTAGCCCCGCGGGACTCCGGCCTTGGGATCGCCGTCCATCGCCTTGATCCTTTTCGCGCCGGCCTTCTTGAGTTCGGCAACCAGTATCCTTATAAATACCGGATGGATGGTGGTGTAGCCTATGTTTCCGCCGAAGTGCATCTTGATTCCGGCTGTCCGGCCCTTGACCCTCTTCGGATCGATGATTTTCCTGAGCATCCTTGCGAACTTCGCGGGGAGCGAGCGGTCCGGCTCGATCCTGTCCACCGCGATGTCCGCGAAATGGACGGCCGGGACGGCCGTATTGTCCTTTGCAGATATTTTCTTCTTCATGGCGCCTATCTGTGCTTCATGTGTTCGGATATTACCTGCAGATCCCTTCCGTCCAGCGGCTTCAAGGACTGGCAGAGCGGCGGTGACGCGCAAAGCAAGGTCATCCTGGCGGCGGTCTCCAATACCTCGATGCGGTTGAACGCCTCGAGCAAGTCCTTGCCTACGGCCAGGACGCCGTGGTTCCTCATCAGGATGCAGTTTGCGGACTTCGCGGCCGCCGACATCTCATTCGCGAGATCTCCCGAGCCCATCGGCAGATACCTGATGTAGGCCGGTTCGCCCAGGATGGCGTATGATTCTGCGATGAGCCTCGCGTTTATCTCGGCGTCGGTCGCTGCGAACGCGCTCGCGTGGACGGGATGCGCATGGACCACTGCGCCGACGTCAGGCCTGGCCCCGTATATGCCGATGTGCATCGAGCTTTCAATCGTCGGTTTCGGCGGCCCTTCGATGATTCTGCCGTCCATGCCCATCACGCAGATCTCCGACCCGCGCATCCTCCCCTTGTCAAGCGCCGAGGGCGTCATCAGGACAGTCCTGCCGTCAAGCTTGACCGATATGTTGCCGCCGGAGGTCGTGGTGAGCCCCTGGTGGTAGAGCCTGCGCATGAAATACGCTACATCATTCTTCATCTGCACGACATTCTTGCTCATGGCATCATCCAAATCTTTAAATCTTCGACAGTATATCTGGACCGACAGGATTAAGGAATCCTGAAACAAGCGCCTCCAATGCGGGGATATTATAGCACAAACTCCGGCAATTGCAGATTTTTGCAATATGCTCTATATTACTAATTGTCTCGAAATTGTATAGAGGCACCGGCGGGTTCATCCCGGCGCTGAACATGACTGGGGTTCAGCAGGGAAATTGCTGTCCTGAACCCCCGTCATGTTCACCGCCGACGCAAGGTCGGTGGCGTACGTATTATAATGAGACGATTACGCATCCCGAGGTGACTGATGGCAAGCGAGATCGAGCTGAGCTGGAACACCCAAGACATCGAGCGCAGGTTGGGATTCAGAAGCGCGAAGTATACCGGCGTCAACACTTTGCTTTCGATGCTTGCAGGGCTGCTCTTCACGGTCATCTTCTTCCTATGCCTCTACCCGTTCGCGTACAAGGGCAACTGGGTCGTCGACATGTTCTTCCCGGGGGGGAGCGGCAACAGGAGCACGATCCCGATCTACACGATGCTGCTCGCGTTCTGGTGCGTCGCCATCCTTATGATCAAGAACATGAAGCTTTCATTCCAGCAGAGGGCCCTGAATCTGAAGATCGTCCCCGAGGATCCCAGTTTCATTCTTGCGCCCAGCACCGCCCTGCAGATACTTAACGAGATGTTCAGGAAGGTGGACGACCCCAGGAAGTTCATCCTGTTCAACAGGATATCCAGATGCCTGTCGAACCTTAAGAACCTGGGCAGGATCTCGGACGTCGTCGAAGGGCTCGTGGCCCAGGCCGAGAACGACGAGAACTACCTCGAATCCACCTACACCGTCATCAAAGGCTTCATCTGGGCGATTCCTGTCCTAGGCTTCATCGGCACCGTCCTCGGCCTCTCTCAGGCGGTCGGCGGCTTCGGGAGGGTGGTCTCGAAAGGCGCGGGCGTCGACCAGCTCAAGGACGCCCTGAGCGGCGTCACCGGGGGCCTTGCCATCGCGTTCGAGACCACCCTCATCGCCCTCGTCGCAGCCCTCTTCATACAGCTTTTCATGACCATGCTGAGGAAGAAGGAGGAGGACTTCCTCGACGAATGCTCCGACTACTGCCACCGCAACATAATCGCCAAGCTCAAGACCGTCGGAATAAGAGACGAGTTCGACAATGGCCAGAAGAAATAAAAGCTCCGAGCCGCCCGTAACGCTCTTCTCGTTCCAGGACATCATCACGAGCATCACCGGGATAATGATCCTGGTGGTCCTGCTCCTCATCCTCAACATTATCGAGTCGAAGCTCTCGTCCCGGCCGGCCGACGCTCAGAACGCGAAAAGCCTCGCGGACATCAGGGCTCAGCTCGATGAACTGAGGAGGAAGCTCGCCGAGGAGAAGGCATGGAAGGAGGAAAACCGCAAGATGCTAGAGAATGCGATGAACTCCGATCTCGATGCCCTGCCTTCCATGATCGACAAGGAGTCCCAGCGCAAAAAACAGCTCGCCAAGGACAACGAGGACGCCGCACGAAAAATTGAGGAGGGCGTTGCGAAAGCCAAGACCGTCGAAGCCTCGAACAAGGAGCTCGACAAGAAGGCGGAGGAACAGAAAGAGGCCGTAAAGGAACTTGAAAGCGTCACCGACGCCCGTCTGGAGGAACTCAGGGAATCCAGGGAGGAGATGCGGAAAAAGTCGGAGCAGGAAAAGAAGAGAATCTATTTCTCCTTCGAAAGGCAGGAGGGCAAGGAGCCGCTCCTCGTGGAATGCTCAAGGAACGGGATAAAGGTGAAGATAATCAGGACCGGCGAAATAATGGAGTTCGCCGACACGTCCAACTCATACGTCAGCATTGTCAACAGCTTCTCCGACTGGATACGGAACCGGTCCAGCGCCGGCGGCGAATATATCGTCTTCACCGTGAAGCCTAGCGCATCAGGATACATCAACACCCTGAAGGGCAAGATCACCGAGCTGAAATACCAGTCCGGCATGGAGCCGGTCGAGGAGGAGATGGAGACGGTGTTCTGATCCGGAGCGGCCGGATTAGAAATACGAATTTCAAATATCGAAATCCGAAACGGGGATTCATGAGGCGTGACTTTTCAGAGACTGGCAGCCTTGAACTGCTGCTCGACACGATGTGCAACACCTTCGGGGGGGTGATGTTCATCGCGATCGCGCTTATAATAATCTCCAGCTACATCCCGAAGATCATCGACGATCTTCCGGACGAGGAGGTCACCGCAGCACAACTGGGGAAGATGGAGGATGAGCTGAGGACTCTCGGCGCGGCCGTCCAAAAGATGAGCCTTCAAAGATACTTCGATGAAAAAATGATCGAGAAATACCGGAACAGCCCCAGGCTACCCATGCTCCAGGAGCTGTCCTCCCTCAAGGACGAGAACTCATCTCTTGAGAAGGAGGCCATGCGCCTGCGGGCGGAGCAGGCTTCGCTCAACCTGCGAATCCGCCTCCTCGAAGATGAAAGGGGCAAAAAGCTGGAGGAGCTTCAAGATATCAAGATCAAGCTAGAAGAGGCGAAGTCCAAGCAGGAGAAGCTCAAGGACGAGGAGGAAAGGCTCAGGGTGGAGATCGAACTTATAAAAAGGGATATTGCGTGCTCAAAAAACAGGAAGAAGGCCGTCTTCTCAAAGCTCGAACGCACCGCCAAGGCCCCCTTCTTCGTAATAGTCGACGCCAACGAACTCTATCCCGTAAGCGACGGTGCCAGCGAAACCCTGGCACAGTTCAATCCCGCCTCAGGCCAGAAGGCATTCTTCATAAATGAGAGCGCCGTCTCCTACACCTTCATCGACAGCCAGCACAAGATCATCTTGTCGCCGAAAAAAGGCGTGTGCGGCGGGGATTTTTCCGACAAGTCGCTGGACAGGATATTCTCGAAGCTTCCGCGTGACAGGAGGTTCGTCTGGGCGATGGTGAAGGACGACAGCTTCGGCGCCTTCGTCAAGATCCGCGACTACCTGCGGGACAGGAACTTCGAGATGTTCTGGTATCCGGTGGTAGACAGTTCCGAATACTATCTTGTCATAACCGACAAGGCCGAATATGAAGCCCAGTGAAGAAGAAAGAAGAAAAAGGCTTATCGCGGCGGCCGCATATATCCTTTGCATCATAATCGCGATTTTGCTCTTCGGCCGCGGATGCGGCGGCGGTGGCAAGGGAGGAAGCGGCACCGGCGGCGGGATGGGCGACGGCGTCGGATCCGGAAGCGGGAGCGGCGGCGGATCAGGAACAGGCGAAGGGGGCACCGTAGCAGCCCAGGGGCCAGGTAGCAGCCCTGCCTCGAAGAGCACAGCCGCAAAACCGGCGGCCGCAGCCGCGCAGAATGCTCCGGCCGTCGAAGATTCCCCAGGCAAGGCTGAACCCGAGGCCGGCGCTCAGGCGCCCCAGGCGGACGAGGAAGAAAAGGTGATTACCGAGGAGCACCGGAAGATATGGAAGGCCGCGACCGCCAGGGTCCGGAAGCTCTGCAAGCATCCCGAGAAGGCTGAGTTCCCCGAATTCGGCGTCAAGGACACAGAAATCACAAGGGCCGAAACCAAGGAGGTTATCTACAGCGTCAGAGGCTACTACAGCGCCCCCGACACCGCCGGCAGGATGCAGAAGACATTCTTCTCATGCGAAGTCTTCGTCTTCAAGAACGACTACATCCCGGGAATGCCGGAACTTAAATGAGACGGGCGAATGGATGTCTGGATGCTTGGATGCAAGGGGGGAGGGGAAGGCAATTGATTTATTTTGCATACGGGACAAAGCATGATATTTTATTTTTAAAAATAGAGAGGAATTCACATACCGGCAACGGCACAGATTACAAGAGGTGCAGAATCACTTCCTGTTGAAGGCAGGAAAGTAATTGTTGAATCCTTGCTTCGCTTCTTAAATCCACCAAGCTGTTCTTGCCGTAAAGCATCTCCACCGCGATCCTGATCACTGAGGACATAGGCTTAAATCCTGATCATATATGAACACTACACGTTTCTTGCTCCTCTGCGTTCTTGCTCCCCTCCTCAGCACAGGTTGCAGAAGCGACATGGCTGCCGCCTTGAAAGAGGACGACATATAAGTGGCCGAAGAGCTTTCGGGAGGAGATGAATTCTGCCTCGATGGAGACAACAATAACTGCGGATGTTTGAATAATAAAAGGACAAGGCCATGAAGGATGATTCATTGCGGAGGATTTTCGCGAATCCCGGCTCCGAATACCGGGGCAAGCCTTTCTGGGCGTGGAACGGGAAGCTCGAGGAAGGCGAGCTGCGGCGGCAGATACGGGTGTTCAAGAGAATGGGGCTGGGCGGGGCGTTCATGCATTCGCGGGTGGGGCTGGCGACGGACTACCTTTCCGAGGAATGGTTCGCGCTCGTGGCCGCCTGCGCGGACGAGGCGAGGAAGAACGGCATGGAGGCCTGGCTCTACGACGAGGATCGCTGGCCGTCCGGCGCTGCGGGGGGAATCGTCACAAGGAAAAAGAAGTTCCGCCACAAGAACTTGGTGGTCAACGTGATTGATGCAGGCGCAGGCCGCTTGAAGGGTGTTGTTGCGAAATTCGCGGCCGTGCTGACCGACGGACTGGAGCTGGCGTCCTACAGGAATCTGGTTGGAGATTGCAAGGCCGCCAAGGGCGAGGCGACACTCGTCTTCACGGTCGAGGACGACGAAGAGAGCCCGTGGTACAACGGCCAGACCTACTTGGACACACTGTCGAAGGACGCGGTCGCTGAGTTCATCAAGGTTACGCACGAAGCCTACCGCAGGAATAACGGCAAGGATTTCGGCAAGCTTATTCCGGGAATTTTTACGGATGAGCCGAACTACGGCGGCAGCCATTTCGACACCGGGAGGAAGAGGGGTTTTGTCCCATGGACAGTCTCTCTTCCTAAAACCTTCAAGTCCAGATATGGCTATGATATTTCCGGATTCCTGCCGGAGCTGTTCTTCGCGAAGCGCGGTGAGGAGTTTTCCAAGGTTCGCCGCGACTACCGCGACTGCCTGTGCCATCTCTTCTGCGTCAATTTTTCTAAGCAGATTTTCGACTGGTGCGAAAAGAACGGCATCGCCTACACCGGCCATGTCCTTGAAGAGCCGACCCTGCTTTCGCAGACGAAGGTGGTCGGCGCTGCGATGCGCTCGTATGAATACATGCAGGCTCCGGGCATTGACATACTCACCGCGCAGGGCGTCGAAGGCAAGAAGGGCTGGCGCTGCGAATTCACGACGGCGAAGCAGTGCAGCTCGGTGCTCGACCAGTTCGCCAGGAAATGGATGCTCAGCGAGCTTTACGGCTGCACAGGCTGGGACTTCAGCCTTGCGGACGGGAAGGTCTGCGGCGACTGGCAGGCGGCTCTCGGAGTCAACCTCAGATGCCAGCACCTGGCTTGGTATACCATGCTTGGCGAGGCCAAGCGGGACTATCCAGCCTCCATCTTTTACCAGTCTCCCTGGTGGAAGGACTATTCCATTCTGGAGGATTATTTCGCCAGAGTCCACACGCTGACTACGCAGGGCAAGGCGGTCCGCGACGTCGCAGTCGTCCACCCGATTGAGACGGCGTGGGGCATTTACGCCCCCGCGGGCGGCACCGAGGGGAAGGTCGGGAAATATGATGAGAAATTCGCCTCGCTGACAGAGATTCTGCTCGAGGAGCACTACGACTTCGACTTTTTGGACGAGGATCTTCTCGCCAGGCATGGAAGCGCGGCCGGCGGAGAGCTGAAACTGATGAACGGCAGTTACAGGGTAGTGGTCATTCCGCCGATGGAAACGATGCGTTCTTCCACCCTCAAGCTGCTTGCGAAGTTCGCAGCGTCCGGCGGCGAGGTAATATACGCCGGGGAGCCTCCAGCCCTTATCGATTCCGAGAAGATTGCGGAAGGGATCTCATCTGTGGTCAAGGGAGCCGTCAAGGTCGCGTTCGGCAGGAAGGAGATATCCGGGGCGCTGTCCAAGATATCCCGAATCAGGCGGGTCTCCATCAGGGATGCCGAAGGCAACGAATACGGGAAATGCTTTTATATGCTCAGGCACGATGCGAAGTCCGGCAAATCCGTTGTCTTCGTCTGCCACAGGACAAATCAAGCCTCTTCCGGAAAGCTGACCGTGGATATTCCGTTCCCAGGCAAGGCGCAGGAATGGGATCCGTCGTCAGGGCAGATTTCCGCCGTGGAACAGACCGTTGACGGCAGCAGGACGCTTATAAGCACCGAATTCCTGCCTTGCGGCAGCCGGCTCTTCGTCATCGGCCAGGCCCCGGTCGCGGTCCGTCCGGCTGATCCTGTCAAAATCGTCAGGAAAACAAGGATCGGCGGGCTGGAATTTCCGGTTCTTCGTGACGAGCCGAACGCCTTCCCGCTGGACATGCCGGAGTTCTCGATTGACGGGGGCGGGTGGCGGGGCCCGCTCGAAATACTCCAGATTGACAGGGCCGTGCGGGACGTCATCGGGATTCCGCACCGGGGCGGCGCCATGGTCCAGCCATGGGCGAGAAGTCAGGGGAAGAAGCCTGCGAAGTCAGCGGATTTGAATCTCAGGTATGTCTTCGATGTCGAACAGATTCCGGGCGGCCCGTGCTTCCTGGTTCTGGAGGAACCTTGGAAATACGAGATCTCGCTCAACGGAAATCCTGTCGGGACTTCGGACGACGACGGTTGGTGGATAGATCCCGCGATGAGGAAGATCGCGGTGGATCCGGCCATGCTTGTCGAGGGGCGGAACGAACTTCTTGCGGCGACGCGTCACGACTCCGATTCAGGCCTTGAATCGGTCTTCTTCGCTGGAGAATTCGGCGTCCGCTGGAAAGGAAGCACGGCGCAGGTCTCGGCAGTGCCGGCAACGCTCAAGCTGGGCGACTGGGGTCCTCAGGGTCTGGCATGCTACAGCGGGTCGGTCACATATCTATGCGACGCCGAGGTTCACAAGGTTTCAGGCGAACGCATATTCCTGGAAGTCCCCGAATGGAGGGGCTCCCTCCTGAATATCCATGTCAACGGTAGGTCCGGCCCCCGAATCGCCTGGCCGCCATACGAATGCGACATTACCGACATTTTAAGGGAAGGCATGAACCGTATCGGGATCGAGGTGGTCAGCTCCAGAAGAAATCTTTTCGGTCCACTCCACAAGAAGACGGCAGGCGCATGGACCGGCCCCTGGGAATTTCAGGCGCAGGACGACTGGACAGACTCATATGTCTCAGTGCCCTGCGGCCTCATCGGCGGCCCGGCGCTTTCCTGGAGGAAGGAGCAAACGGTGGGAAGATGAAATTTTTAATGGCAAGCCATAACTGCGAGATCGTCGGGGGGGTCGAACGCTTCCTCTACGATACGTCCGTCATCCTGAAAAGCCACGGCCACCAGCTCGCCGGACTCTTCGAGAAGGAAGGCTCCCCCCCCGTAAAGGATCTATTCGACGAGGTATGGATACGCAGCTCGGGCCTCAGCGACGAAAGGATATTCGGCGAGATCGCCGCCTTCTCGCCGGACGCGGTCGTCGTGCACAAGACCACCGACGCGGCCTTCCTCTCCGAGCTGAACAGGCGCTTCAAAACGATCGCGGTGGTCCACGACCATGACTACTACTGCATCAGGAGGCACAAGTATTTTCCGTTCAACACGAAGAACTGCACGCTTCCCTTCGGCCTCGTCCATTGCTCGATCTGCTCCTGGATCATCTCGAAGGCTTCCGACCGTCCTGCGCCGGTGAATCCCTTCGAACGCCTGGCGCTGCTGCGGGAAGTAAGGAAATGCCGTAGGCTGATCGTCATCTCGGAATTCATGCGCAAGAACCTGATCGTAAACGGCTTCCGTCCTGATGCGATACGCAAGATACGGCCGCCGGTGCAGGTGTCGCAGGCGCAGCGGTCGGAGAACGCAAGGAACGGCCCGCTCAGGATACTCTTCGTCGGCCAGCTCATCCGCGGCAAGGGGGCCGACCTCCTCGTGGCGGCGGCGAAGCTGCTCAAGACAGAATTCAGCCTCAGGATAGCCGGCTTCGGGAATGACGACGACTTCGTAAGGCAGGCGGTCTCCGACCTCGGGCTCTCCGGGCGAGTCGAATTCTTCGGGCGGCTGAGCGACATAGGCGTACTCTACGAATGGGCGAACGTAACCGTCGTCCCGTCAAGATGGCAGGAGCCCTTCGGCCTGATAGGCATCGAGTCCATGTCGCATTCCCGCCCCGTGGTCGCCTTCGACGTCGGCGGCATCTCCGAATGGCTGAAGGACGGCGTCAACGGTTGTCTCGTGAAGCACGGCGACATACAGGGCATGGCGGACGCCCTCGACAGGATCGCCGCCTCCGAGGAGGACATGCGCAGGATGGGCGCCGCAGGCCTGGAGATGGTCTGTTCGGAATATTCGGACGAATCGTTTCTCGAAGGATTCATCAGAAGCCTGGAGGGCTGAAATTCAGACGTCCTGATCCGTGGGAAAAAAATGTGGTGAAATACCTCCCCCAGGAAGGTATTTCAGTTCAGAATTCCGGCGCCCCGGCCTAAAAACGCACATGGGCATTTCCCAGCCGTTTTCAAGCTTTTCATAGTGGGCGGGTCAGGAAATCTGAAATTCGGCGCTTGGCCTGCTGAATTCATACTGCCGGAGCTACTTCAAGGCCTTTTCAATGGCGTCGGCAAGCTCGCTGGAGGTGAAGGGCTTCTGGAGGAATGCCTTCATGCCCGCGTCGAGGAGGGCCTGGGCCTCGCCGTCGATGCTGAATCCCGACATGAGGATCGCCCTGATGTCCTTGTTTATGGAAAGCATCTCCATGAATGCGTCCCTGCCGTTCATCCTGGGCATCATCATGTCGAGGACGACAAGGCCGATCTCCTTCCACGACTTGCGGTAGAACTCGACCGCCTCCGCGCCGTCGGCGCATTCGTGGACGCTGTAGCCGTTCGACCTGAGCAGCGAGCTTACAAGCATGCGGACGATCTCCTCGTCGTCGACAAGGAGGATGGTCGTTCCTTTGGGGACGGTCTTGCGAACGGCCGTCTTGGATTGCGCCGTTCCAGCGCCGGTCTCGGACAGCGGAAGAAAGATGGTGAACGTGCTGCCCTTCCCCGGTTCGCTCTTCACGTCGATGCTGCCATGGTGGTTGCTCACGGTCCCATAGACGGACGGCAGCCCCATGCCCGTGCCCTTGCCCGGCTTCTTCGTGGTGAAGAAAGGCTCGAAGATGTGCTTCACCGTATTGCCGTCCATCCCGACGCCGTCGTCCGAGACACTTATCACGAGGCAGCGGCCGGATGCAGGCCTGCCGTGCAGTTCCTTGAGCGGAGTGCCGGCAACATCCATGTTTTCGGTCGAGAATACAATCCCGCCCCCGCGCGGCAGCGCATCCTTGGCGTTTATGCCGAGGTTGAGGAGGGCGTTCTGCAACTGCGACGGATCGCCCGTGACGATGCATGACTCCGCCCGGAGATCAGTCCGTATTTCGATCCTCTTGTCGACGCTGTGGGACAGTATTCCGACGACATCGCCGATGATATTGTGGACGTTGACCGGTCCCGCGAGATACTTGCCCCTCCTGGAGAAAGCCAGCAGATCCTTGGTCAGGTCCGCGGCCTTGCGGGCGGCCTTGAGTATGTTTTCGGCGTCGCCCTTCAAGGTGTCGTCCTCGAGGTGGCTGGCGAGCATCTCCGCATAGCCTATGATGCCCATGAGCTGGTTGTTGAAGTCGTGGGCTATTCCGCCGGCGAGCTGGCCTATGGCCTCCATCTTCTCGGAGTGCCGGATCCTGTCCTGCATCTTCCTTCGCTCGGTTATGTCGATGGATATGTTGGCAAAGTAGAGCAGCCTGCCGTTGCCGTAGTCCCTTATCGGGAAGGTGATGGCGTGCACGTCCGTAATTTTTCCGGACTTCAGGTTGAGATACTGGAGGTCGCCCTCCCATCCTTTTCCGGCAGCCAGGCTGGCGAGAATCTCGTCCTGGACTTTTTTCTGCAGGTGCGGCGGGATGACCTGCATGATGCTGTAGTCGCCGACCTTCTCCGGCTCGATTCCCAGCATCCTGCCGCCCGCCTCGTTGATGAATATCATCCTGCCGTCGGGCGTGGCCATGTTTATGAGCTCGTTGCTGTTCTTGATTATGAGCGCGAGCCTGCGCAGCTCGTCGCCGGCCTTCCGGGAGGCTGTGACGTCCCTGAAGCTCCATACCCGGCCTACGGGCCTGCCTCCGATCCTCTGGGGCTGCGAATATCGCTCGAATATCCTGCCGTCCTTGAAGTAGAGGACGTCGAAGCTGTCCTCCTCCGGATGCGCATAGAGGTATCTGACCTTTTTTACGAACTCCTCAGGATCCCTGAGCTGGTCGATGACAAAGTCCAAGGCGCGCTCGTCGTCCCTGGTCTGGGTTATTTCCTCGGGAATGTTCCACATCTTCGCGAACTTGGAGTTGAAGTATGAGAACGTCCCGCCCACGTCCACGACCAGTATCCCGTCGGTGGTCGATTCGAGGGTGGCGTTGACCAGGGAGAACGAATATTTGAGCTTCTCCTGTGTGCGCCTCCGCTCGCTGACGTCGCGGAAGAAGCCGGCGTTGCATTCAATCCCGTCGAACACGATCTTGGAGGCGCTTATGTCGGCATAGATGATTGTGCCGTCCTTGCGCAGGCAGGGTATGTCGGCTACGGTCTTTTTCCTGCCTGTGGCCAACGCCTCGAATTCGGAAAGCACGTTCGCAAGCTCGTCGACGGGATGGATGTCCCGGATGCTCATGCGCTGCAGTTCGCCCGCGCCGTAGCCGAGCATGCTCCTTATCGAAGGGTTGGAGTATTTTATCCTCTTGTCGGCTATTGATGCGATAAGGACTCCGTCGCAGGAATTTTCGAGGATGGTCTTGAACCTCTTCAGGGAGTCCTCGAGCTCCTTGTGCTCCTTCACTCGGGCGGTGACGTCGTTGACTATGTGGATGACCCCCGATATGTTGCCGTCCTCGTCGAGCATAGGGTCCACCGTGACCTCAAGCCAGCGTTCGCCGACCCTGATGACGGAGGTCTCCCTCCTCTTGGTCTTCTTCATGCGGACGATTGGGCACTCCGGATGAGGCTTTGTGGAACCGTGCACCACTTCCCAGCAGTATTTGCCGCGCATGTTTGCGGAATTCGTGCCGAACATCTCGCTTGCCGCCTTGTTGCACCGGAGTATCTTGAACTCCTGATCCAGCAGAAATATGACGTCCTTCACCGAATCGAATGTGGTCTGCCACTCGAGGGCTGCGGCAAGGAGGATGTTCTCCGCACGCTTCCTGTGCGTCACCACCCGCGCAATGCTCATGACCGCCTTTTCGCCTTCCCATTCGGTGACGCTCGCTGAAACTTCGACCGCGACCGGGGTTCCATCCTTGCGCCGGTGGACCGTCTCAAATGTTATGCCGCCCCCCCTCTTGAGAAGCCTTGCAATCCTATCGGTCATGTGCATCCGCTGTTCCGGGGTGTCTATGTCGCCGGGCTTCAAGGCAAGCAGCTCTTCAAGGCCGTAGCCGAGATATTCGCAGGCCTTCCTGTTCGCGGCAAGTATGGTCTTCCCTCCAAGATCATGGATGAAAATGGCGTCGCCTGCGCTGTCGAAGAGCGTGCGGAACTTTTCAGACGTATGACCTGAAGACATATGAGAGTCGCAGCCGGATTATTTATTAACGTTCTAAAATTATCCGTCAAAGGAACTGACCCTATGATAGTAATATACCTGAGATGTAAGACAAATCAAGTAGCATAAAACTGTTTTTAAAAGGCTTAAATTTCCGAATTCCGGGTGTATGTTTCAACAAAGGAGCAATCCCATGAGGCGGATACTGATCACGGGCGGCGCCGGATTCGTCGGCGCGAACATCGCAGTCTCGTTGAAGCGCAGCCTTGAAGGCGGCGAGGTCGTCTGCCTGGACAATCTCTACCGCAAGGGCGCCGAGCTGAATCTTACGCGCCTGGAGGCGGCCGGCGTCCGATTCATCCGCGGGGACGTCAGGAACATGGAAGACCTGGCCAAGGCCGGCCGGATCGACCTGCTGATAGAATGTTCCGCCGAGCCTTCGGTTCTCGCAGGCCGTGAAGCGGACGGCAGGAAATACCTCATTGACACCAATTTCGGGGGGGCGGTCAACTGCGCCGAATACTGCCTGAAGCATGACGCGCCGATGATTTTCCTTTCCACGAGCAGGATATACCCTATCGCTCCGCTTTTGGAATGCGGTATCGGCGAATCCGAAAAACGCTTCGATTTCCTTGACGGACAGAAAGTCCCCGGCCTGTCGTCCGCCGGGGTGTCCGAAGATTTTCCGACGGCGGGTCCGCGCTCGTTCTACGGCTCGACAAAATACGCCGCCGAAGTGATGCTGGAAGAGTATCGCCACGCCTTCTCAATCCCCTTTGTGATAAACCGCTGCGGCGTGATCGCCGGCCCCTGGCAGTTCGGGAAAGTTGACCAGGGGATAGCCACATTCTGGCTGGCGGCACACTATTTCAGGAAAAAGCTCCAGTATATCGGGTTCGGAGGCTCAGGAAAACAGGTACGCGACTTCCTGCACATCGACGACCTGCTTGTACTTCTCCTCATGCAGATGAAGAATCCCAAGGCTTTCTCCCAGGGCGTCTACAACGTCGGGGGCGGACGTGAAAGCAGCGCCTCACTGCTCGAACTGACCGAGATTTGCGCCGCAGTAACCGGAAACTCCGTAGAAATCTCAAAAAATCCCGAAACACGTTACGCCGACATCCCGGCATATATAAGCGACTGCGCGAAAATTGGGGCGCAATGCGGATGGAAGCCGACAGCCTCCGTCCACAAGATCATCGAGGACATATACAAATGGCTGCACGCCACGCCGGAAATACACGGACTTTTCAGATGACGGGCGGCCCTCACCGGACGCCGTAAAATATAAAACAGGTTACTGTGCGCGGTGATTATTCACCGCGGCTGACAGTTGTTCAAAGGACTCGCTCGGATGAAGTTTTCCGTTGTCATACCCGCGCACAACGAGGAGGGATGCATCGCATCAACGCTCGAAAGCCTCGTCGCTAAGCTTGAAGAGGCGAGGTTCGACTACGAGATAGTCGCCGTCGAGGACCACTGCGGCGACGGAACCGCGCGGATACTTGCGGATTTCGCGGAGAAGAATCCGCGAATCCGTCATGTGAAAAACTGCGACAAACCCGGATTCGGCATGGCCGTCAGGGCGGGATTGAACGCATATTCCGGCGACGCCGTGGCCGTATTCATGGCCGACGCCAGCGACAGCCCCGACGATCTCTGCGCATATTTCCGAAAGATAGACGCCGGGGCCGAATGCGTATTCGGCTCGCGGTTCATAAAAGGCTCGAAGGTGATCGACTACCCGCCGCACAAGCTCATCCTCAACCGATTCGTGAACCATCTGATCAGGATGCTCTTCAGGCACGGCCTCAACGACACCACCAACGCGTTCAAGTGCTACCGGCGCGAAGTCATCGACGGCTGCAAGCCCTTCCTGTCGCCGCACTTCAACCTGACTGTCGAACTGCCCCTCAAGGCGTTCATAAGGGGGTTCACATTCGAGACCATGCCGATAAGCTGGACGAACAGGAAGACCGGAGTCTCCAAGCTCAGGATCCGCGAGATGGGATCCAGATACTTCTTCATCATCCTCTACTGCCTCCTCGAGAAATACATGGTGGGCAAGGACTACCACAAATAAAAATCCGCGCCGGAAGCGGCGCGGATTTTCATCGGGCAAATGCGTCCGCCGCATCTGCTTGAATTATTTCATGAACGGGCCGTCCATGAAATAATCTTACATCACTTCACCGAGCTTCTTGAAGAAGTTCATCCTGCGCTTGGCGTCCTCGGCGGCCTCGGCGAAGAGCTTGTCGGCCTCCTGCGGGGCGGTCTTGTACAAGGCGGAATAGCGGCGTTCGCTCTTGATGAACGCGATGTAGTCGGCGCTGGCATCCTTGGTCTCCCAAATGTACGGAGCCTTGCCTTCCTTCTTAAGGTCGGGGTTGTAGCGGTAGAGCGGCCAGTAGCCGGCGTCGACCGCGTTCTTCTCCTCGGTCTGCGACTTCATCATGTCGATCCCGTGCGCTATGCAGGGCGAGTAGGCGATTATGATGGACGGGCCCTTGTAGGCCTCGGCCTCCTGGAAGGCCTTGAGCGTCTGCATGCGGTTGGCGCCCATCGCTATCGACGCGACGTAGACGTTGCCGTAGCTCATGCACATGAACCCGAGGTTCTTCTTCGTGAGCCTCATGCCCGCGTTCGCGAACTTCGCTACCGCGGCGATAGGGGTGGACTTCGAAGCCTGGCCTCCGGTGTTGGAGTAGACTTCCGTGTCGAGGACAAGGATGTTGACGTTCCTGTTCATCGCGACTACGTGGTCGAGGCCGCCGTATCCGATGTCGTAGGCCCAGCCGTCGCCGCCGACGATCCATACGCTCTTGTCCACGAAGTAGTCCTGCAGCTCGCGGACTTTGACCAGCACGCCCTTAAGCTCGCCTGATGCGGCTTCGACCGCGGCCGGGAGGAGCTTCTTGACGGCGTCCTGTGCGGCGATGGCGTCCTTGCCCTTCGCGTCGAAGAGCGAAAGCGCGGCGTCGAGCGCCGCCGCGAGATCCGCAGGAGCGCCGAGCTGTACGGCCTTCTGCGCATATGCCTTGAGCTGCTGCCTGTTGCTGTCGACCGCAAGCCTCATCCCGAAGCCGTATTCGGCGTTGTCCTCGAAGAGCGAGTTCGCCCAGGCGGGCCCGCGCCCTTCCTTTGTCTTGCAGTAGGGTATCGTCGGGAAGGTTCCGCCGTAGATGGACGAGCAGCCGGTGGCGTTCGCTACTAGCATGCGGTCGCCGAAAAGCTGGGTCATCAGTTTGACATAAGGCGTTTCTCCGCAGCCTGCGCATGCGCCGGAGAATTCGAAGAGCGGCTTCTTGAACATCGCGCCCTTGACTGAATCCTCCGAGGCACCGTCCAAGACGTTGTCGGGCAGTGCGTCGAAGAACTTGTAGTTCTCCACCTGGCCCGCGGCGCGCTCCTCGTCCAATGTCTTGAACGCAAGGGCCTTCTGCGGCTTGGCCGGGCATGTCTCCACGCAGACTCCGCAGCCCGTGCAGTCGTCCACGTAGACCTGGAGCCTGTAGTCGAGGTTCCTGTCGTTCTTGGTCTTGGACTTGACCGTCTTGAACGCCTGCGGCGCCTTGGCCGTCTCGGCCGGATCGATCTGCTTTGCGCGGAGCACCGCGTGCGGGCATGCCATGACGCACATATTGCACTGTATGCAGGCGTCGGGCAGCCATTCGGGAACCCTGGGCGCGATGCCGCGCTTCTCGAGGGCGGTCGTCCCCGTGGGCACGACGCCGTCGAACGACATCTTTGATACCGGCACCGTGTCGCCGAGGAGATGCATCAGCGGCTTAACGATGTCCTTGGCGAAGTCAGAGGCGTCGTCCGAGATGAGCTTCGGAGGATCATAATACTTCGTGGACTTGCCGGGTATTTCTACGGTGGTGAGGGCCGCGGACGTGGCGTCCACGCACTCCCAGTTCTGCTTGACGATGTCCTCGCCCTTCTTCCCGTAGCTCTTCTTGATGGCGTCCTTGATGAGCTGGATCGCCTGGTCCTCGGGCAGGACTCCGGAAATCTTGAAGAACGCCGTCATCATGACCGTGTTGATCCTGAATCCGAGGCCGTAGCGCTGGGAGATATTGAGGGCGTCGATGTTGTAGAACTTGAGCTGCTTCTTGCGTATGGTGTCCTGCATGTCCTTCGTGAGATGGCTCCAGACCTCCTTGTTGTCCCACTCGGAGTTCAGCAGGAAGACTCCCCCCTTCTTTATGCCCTTGAGCATGTCGTAGCGGCCGATGTATGCGGCGTTGTGGCAGGCCACGAAATCGGGCTCCGCGATCAGGTACGGCGCAGGGATCCGGCTCTTGCCGAAGCGCAGATGCGATATCGTGATGCCGTAGGACTTCTTGGAGTCGTAGACGAAGTAGCCCTGCGCGAACATGTCGGTGTTGTCGCCGATGATCTTGATCGAATCCTTGTTGGCGCCGACTGTGCCGTCAGAGCCGAGGCCCCAGAACATGCAGTTCTTGACATCCGGAGGAAGGACGTTGATCTCCTTCTTGACCGGAACCGACCTCTTCGTGACGTCGTCCTCGATTCCTACCGTGAAGTTGTGGAAGCACGGCCCCTTGAGGTGCTCGAAGACGGCGTTGACCATCGAGGGGGTGAACTCCTTGCTGGACAGCCCGTAGCGGCCGCCGACGACCTTGACCTTCCTGCCGGCGAGAGCCGCCGCGACGTCCATGTAGAGCGGTTCGCCGATGCTGCCCGGCTCCTTCGTCCTGTCGAGGACGGCGATCTTCTTCACGCTGGCCGGGATGGCCTTGATAAGGGCCTCGACCGAGAACGGACGGTATAGCCTGACCTTGACGGCGCCGACCTTCTTGCCCTTGGCGACGAGATACTTGACGGTCTCCTCGACCGGCTCGCAGCTGGAGCCCATGCAGATTATGATCATCTTGGCGTCAGGCGCGCCGACATAGTCGAAAAGATGATACTGGCGGCCGGTGACCTTCGCCACCTTGTCCATGTATTCCTGGACGATCGCGGGAGTCGCGTCGTAATACTTGTTGATTGTTTCGCGGCCCTGGAAGTAGACGTCAGGATTCTGCGCGCCGACCTTGCAGAAGGGATTTTCCGGCTTCATGGCGCGGCTGCGGAACCTGTCTATGTATTCCTGCTCGACGAGACCGAGCATGGATTCGTAGCTTATATCCTCCACCTTCTGGACCTCGTGCGATGTGCGGAAGCCGTCGAAGAAGTTGAGGAACGGAACCTGCGACTTAAGCGTGGCCAGATGGCTTACGAGCGACAGATCCATCGTCTCCTGGATCGACGCCTCGGCCATGAGCCCGAAGCCGGTATTCCTCACGCCCATGACGTCCGAATGGTCGCCGAATATCGAAAGAGACTGGCATGCGAGGGAACGCGCCGACACATGGAAGACCGTCGGAAGCATCTCGCCCGCAATCTTGTGCATGTTCGGAATCATCAGAAGCAGGCCCTGGGCCGCCGTGAAGGTCGTCGTGAAGGCGCCCGCGCTCAGCGAGCCGTGGACCGCGCCGGCCGCGCCGGCCTCGGACTGCATCTCCACCACGTCCACAACCTTGCCGAAAAGGTTCTTCTTGCCCTTGCTCGCCCATTCGTCGGCATATTCGCCCATGTTAGAAGAGGGCGTTATGGGATATATCGCCGCCACCTCGCTGAAGGCATACGCCACGTGCGTCGCCGCGGTATTCCCGTCAATCGTCACCATTTTTCCACCGGCCATGTCAATTGCTCCTTTATTTAAGTGTTGACAGTATTGTTCTAAGACACAAACATCCCCCCGCGCCTTTGTGAACGTCTGTATAGGAAAATCATAGGGCGAAAGGCCTCCGTAATCTATTTTTCAAGGAGGCTTTGTCAACAGGAGAAAACGAAAAAGTGCGTATTTTTACGGAACAAAATCCGCGCGGTAAATGTCTTAACCTTCAGAAGGCGGACGGCATTAGGACAAGTTGCCGGACCGCCTCAACCCCATAATCCCGCAATGCCCGCGCCAGCGGGCGACAAAAGGGAGGCCTCCCCGGCCTCCCGACTCTTTTATATGTTTGTAGTTCCGGCTTCAGCCGGCGTATTCTCCGGGCTTAAGCCCGGCTATCCCCAGCGTCGCTGAAGCTCCTACGAAGCTCGGCCTGAAGGCCGAACTACCTACACTCAGTCATCCCATCCTTTGCCATAATCCAGCAGTGGATAGTTTCTCCAAATGACTAATGCCTTTTCCCTGCCCATCTCCTTCAAGTAATCTTTCGCGCTCGAATACGGCCATTCCTCCCATTTTTCAACATACCCGTGCTTGACCGGATTGTGGTGTATATAGTTCAGCGTGGCGTAGTAATGATTAATGTTCCTTATTCGGCGATCTGAGACTGCGTGCCAGCATTTTCGGCCAACAAATGAATCCTCCTCGTTCCATTTTCGTGATGACCGTCCATGTAGATTCCCAAGTGCTTTTACAACCGATGCCAACGAGTCTGCTTCGAGCAAGGTATGATAATGGTTCGGAAGAACCACATAAGCCCTCACTGAAGTGATTTTCTCCAAGGCATCAAGCAGATCCTCAGCAAACCCGCTGATGCGTGATGGAGTTTCGCCAATAATATGCGCATGCTCGAAGTTCGCGGCACTTAGGTGGTAGAGACCGCTCCCTTCAAAGTGCGGAGGTGTATGCCATGGATATCTACGAGTCTTGCGACTTTCCATCGCTTTTACCCGGTCTTCTTCGGACATCTTACGCCATTGATACATAGGCCGTCCTCATACAAGTGTTAGTAGTTCCGGCTTCAGCCGGCGTCTTCTCCGGGCTTCAGCCCGGCTCTTTCCGACGTCGCTGAAGCTCCTACGAAGCTCGGCCTGAAGGCCGGACTACATGCATCATTTCAGTCCGTCGTCCTCGGGTGGGAAGTTGACGAAGTACCCAGCCGGATCCGCAGGATCCTTGAGCTTCTTGCGCCAGTCCGGATCTGTGCCGCAGCCGGGAAGCTTCTTGCCGCAGAAAGGGCAGACGGCCTCCGCTCCGGGCTTTGGTGCGGCGGGAAATCGGATTTCCCGCCCACAAAAAGGACATTTGATTTTCTCATTCATATCAGGTGGCCTTCAATACCTTCGCGCCGCGGATCTTGCGTTGCTTGAGCTCTAGGAGTGCCGTGTTTGCGCCTTCAAGGGGATACGTCTGGATCTCAGGGCGCAGGCCTATCTCCGCGGCCATGTCTAGGAATTCTGGAATGTCGTTTTTTGCGATGTTCGCGACGCTTTTGATCTCCTTCTCCATCCACAGATGCCTGGCGTAGTCTATGTCGGCCATCAGGCTGCGGTCGGAAGTCTCCTTGCGGATGGCGTTGATGACGAGCCTGCCGCCGGGCTCGAGACACTCCAGCGAGCTCAGGACCGGCTTCCAGGCGGGAGTCGTATCGATAATCGCGTCAAGAAGCTGCGGCGGCTTTTCGCCGAAGTCTCCGGCCCAGGCCGCGCCGAGCTCCTTTGCGAAGCTACGTTCGGCTGGACTCCGTGAAAACACGAAGACCTTGACTCCGGGGAATCTTCGCAGCACAAGTTTGAGAACGATATGCGCCGAAGCTCCGAAACCAGAGAGCCCCAGCTTCATAACCTTCCGGTGCGCAAAGGCGAGTTTGAGCGAGCGCCAGCCGATTGCACCGGCGCAGAGCAGCGGCGCGGCCTCCTCGTCCGTGAAGAATTTGGGGATATTGAAGGCGAAGCCCTCGTTGGCGATCATGTATTCGGCGTAGCCGCCGTCGGTGTCACGGCCGGTCGCCATGAAGTCCGGACAAAGGTTTTCCTCGCCGCGCCTGCAGAACTGGCATGAGCCGCAGGATGAATAAATCCAACCCACCCCAACCCTGTCGCCGATGGAATGTGTTTTCACACCCGCTCCGGTCTTCTCGACGATTCCGACGACCTGGTGGCCTGGAACGACCGGCAGGACCGGCGGCGGAGTCCGCCCCTCGATCTCGTCGAGTTCCGTATGGCAGACGCCGCACGCGCGGACCTTGATCAAAATCTGCCCCGCCTCCGGAACAAGCACGGGCCGCTCGACAAGCTCCAGAGGCGCCACGCGTTTCGACAAATCGCAGATATTGTGGATTACGAGCGATTTCATACGGCCATGACTACCATATTACTGAAACATTCTCATACTTCCACCCAGCTGCCGGAAATCCGGGGAACAGGAAATCTGAACCTTGCCTACTGCTTGAAGACGTTGATCAGCATTCCGCCGTCGACGAAGAGCGTCTGGCCGGTGATGTAGTCGGCGAAGGGGGATGCGAGGAAGAGGGCGGCGTATGCGATCTCCTCGGGCTTTCCGAAGCGCCTTGCGGGAACCATCTTGGCGACTTCCTTGGCGTATCCGCTCGTCGTGTCGCCCCACATCGGGGTGGCGATCGGGCCCGGCCCAACGGAATTCACCTGGATGTTCGACGGCGCAAGCTCGACGGCCCAGGATCTTGTCAGGCCGTCAACCGCGGACTTCGAGCTGTGGTATGCCGAGGCTTCGGCGGTGCCTTCGACCGCGTGGATGGAACTGATGTTCACGATCTTGCCGCCGCCTGCCTTCTTCATCGCTGGAACTGCGAAATGCGCGAAATAGACGCAGCTGTCCACGTTCACGGCCATCACCTGACGCCATACTTCGAGGAACTTCTCGGAGCCCGCCGCGGCGTCCATGTATATGCCGGCGTTGTTGACCAAGACATCAATCTTTCCGACGTCCGCAAGAACTTTGTCGACGGCTTTTCGGCACTGCTCTTCGGACGCCACATCGCACTTTATTGCCTTCGCCGAGGTCTTGTCTGCGATTTTCGCGGCGTTCTTCGCGCTCTTGTTGTAGGTGAAGAAGACTTCCGCGTCCGCCTCGCGGAATATTTTCACGCACGCTTCGCCTATCCCACTCGATCCGCCAGTGACAAGAGCCGTCCTGCCAGCCAAGGATATTTTCATGCTCTCTCCCTTTCATGCTTTATTTTGCATGTTTTATAATTCGTGCATTGATTTGGCCAATTCGCAATATTCTTTCCCATCTGACACTTTACTTGCGGCCCAAATTCCCCAGCTTATTTCTCGGGAAAGCTTGTTTCCGCCAAGGATCTACGGAACTTGTCCAGGAAGCAGTTGAGTTCTTCGATTGAGACGGGAAGAAGAAGATATTCCGGCACAGACTCAAAACGAATTTGCGAAACCAGCCAGGAGAGAACCGCCGGCTCAACGCCTCCTTCCTTTCTCTTCGCATCGACGACAAGCTGTTTCAAGTCCCATCCTGCTCTTTCCAGGAAAAAGAGGTCAACGATGTCCTTCTGTTCGGATCTTCCGAGCAACGAACAGATCTTGTTGACTCCGATCTCATGCAAGGTGTCGACCTGAATGCCGGAGAACTCAATCTTGTCCTTGTCGAGCTGTGGGACTTTTTCCAGGACAAAGTCGAGAGTTTCCTTTTCCTCCTTTCGAGAAATGACATATCTATGGAAGAATGGAGTTTCAGAAACTGAGTCCAGATCGGCAGCGATATTTTCCGCTGTCTGACGAAGGAGATTGCCCAAAATCTGCCAGTCAACAGTTTTCAAAGTGAAGAAATCGAGATCATATGAAAACCTGTGCTGAAGGTAAAAGATTCCAAGCGCCGACCCGCCGGTCAGGAAGAAATCCTTGTTAGCGTCTGAAAAGACACGAAGAAAATCTCTTTTCAGCGGAGTCAGCGCTCTAGATTTTTCCCAGTTCATGCCAGGTGCTCAGGATATATTTCCAGAAATCCCTCCATCGGCCGAGGAATGGCTCCAGCCTAGGAAAGGCGTCATATACTTCTTTAGGTCTCAGAAAATACCACACGTCGCTGAACGCGGCTTCCCGCATAATCCAAGCCATGAGGCGATCGCGCTCGACACCTTTTGCATCAGCGAGTCTGCGCCGGACTTCAGCGGCGTTCCATGGGCGGTCCCAGCAGAAATATGGAACCTCGTCCTCTTTTATCTGCAGATGATCTTTCATGCAGATAACTTTATGCGAACTTCAAGGAAATGCAATTGTCATTCCACCGTGGCATTGCCCCACTGTGCGGGCTCGAGGCGCGCCTCGTTGGGAATGTCCTGGGTGACGCCCGAGGTCATGCTGTGGTTGCTCCAGTAGCAGCGCATCGAGGTCGAATTGCCTGTCTCGTTTCCGAAGATGTATCCTACGTCCATCTTCTGCATCGTGCCGGGCTTGGGCGTCAGGCCTAGCTTCGCCAGGGGCAGATGGACGACGGCGTTGAATCCTCCGTCCGTCTTCTCGTAGTCGAGCTTGACGTCGTCCCAGAATTCGATCTTGTCGAACTCCTCCCTGCCGGTGGGCGAAGTGAAGACGATGCGATCGCCCGAGAAGCCCGCGACCTTCGGGCGGTATACGGCGGCGAAGGGCTTGTCGGCCCTCCTGGTCACAAGGATGCGGACGTCTCCGGGGGCGGGCTTCTCACGTTTTGGATCGGCGTCCGGATCGGCCGCGATCTGGA
This sequence comes from uncultured Victivallaceae bacterium, assembly GCA_964636325.1. Lineage (GTDB taxonomy): Bacteria > Verrucomicrobiota > Lentisphaeria > Victivallales > GWF2-50-93 > CAZWRV01. Next base: position 3,850 of record CAZWRV010000009.1, on the reverse strand, counting down.
TGTCGAGCAGGTTGCCACCCTTGAACAGGAGCTGCGTCTCGGGATTGCTGTTGACGAGCTGCGAAGGCGAACGGACCTCGTAGCGCACTATCAGATCGTTCGCGTTGTATGCCGCCTTGACCGTGAATCCGCGCTTGAGGTCGACATCGATCTGGACGCCGCGGATGTTCTGCCAGTCGGGCTTGTCCTGGCAGCGTGCGAGGATGAGGGACTGCGCCTTCGCCTTGAGGGCAGACCATTCGGCGAGCGCGTCGGCGGCGGCCTTCGAGTCCTCTTCGCTGATCTTAAGGGCTCCTTCGAACCGCTTGATAGTCTCCAGGCCCATGACCTGGAGCACACGGCCGTCCTGGTCGCCTCCGAGCAGGAACCAGCGCCCGTCCTTGAGCTTCACGAGCTGTCCGGTGAACCATTCGCACTGGATCGTTTCAGGTCCGATTTCGCCGGACCTGCCGTCCTTCATCATGGTTCCGATCGGAACGCAGTCGGTCGTGATGAGCTGGCACTGCCCGAAGTAGCAGGAATACCCCGTGATGCCGTCGTTGATGCCCAGATTCTTCGTACATCCGTAAAGGACTCCGGCCTTCGGAATCGGGAACTCATACATGTCGTGCCAGCGGCATCCGACGCGGTAGCGCCACATAAGTTTGCCGTCCTTGCTCCAGTAGTTCAACGGCCAAATCTCGGTCTTGTCGAGATTCTTTATGTCGCTGCCCATGTATGCGAGAAGCGAACCGTCGTCAGGATTCCATGCGAGATCGTATGTGTAGCCGTCCTTGGCGTATTCGACCAGCTTGAGGGCCGCGTCGTCGTATGCCGGAACGCCGGCATCGTTTATCTGCTTCGGCGGAAGCCGCTGCCAGTATAGGTGGTTGTACATGCCCGTGGCGTAGAAGTTCAGGTCGGTGTCCACGAGGCTCTTGTCGCCCTGCGGCTTGAATTGAGACTCGTGCGTCTCCTCCTTCTGGATCATGCCGTCGCCGTTGGCGTCCTCCCAGAAGAGCCATGGCGTCTTGGCGGCCTCCTGCCAGTCCTTCGGGGCGGGGCGCCACGAGAGCGCGGCCCACGGATTGACGGCGCCGGCGACAGCTTCAAAATGGTCGCCGCGGCGCATCCAGAGGTAGTGGCCCCGGACCTCCTCGTTGCAGACAGCGTGCATATACTGCCTGCCGTTCTTCGCGGTGAAGACGACATTGTTTACCATGTGCGGCCAGAAGTAAGGTGAGTCCGGCTTCGCCTCGAACATCACGGCCGCCGGCCTCCAGGTGCCCTTGTCGAGATCCACTTCCCATTCGACGTTCTGCGTGTAGACGCGGGTCGGGTCGTTCGGATCCATGCACGCCGGAGTCGAAACGTAGCAGGGGCCGAACTTCTCGTCCAGAAGCTTGCCGGTCGCAGAATCCCATATGCTGACGCGCTTCGGCGAGAAGTCGTGCTCCATCACCCACAGCCGGCCCTTGGCGTCGAACGCCATGCCACGCGGATTCATCATTGTGTCCGGATCCCATTTGACGGCGCGGCTCGGACTGTGGTGGCCCTGTTTTTCCAAAGGCGGAGGATTGGCCATTGAACGGCCGCCCGCCTTGCCGATCGAACGGACATATTTGCCGTCCTTGTCGAAGACGCTGACGTTCTGCAGCTTGCCGAGATTGGAGACATATACGCTGCCGTCAGGCCCAAGCGCGACCGATTGGGGCTGATCGAGCTTGTCCTTTGCGAAATCCGCAGCTTTTCCGTCGGCGGGGTTCAGCTTCTGCACAGCTCCGTTGCTGATGATTACGAGCGACTTGCCCGCCTTGTCCGCGGTGATCCATGTCACCGCCGGCACCGGCAGACGGCGCAGGATCGTCCCCTGCTTCGCGTCGTATTCGCATATCTCGTTGGCCGGTGCGTTCGCAACGTAGAGCTTGCCGTCGAGCCAGGCCATTCCGGTGCAGACGGTGCCCTTGATCTTCTCCGCCGGAAGCGGCTTGCCGTCCGGCCCCTTCTTGACCGGGCCGTCGACCATGGCGTTGTGGTCGGCCCAGAGTTCGCCGCGCAGAAAATTGATCTGCTTCCCGTCCGCCAGGCCGTAGGCGCGGATTTGATGGTTCTCTTCCGAATCGAGGAAAACCCACTCGCCGTCCGTGGCGACGTGCGCGCCGCCGATGCGGTAGCCCCACTGCTTCCTGCCATTGCCGTCCACGCCGATCAGGCCCATTCCCGCCTCGGAGCCGTCCCAGACAAGCGAACCGCGTTCGCCGCTGAAGCAGACGTCCGTCGGCATGCCCCAGTCGCCGCCCCAGGCGCCCTTTCCGTCAGGCGTGTTGTAGCTCGGCGACCCCGAATTGCTTACGCCCATTACATACTTCATCTTTATCGGATCGCGGTAGAGCCCTTTCCAAGTATATTCCCCGGGGGGAAGAACACGGCCTGCGTCGTCCAAACCGTCCCAGGATTCGATCACCTTCCCCATCGGACGCGATTCGGCCGCCACGATGTTGCGGACGCGGTCGCCCTTGGAGTTGATGAGCGTCACGGACGTGATAGCCTCCTTGGGCAGTTCGAAGTTGAACTTGAGAGGCATCTTGCGGACTGGCGGCAAGCCCTCCTGCGTCAACTCCTTCGGCAGGTTTCCCTTCTCGGCGAAGATGACCTTCCCCCAGCAGCCGGTGGACTGATACGAGAAACCGGCATGAGACATCAAGTCCACCGCCCAGCCTCCGCCATAGGAATGCAGGCCCGTCGCATCGCTCCATTGTATCTGTATCGCCCCGGCGCTCAGATCGCCGCCCTTCAAGGGGCGCGCAGGATGCAGCGTCGCCCACGGAATGCGGTACTCGAACGTATACCCCTTGCCGTCAGGCCATTGCACATATGCCGCTTCGAACTTGTCGTCGGGGACGATTCCCTTGTGGTATCCGTAGGAGTCGTGGTAGTTCATGCCATACTTGAGATGGAGGACCGGCTTCTTGCCGGGCGTATAATACCACAGCGTCATGTGCACCAGCATGTCGCTCGGAGTCCTGTCGTAGCCGCCGATCTTGAGCGGGTAGCCGAGCGCTGGATCCAGCGCCAGACGGAACTGGAAGGCGTCGCCGTCCCAGCCGAAGTCCGGATTGACAGCCGGATCGGCCTGATTCAGCATCGGACTAGGATCCGCGATGCGGCTGGAAATATAAAGGGCGTCTGCATCATACATCATCGCAGTCTTCGCGCTCTGATACGTCATCGAAGCCTCGACGACGTATGTGAGGATCTCGCCGCTGAGATCCCAGTCCTTCAGATCGCCGTCGACCGCCACCTTGCCAGGCGCCGGAACCACGAAGATCCTCTGGTTGTGGTAGACACCCTGCGCATTAACGGTCGCCGCCGCGGCGGCGAGCATCAGGCAGAGACAGGACAATACGAGCTTCAGCATTGCTTGGTTCCTTCCTTTATGTGATTTAATGAGAGTGACCTAATTGACATTGTTGACCAGATTGAGAGGACTTAAGATTTCGAGATATTCCTCGGCGGACCACCGTGCATGACAATCCTGCCTGAGGCGTCGAGGTTGAACGACCACGGGCCGCGGCCTTCCAGCGCAGTTCCGAACGCGGCGATCAGATCGCCGTCCGGAACGCATGCCATGACGCTTCCGTCCGCCCTCCGGCGCATCATTCCGACCCTGCCTTTGAATCTGATATCCCCGGCAAGCTCGTCGACGAGATCATCGTGCATGAACACATAGTCCGTATATTCGGGAGCGGAGATCTTTATCCCGCAGGAACCGACCGACTGCAGGCGCAAGTCGCGGCCGTGCTCCTTCGCAAAGATCAATGTGCGGTAAATGCCGTCCCGGGTGTTATATATGCGCAAGTAATTCTGCGAG
>CAZWRV010000008.1:37224-106192 GCA_964636325.1 uncultured Victivallaceae bacterium | reverse complement strand
AGTTTCTCCCCGACAGAACTGGCGGATTTCCCCGCCAGAGCGGCACTCTCCTGAAGCTTGGACATCTTTGTCGTTAGCTTTGTCGGTAACTTTGTCGTCTTGTAGTGCGTCAGTTTATTCCGGGTAACCTTCGCCAGTGGGTGATAGAAATACGCCGCTTCCTCTGAAATGCAGGCTGTGCAAGAATGCGGAGATGCTTTCCAAGGAGCTTGAAAAGGGGCTGCAGGCCGCCGAATGTCCGAAATGCGGCGGCATCTGGCTAGACAAGAACGAGTGGGAAGTCCTGAAAAGCAGGAATATCCACGAGGAGATACACTTCATCTTCAGCGAGCCATGGCAGAAGGCCGTCCTGCAGGACGAGCAGAAAAAGGCGTACGAGGCCCATGCCGAGAAGCTGCTCGGCAACGCCGACTATGGCAGGCTTTCGGAATTCAAGAAGTGGGTCTCCAGACATCCGCAGAAAAGCTTCATCCTCGCATACGTGAAGGACCAGCAGTGATGAATTTGCCGCGTCCGCCCGTCGAAGGCTGAGCTGCGGCTTTCAGATATTCCATCTGCCATTGTCCATGACGGGCGTGCCGTCGAGGAGGACGGTGGGCCTGGTCACGACGCAGTCGAGGTGTATAGGGACATTGTTCGTGCCGCCCATGGACATGTTGTTGCCGAAGGCGATGTGTATGGTCCCCTTTATCTTTTCGTCTCCCAGGAGGTTGCCGCTCATCCTTATATGGGGGTTGGTTCCGATTCCGAATTCGGCCAGGAGCAGGCCTTTCTTCCCGTGGACGGAGAGGAGCTTGAAGAATTTTTCGGCGCGCTTCCCCTGGCATGAGTCGAGGGATCCGTACCGCAGGATGAGCTTTTCGGGCCTTGAATTCTTGCTCCACGGCTGGCCGCCGATGGAGCCGCCGACCATTATCTCGCCGTCGGCGCTGCCTTCGTCGGGCTTGGCGTAGACTTCTCCGGCGGGCAGGTTCCCGCAGCTTCCCGATATCTGGTAGAATCCGTTGTCGTTGATGAAGAAGCTCTTGCCGATGGTGAACTGCAGCCCGCAAGCTTTCCCGGTGACGACAGTGACCCTGTGGGTTCCGGAGAGCCTTCTTATCCATTCCTCTCCGGACTTGACAAGTTCGGCCGGATCCGCCTTAAGGCCTCTTTCAAAGAGCTTGCGATCTATGCCGGGCAGCGTCGCGACGCGCGTTCCCTGCGCCCAGGCGTCGCGGGTTGCCTGCGTATGCGTGAGCGAGAACCTGGTCGGCGCGACTACGACGGGGAACTTTTTCATGAGCGCGGCGGTTTCGAGGTCCGGCTCGCGGCCGTGCCCTCCAGTCGGCTTTATCCTCCTTATTTCCAGCCGGATGTGAAGTTTTATCGCGGCGGCTTTGAAAGCGGCTATTATCTCCGGCTCATGGCCGTCGGTGATCAGGAGGACATCCTCGCCAGGCTTCACTCCGAAGTTGCGGACGAATACGTTTTCAGCGGACATCAACAGGGCCTTCTGCATTTGCAATCTCCTTCGAGTAGTTCAAGCAGCCCGGAGAGGCTTAGAGGTGCGCCATGGATGCCTTGAAGCTGCCTGATGAGCGCCTTCAGGTTTCTCACTCCTTCTGGAATATACTGCATGAACTGTGTTTTTCCCTTCGCGAGCGAAAGAAAACCGTAGGCGCCGAGGGCCTGCATGGATCTCTGCAGTCCGGCGTATACTGCGAATTTCGCGAACTCGGGCTCTGAGAAGCGTAGCTTTTCGGGTATCCGCCTGGAGGATGCGAGCCTTGCAAGGTAATACCGCATCAGCCGGGAACGCATGGCGTCGGGGATGCGGACGTATGGATCCCTGAGGAGTGCCATGATGTCGTAGCAGGCGGGGCCGAACCTGGCGCCCTGGAAGTCGACGATCCTGACACGTCCGTCCCTGATGAGGATGTTCTGGGACTGGAAGTCGCGGTGGACCAGGGTCTGTGGCTGTTTGAGCGCCTCGAGGGCCAGAAGATGGAATTCCGGCTCGAAGCTTTCGGCCAGCTCGTTTCGGACGCCGAGATATTTGATCAGGAAGTTGTCCCTGAAATAGTCCGTTTCCCACTTGAGGCCCTCGTAGTCGAACTCCCTGTCGACAATCCTGCGGAACTCATCCTCGTTGGCCGCCGCTGTGACCTGGAAATTGACCAGCCAGCCTATCACCTTCATGTAAAGGTCTTCCATTGTGGAAGTGGACATGATGTCGTAGAGGATGTCCGAGCCGAGATCCTCCATGAGGACGGTGAACTCGCGGCTGTCATGGTCGTATATCTTCGGAGTGCCCAGCCTGTGCTTGTGGAAGAGCTGCCCGAGCCTGACATAGCGCTCGTAGTCCTTGTCTTCGGTCGAAGAGAGCATAAGTATCCTCGACGAGGATCCCTTGCAGAGCCGGTAGAACTTGCGCGACGAGCCCTGCTCGGCAAGCGTGCTCGTCCTCCAGGAGCGCGGGGCATGGCCTTTGAGAATGGCCAGATTCCGGAGCGTCTCGGTGTCCGAATGGACCGAGAGCCTGCCGCATATGAATTCGTCGCCGTATCTGGCGCCGTCAGGGATTGCCGTCCCGTCGGATATGATGCAGTTTTTCAAGTGTGCTCCGCCGATCCTGCAGCCGCTTCCGACGGACGCAAAGCCTTGGATGACGGCGCGCTTGGAGATTCTTGAGCCTGCGCCGCAGGAAATGTTTCCGCGGATACGAGCGCCCGGTATCTTGAGCTTCCTTCCTACGATGATGTCATTGTGCGCCTTGAAATACTGGCCGAGCGTGCCGATGTCGTTCCAGTATACGCCTTCCGGGAGATACCCTCGGACCGAGCCGGGCGCGCCGCGGATAATCTCTAGCAGGAATTTCACAAGCGAGAAATATTTCGCCTCCCTGGGCAGATATTTGAGTATCCCGCCGGAGTAGATAGAGATTCCGGCATATGTGAGGCTTCGCGAGTCGGCGGACGGCGGCGTCCCTATTTCGCCCAGAATATCTACGACTTCGCCGGCGCGGAAATGGACGCGGTTTTCAGGGCCGTCTATGAGCGCCATGGTGGCGGTGGCGCCGCTGTCCATATGAGTCCGGACGAGCTCCTGCAGGTTGATGTCGGTGAGGATGTCTCCGTTGTGCAGAAGGAGATGGCCGTAATCTTCGAAGAGCGTCCTGCAGTTGACGAGAGGGCCGCCGGTCCCCAGTATGACCGGCTCATGGTTGATCTGGAGAATCTTCTTCAAGGGGGAATCCGCCAGATGCGCGTGCATTTTGACTGCGAGATGGTGTGTGTTCACCGCTATCCTGTCGACGCCGGCGCGCCGAATGTCGGACAGTATCTTGTCTATCAGCGGCCTTCCGCAGACCGGAAGCAGCGGCTTCGGCATGTGATCGGTCAGCGGCTTGAGGCGCGTTCCCAGTCCCGCCGCCAGTACCAGGCCGCAAATTGGCGTCCGTTTGTCCATAAATCCTCCTGATACTTGATTGTCCTTTTCATATCCGCCGACCGGCGGATTGAGGGTTGGATACTATTCAACCGTCTTCTCGGCTACGGGAACTCCCGCCGCCCGGTGGAATATCCGCCTACACGGACGCCCTCCATCGAGTTTCTCTTCGACAAAACTGCGGGTGCCGCAGAAAGCCGCATGAGCACCTGGAAGAAGATTCCGACAGTGGCCGAGAGCGTTCGATTGCGGACGACCGCAGTCGGCATCCCCTTGAAAATCAGACGCAAGTCTTGCCGGTTCCTGCAAAGTCGAAGATTATACTACGTTCAGCGCCTTTTAACCAGCAATTATTCGATAAAAAAAACGATGTCCGTGGGAAAAAAGAGAAATGATGTTAATTTTTCAATCGGACCGAAAACATGAAGCAGTCACGATGAGGTTTCGATCATGGAGCTTAAGTTCAAACCGAACCTGGAGGAGGCGCTTCTACGCTGGAGGGCCTTCTGGAACAAGGAGATAATCAAGAGGCCGTGCGTTTCCGTCGTGGCACCGAAGGACGGCGTCGAGATTCCTCCAGGGCCGCCGGGGCAGTTCCTGCCGGATTCCGACTTCGACGCGATACTCGACAAGGCCGAGACGCACATGGCCTGCCTGTATTACGCGGGGGAATCAATGCCTTATTTCAATCCGAGCTTCGGCCCGGACCAGCTTGGCGCGTTCGTCGGAGCGAAGCTCGACCATTCCAAGGACAGCGAGGGGACGACGTGGTCGGTCCCTTTCGTGGAGTCTTGGGAGGAGGTCTTGCCCCTTAAGCTCGGGCATGGCAACGACACTTGGAACCGCATGCTTCTCCTGCTTCGCAAGGCGGCGGAGAAGTCGCGGGGGAAATTCCTTGTCGGCATGCTCGATCTTCACTCCAACTTCGACTGGCTTGCGGCGATACGCAGCCCGGACCATCTCTGCATGGACATCCTTGACCACCCCGATCTTTTCCGGAGGGCCATGAAATGCGTCGGCAGGCTTTACCGCGATGCTTACAACTCAATCTATGACGCCGGCGGCATGAGGGGCAGGGGGACGATCGGATGGCTGCCATACTTCTGCGAGGGGCGCTTTGCGACTACTCAGTGCGACTTCTGCCTGCTGCTGTCCCCGGATCAGTTCAACGAGCATGTCCTGCCGCTCCTAGAGGAGGAGAGCGAATTCCTCGACAGATCGGTCTACCATTACGACGGGCCCGGCGCCCTGGCGCACTTCGACGCCATAACGGGGATTAAAAACCTCGACGGTATCCAATGGGTTCCGGGCGCCGCCCACAAGCCTGTCATCGAGTGGATGGACCTGCTTAAGCGCTTCCAGGAAAGGGGCAAGAATGTCTTCATAAGCTGTTCCCCGGAAGAGGTGAAGATATTCCACCGCGAACTCAAGCCGAACCTCGTCTTCTACAGCGTCTGGGCAAATAGCCAGAAGGAGGCCGACGACCTCCTCAAGTGGCTGGAGAAGAACACGTAGGGGAGCTGCGGAAGGATGCCGGATTCCGGACATGCGGACGGTGAATGGCTGCGGCCAGTCCCTGCGTCCGCTCAGTTCTTATTTCTCTCTGATCCGCGCATGGCCCTCACCCACCGGGGGATGCAGTCGATGAAGATGACCGCCGTGCAGATCAGTATGACTGCGGTGAGGGATATGTTGACGATGCCCTGGACTTGCGTGTCCGGCTTCATCGCCTTCGGAAGGAAGTTGTTCTTGATGTTCAACACTCCGGCGGAAACGGTCGTGATACCCACGAAGATCATGGGGACAATTGTGGTCCATGCGTATCTGCCTTTGCCGCAGTTGATTAAGAACGAAGTTCCGACGGCCAGCGCGAGGACCGCGAGAAGCTGGTTGGCCGTCCCGAACATGGGCCATATCGTGGCTATGCTGCCCGTGTAGATGAAATAGCTCCAGGCCAGGACGACGATCGCGCTCGCGGCGATGTTGCCTGGAAGCCACACGGTGTTGGCGAACGGCTTGATGACTTTCCCAAGCGACTCCTGCAGTATGAAGCGGGCTATCCTGGTCCCCGCGTCGATCGTGGTCAGGATGAATAGCGCCTCGAACATTATCGCGAAATGATACCAGTACGACATGAGCGACTTTAGGCCGGGAATGCTCGAGAAGATGTAGGCCATGCCGACCGCGAGCGAGACTGCGCCGCCGGGCCGACCGGCTATCTTCTCCCCGACGCTTTCCGACAGCGCCTTGATGTCCGACTGAGTGAAGCCCATCTCGTGCAGCTTCGGAAGCAGCGCGGCGAGCTTGTCGCCTGGGACGTTGATGATGAAGAAGTCCAGGGGCAGGAGGCTGGAGGCCGCCACAAGCGCGAGAATGCTTACCACGCCTTCCGAGAGCATCGAGCCCGCGGCGATGAACTTTATGTCCTTCTCGTTCATGAGCATCTTCGGGGTTGTGCCGGAGCTCACCAATGAATGGAAGCCGGATATCGCGCCGCAGGCGATCGTTATGAAGAGGAATGGGAAGAGTGTCCCGGGGATGATCGGGCCGCCCCCGTGTATGAACTCTGTGAAAGCCGGCATCTTGAGCTCCGGCGCGACGACGACGACCCCGGCCGCGAGCATGGCGACGACGCCGAGCTTCATTATGGAGCTCAGGTAGTCGCGCGGCGAAAGCAGCAGCCAGACCGGCAGGACCGACGCGAAGAATCCGTATATGGCGATCAGGACCGTCAGAGTCGGCTTGTCGTATGTGAACCATGACGCGAACGGCGAATTTGGAATCCACCGCCCGTATATCACCGCAAGGGAAAGAAGTATGACGCCGATCACGGTGGCTTCGGCCGTCTTTCCCTTTCTGAATTTGAACATCCAGATCCCCATGAATATGGCGATGGGGATGGTGGCCGCGATCGTGAAGGTGCCCCAGGAGCTTTCAGCGAGCGCGTTCGCGACGACGATGCCGAGGCCCGCGAGGGCGAGGATTATAATTATGAAAACCGCCAGCGAGGCGGTAAATCCGCTTAGCTTGCTGACTTCGTTCCTGGCGATTTCCGCCAGGGACATCCCGTTGTGCCTGACCGATGCGGTGAGGATGACGATGTCATGCATGGCGCCGGCCATGACCGCGCCTACGACTATCCACATGAATCCGGGGAAGTAGCCGAACTGCGTCGCGAGGACCGGCCCGACCAGGGGGCCGGCTCCGGCGATCGCCGCGAAATGGTGCCCGAACAGCACCCACTTGTTCATCGGATAGTAGTTGTGCCCGTCGAAATATCTTTTGGCGGGAGTGTCATCCGTGTCGCGCAGGGCCAGCACCTTGGCGGCGACGAATCCGAAGTAGAACCTGTAGGCTATGGCGAACACTGCGAGCGTTATTATTACAAGGGGAACTGCGTTCATGATTCCCCTCTCGCATCAAGTTCCAAAAGTTTCATGATATGCTTCGTCCGCTTCGATTTTTAGTTTGCAAGTTGGCTCATTCGTTTTACGATGGTAAGGTAACGCCTGAATCAAATAGCTCAAGACGCATGAATATCCAATCCTGCCTTGTCCCGCGTCAGCGCGGGATTGAGAGTCGGGTGTTGGACTTGACATAAGGAGCGCCGGCGCCAGTGTTGTCGGTCAGAAACCCGGTGGAGGGCGGAATTCTATTCCGCCGCACGGCGGGTTGACCCGCCGTGCACGAGGACGGTTGAATAGAGTTCAACCCTCCATCCGCCGGTCGGCGGACAGGAAAATGACAATCGAGGTTCAGGAGAGTGCCGCTCTGGCGGGGAAATCCGCCAGTTTTGTCGGTGTGAAACTTTAAGTAGCGCAGGTATTCCTACCTGCGATGCCGCAGACAGGAATGTCTGCGTTACTTCAGGTGAGTTTCAGAGGAGCCCCGGATGCCTATGGAATCATGCACTGGCCTTGTATACGACGAGGAATATCTCCGGCATGTGCCTTTGCCGGGGGACGATGTCGAGTCGCCTTTCAGGCTGAAGGCGTTGATGCGCCGGCTGGACAAGTCCGGGCTTATGCGTGAGCTGAAAAGGATTGGCGTAAAGGGTGCTGCCGATGCCGAGGATTCCATCAGGCTTGTCCATTCCGAACGCCATATGGAGCTTGTCGATGGCGGGGTGGGAAATCCCGAAGTCTGCCGCCTGGCGGTCGCCGGGGTTCTCGCGGCGGCGGACGCCGTCTGCTCCGGAGAGGTCCGCAACGCGTTCTGCGCGGTTCGTCCGCCAGGCCACCATGCGTTCGACAACGGACCTTTCGGTTTCTGCTTCTTCAACAACGTCGCCATAGCTGCCAGGCACCTGCAGCGCAGGCATGGGATGGGGAAGATACTGATAATAGACTGGGATTTCCACCATGGCAACGGGACGGAGGAGGCCTTCTACGGCGATCCGACTGTGTTGTATTTCTCGACGCACAGGCTCGGCGCGTTTCCCGGAACCGGCGGGCCTGAGAGGCGGGGAGAGGGCGCCGGGCTAGGCTTCAACGTCAACGTCCCGATGCCCGGGGGGGCCGGAGACTTCGACTTCATCAATGTCTTCAACGAGACGCTCGTCCCGCTTGCAGGGAAATTCAGGCCGGACTTCATCCTGCTGTCTGCCGGGTTCGATAGCAGAAAGGGCGACTTCCTCGGCGACTTCATGATATCCGACAAGGGATTCTATGCTCTGACCGGGATCGTCATGGAGTTGGCGGAGCGCCACTGCGGATCACGCCTTCTGTCCGTCCTGGAGGGGGGCTACAACCCCAAGGGGCTGGCCTCGGCCGCTGAAGCGCATATGAAGGCTCTCTGCGGAAAAGGCCTTGAATGGGGGGAATGAGCGGGATAAGCTTTTGTTTTCCCCTCCTGAATGAAGCATCCGCCGGGCGGACGCGAAAATGTTCAAAGAGCAATTCTCAAGGATCAGCTGAATGTTGGACAACACATGAATTCCCAATTGAAAGAAGTACGGGCCGGAGGCTGGCGCTGGCATCTCAAGGATGCCGCGCTGCTGGAGCCTTGGTTCTCCGACTTTGAAAGGCTGATGAGGGAGAATCCAGTCAAGGCCAACGAAGTCAGATGCGTCTTCAGGGTGTGCGGGGCGGGCAAGGGGATCTACGTGAAATATTATCTCCCGAAGTTCTGTCCCTGCACGAAGATATTCCTGGCTTTGTTTCCCAAGGCGGAACGGGAATGCGCCTCTTATCTGCTTCTTGATGAATGCGGCGTGCCTTCTGTCAGGGCTCTCGGCTGGGGCGCGTGCGGAAGCGGGAGCATGCTCCTGACGGAGGAAATGCCCGAGTCGCGCAACGCCAAGGAGTTCTGGTTTTCGCGGTCGGCTGAGGAAGCCGGAGCCAGAGGCCGTTTCATCGCCGGTCTTGAAGATATTCTTGCCGCACTGATCCGCGCCGGAATATACCTTCCGGATCTTCACCTCGGGAACCTGCTCGTCTCCGGAAAAGAAATGCGCATTGCGGTCGTGGATCCGTACGGCGCGAAGATGCACGGATCCCTTTCCGGGGCGCAGATATTTTCCATGCTGAGGGTCGTAGGGGCGCTGAGGGGCGAACTTTCCGAGGGGGAAGGGGCAGCCGTCATCTCCAGGATTTCGGAGAAGGCCGGGACAGCCTTGCAGGATCCGTCAGGCATCTGGCGTCAGATACTGCAGGCGGAGTCGGCAGAGGCAGAGAAGGATTGGAGGAAGAGGGGGAGGCAGGTCGCCGCGGGCGATCCTCGCTTCATGGAGACGCATCATCTCGAAGGATTGACCATCAGAATCAGAAAAAATCTGGCGGGGGAGCCCCTGGCGGACCTCGACGACATCCTCAGGAAAGACGGCATAGCCTACATCTTCAAGGAGTGCGGGGCCGGCGAGGCCGCAGCTGTCTGGAACGAGACGTTCCATAATGACTTCCGTAGAATTCCGCACACGGGGCCGGCGGCCTGGATTACCGGCGGGGCGGATCATGACACGCTGGTCTTCGCCAAAGGGCAGCCTTTGGCTGGCCGGGGGCAAACGGCATAGGACGATGAAGTTCGGGGCGCATTCATATATATTCACTGCAAGATGGTCGGACTCCTCGCTGCATTTCCTGGACGAGGCCGAGGAGCTTGGCCTCTCCTGCTTCGAGATCGGAGTCGGGGACGATGTATTCTTTTCGCCGGAACCGCTCAGGCGCCATGCGGAACAGCTTGGGATAGAACTGCTTGTGAGTCCGGGCGGGCTGTGGCCGCCAGAGTGCGACATCTCCTCGGAGAAAAAGTCAGAGAGGAAGGCCGGACTCCTCTGGCATAAAAGGCAGGTGGAGCTGGCCCAAGAGATGGGCGCGAAGGCGTATTGCGGCTGCATCTACGGCCATTCCGGAGTCGTTAAGAGAAGAAGGCCACCGCCCGACGAATACCGCTGGACGGCCGAGAGCCTCCGAACCCTCTCCGAGCATGCCGCGGGGCTTGGCGTAGCCGTCGTCCTTGAGCCGATGAGCCACTTCAGGACGCATCTTGTGAACACTCCGGATCAGCTTATGCGCCTCATCGGAATGGCCGAGCATCCGAACCTCTGGGCGCTTCTCGACACATACCACATGATCACAGAGGTGCGCGACTACGCGGCCGGTATAAGGACGTGCGGAGAAAAGCTCTGGGGCATGCATATGTGCGAGAACGACAGGGGCGTCCCGGGCGGAGGCCTCGTCCCATGGGATGCGATATGCAGGACCTTGTCTGAAACGGGGTTCGACGGGCGCCTGATAATGGAGGCCTACAATTCGTCCGCCGGCGATTTTGCCTTCGAACGCGGCATGTTCCACAATGTGTGTCCGGACGCCGCCGCGTTTGTGGCAGGGGGCCTCCGCTTCCTGAAGGGCAAGCTGGGAATACGCGCGGACTAGACATTGAACAGCAGCACCGCAAGTATGCCGCTTGCGATCATCGCCCACCAGAAACGGCTGGCGGCCTCGCCGAACGCAATGACCGAGATGACGCCCGCCGCCCATCCTGTAGCCCACGCCGAGCATGGCGAAGCATATGCCTGATAGCGCCGACAGAAATACCACTAATGCCGCTGAAGCCCCTCCGTTCATGATTCCGGGCGGCCCCGGCTGCGCAATGCGGATTCGAAGAGTGTCCCCGAGCGCTTCTCAATTGTCTCTTCCGTCCAAAGGGCAATCTCCTTGAAGGGGCGGTTAAGATTCAAGGGGGAATGCAGAAGAATGGCATTGATCTTTTTATCCCATGTCCCGTTTGAAGCGGACGCCAGTTCTTCTCCTGCCGCCGCACGTAAGGGTGTTGGAAGAGCGGCGCTTCCAACCGTTCGAATCATCAGCTTGGTGACGTCCATATTTGCGTGCCTTGTCGGTTCCCCTGTTTCAGTTGTCTTGCGAGCCACTAGGAAGCAGGACTCTTCGAAAAAAACAGCCGCAAATCATACATAAAAAAACCTGCGGGGGTATTGTTTTTCGCGTATTTCGTGATAGAATACGTGTCTTCGAAATCCCGGATGCCCGGATAACTCCGCGTTCCGGCATAGCTTCCGCCGTCCGGCGGAAAGAGCAGGCGGCTGTTAATTCGCCTAGGCGAATCGACGGTCGAAGAACCGCCGCCGGCAGATTGGAGATTCGCCCCGGCGAATTAGAATCCGGCCGCCGGAGGCGAGGATGTTTGACAATTTGTTTTTTCATACTCCGGCATAGCTCAGTGGTAGAGTAGGTGGCTGTTAACCACTTGGTCGCTGGTTCGAATCCAGCTGCCGGAGCCATTTTTTTCAGCCTCATAATCCTGG
Organism: uncultured Victivallaceae bacterium; assembly: GCA_964636325.1. Classification (GTDB taxonomy): domain Bacteria; phylum Verrucomicrobiota; class Lentisphaeria; order Victivallales; family GWF2-50-93; genus CAZWRV01. The sequence continues at coordinate 95,001 of CAZWRV010000008.1, read as the reverse complement.
CTTCCTCCAATTCCCACCCTGCTTTTTTGCCATTTGCTGATCGTCTCATAATGAGATGGACACCAGCGACCTTGCGCCGGCGGTGGACATGGCGGGGGAGCGGCTTGGCTCTTTTCATCACTCGCTATCGAGGTTGCAGTCCCTGCAAAGCGCCTCGGCCTGTTCGAGAACCAGTTCTGTCGCCCGCGCCTGCTTGTCCGGCGGATAGCCGTACTTGCGGAGGATGCGCTTGATGATAACGCGCATCTGGGCGCGGACGTTTTCACGAACGGTCCAGTCAATGGTGATGTTGTTGCGCACCGCCTTCACCAGCTCCTGCGCAATCAACCGCAACGTCTCGTCGCCAAGAACTTTCACCGCGCTGTCATTGACCTCCAGCGCGTCGTAAAAGGCTACCTCATCCTCCGTCAGCCCCAACTTCTCACCACGGCAGGATGCTTCGCGCACGTCTTGTGCCAACCGGATCAGCTCTTCGATGACCTGCGCGGTCTCGATGGCTCGGTTCTGATATTTCCGGATGGCCGCCTCCAGCAGTTCGGCAAAGGAGCGAGCCTGAACGATGTTCTTCCGCCCGCGTGCTTTGATTTCTCCATCCAACAGTTTACGCAACATCTCGACTGCGAGATTACGCTGGGGCATGCCGCGCACCTCGGCCAGAAACTCGTCGGACAGGATCGAAATGTCCGGCTTCTTCAGTCCGGCGGCGGCAAAGATGTCAATGACCTCGCCAGACGACACCGCCTTGGAGACGATCTGCCGGATGGCCAGCTCGATCTCCTCGGAGCTCCGTCGGCCGTCGCCCGCGCTCTTGGTGAGGACAGACCTCACGGCCTGGAAGAAGGCTACGTCATCCCGAATCTCCAGCGCCTTTTGATGGGGCACGGCCAAGGCGAACGCCTTGGACAAGTCGCCGACCGCCTTCACAAACCGGTTCTTGCCGTCTTCCTGGGCCAGAATGTGCTCCTGGGCGGCCGGCAACAGCGCCAGCCGCTCCTGCGCCGTTCCTCTTGTCCATGCCGTCCATTCGAGCCCATGCATCATCCCCAAGCAGACCTCGTAGCGCTCAAGCATCGCCGCGACTGCTTCTTCCTGATCAATGGCCGTCTGCCCCTTGCCGCCGCTCCGGGTATAGTTCGCAAGGGCATATTTGAGCTGGTCGGCCAGCCCGAGGTAGTCCACGACCAGCCCGCCCGGCTTGTCCTTGAACACGCGGTTGACACGGGCGATAGCCTGCATCAGGCCGTGACCGCGCATCGGCTTGTCCACATACATCGTGTGCAGGCACGGGACATCGAACCCTGTCAGCCACATGTCGCGGACGATCACCACCTTGAACGGGTCATTTGGATCTTTAAACCTATTTGCCAGCTCTTCGCGCCGTGGCCTGTTGCGGATGTGGCCCTGCCAGTCCTCAGGGTCGGACGCCGAGCCGGTCATGACGATCTTCATCGTGCCGGCGTTGTCGTCGGGATTGTGCCAGTCGGGGCGGATCGCCGCGATGGCCTTGTAGAGGTCCACGCAGATACGGCGGCTCATGCAGACGATCATCGCCTTGCCGTCCATCGCCTCCAATCGGGCTTCGAAGTGTTTCACCAGATCCTCGGCGATCAGCTTGAGACGCTTCTCCGTGCCGACCAGCGCCTCGAGCTGTGCCCACTTCGTCTTCAGCCGCTCCTTGTGCTCGACCTCTTCGCCTTCGGTCGCCTCTTCAAACTCGACATCGAGCCTTGGGCGTTCTTCTTCCTTCAGTTCCAGCTTGGCCAGGCGGCTCTCGTAGTAGATCGGAACCGTCGCCCCGTCTTTCACCGCCCGTTCGATGTCGTAGATGCTGATATAATCGCCAAAGACCGCCCGCGTGTTCTTGTCGGCCAGCTCGATCGGCGTGCCGGTGAACCCGATGAACGAAGCATTCGGAAGCGCTTCTCTCATGTGCCGGGCAAAGCCGTCAATGAAGTCGTATTGGCTACGGTGTGCCTCATCCGCTATCACAACGATATTCCTGCGCTGTGATAGCGGACCCTCATCCTCCGCTTCGCTCCTCCCTCTCCCAATGGGAGAGGGTTGTGGAGAGGGTACCGAAGGTATGAACTTCTGCACCGTTGTGAACACCACGCCGCCAGATTCCGTTTTCAGTAATTCCCGAAGGTGTGCTCTGTTTTGTGCTTGTATTGGGGCTTGTCTGAGCAACTCGTGGCAACGGGCGAAGGTGCCGTAAAGCTGGTCATCGAGGTCATTCCGGTCGGTGATCACAACAAGCGTCGGATTCTCCATCGCCGGATGCAGGATAACCCGCCCGGCGTAGAAGGCCATCGTGAGGCTCTTGCCGGAACCCTGCGTATGCCACACAACGCCCACCCGCCGGTCGCCGGGCTTGGAGTCGGGGCGCGCCTTGGCGAAATAGGTTCCTTCGCTCTCCCGCATTTTTTGCATACCCCCGGGGAGAGGCAGGCACGCACGGACCGTCTCCTGCACCGCCACGTTAACTGCATGATACTGGTGATAGCCCGCCATCTTCTTGACCAGCACGCCGCCGCCGACATCCTCGAACACGATGAAATGCCGGATCAGATCCAGAAACCTTCGCTTCTGGAATACGCCCAGCAGAAGGACTTCAAGTTCACATTTGAAATCCTTCTGCCCCTCACTCCCGCCCCCTCTCCCAGAGGTAGAGGGGAGAGCATTGGCAAGTGAGTTCAGAACAGCTTCTAGATCATTTTCCACTCGTTCATTCTGAAATCGGACAATCTGATTACCAAGACTTCGCAGATACGCATTGCGTTTGTGATCTCTGACTTTGGTTGCTTCGTGGATCAGCCCATCGAGTTCGACAATCAGATGCTCTTCCGGACAATAGAAGTCGACAATATAGTCACCAATTTGATGCTGTCTCCTAAATTTCAGCCCCAGAAAGCGGCGGTCACGCAGCAGGTCCCACAATACCGCTTCCGCCGGGGTCTGTGCCGCCCGGAGTTCTTGCGCTCGTTGACACAAACCGGAAAAGTTGTATCCCCCACGATAATTACTCCTTCTCCCGCTGGGAGAGGGACGGGGTGAGGGTAACGGGGAAGGATAAAAATCCTCTCCCGTTATGGTTCTCCAGGGCATAAACCATTCGCGATCCGCCGTAAGCGTGCCGATCCTCGCCTGCACGCCGTCCGAAATGACCAGGGCCTCGTTGAAGGCGAAAAGGGAGGGAATCTGCCGCTTGTAGGTCTGAAGTTGGTTGAACGCCGACCAGATTGTCGCGTTTTCCGTGGCCGCGTTCTTCAACTCGATGACGGCGACCGGGAGCCCATTGATGAACAGCACCACGTCCGGCCGCCGCTCGTGCTGATCCTCGACGACGGTGAACTGATTCACTGCCAGCCAGTCGTTGTTTTCCGGTTCTTCAAAATCAATGACACGGACAGTCTCGTGCCCGTAAGAGCCGTCCCGCCTTTGAATCTCGACCGGGATGCCCTCGACCAGCATCCGATGGAAGGCGTGGTTGTTTCCGACCACGGACGGCAAATAGGGGCGAGTCAGCTTGCGGAATGCCTCCTCCAATGCATCCGAGGGCACTTTTGGATTCAGCCGTTGCAGTGAGTGCCGAAGCCGACGTTCAAGCACGACCTGCCCGTAGTTCTCCCGCTCGGCGGCAGGCTCCTCTGGCGCGATATCAGGGCCGAACAGCGCCGTGTAGCCGAGGCTTCGGAGCCAGGAAAGCGCCGCTTCTTCGATTTCGGCCTCGGAAATGGACGGAATGGACCCCATGGACCGGCCATCCTGTCCATTCAGTCCATCCTGTCCATATTCTCTATTCAGTCCATTCTTCATTTTCCCTTCCTCCTAATCTGCCGTATTCTATAGAGCCGCTCCGTGAAACCACCCTCGGTCTCGAAGGCGGCGGCCTGCGCCGCAATCTGGCGCTCCAGCAAAGCAGAAGCCACCCCGATCAGGACCAGCGCCGCATTGGCCGAAATTTCGGGGAAAAGAATGGACTTCATGGACTCCATGGACGGCTTCTCTTGTCCATTCTGTCCATCTCGTCCATGCTTGGCCTGTTCCGCCACCCATGCCGCCACGTCGTCGGCGGTGGAGCACCGCCGCGCCACCAGCGCCTTGCGGCGCGGGTCGTGCTGGGGCCAGAGCCGCAGGCCGCGCTGGCGCAGGAAGTCTTCGTAGTCGAGGCGCAGTTCTTCAAGGCTTGCCCTGGCTACGTTGGTCAGTTTGAGCTCCATTTTCTTCGAGGTACCGCTGGCCACGCTCCCCTCGGCGATGTTCTGAACGCCTGAACGCGCGGCTTGAACCATCTGATCATGTGTGCGGCTACGCTTTTCAATGTATTTGTCGCAGAACCGCACCGTGACATCATAGACCACCTGCGCCACCTGAAAACTCTTCAGATTCCGAAAGCCCCCATGCTTCGGAATCAGCCCCTCCCCGCGTCCATTCTGTCCATTTCTGTCCACCATCACAATGCCCTCCCAACAGCACCTCGCCAGCTACTCCTCAAGAATTGGAACGCCAGCATCTGTGCCCTCCCAAGACTTGGAAAATAGCCGAGTGCAACCGACCAGACATGCGCGGCTTGCTCGACGACGGATTCGGTGAAGGTTTCGCTGGTCATATTTTGTTGCTCCATGCTTCGCCGGAGAGTCGCCCCCAAACTTCTTTGTAGTCCTGCCCAGACATTGTCGCCCCCCTAGGCGCGAGCCGTCCCCAGTCACCATCGCTAAGGGTTCGCAAGAAATTACGGGCCACGCCAACGGCCTGGTTGCCCGCAGGAGCGCCAGTCTTGCGCTCAAACTCAGCCCCTAACGATTCTGCAATACTTCTCGGGACACTGTTCATGCGCATAAGAACTGCCGCCTCAGTCTTGACGCCGTGATAGATCATTGCGGGCAAGCTGTTGATGCGGCGCTTTTCGTCAGGGGAGAGTTGATCAAAATCAATGCCGCTAATCTTGCACAAAGCCGAAAGCCCCCACGGGCCGTTGTTGGTCAGTACCCGATAAATCGCTTTGCACGCACTGGTTATCGCCTCAGTACCAGTCTTATCTCTGAAGAACTCTTCGGCTATTTTTTGGATCGAACGTCCGTCCACCCATGCGCGCGTGATGTTGGCGATGTGTTGATGCGCCAATCCATCAGATTTGATTTCCGATAGTGCTCCCTTGATTTCCGGGATGCGCATCATGATGCCGATCAGATTGGGAAGGGGGGACGTTGCTACGTCACCGAATATGCTCGCTGGTTCCCAATCCGCAGGAGTCAACTTGCGCTGCAATTGGTTCAGACCGGCGAGCGCAGTGGCAACACCCTCTGGCGCAAAGCCCGTCGCGTCTGCCAAGGCTACATGCCCCGGATTTTTCGCCAACCGTCGAGCGTAATCACCCGTGGCCTTCAGAAGTGCTTGTGTCTTCTGCCTTGCACTGCTGTCCGAGCGTTCCTGCAACGCGCCAAAGCCATAAGTGTTTCGTAAGAGTTGTTCCGTTTCGGCTAGCACGGCGTCGAGGTTCTTCTTCTCGTTCCACAGGTGGGCCACATAGCAACGAAAATCGGACCACTGTTCTTCCTGAATGACCATGGAAAGTTGATTAAGCTTGCCTTGCTGTTCCACCTCGTCGAGCAGTCCAATCAAACGCGAAACCAGCGCCCCGGTCGCTTGGCTGACAAACCGACGGTTCCCATCCGGGTCGTCTCCGGTAGCCAGGCCCACAATGCCGACGCTTTCTTGATTCACCCGGCCTGCGCGTCCCGCAAGGTTCCAGAACGTCCTCGGGCTCATCTCCTTGCCGTAAGGATACTTTCGCGTGGACAGGAACACGGATGCGACAGGGAAGTTTATGCCGTGAATAAGAGTCGTTGTCGTGCAAAGGATCCGCAACGCCCCGATTTCGGCAAGCCATTCCATGAGCGTTCGAGTTTCATCCGAAAGCCCCGTGTGGTGAACGCCTACTCCATGCCCGAGCATATCGATCAGTTCGAACCGTGGACAGATTTCCGTTTGCAGGAATCGTTGCACCAGAGCGATTTCCGGCGGCACTTCATCGAACGGCTTGAGGCTATCCTTCACGGTGCGCGCCACGGACCAGACGTGGTCTATCTTTTGGGCGACCGCAATGCTGGTGCCGCGTTCGGAAAACACCTTTGCCATAGCCCCAGCCTGGACCGATACTCCCTTTGCCTTGGAGTAGGAAATGTTCAGCGGTTTGACGTCCCCGACTTGGTGCTGGCCATGCAGATGGATGGTTTTGGGCGTGGTAATCAACGTCTCGTACTGAAGTTTCCATCCACCGCGAACCGAACTGTCCTCTACGGCGCCGAAAAGACCGACGGCCCGTTCATTAGGCTGCCACGGCGAAGTCCCGATGCTTATCGTCTTGCCCGCATCCGCGCCGAGCCATCTCGCCAAGTCTCCGGCGTTCGGAACATAGGGCATCAGCAAGAGGAAATTCGCCCGGTCACACTCGCGCTTGATGGTGGCGAGAAGGAGCTCTATTCTCAACCCCCGTTCCTCGTCCTCGATACTGTGCGCTTCATCCATGAGCACCAATGCCAATGGACGCTGGACTTTCTTATTCCGAATCACCAGTTGCAGTTTTTCCGGCGTGGAAACCAACACATGGAAGGGCACGTCGTCGGACTGAGCAGTAAGCATCGCCTCCTCGAAGGCATCTATCTCGATGGCCCCGGTCAACTGCTCGACGCGGATGTCCAGCGGGCTAAAGTCTTCACGGAGACGGCGGGTCAGTTGGGCTACGAGGGCGCGTGTCGGCGCGACATACGCAACCCATCCTTTATCCGCATCGAACTGGTTCAAAGCCTGCAGTATTCGGAACTGTGCGAGAGTCGTTTTCCCGCCGGAGGTCGGCAAGTCCACGACTATTGCACGGCTGGCCTGGTCCAAGAGCCCTTGTTCCTGCAATGCAGCACGTTGCGGTGGCAGAAGTTCAAACATGGAGCGCGTCTTGGTGATGCTTTTGACGAAACGGGTCACACGGGAATTGACCGCTTGGGCTACCTTCCAGAGCGAACCGGCGACCATCCGGCGGGAAGCAACGTGTAGCCAGCGGAGGATTACATCGAGCACGGCATCCTGCGAGGCGGAAGCCGCCTGCCTGCCCGCCTCGAAGTGCTTGTCCAACTCGCCTTCGATGCCCACAGGCTGTCCTTGTAGAATATAAATCGCCAGCAACTCCGTCGCTTTGGCCAAGTGGTAAAGCGCTATGAGACGCAAGGCCGTAGCTTGGGCGGAGACGTTGTCGGGTTTGTTCAGGGATGTGTTCTCGTACTGCTCCTGGTCCTTGCGCAAACCGGCGATGATCTCCCTGACCCCATCGAGATCATCCCATCCTCGCTTGCGCAAGAGACGTAGCCAGCAATCATACAGCCGACGGAGTACGCGACGATCCCAATCAACATCAGCGACCGAGGGCGGCTTTACTTCCTGCTCATGATCCTTGAGCCAGCGCCGCAGGTCGGCCCATTGGTCGCCGCAATAGGCAAGTGCCGCCAAATGCAGGACATGGAATATGCGGTCTTCAGGCCTCGTCGGGATCGGTAACGTTCGCCGCAGGGTGTAAGCCCGGAAGGCCCCTGCCTGCGCCTGCATACGCAGTTGAACACGCGATTCATCGCCTGATGGATGCAAGAGCGCATCAATTCCTTCGATGGCCGCGATCTCGTAGGCCATAGCCGCACGTTCGACCGTTTCCGCATCCATAGCGGTCTCGCCAAAGGCAATCGTCATCTGGTGCCCGACGGCAGAGCGCATGACGCGCACTGTGGCTACTTCCAGTGCCCGCACCAGCCAGTCATCGCCGATGGCCTTGACTGCCCAATGCTGGTCAACGCGGTTGAGGGCGTCTTCGGTTATAACCATGTCAGTTCTTGCCATGGTCGCCCTCCCGCGCCTTCACGGCGCGTTGAGAAAGTGAGTTGATGCTTTTCTTCGGCAAGTACATCGCCCGTAGCTCGATACTCGCTGCGGCGGGACATCCTTTTGCCAAGTCACCCGCGCGACCGGCCAAGTCTTCGCGCCTCGGCTCCACGTCCCTTACGAGGATGCCGAACAGGGAAACGTCAGCCGGGTTGGCGAGATAACGCGTCGTCGCGCTCTGATAGCATGGGAACCAGTCCGTCCCGTTCGTGTGGTGTCCAAGATATTTCACCAGGGAGTCCTTAACATCCGACAAATCGCGCAAGTCCTCCAGTTGCTTCTTCAATCCGTGTCGGCCGTCCATTACACTTGGCGGCCACGCCTCCTGCTCCGAAGTCTTGACCTCGCCGAACGCAAAACGATGGGTGTTGCCCGCGCCGTTCATGTTCTGAAAGCCCACGAGGTCGGTTCCCGCCGGGCTGGCGCTCGGATTCTTCAGGTCCCGGCCAGACGGCCAGGGGAACTCGCATGAGCGATGTTCAACCAGAAATGCCTCCGCCAAGGCCTCGCCCACGCGCCAGTTCTCCGGCGCGTGATGACTTTCTAGGATGCGTTTGACGCTCTTGTCCGAAAAATCCGTGGTGATAACGCTTGTGAGGATGGCCTGGAGGTTCGCCGTCCCGGCGTCGTCCCAGAGAATGCGTGACACGGTGCCGCCCAACGCGGCGTCAAGCTCCGCGTCCGTGTAGGACGCGCCCCGCGCCGTCACGGGCGCGACATCCGCGTTGTAGACCTCGGTTCCGGCGGGCATCGTCATAATGCGCCCTCCACGAACTTCTCCGCGCCTTTGATGCGAATTTCGCCGTAGATGAGTTTTGGCAACAGCGCGTCGCGTAGCGCGGCGATGGTGCGGGATTGCAATAAACCAAGTCGTATCCGATTTAAGTCTGGTGCAACCGCCTCCTCGTATTTTTCCACGAGTGTTAAGGGAGGCACTACAACAGACACACCAGCCAGAGTGTCACGAGTGATGGTATCAAAAACAGAGCCATGCGCATGTTGCTGAAGCCTCGCCACAAGTTCACGTGTTGCGAAGTAATTGAAGAATCCTTGCTTCCCTGGGCGGGGTTTCAGACCGTAACAAGACTGGTTCATTGCCATGGGCACACCTACAAGCGCTATTCTTCCGACAGTTCCACGTGCCGAAATTATCGTTGTTCCGATGGGCAGTACTCGCGTAGATGAGTTTTCGATACCAGCGGCAGTGACCTTCTTTTCCGTATCGATAACCCAGACATCAGAGTCTTTGGGTGCGTCCACGACAGAGAACCAAGGGATGTCTCCGTCCCAGTACTCGGCAATTGATGTCTTGGGTGTGCCTCCACCAACTATTTCAACTGTAGTGGAAAAGCTTCCCACCCTCCACCCCTTCGGGATTTCGCCGAGTTCGGAGTTTTCGAAGGAATCCGGAAAGAGGGCGGCGATTTCGGGTTTGAGGTTGGGACAGGCGGCGTAGCTGACCTGCGCGTCTGTCCATTTCGGATGCTCGCGGCGGACGGCGGCCTTGGCGCGCACAGGATCGAAGTCCACGAACCACGACTTGAAAATCGCCCGCGCCATCTCCTCCAGCGTCCGGTTCATCCGCCGGTTCAATTCGATCTTGTCGTCCAACGCGCCCAGAATGCAGGCGATGGCGCGCTGATCGCTGAGTTCTGGTAGCGGTATTTCCAACCTTTCTATCTGTCCACCACTGATGTTCGCCTGCGCACTACCATCAGCAACACCGAACATAGCACGCACATAAGCATCTTGTGATAGGACGTAGTAGAGATATCGATAGTCGGCGGAATTATCTTCAACTAGGTAAACCTTGCCGACTCGCTGATTCAGAAAGTATCGCTCTTCTACTTTCGGAAACCTGCCGACTTTGCCGACTGTAGCGCCGGTCATCGCAATAAGAATGTCACCGTGCTTAAGTTCGTAACGTTCAATTCCCGGAATAGATGCGATGACTCTCTCCGGAACCCGCTCGCAATTATTGATATCGACAGTCGGTGGGCAAATATTCTTTATTTTGATGATAGGTGCTCCACATGTCCCCATGTCGCTACTCTTAAAAGCGAATCCGGAGCGAACTCTAGCAACTGAACCAAGAGGACGATGTATAAACTCACCCGCCATATCCGATGTCCTCCGTGTTTGCCCATCTGCCTGGCGCGCTTTGCTTAGCGCAGACAAGGATGAGCTTGTCGAGCCGGGCGGCTTCGGCGGTTTTTCTTAGATCACGCATTTTTCCGCCCTCCTTTTTTTGCGTGGCGCGGCTGTTTGGGTTGGCCGAGGACGGAGCCGAGTTCGGCCTCGATTTCCTCGACGGTGGGAAGCGCGGATTTCATCTCCTTGGGCAGGGCGCGAGTGAGTTCATAGGTGGAGATCCCGATAGGCTTGTTTATGCCGGCGAAGCTGTATTCGGCAAGCAGGCGGCTACGTTCCTGACAGAGGATCAGGCCGATGGTCGGGTTATCGCCTTGGTGTTTCAGGCGGTCGTTGACCACGTTGCAGTAAAAGTTGAGCTTGCCGGCATACTCCGGCTTGAACCTGCCCTTCTTGAGTTCGATCACCACGAACGCCCGCAGGCGCAGATGGTAGAAGAGCAGATCAATGTAGAAATCCTCGTCGCCGACCTCGATTTTGTATTGCCGTCCGACAAACGCGAAGCCCTGTCCGAGTTCGAGCAGGAATTTTTCCAACTGGCGCACCAACTCGGTCTCCAATTCGCGCTCATGAAACGGCTCGGTCAGGGTCAGAAAGTCGAAGATGTAGGGATCTTTGAGCGTTTGCTGGACAAGGTCGGACTGGTGTTTCGGTAGTGTCATGGCAAAGTTGGAGCGGGCTTTGCCTTGCCGGGCATGCGCCTGCGCCTCGATCTGCATCGCCAGTATGTTCCGGCTCCAGCCGTTGGCGAGGGTCTGTTCCATATACCAGCGGCGGATGGCGATATCCGGGACTTTATCCATTAGAATTACATGGTGCGCCCATGGGATGTTCCACAGGATCGTTTCGGGCAATTGTGCCACAGGCTGTGGCACTTTTGATGCCGGTTCGGGATATTTGCGATAAAAAGCCAGCATTCGCTTGATATTTCGCTCGGAGAACCCCTTCAGTTCCGGCATCTCGTTCTTCAGTTCAGTTGCCAGACGCGGAATAACGCCAGCGCCCCATCCCTCGATTTTCTGACGGTCATCAATCATGCGGCCAATATCCCAGTAGAGGCGGACGAGTTCGGAGTTAACCGTCAGCATGGCGCGGGTCTGCGCTACCTGAATGCGTTGCTTCACATCAGCCAGCAACACGGCAAAACTCTTCCTATCCATCTGACGCTCACCCGCCATGGCCGATGTCCTCCGTGTTTGCCCATCTGCCTGCCGCGCTTTGCCTGGCGCAGGCGGGGATGAGCTTGTAGAGCCGGGCGGCTTCGGCTTTGCATTTCGGGCGGTCATGGTTCACCGCCTTGCTTTTTGTGTCGGGGTTTTCGGCCGGGCTTGGTTTGGGGAGGAAGCGCCTTTTTTCCGACTTCCTGTTGGAGGCGTTTGACCCGTTCAATTGTCTTGTCGAAATCGCTGTTCGGCTCTTGGGTTTCCAGCCGGCGGCGCCGGGCATCGTATTGTTCGAACTGGCGGCGGGCGTGTTCTTGGGCCAGTTCGTGCGATATCGTGCCGGCGTGGGTGAGAATGTTGCGCTCGTTGAACTGAAGGAAGGCATCGAGCTTCTGCACCCAATCGGCCATGTGCATAGTTTTGTGGCGGCGGGCCTGGTCCTCGGCGTAGTCCAGATACATCGAGACGATCCGGTTGAGTTCGCGGATTTCCTCTTCGGTGAGGTAGTTCTTGGCGACGGTGACATCGGCAAGGCGGATCGGGCCATTGGGAGCGTTCTTCCAAGTAGTCAGGCCCATTTGGGGTTTGGCGGCGTCAGCGCGGCTGGCGATGATCTCGGCGGCAGTCTGGCCGTGTATGGCCCAATGGAGCTTGTTCTGCACGGTGGCGAAAAACATCTGGCTGATGGGGTGGGTCGGGTCGTAGTCAATGCTGGTGGCGTAGATGTCGGTGATCTTCTGGTAGAACAGCCGCTCGGAGGCGCGGATGTCGCGGATGCGTTCGAGCAGTTCGTCGAAGTAGTCCGCGCCGAGTGTGCGGCCTTCCTTGAGGCGCTCGTCGTCAAGCGTGAAGCCCTTGACCAGCAGTTCCGACAGACGGGCGGTGGCCCACTGGCGGAAGGCGGTGCCGCGGGCCGAGCGGACCCGGTAGCCGACGGCGAGGATGGCATCGAGGTTGTAGTGTTCGATGGCACGGGAGACTTGTCGGTCGCCTTCGGTTTGAACTATCCGGAAATTCCGGATAGTTGCGTCACGGTCAAGTTCTTGCTCCGAGTAAATGTTAATCAGGTGCTCATTTACGGTTTTGACGGAGACTTGGTATAGCTCGGCGATGAGCCGCTGGGGCAACCAGACGGTGCGGCCTTCCAAGCGCACCTGCAGGCGGGTCGCGCCGTCATGATAAATGAGGATCTGGCCGGATTCGGGCGGTAGCGGTTCACTGGCCATGGCCGATGTCCTCCAAATTTGCCCAGATGAGCTTGTCGAGCCGGGCGGCTTCGGCGGTCTGTTTCTTAAGTTCGGCGGTCAGGCGGGCCATCTTTTCTTCGAACGGCTCGCCGTCGTCTTCGACCTCGGCGGCGCCGACGTAGCGGCCGGGGGTCAGGATGTAGCCGTGGTGCCGGATCTCGTCGAGGGTGGCGCTCTTGCAAAATCCGGGAATGTCGGCATACGCCGCCCTCCCCGGATTACCCTCACCCTGTCCCTCTCCCAGTGGGAGAGGGTGGCCGGAGGCCGGGCGTGGGTTACCTTGCCAGAGATGATAGGTCCCGGCAATTTTCCGGATGTCGTCGTCGGTCAGTTCCCGGTGCACGCGGTCAATCATCCTTCCAAGTTTCCGGGCATCGATGAACAATACCTCGCCCCGTCGGTCTCGGTATCCCTCACCCCGAACCCCTCTCCCATGCTTCGCACCCTCACTCTTATCTCTCCCGGAGGGAGAGAAGTTGGGAGAGGGTGGCCGCAGGCCGGGTGAGGGTTGCCCGCGCTTGTCGCGGGCAATGAACCACAAGCACACCGGAATCTGCGTCGAATAGAAAAGTTGCCCAGGCAGCGCGACCATGCAGTCCACGAGGTCCGCCTCGATGATATTCTTGCGAATTTCGCCTTCGCCGGACTGGTTGGAGGACATCGAGCCGTTGGCCAGGACGAAGCCCGCCAATCCCGTCGGCGCGAGATGGTGGATGAAATGCTGGACCCAGGCGAAGTTCGCATTTCCGGCAGGCGGAACGCCGAACTTCCAGCGCTTGTCGTCCTTGAGCAACTCCCCGCGCCAGTCGCTGTCGTTGAAGGGCGGATTGGCCAGGACGTAGTCGGCCTTGAGGTCCGGGTGCAGGTCGCGGTGGAAGCTGTCGGCGTGCTCCTTGCCGAGGTTGCCGTCAATGCCACGAATGGCGAGGTTCATTTTCGCCAGCCGCCATGTGGTGTGATTTGATTCTTGTCCATAGATGCTGATGTCGCCGATCTTGCCGCCGTGGGCCTCAACGAATTTTTCGGATTGGACGAACATGCCGCCGGAACCGCAGGCGGGGTCGTAGACGCGGCCCTTGTAAGGGGACAGCATCTCGACCAGCAACTGCACGACGCAACGGGGCGTGTAGAACTGGCCGCCCTTCTTGCCCTCGGCGCTGGCGAACTGGGACAGGAAATACTCATAGACACGACCTAAGACATCCATTGACGTGCGTCTCCGGATGTCACCCTCATCCCGACCTGTCGTTCGCCCCTCTCCCAACTTCTCTCCCCTTGGGAGAGATAAGAGTGAGGGTTGCCGAAAGGCAATATTGCCGACCATGTCGATGAGCTGGCCGAGCCGCTGTTTGTCGAGGCGCGGGTGGGCGTAGTCCTTGGGAAGCACGCCTTTGAGCGACGGGTTGTCGCGTTCGATGGCGAGCATGGCATCGTCCACGACCTTGCCGATGCTCGGTTGCCTGGCGTTTGCCTTGAGGTTCGACCAGCGCGCCTCCTTCGGCACCCAGAAGATGTTCACGGCGCGATATTCGTCCGGGTCTTCCGGATCAGCCCCCTTGGCGCGGTCAGCTTCGAGCTTGGCGTGCTGTTCCTCAAAGGCATCCGAGATATACTTCAGAAAGATCAGGCCGAGCACGACGTGCTTGTATTCGGCCGCGTCCATATTCGAGCGCAGGGCATCCGCCGTCCGCCAGAGCTCGCTCTCAAAGCCAAGATTCGCGCCGTTGTTGGTGTGGTTAGCCATTATCTACCTCCGCTATATACCATTTCTTCATGAGCCCACCTCGGTTTCGATCATCGGTCCTTCTTCTGTATTTCCCAGTGTCCGCCCTTGTCCGGGCCGATGCGGCGCAGAGCACCCGTTCTTTTCAACCGATCAAGATTCCACTGGATACCCTTCACAGTGATGCCGATCTCTCCCGCCAGTTCTGCCGCCGTGATCTGAGGCCTATCGCGGGTCAGGTCGAGAATCCTCTCCCTAGTTTTCTTCCCAGTCCTCTCCCCAGTTTTCTCCCCAGCGCCCTGATCGGTTTTCTGGGCAGTCTCAGTTTGTCGGGCGTCGCCGAACATGGCCTTCACCAGGTCAGACGCCATGTCCACCTCTTTGTCCAGTTCCGGGATGAAGAGCTCGAAGGCTTTCCCGGCCCGGTCGTTCTTGTAGGTGGGCGATGGATGACCGAGTTTCCGCCACGCTTCGCGCATCATGCGCAGGCCCGTGCCCGCCTGCTCGCACATGGCGATGCGCCGCATGGCTGTGCGAGCTCCCTTGAACTCAACGTCGTTCCATTCGCCTGCCTTGAGCAGTTTGTTCAGCACCCCAATCTTCATCTGTTTTCACTTCCTGCAGACGCGCCGCCTTTGGCCGGGTCAATATCCAGTGTTTTTTGGTTGCGAAGGAGCCATTCCTCAATGGTCGCCTTGTGAAAACGCCAGTGCTTGCCGACCTTCGATGCCGGGATAGCGCCCTTTTGGGCCATCTGATAAAGCGTGGACTTGGAGACCTTCAGATAGGCCGCCAGTTCCTCAATGGTCAAAATTTCATCTGGACCAGTTGTCATCGGCAGAACTCCTGTGTTGCGGAAGCTCCATCATCCGCTTTCAAACAGACCCACATACTATCCGTTCTTAACGGTTATTGTCAATTTGAAATGCTTTCTAATGATGGATATTTTTCTGCGTGGTCACACCGCACATCGTGCATTGTCGCCACGGCTCGGCGGGATTGCTGGACAGACGGGATGGGACATGCGACAGTTCCGAGGAGGGTCGCCTTTGGGGAGCCATTTCCCTGGTTCATGCCGTGTAAATCTCCTGGGCAAGCTGAAAAGGATAAGGCCGGGTCCTCCCAGGCCGGCCTTTTAAAAGGGTGTGGTCTTGGATGCTTCACCCTTTCCTAGGTAAATATTCAGTGAAAGGGCGTAGTTCACTGAATATTTACCGGTATGCTAGTCAAGCCGTGTCCGTCATTTGTTCAGAATCACCCTGTCCACGAACTTCTCGATTCCGTTCTTGTCCGTGGAGACCTCGTCCGAGACTTCCTTGAGCTTCGCCTTGTCGCTTTCCGCGACGGCGTTTGCGGAAGTGACTTTGCGGGGTGTCAGCAGGACTACGATCTCGGAGGTCTTTTTCACGTCGATCTCATGCCTGAAGGCATATCCCACGAGCGGGATGGACTTGAGGATCGGAACGCCCTCGTCGGTCTTCGCGATGGTGTCCTTCTTCAGGCCGGAGAGTGTGAAAAGCTCGCCGTCCTTGAGGACCACGGTGGCGGTCGTCGTCCGGGTGTTGATCACGGGGGCGTTGTCGCTGCCCCAGCCGACGAGGCTGTTGACGTATGCGTTGATGGAGAGGGTCAGAGTCTCCTCTCCGATGGTAGGCGTGATGCTGAGGGAGATACCCGTGGTTGCCTGTCTGTTGGTGACTCTTGCGTCGTCGGACGAATACGAGTTGTATGGGATGTTGTCGAGCGAGGCGATGGTGGCCTGCTGGCCGTTCAGGGCTACGACTGTCGGGCTGGAGAGGACCTTGCCGTATCCGTTCCTGACCATGTAGTTGATGATGTTGGCTGCGGCCTTGGGGTGTATGCCCTGCAGGTTCAGGCTCTGCGCGGCGAGCCTGGCCCACTTGTCAGGCTGCATGTCCACGATGGAGTTCTTTGATTTTTCGAAATCGAACGACATGTCTATGTTGTCGGGCAGGGCCTCCTTCCATGCGTCGAGGTTCATTCCGAAGTTGAAGTCGTCGCCGAGCTCTATTTCGACGATCCGGGCCTCGATGCGGACCTGTTCCGGCGGTACGTCGAACTCCTTGAAATACTGCATGGTCGCGTCGTAGTAGCTTGGCGCGTCCTGGTAGTATATCTTGTTGACGGTGTTGTCCGCGTAGGTGATGGCGCCCTTGCTGGACAAGGCGTTGACGAGGAGGTTGTTCAAGTCGGACGCGAGCCTGTTCTTTGCCTTGTAGGAGCCGATCTTGGTTCCGTCCTCGTAGTATGAGGTCCCCTCGAAGTCGAGGTTGGCGATAGCCTCTTCTATCGACGTGAACTGATATATGGGGGCGGTCACCAGCAGATATTCCTGCCTGGTCTTCGGGTTGACCGAGACCTCCACCTTGCCCTGCTCCTTGGTGACGACCGTCCGTAGATACTGGGCGATTTCGTCCGAGACTCCGGGAGTCTTGAGCTTGTAGGTCTTGATCAGGTAGTCGGTGTCCTTCTTGGAGTCGATGATCTTCAGGGATGTTCCGATCGCCGGGGTCTGCGGGACGGCGTTGTAGAAGAGCTTTCCCTTGTCGAAGTTCTCGCGTGTGCCGTCCGGAACGTTTATGGCGTTGCCTGCGACGGGGGTTTTGACGTCGATCTGGTTTTGGAGGACGAGCTGGTTCCTGGCCGCTCCCGCCGCGGCCTCGGCGGCCGCGCCTGCGGCCGGGGTCGCGGGGATAGCGTCCTGCGCCGCCACTCCTGCAACAATCATGAATCCTGCCATAGCCCCCAGAAACTTATGCCTTGCCTTCATGCTATTTCTCCTTGATTTGCTTATGAATGCCAGTCAATCATGGCTGGCCACCGTTCTCTTTTTATGATGCCTGTCAATAATGCAACCGATTAACCGATAACTAATAACTGATAACTGGTATTTGACTTCACCCTATCGCCTCTCCCCCTTTCTCTCCGGTCCTGATGCGAATGCATTCCTTCAAGTCGAGGACGAATATTTTCCCGTCGCCGATCTCCCCGCTGCGCGCGCCGCTGGTGATGGCCTGGACGGCAGGTTCGACGAAGTCGTCGTTCACGGCGATTTCGAGCTTGACCTTGTGGAGGAGGCTTCCGGCCTCCTTGTGGCTCCTGTAGACTTCGGCTATGCCCTTCTGCCGGCCGCGGCCCATCACCTTGCTGACAGTGACCAGGTGGATTTCGTTCTCTTCCAGCCTTTCGAGGACGTCGTTCATCCTGTTCGGCTGTATTACCGCCACTATGTATTTCATCCGAGTTCTCCTGTTTTATGTTTCATCATTCTGACTTGTCGCGTCCATCCGATCAATCGATTATCGTGTAAGCCGCCTCCTTGTGCTGTGTCAGGTCGAGGCCGACCGTCTCCTCCTTCTCATTGGCCCTGAGCTTCGAGAAGAAGTTGACCGCCAGCAGGAGGACGTATGTGGCGGCGAACGCGTAGATCATCGTCAATGCGACACCCTTGAACTGATAGGCGATCTGCATCCAGTTGCCGTCCCATGCGCCGCTGCCGACGGAGTTTATCGCCTTGGTCGCGAAGATACCTGTCGCGAGGGCTCCCCAGATTCCGCCCACGCCGTGGACGCCGAATGCGTCGAGCGAGTCGTCGTATCCGAATATCGGCTTGATGACCTGCACGAATATCCATGGGATGATACCTGCGCCTATGCCGATGAATATTGCGCCTGTGACATTCACGAATCCGGAAGCGGGGGTGATCGAAACCAGACCCGCGACCGCTCCGGTTATCAGGCCCAGCATCGTCGGGCGCTTGTTTACGGCCCAGTCCATAATCGCCCAGGTGAGGGCCGCGACCGCGCTGCCGATGTGCGTGGCTACGAATGCGCTTGCCGCGAGGGCGCCGGCGCCGAGGGCGCTTCCCGCGTTGAAACCGAACCATCCGAACCAGAGCAGGCCCGCGCCGATCACCGCGAACGGAAGGTTGTGGGGAGGCGAAATCTTGTCCGGATACCCCTTGCGTTTTCCGAGGAAGAGCGCGCACGCCAGCGCCGACATCCCGGCCGTGATGTGCACCACCGTACCCCCGGCGAAGTCTAGCGCCGGCTTCGCCTTGGCGTTCAGGACGCTCATGAATCCGTCGGTGCTCCACACCCAGTGCGCCACGGGGTCATACACCAGCGTCGCCCACAGGACCGAGAAAACGCAGAACGCCCCGAACCTCATCCTCTCGGCGAAGGCGCCGATGATGAGGGCCGGCGTGATTACGGCGAACATCATCTGGAAGACCATGAAGGCCTGGTGCGGGATCGTCGCCGCGTAGGCGCTTCCCGAATCATGCGCCACCCCCTTCAGGCCGAACCAGTCGAGGCTTCCAAGGCAGCCTTCAAGGAACCCGTGTCCCGGCGCGAATGCAAGGCTGTATCCGAAAAGGACCCACTGGATGCTGATCAGCGACATGATCATCATGCACTGCATGAGCACCGAGAGGATGTTCTTGCTCCTGACCAGCCCGCCGTAGAACAGCGCAAGTCCCGGCGCGGTCATGAGGAAGACCAGCGCAGCCCCCAGCAGCACCCACGCCGTGTCCCCGCTGTTCAACGCCGCGGCGGCCGGCGCCGCGGCCGCCGCAGCCTCCTCCGCGTGGAGCGCGTCCGCCGCCAGGCAGAGCCCCGCCCCGATGCATGTTCCGATCGTTATAGCCCCTGTCTTCATCGCCGCACCTTCATATTGTTTTGATTTTAAATTTCGGATGCACGGCATTTAAGCAATAGCCGTGCCAGTCGCGAATATAAAAAGTGTAACTGTCTAATAGTAAAACAGATAAGAATATAAAGGCATCGCGGACTGCAGGCAGGCGCAGGCATGAAAAGATACAAAAATGTGACATGGGCCGTGCTTGTCGACAATTGTGTCGGATCTCCGGCTTTCGACTTTGATGCCCCGCGGCTCCGGATCATGATTTCCCCAGATAGGGTCTGCATCCTTTGGACTAATCCGGCGCGGCAATTATATTAACGGCCAATCCGATCGGTCAACAGCAGAAACATGAGGATGCATGTGCCATGGACATCAATAGAGACGCTGCCCCTATGGCGGTATCCGTTCTCGGGGAATGCAAATACCGTTCCCCCTTGAAGTTGAAGAAGATATCGAAGTCGGCGGATGAGGACGGTTTCGTCCCCGAGACCGCGAGGATACGGTTCGACATCGAGTCTAACGCGGGCCACCCCACCTCGGACATATTGTTCGAGAAGGCGGGGCCGCGCGAGAAGCTCTTCTTCGATCCTGCGAAGACGCGCGCCGCGATCGTCACGTGCGGCGGGCTCTGCCCGGGGCTGAACAGCGTCATCCGCTCGGTCTTCTGCGAGCTTTTCCACAACTACGGGGTTAGGGAGCTGCTGGGGATCAGATACGGCTACCTGGGGCTGAACCCTGAAAGCGGGCTGGAGCCTGTCAGGCTGGACGGGGACATGGTGGACCGCATCCACCGCGAAGGCGGGACGATACTCGGCTCCTCCCGCGGGAACCAGCCGATCGGACTCATGGCCGACTTCCTGGCGAAGAACAGGATCGACATCCTGTTCACGGTCGGCGGCGACGGCACCCAGAAGGGGGCCAGCCTGATCGCAGCGGAGCTGAAGCGGCGGAACCTGCCGATCTCAGTCATAGGGATACCGAAGACTATCGACAACGATCTGCTCTTCATAAAGCGCACTTTCGGATTCACTACCGCCGTGGACGAGGCGCACAAGGTGCTCACCTGCGCGCATTCGGAGGCGAAGTCTTACCCGAACGGGATCGGCCTGGTGAAGCTGATGGGGCGCGACTCCGGATTCATAGCAGCGGCCGCGACAATCGTCAGCCAGGACGTGAACTTCACGCTTATCCCGGAAGTCCCGGTCGTCCTCGAAGGAGAAAACGGATTCCTGGAGGCCCTTAAAGGCCGCATACTGAGGCGCAAGCACGCGGTCGTCGCCGTGGCCGAAGGGGCGGGGCAGGATCTCCTCGGCGGCGAGAAGAAGACCGACGCCTCCGGCAACACAATCCATGAGGACATCGGCCCATTCCTGAAGAACAAGATCGTGGCATATTTCAAGGAGCAGGGAATCCCTATGAACATAAAATACATCGATCCCAGCTACATTATCAGGAGCGTCGCGGCCAATGCCGAGGACAGCTTCCTCTGCGACCAGTATGCCAGGAACGCGGTCCATGCCGGAATGGCAGGCAAGACCGACATGCTCGTAGGCCTCAACAACGGATTCATCCACCTTCCCATACAGGTGGCGACCAGCAGGAGGCAGCAGCTCCAGCCGCAAAGCTTCCTCTGGCAGAGCGTCGTCGCCGTGACAGGGCAGCCCGTCAGCTGGGGGTGAGGAGGATGGCGGATGCCGGACGGCTGCAACAGCGGCAGGGCACGGAAGGTTATGTAAGGAATCGGCAGGTTTCGGATTTGCCTTCCGCACCGTGAGTTGCTGGCCGTGAGTCAGTTATGACAATTAAGGAAGGGAACACATGAAGATATTGAACTGCGGTTCGTTGAACATAGACCATGTCTACAAGGTCGATCATTTCGTCCGTCCAGGCGAGACTTTGGCCAGCTTCTCATATTCCAGGTTTTCCGGAGGCAAGGGGCTTAACCAGTCCATCGCTCTGGCAAAGGCGGGTGCCGAGGTCTTTCATTCGGGGAAGATCGGCGAGGACGGCGCGTTCCTGAGGAAGAAGCTGGAGGACTGCGGCGTGGACGTGTCGCTGGTGAAGAAGTCCGGCTTGCCCACGGGCCACGCCGTCATCCAGGTCTGCAGGACGGGCGAGAACTCCATCATCCTCTACGGCGGCGCCAACAGGGCCTTCACCGACGACGACGCCTCGGAGGCGGTGTCCAGGTTCAGCCGCGGCGACTTCATCCTGCTGCAGAACGAGATGTCGGCGATACCCGAGCTGATGAAGGCGGCCTCCCTGCGCGGCATGAAGATAGTCCTGAACACGGCGCCCCTCGACGAGGCCCTCAGGAAATATCCTCTTGAGCTTGTCGACTACCTGATACTCAACGAGATAGAGGGCGAAGGGCTCACGGGGGAGAAGACCCAGGAGAAGATCCTCCGCAGCCTGAAGCATCTCTACCCCAAGTCGGCCGCAGTCCTCACCTGCGGGGCGGACGGAGCACGGTATCTGAGCGAGAAGATGAACGTCATTCACGTCCCGTCCCGGAAGGTCGAGGCGGTGGACACGACCGCCGCGGGCGACACGTTCATCGGATTCTTCCTTGCCGCGCTTGCGAACGGCGCCAGGCTCCTGGACGCGGTGAAGATGGGGTGTGCCGCGGCCGCGCTCTGCGTCACAAGGCCCGGTGCGGCAAACTCCATCCCGACGCTTGCCGAGGTCAAGGAATTCCAGGAGGCAAAGCGCTGAGGCGGATGATCGGGGCGGGAAATCCGATCCCTGCCGATCCCTGCCGAAACCTTTCGTGCCCCGCCGCTATTGCCGCCGTCCGGCGTCACCATTCACGAGTCTGTTGTCCGCCTTCGCCGTCGGCAGTTCGCCCCAGCTTGTGGTGTAGCGCGGGGAGCAGTTCTCCCGTTTCATCGCCCAGCTTTTCCGGATGCCTTCCGCGGCGAGGAACACGGTTCCGGCGCCGAAGCGCCTGTTGACGGAGTCTACAGTCTCGTAGAGCGCCGAATTGCCGGAGCTCGGGAAAAGGACCAGCTGGCGTTCCGCGGCCGGCGAGAGCTCCGTGAAGATTACGCCGGCCTTCCTGTATCTGTAGCCCCGCCTGAATCCGGAGCGCAGGAGCGGCATGGCATGGGCGAGTATTTCGTCGGTCCTGTCCGCCGGCGGGGAAAGCCGGGCGGAAGCGGAGCTGAAATATTTGGGATCGTCGCCGTAGCGCCTGGCCTCCATGAAGACCGTGACAGCGCCGCAGACGAGCTTCTCTCTCCTGAGCTTTTCGGCCGCGCCTGCGGCGTAGAGGGCGAGCGCCTCCTCCATATCCTCAAGCTCCGTCACCGGCCTTGAAAAGGATCTTGAGAAGCAGATGCTTTTTCTGGGCGGAGGCGCCTCCCCGATGCCGAAGCAGGGGGTTCCGCGGAGTTCGCAGGCTGTTCGCAATCCGTTGACGCCCAGGAGCCTGCGGAGAAGCCCGTCGTCGGCGTTCCTAAGGTCGAGGACCGTGCTTATCCCGTGCTTCGCGAGCTTCGCGGCGCTTTTTCCGCCGATCCCCCATATCTCGCCGCAGGGGAATTTTTCCATGAGCCCGTCCGGAGCATCCGGCATGATGAATATCCCATCCGGGGTCTTCTTCGCGATTTCGTTCGCGAATTTCGCAAGCGTCTTGGTCGGGCCGGCGCCTATCGAGACGGGTATCCCGGTCATCCGGCGGATCTTCCTGCGGATTCCGCACAAATGCCTGTTCAGCCGTCCTTCCGCCGGAATGGAACTCCGTTCTCCGCTTTCCTCCCCGGCAAAAACCGGCAGGTCCAGGAAGGACTCGTCGATGCTGTAGACCTCCATCTCCGGGGCTGAGCCGGCGAGGATGGACATCACGCGCGCGGACATGTCGGCGTAGAGGCTGTAGTTGGAGGAGAGCAGGACGACTCCGTGCCGCTTGATCAGCTCCCTCACCTGGAAGACCGGGGCGCCCATCGGAATGCCCAGCGCCTTCACCTCGTTAGAGCGCGCCACGACGCATCCGTCGTTGTTGGACATGACTGCGACCGGCCTGCCCTCCAGCGAAGGGTTGAAGACCCGCTCGCAGGAGACGTAGAAGTTGTTGCAGTCGACAAGCGCGAAGATGCTGCGCATAAAATGCTCCGCATTTCTTTCATATTTTCCAGGACGACGCACTGCAAGGCGGGGAGGGGGGATGCGAGGCCATTCGCGCACCGAGGTTTCCGCCGGAAAATATGAACTGTGGATGAATCCAGGGGACGTCCTCCCTGTCTCTGTCCTTACTGTCTTTCGCCGAAACGGTGTATCGCCGCGGTGACGACCCCCCAGACGTAGAAGGGGCTGTCCTCGCGGACGGTTGTAACCGCATAGCCGCTGTTTGCCGGAACCAATTGGACGCTCCCCTCCCTTATCCGTATTTTCTTGACGGTGAACTCTCCCGCGAGGACCGCCACCACGACGGAGCCGTCGTACGCCTCCAGGGATCTGTCCACCACGAGGATGTCTCCGTCCTGTATGCCGGCGTCCGTCATGGAGTTTCCCGCGACGCGCACGAAGAATGTTGCCGCGGGATGGCGGACCAAGTGCTCGTTGAGATCGAGTGTTTTTTCGACATAGCTTTCCGCGGGTGAGGGGAATCCTGCCGCCACGGCGGAGCTGAAAAGCGCCATGGGCGCATACCCCTGCCCGCCTTTGCAAAGCCCGTTGTCGGAGCTAGAGTAGTTCATGATGACGGTTCCAGTTGAAAATGTATTGCTGGCATGCCGCTCCGTTGGACGGAAATGTGCATGGTCGGCAGCATTTACATGCTAATATATATTATATTTATTAGCTGAAAGAGTCAAGCCTCTGACATGGGATTCGGCGAAAAAATTTCAAAGTTCATCCTTCCCGAGCTGAACCGGCGGTATCTGATCCGCGTGGGGATTGTCGCGCTGGCGGCGTATGTCTTTTTCGGACACATATGCATCCCCATGCATATCAACGGGAAGAGCATGGAACCCACCTACCATGACGGTTCGTTCACTTTCTGCTGGAGGCTGAGATATCTGTTTTCGAGGCCGGGGCGGGGCGATGTAGTCATCGTGCGCTATGCCGGGACGAGTGTGATGCTGCTGAAGCGGGTCGTCGCCCTGGAGGGGGAAACCGTCGGGTTCAAGGGCGGGAAGCTGATTGTCAACGGCGAGGAGATCGAGGAGCCTTACGTCAAGTTCCCCTGCGCATGGGATCTGGAGCCGCGGAAGGTGGGCGAGGGGTGCGTGTATGTGGTCGGGGACAACCGGGACGTGCTGATGGAGGGGCACGATTTCGGCCAGGCAAAGTTGAGGCGCATAGCCGGGGCGCCGGTGTGGTAGGCTGGCGAGAGCTTTCGAAGCCTTTCGAGACCTGCCGGAAGATTATCCGTCAACCATCCACCATTCACTATCCTTCGTCCGTCCTCCGGCTTACCACTTGAGGTTGGGATCCTTGAGGTAGTCGCGGATTTTCTCGTCGATGATTTCCTTTTTCCTGGCCTTCCGCTCCTCGAGCTTGCGTTTCAGCTCGGAGAGCTTTTTTTCGGCGTTTTCGAGGCGCTTCTGGTTGATCTGCATCCTTTCCTCGAACTGGGCTTCGAGTATCTGGCGCATCTGGGCGGCGAGCTGCTCCTTTTCATTGTCGTCCTTCGAATCCCTCGTCATGTCGGCGAGCTTTTTGAGCTGCTGCTCCTGCTCTTCCGCCGCCTTTTTCTTTTCGGCGAGGATTCTTTTCATCTCCTTGTCGGCGGCGTCCGGATTCTCTGCGCGGATCTTCCTGATGTTCTCCATGTCTTCAGGGGAAAGGTATTTGAACGCCTCCCTCATTTTGCCGCCCCTCTGCGCGTCGTCGTCGCCGCCTGCCGGGTGGCGCTTGCGCGGGAAGTACGAGTCGTCGTCCTGGTAGGGGAAGCCGAAGCCGTCGGCGGGTTCGAAAACCGCGGACTTTTCCCTGTCCGCATCTTTGGGTGCGGATGCCAGGTCTCCTGCCGCCAGCAATATGGCTGCGGCTGCGATCAGTGCCGATGTCTGCATTTTCATGTTCAATTCCTTTCAAATGGGCGAAGCTCAAAATTCAAGGCTCTATGGAATCGATGGATTCGAAGTGTCTTGAGATTTGGATTTCATACTCATTTAGGCTGAAAATTGAGCATTTTGATTGCGGAGATTTCGGGAATTGCCCCGTATTCTGAGAGGCCGCCGATACCGAGGTATCGAAGGCTCCCGAAGGGTGCGGAGCAAAACCGAAAGACCGCAATCCGCTAAGGCGGACGAGCATCTTTGGGCCGTATTTTTCCGTTCCTTCCTCGGACGACATTCATGTCGCCGCTCGGTCGGAACGAAAAAATCCAATCCCAAATCTCGCTCGTCAAAATGTCAATTTTCACGCTAAATGAGTATAACGTTCGCCATTGTTTCGGATTCAGATTAGGAGGTCCGGGATTTCGATGTTGAATGATTCGTCGTCCAAGTTTTCCTGTTCGATCTGTGCGGCGTGTCCGTTGCTTATGAGCGAGGCGTTCAGTTCGATTTCGGCGTTAAGGCTGTCCAGTTCCCCGCCCATGTCGATGTCGCTCCATATGGGGCTGATGGCCTTCGCATGGATTCCGGACAAGCGGGGAAGATCCGAGGTGCGCGAGCCTTGCCTCGTGCCTGAACCGTGGATGGCCGCGATGAGATAGGCGACGGCGACGACGGCGAAAGCCGCCGCCGCGGCATATGCGAGGTGCAGTATCCTTGCCGTCTGCGCGCTTCTTCGTCCCAGTGTCCCGCCTGCGGCGTGCCTCCTGGCCGCCGACAGGATGATCATGTCCGTCTCCGGCGGGGGGAGGAAGGAGTCGAGCGGCGGGGCGGACTCGGCGCAGGCGCGGAGCATGCGTTCGAGCTCGGAGCACTCCCTGCAGGCGGCGAGGTGCATTGCGGCTTCGCCGTCGATTTCGCCGGCCAGCAGCTTCTCCCTCATATTTTCGCAGACGGGATCCATTTATCGCTCCTTGCATCTTGAGAGGCATTTGCGTATGTTCCGCAGCGCATACTGCATTCTTGCGAGGGCCGTGTTGATTGAGCAGCCCTGAATTTCCGATATCTCCTTGAAGCTGAGTCCGTTCTGCCGGCAGATGAACACCTCGCGCTGTTCCGGGGGCAGCTTGGAGGCGCAGTCCTCGACGGCGGCGGAAAGGCGCCTGCTGTCGATGGCTTCCCAGAAGTCACCTGAATCGTCCTGGAACAGGTTCGGAAGTTCCTGGAAGTCGGTCGGAACCTCGAACTTCGCCCTTCTGAAATGGTCGACGGCGAGGTTATGCGAGATCCGCATCGCCCAGGCGAGGAAGCGTTCGCTGTGGCGGTATGTGCCGAGCTGCGCGATGATCCTGAGCCATGTCTGCTGGAAAATGTCGTCCGCCAGGGCGTGCTGCCCGGGCAGGAGCCTGTTGATGTAGGAATATAGCTGGCGCCTGTATCTTTCATATAGGATTTCGAAGGCGGAGGAGTCATTTCCCGCGAACCTCCTTATCAGCTCGATGTCTGGGATCTCATTATCCAAAGGCTTTCATCCCTGTCCATGCAGATACAACGGAGGAGCTGCGGATTTATTGTGTCCCTGTGCAAAGCGGGACGTCACTTTTTGAAAGAGAGCTTGGTGCCGCCCTGCTTTGCGGGGATTATCATTTTTCTCTGCGGAGCCGCGTCATGCTTGAGCTTCAGGGGGGGCGCGCCTTTCTTGATGAGCGAGGGCGGCGGAGGGACAGGCCTCGGGACGGCGGCGGGGCCGGGCGTATGCAGCGATCTGCCGATGCTTGCGATGGCGCCGTCGACGGCCTTTATGAATAGCTCCCAGTTCCTGTATCGGTCCTGCGGCTGCTTGGCGGTCATTGTCTGGATGATGTTCTTTATCTCCTGGGAGACGATGAGCTGCTTGGGGAATGTGATTTCCTCGGTCCTGTGCTTCGTGATCAGGTTGTATGTGCTGTCGGCGGAGAATGGGGGCCTGCCTGCGAGGCATTCGTAGAAGACGATGCCGAGGGAATAGAGGTCGGCCCTCCAGTCCATCAGCTGGTCGAGCGCCTGTTCCGGGGACATGTAGGCGGGGTTTCCGAGGAAGCTGCGCCTGTTCGTCTGATATGACAGGGCAAGCCAGGTCGAGATGCCGAGGTCGGCGACGACCGGCTCGTCGCTGTCCGTGAAGAGGATGTTCTTCGAGTTGAGGTTCAGGTGTATGATCCCGTGTTCGTCGAGTGCGTATTTCAGGGCGGCGGCCACCTTTCTGATGATCTGGAGGACGAAGAGTTCGTCGAGCGGGAAGGACTTGGCGATCTTGTCGCTAAGCGACGAGTCGGGTATGTAGGTCATGGTTATGAAGGGATGGTTCTGCCAGAGGCCGCTGTCGAAGGACTGTATTATGTTCGGGTGCTGGAGGCGCCCCACCAGCGGGATATGCTTCTGGAAGAGGCTGAGGGCCTCCTGGTTCTTGTAGTCGTTGTTGAACATCTTCAGGGAGACCGTGCGTCCGACGGACTTCTGGAACGCGACGTAGACTGTGGCGAACTGCCCCCTGCCGAGGCTTTTTGAAATTTCATGGCCGCAGATGATGCTTCCTGGGGCGATGAGGGCGGAGTCGGGCATCGACTTGTAGAGGGCCTTTTCCTTGTCGATGCTTCCGATCTTCTTGAGGACGCTGGTCTGGACGAGCTCCTCCTCGCTCGCTTCCGAGATCATGCTGGGCAGCTCGACTTTCGCGATGCCTTTCGTCTCGGTGTTGGCGTAGCTGTCAATTTCGAAGCAGTAGATCAGCTCCGTCTTGCTTCCGACCGTGATCTTGTCTCCGTCGTTCAGTATGACGGGGTCGGAAGCGATCTTCCCGTCGTTTATATATGTTCCGTTCCTGGATTCGAGATCCCGTATGATGAAACTGCCGTTCTCCTGCCTGATGATCTGGCAGTGCTCCCTGCTGACGGACGGATCCTCGAGAATGGTCATCTCGTTGTTGCTGGTTCGTCCGATGCGGAAAACGGGATATGAATCAAGAAGGACCGCCTCCTGGGTAGTTCCGTCATTGTATATCAGATACGGCATGATTTGCTTGGCTATGCTTCAAGTTTGATAATATCACTTTCCCTTGTCCTTGTCCTTGTCCTTGCTCTTATCTTTGTCCTTGTCCTCCTCGCCCGGAGTGACCCTGAAATCCTGATACCTCTTAAGCTCCTCCTCGCGCTCCCTTTTCTCCTTGTCTGCCTTCTCCTTCTCCATCTTCTCCTGCTGGTCCGGGACTATCTTGGGGTTTTCCTTGGTGAACGTGAATTCGATGATGGCGGTCTTTTCCGGGTTTCTCCTGATGAGGAGCTGGGCCTTTGTTATCTTGCCGGTCCAGACGTAGGATTCCTCGACCGGGATGTCGGCGCCGGAGGGCTGTTCGCCCTCTGGCGGAGGCTGTTCGGCCGGCTTCTGGTCGGCGGGCGGGGCGCCCTCGGCCGGAGCCTCCCCTTCGGGGGGCGGTTCGGGCTCCTTCTCGTCGTCGGAAGGGCCGTATTTGTCCCTGATCTTCTTCGCGAGCTCCACCATCGCCTCTACTGTCTTGGCGATGCGGAACTTCATCACGGCCTTGTAGAAATAGCCGTTGAAGAAGTGCAGCTCCACCGATTCGATGGGGTCGCCCGGAGGATAGGTCAGTATCTTGACCTCGGAAGTGTCGTCGGGCTTCAGGAATTTCGGGAAGAGCAGATTGACGTCCTTGGACTTCATCCACCACAGGGCGGGCTTGTAGCCCTGGTCCGCGTCTATGCCTGCGTATGTGTTGGAGATACGTATCCATTCGTCGTCCGCCTTCTTCATGAGCTGGAGCACGTTCTTGTCGAGGGAGGCCGTTGTCTTGGTTGCCGGATCCGGGTTTTCAGGCTTGAGGTCCGGTGGGGTGCCCTTTGGATTTTCCTTCGGCGGGGTCTTGTCGGCGGACGGCTTCGTTCCGGTCTCGGCAACCTCGGTTCCCTGCTCGGTCCCGGACTCTCCGCCGCCCTTGTTCTTTCCCATGTCGTCGACCAGGATGTCGACGACGCTCTTGGCGCTCCTCCACTTGTTCCACGCGAAGATGAAGCCTTTCTCCTCGTTCTCCCTGCTTATGCGGCCCATGATCTCTTCCTTGACATTGTTCGTGTAGGCCTGCTTGCGCTTGTAGTAGGTGTCGATCTGGCCGTTCATGAACTCCTTGACCTTCTGTTCGCGGAAGGCCTTGTCGTATTTCGCCCTGTCCTCGTCCACCAGGTCGACGATGGGGATGTGTGTCTGGTCGATGTTGACGCTCTTGTTGCCTATGCCGTATCCGTAGAAGACTCCCTCGGCGGTGTAGGTCTTTTCGCCTTTCATATATTTGACGGTCACATAGTCCATGATCGCCGCCATCTTGAACTTCTTGTCGGCCTCGGCCTGTATGGTCTGCTTCAGGGAGTCATGCTTGTCGGGGAAGCGGAGCGCCACCTTCTTGCGGACTTCAGCGGCGACGTCGTCGAAGCTTACCGCCTTTGCCTGCGACTCCGGCTCCAGAGGGACTATTTCAGCGACCTCGTTCAGGATGGCCTCCTTGACGTCAGGATCGGAGAGGGACTGCCCCGCGTCCCTGTATTTCACAACTATCTTGATGATGCTGTTTATCCTCTCCTTTGACTTTTCGTTGGCAGGGGCGGCGGCATCCAGCGGCTGCGGGCGCATGAGGGCGAGGGCGAAGGCGGCGGCCGTCGCAAAAAACATCATTTTTGACATTGCGGATTTGAAATTCATTGCAGCGCGGAAAAAATTAACGGAATCCTGCTTGCCGGTTCCGCCGGGCTGAGGGCCGTTCTTTGATCATAGCATTAAATCTACCATCGAAGCAAAAAGTTAAGCCCAAAAAAAAATAAATCAATTGTTTTTGAAAAAAAAAGAGACTTCGGAATGGATATTGAGAACCGGACGAGCTTTGTTTTCACCCTGAGGCAGGAGCAGATCGACAAGCTCAGGTCGGTGCTTGACGCCGAGGGCTGGGAGTTTTCGGCGCCTGATCATTCGCAGTGGAAGGCGGTACGCGGCAAGCTCAACATCGTAGCCTACAGAAGCTGCAAGGTCACGGTCCAGGGAAAAGGGGCGGGCGAGTTCGTCCTTTACAAGCTGGAGCCGGAGATACTGGGCGAGCTTGTGGCCGACTACAGTCCCCTGACTGTGGAGGAGGGCTTCAGCCCGCACGCAGGGGTGGACGAGAGCGGCAAGGGAGACTTCTTCGGCCCGCTGGTGGTCTCGGCGGTCTATCTGGACGGCGCCATGGCGAAGCAGCTCAAGCTGGCGGGGGTCAGGGACTCCAAGGAGATAAAGAGCTCGGCCAGGATCGCGGCACTCGCCTCCAAGATCAGGATCGCCACCGGGGGCGGCTATGCCGTGGTTGCCATAGGCAACGAGGCGTACAACAGGCTTTACGACAGGATAAGGAACCTCAACAGGCTCCTTGCGTGGGGCCATGCGAGAGCCATTGAGAACATTGTGGAGAAGGTTCCGTCCTGCAAGGAGGCGCTCTCGGACAAGTTCGGCAGCGAACACCTCATCAGGAACGCGCTGAAGAACATGCAGAAGGCCAGCGGGATAAGGCTCGTCCAGAAGACGAAGGCCGAAAGCGATCCGGCCGTTGCGGCCGCCTCCATTCTGGCCAGGGACGAGTTCCTCCGCAGGATGAAGCGCCTGGAGGAGGAGCTCGGAATCCCCCTTCCCAGGGGCGCGGGCGAGGCCGTGGAAAAGGCGGCCGCCAGGATACTGGAGAAGCATGGGGTCGACAGGCTCGGGCAGGTCGCCAAGAAGCACTTCAAGACTTTCGCGAAGGTGACCGGGGCCGAATTGCAGGCTGAGCTGCCGGAGGAGGAAGTAGTCGATTAATTAAAAGGGAGTTTCTCTTTGGCGTTTGATTTATCGCCAAACTAGAATATCTTTCGCGGTCTTTGCCATGGTTAACTTTAGGAGAAATTAGAATGAGCAAGATTCACGCCGAGCATGTTTTCACCTCCGAATCCGTCTCCGAAGGCCATCCCGACAAGGTGTGCGACCAGATTTCAGATGCCGTGCTTGACGCCTGCCTTGAACAGGATCCGGACAGCAGGGTGGCCTGCGAGACTCTCGTCACCACCGATATCGCGGTTATATCCGGCGAGATAACGACCAAGGCCTCGGTCAACTGGGAGGCCCTCGCCAGGGGGGTTCTGCGCGACATAGGCTACACATGCGGGGACATCGGCTTCTCGTCCGACGACTGCAAGGTGCTCATGTGCATCCACAAGCAGTCCCCGGACATCTCCCAGGGAGTGACTGCGGGCCAGGGGCTCCACAAGGAGCAGGGTGCCGGCGACCAGGGCATGATGTTCGGATATGCTTCCGACGAGACGGCAGAGCTCATGCCGGCCCCGATTATCTTCGCCCACAAGATTGTGGAGGAGTTCGCAAGGCTGCGCAAGGCCGATCCGAAGAAATACCATTTTCTGCGCCCAGACGCCAAAAGCCAGGTCTCGATCCGCTACAAGGGGGGCATCCCCCAGAAGGTCGAGGCTATAGTCGTCTCACACCAGCACACCGAAGACATGAAGATACATACGCTCGAAAAGCTTGTAAGGGAAGTCGCCGCAAGGGTGATTCCCGCGCCGCTCATGAAGGGCGACATTGTATACCACGTCAACCCGACCGGCAGGTTCGTCGTCGGCGGCCCCAACGGCGACACCGGCCTCACCGGCCGCAAAATCATCGTCGACACCTACGGCGGCGTGGGTTCGCACGGGGGCGGCGCCTTTTCGGGCAAGGATCCGAGCAAGGTCGACCGTTCGGCCGCATACATGTGCCGCTACATCGCCAAGAACATCGTCGCGGCCGGCCTGGCGCGCAAGTGCGAGGTCCAGGTCGCGTACGCGATTGGCGTAGCGGAACCGCTCAGCATCAACGTCGACACCTACCGTACCGGCGCAATCCCGGACGACGTCACGCTCGAGGCGTTAATAAGGAAGGTGTTCGATCTCAGGCCCGCGTCCATAATCAGGCATCTCAAGCTGAAGTATCCCTCGGCCAACGGATGGTCTTACCGCAAGACTGCCGCATACGGCCATTTCGGCCGCCCGTTCTTCCCATGGGAGAAGACGGACATGGTTGATGCTCTCAGGAAGGCTGCCGCAAAACATTTGAAATGACTCAATGTCTGAAAACTGCACATTCAAGGTCTTGGGCACCGGTTCTCCGATCCTTGACGTCATCCTCAGGTGCGACGAGGAGCTTGTGAAGGGTTTGCCTGGGGGCAAGGGCGGTATGGCCCTCGTCGAGGACTCCTTCATCAAAGACATCCTCGCCAGGGGCTCATCACAGCCGTCTTTCTCGCCCGGCGGTTCTGCGGCCAACACGATCTTCGGCCTGTCCAGGCTCGGAGTTCCGACCGCGCTGCTGGGAAAGACCGGCAAGGACAAGGAGTCTGAAATATACAGGGGCCATTATATGGGCATGGGGGGAGACCTTTCCCACCTTAAGGCCTCCGATACGCTCCCGACCGGCAAGTGCCTCTGCATGGTCACCCCCGACTCCGAAAGGACCATGAGGACCTGCCTCGGCGCCGCGGCGGATCTTTCACCGGAGGACTTCGCATCCGAGGACTGGTCCGACATCTCCCACGTCCACGCCGAGGGCTATCTCCTTTACAACGAGGCGCTCACGAACAAGATATTCGAGATGGCGAGAAACCACTACTGCACGACAAGCTTCGACCTCGCTTCGTTCGAGGTCGTCAGGCAGGCCGGAATCAAGCTTCATGAAATATTGGAAAAGCACGTGGACATAGTTTTCGCCAACGAGGAGGAGGCCAGGGCGTTCGCCGGCACTGACAACATCATGATCGCCCTCGACAAGCTCTCAGACCTCTGCGATGTGGCCGTGGTGAAGCTCGGGAAGGCGGGCGCCTTCATAATGGCCAACGGCAAGCGTTCGCACGCACCGGCCGAACCCGTGGAAAACCCCGTCGACACGACCGGGGCCGGCGACCTTTGGGCCGCAGGATTCCTTTACGGCTATCTCAACGGCCACCCGGCCGATAAAAGCGGCAGATACGGCGCCGTCCTCGGAGCGGAGGCGGTGAAAACACTAGGCGCCGCCATACCCGACGCCAGATGGCCCGAAATCCGCAGGCGAATAGAGGAAATAAGGAACGGTCAGGCTATCCATCCTGTGAGTTGAGCCAGAAGACCTACGAGGATATTTTACCGGGATGACAGCACTTTTCGGACAGAAATACGATATACTGGATGATTTTGTTCCCTCCGCCCGGGTGGTTGTCCATCTTGGAGACTGTCTCGGTATCCTACGCTCTTGTCCCCACGAAACTTTCCGGCTGATAGTGACCTCTCCCCCATATAATATCGGCAAGGAATATGAGAAGCGTCTGGATATTAAATCCTACTTGGAGCAACAGGCGACAGTGATAAAAGAATGCGTTCGTGTGTTGAAGTCGGATGGCAGCATTTGCTGGCAGGTCGGCAATTATGTGGATGGGGGAAGCATTATACCTCTTGATACGATACTATATCCAATATTTGCAAGTCTTGGCTTGAAGATGAGGAATCGTATTGTTTGGCACTTTGAACATGGCTTGCATTGCAGTAGACGCTTCTCTGGCAGATATGAGACAATAATATGGTTCACAAAGAGCGACAACTATGTCTTTGCTCTTGATCCCGTACGTATTCCCCAAAAGTATCCTGGGAAAAAGTATTTCAAAGGGCCCAAAGTAGGGAAATATTCTTGCAATCCGCTGGGTAAAAACCCCGGTGACATATGGATGATTCCGAATGTTAAGAGTAATCATGTCGAGAAAACGGATCATCCTTGCCAGTTTCCAGTAGAGCTGATTGAAAGATTGGTTTTATCCATGACCAGGCCAGATGATTGGGTTTTTGACCCCTTCCTCGGCGTTGGAACATCTATTATCGCCGCCATTCGGCATGGTCGGCGAGGTGCGGGATCGGAAATTGTCCCTAGATATGTTGATTTAGCTCGACAAAGGATCCGCCAGGAAATGGACGGCACTCTTCGTACGCGAGCCATGGGCAAGCCGATTTATGACCCATGCAAAGCTGGCAATAGCCTGTCCGTCTCTCCTTGGACAAACAAAAATGCTTCGGTTCAGCTAGTGATGTTTGAACGCCTTTCAGACAAGGAGAGATACCAAGGGAAATGAAAATTGCAGAAACGTATTCTCACCTTAACGGTCTTGAGTTCCTTCTCGTTCACAAGCCCAAACTATGGGATGAGATAACCATGGTCGTGTCGAAAGTCGACGCGGCTCAATGCCGGACGAAAGTGTCGAAAGAAAAAAACATGGAAGGGGAGCTTCTTTATAGCCCTATTGACATGAACGCCTCATTCAAGAACCTTCTCCGAAAGAGCAATTGGCAAGAAAGCCGCTTTAGTTACTGGGTGACAAGGAGCGAGAAGCTTATACGGAAAACTATTGCGATGAAGGCGTCTGACCAGAAACGCGAGATCGAGGCTGCGGGGGAGAAGCCGATCTTCAGCTATAACCAGACAGACTTTGTCAAAGAACGAGTCGCGGTCGAAGTTCAATTCGGCAAATACGCATTCGTCTCATATGATCTTTTCGTTAAGCATCTTGCATTCTATGTTGGGGATCACATTGATGTCGGCGTTGAAATTATTCCAATGAAGTCGCTCCAGAGCCAGATGAGTTCTGGAATCGCATATTATGAGGGGGAGTTTTATAATGTGATTCGCCAAGGGCGGGGAGTCCCGGCGGTTCCTCTTGTCCTAGTCGGTATAGAGGTGTGAGTTTGGCCACGGGGAAATGTGTGGTGAAGATAGAAATAAACAATAATGGAGAAATATAGAATCATGGACTACAAGGTCGCTGACATCTCGCTCGCCGAATGGGGGCGCAAGGAAATCGAAATCGCCGAGAAGGAAATGCCGGGCCTCATGGCCACCAGGGAGAAGTACGCTCCGTCCAAGCCCCTCAAGGGCAAAAGGATAACCGGAAGCCTCCACATGACCATTCAGACCGCGGTTCTGATCGAAACCCTTGCGGAACTCGGCGCCGACGTCCGCTGGTGTTCGTGCAACATCTTTTCAACTCAGGATCATGCGGCCGCGGCCATCGCCAAGGCCGGGATACCCGTCTTCGCCTGGAAGGGTGAAACTCTTGCCGAATACTGGGACTGCGCATACAAGGCCCTCTGCTTCCCCGGAGGGAAGGGGCCGAACCTCGTCGTTGACGACGGCGGCGACGCCACCCTCATGATACACCGCGGCTACGAGGCTGAGAAAACACCCTCCATCCTGGAGAAGAAAGTCACCAGCGAGGACGAGATCGAGCTCAATAGGATACTCAAAAAGATACTCGCGGAGGAACCGAAGCGCTGGCACAGGACAGTCAAGGAGTGGGAGGGGCTCTCGGAGGAGACCACCACCGGGGTTCACCGGCTCTACCAGCTCGAGGAGGCAGGCAAGCTCCTCGTCCCGGCGATCAACGTCAACGACTCTGTCACGAAGTCGAAGTTCGACAACCTCTACGGATGCCGCGAATCGCTGGCCGCGGGCCTCAAACGCGCCATGGACGTCATGATAGCCGGGAAAGTCTGCGTCGTCTGCGGCTTCGGCGACGTCGGAAAAGGCTGCGCCCAGTCAATGCACGGCTTCGGCGCAAGGGTAGTCGTCACCGAGATAGACCCCATCTGCGCTCTCCAGGCCTCAATGGCCGGATACGAGGTCGCCACTGTCGAGGACGCCCTCCCGATCGGCGACATCTACATCACCGCCACCGGCAACTGCGACGTCATCACCGTCGAACACATGAAGAGGATGAAGGACCAGTCCATCGTCTGCAACATCGGCCACTTCGACAATGAAATCCAGGTCGCCAAGCTCGAAAAGGTACCCGGAATCAAGAAGATCAACATCAAGCCCCAGGTCGACAAGTATCTTTTCCCGGACGGCCATGCGATCTTCATGCTGGCCGAAGGGCGCCTCGTCAACCTCGGATGCGCGAACGGCCATCCGAGCTTCGTCATGAGCAACTCCTTCACCAACCAGACGCTGGCCCAGATCGACCTCGTCAGGAATCCGAGGAAGCCTGGCGTCTACCGGCTTGGCAAGAAGCTCGACGAGGAAGTTGCAAGGCTCCACCTCGCGAAGCTCGGCGTGAGGCTAACGAAGCTTTCCAAGGCCCAGGCCGAATACATAGGCGTCAGCGCCGACGGCCCCTACAAGCCCGAACACTACAGGTATTAGAAAAGAGCCTGATTCCGGATTCCGGACGCTGCCGCGCGCCGCCGGTCATGAGTCAATTGATTCAGTATGATCTCCGAAAGGTCTCGTCAGGTTTCGAGGGCATCGCCAGGTTTCGACTGCACTCGTTAGACGCCGCAGGCGGCGTTTCATCCTAATTGCCGCAGTTGGCCGCATTTGCCGTAGCTGCAAGGCAGCAAGACGCGGCTGTGGTAACCACTGCAAGTTGAAGCTAACTAAGCAGATATGGCGAATGCGGCCAACCCTTGCGGGTTGAAAATATGCGGGAACCGGCTTTCACCCATCAGGTGAAAGCTTCAAAATATGTAACTGCCTTATTATAATAATCTTAAAAGGCATAGCATATTTTCAACTGCGGCCATTAGGTCCATAGCGTATGATCGAGGAGTATCTTCACTCCGATGGCGATCAGCACCGCGCCTCCGGCGATTTCGATCTTCCCCTCGAAAAAATGGCCGATCTTCTCGCCCACGAACACTCCGCAGAAGCAGATGATGAACGTGGAAATGCCGATCAGCGATGCGGCGTAGAATATCCGGCTTGTTAGAATAGGGAGCGTGAATCCGACCGCCAGCGCGTCTATGCTGGTCGCCACGGCAAGGATGAGCAGCGTCCTTAGTCCTAGCATCCCGTCCTTTGCCTTACCTTCCTCCTTTTCGATGAAGGCCGCTTCGTAGATCATCTTGACTCCGATCGCCAGGAGGATGGCAAATGCAACCCAATGGTCATAGTCGCTGATGTAGGATTTCGCCTTTATGCCGGCGAAGACTCCGAGCAGCGGCATAAGCGCCTGGAAGAATCCGAAGAGGAATGCGATCCTCGATGCATGGAAAAGCCTCTTGTCTGTGATCTGAGCGCCGCACGCTATCGAGACCGCTAGCGCGTCCATCGAAAGCCCTGCGGCAAGGAGAAGTATGACTGGATAGTTCATGGCTGGCCCGCTAGCTGGCTTCTAATGCAATTTTTCCATAAAGGGCGTGACATTGAACCTAATAGCCGCAGTTGGCCGCATTCGCCGTAGCTGCCAGGCGGCAAGACGCAGCTGTGGTGACCACTGCAAGTTGAAGCTAACGAAGTAGATATGGCGAATGCGGCCAACCCTCCCGGGTTGAAAATATGCCGAAACTGGCTTTCACTCATTGGGTGAAAGCCTCTAAATATGTAAATGCCTTATTATGAGAGTGTTAATTTATAAAACATATTTTCAACTGCGGCAATTAGGTTGAATTCATCCCCTGCAACATGCAGTATGTCAAGGGCTTGTCTTCCAGTGCGGCATAGGTGCCGTCCGCACGCATATTACGGCATGGGTGCCGGCCCTATCTATGCAGGCCGCATCTGCCGGAGGCGCAGCATTTCGTGCCTGCGGTCGGGCAGGAGTCTCCGGAGGCGCACTTGCTGGCCTGGGAGCTGGGCGGGGCGGCGAAGACGGAGAGCTGCCGTTCCACTGTCGAGAGGCAGCTAGGGCAGAGGACTTTCTCGGACTGGGAGCGGACAAGCTTTTCGAAGGCCTTGCCGCATTTCACGCATCTGTATTCGAAGATAGGCATTGCCGGCCTCCTTTCATTTCACGGTTCCCAGCATGACGATCGCAAAAGCCATCACGAATATTGCGACAGTCTCGACGATGCCTAGGACCATCAGGTAGTTGACGAATCCTTTTCCCGTCTCACCGTATGCGTCGCATGCGGCCGCGCCCGCGATTCCCTGCGCCCAGGCGGAAAAGCCCATTGCGGCGCCTCCGAATATCCCGATGGCGAGGATCATGGGGTAGTTGTGCAGGATCAGGTCGTCTGTGGCGGCGGAGATCCTGTTCATGGTGAAGAACATGATGATCATTCCGTAGATTGTCTGCGAGAGCGGCGCGCCGGCGTATGCAAGCATCAGGAAGGACGGCGGCTTGTTCTGGCCGAACGCCCTTTTCCAGGCGCCGATGGTAGCGCTGCTGGCGGCGCCGGTTCCCAGGCCCGAGCCCACCGCCGCGAACGCGATGGCCGAGAATGCGCCAGCATGGCAGAGCGCCCTCAGCAGCTGGACATAAGTTTCGTGGTTCATATGCTTTCCCTCCGTCTTGATATGTTTGCTTCTTTAAATAATACTATGCCGCTTCGGATCCCGCAACGTCGTCCCTCTTGAAAGGCCGATATGGAATTCCTCGCCACTGAAGTTCCATGTGGTTGGAGAATTCGAGCGTGTTCAGCCTTATTCCGTGGACGAGAACCCCCATCAAGGACAGCGCGATGTTAAGGGAGTGGCCGACGACGAGCAGGATTGCGGCGCATAAGAATCCGAGTCCGTATGGAATCTTGCAGGAGATAGCCGCGGCCATTGTGTTGCAGCTGTCGGCCAGATAGAAGGAGGCGAGCCCCACGGCGAAGAGCCTGATGAATGAAAGGACGTCTGTGAAGCTGCCGATGACCCTGAACGGAAAGTTGAATATGTCGCCGGGATCCTTCCAGTCCAAGTTGAAAGCCATGAGGAGGACGATTCCGGCCGCGTAGAGCCATATGACGAAGGGCTTCAGCGGCGAGCCCAGCACCACGATCGAGAGGATTGTGAAATAGTTCGCCCATATGAAGAGAAGCCATCCGATCTGGCCCAGCGACTTCAGGTTTGCAAGTATCGCGGCCTTCCAGAGCCTGGCCGCGGAGAGGTGCGCCGCCGCCAGCGTGAAGCATATGAGCTGGATGTTGCGGTTCTTCGTTTCGGGGTTTGTGAGTGAGTCCAGCCCCCTCATGCACTCCGGCAGCCTCGATGCGGAGATTCCCAGGAAGTTTCCGTTGAGCACACCCCATATGATTGTCATGACGCTAAGCGTCATCATCAGGTTTAGCGGCGTCCTGAACTTTTGATCCCTGAACCTTGCCTTTGCGAAGAGGACGGCGGAGAGGAACAGAATGCCGTAGCCGGCGTCGCCGATGATCATCGCGAAATATATTGAGAAGAACAGGAGGAAGCATGCGCTGACGTCCCACTCGTCATATCCCGGCGTCATCCCGATGAAGTCGAAGATCGGCTTTGCGAGCCTTACGATTCCGCGCGTCCTGATAAGCGTGGGGGCTTTTTCATCGGGCAGCGGATCCCTGAACGCCACGGCCCAGCCTTCCGAGAGGGAGGCAGTCCTCAGAGGTTCCACCTGATCCTCCGGGATGAAGCCTGAGAGCGATACTATTTCGCCCTGCCGGAGCATGGAATCCCGCGCCGACAGGAATTCCGCCTGGGCGGCGAGCTCCTTCGCATGCCGCCGGATCGCCGGCAGGTGTCCGGCATATGATTCGATGATTCCGCGGGCGGACGCGATGCAGGCCTGGCATTCGCGCATCTGCCTTGATATTTCGTGCATGTCGGTGTTCTCAGGGAGCTGGGCCAGCGGCAGACTTTTGGTGTCGAGTTCGCTGTCTGATATGACAAGGAAGCAGACCGACCCCGCTTGTTCGTTGACGATTTTTGTCGTAAAGGCGGCGGCGATTCCGGAGTATGTCTTACGTGAAGAACTGCAGAAGTAGATATGTATTCCAGCCTCTGCAATCTTCTCGACAGAAGCCCTGTTGAAGCCACCCCATGGCGCCAGGAGATCGGCGGCCCTGCTGAGCGATTCGAGCTGTTTTTCGTGATCCGCGATTGTCGCCAGCGCCCTTGTGATGACGGCAACGGCCTCTCCCGGCTCTCCTGGAGATTTAGGATGCCCGGCGGCTTGTGTGTGGGGGCGGCGCCGGACGGATTCCAGGGCGGCAGCGGCTGCGGACGCCTGGGCGATTTGGTTTTCAACGGCGCCGCGGTCGGGTGATTCGGCAAGCACGGATTTTTCGATGTGCAGGACGCCCATCGCCCGCAGCTTGTCCAGCGCTTTCTCCTTGTCGGAAGACAGGCAAAGTATTGCGGCCTTCTTCATCTTCACAATCATACCGCCACCTGCATTTTCCTTTTCGCGATCTTCGAGCGCCCCACGCCCGCGGTGTTCTGGTCTCCCAGGAATATCTGTATGACCCTGATGTTCTCCTTGGATTCCGGAATCTTGACCTTCTCGAAGAGATTTACCCTCTGGGAGGTGACTCTCAGCTCCTCGGACACGAGGCTGTATTCGCGCTTGGCCACGTCGAGGCGCATTTCGATCTCTATGATTTCCTTAAGTGCGGCGATGGCGTCCGGTATCCATGGCTCCTCCGCGAAGATGTCAAATCTGGCAACGGTGAAGCTTACGGAAACGAACACAGGGACAATCACGCCCGCGATGTTTGCCGATCCCTCGACAACCCGGTCTATTTTTATCAGAGAATATATTTTGTCGGCGGCCGCCTTGTCGGCGAAGAGGGCGACCCAGGGGGCCAGGGTGTTGAAAAAGGCGTCTCGGCGGGCCTCAAGCTCCCTCAGCGACTGCTCGATCTTCCGTATTTCGACCTGCAGCTGCTGCTTCTTGAGCTGCAGGGTCGGAAGGAATCGCTGGAACTGCTTCAGCGCGTCCCTCTGGGTCTTCAGTTCGCT
Organism: uncultured Victivallaceae bacterium; assembly: GCA_964636325.1. Taxonomy (GTDB): domain Bacteria; phylum Verrucomicrobiota; class Lentisphaeria; order Victivallales; family GWF2-50-93; genus CAZWRV01. Next base: position 54,374 of record CAZWRV010000008.1, on the reverse strand, counting down.
CTTTGTAAGTTTTATCTTGGGCATCCGATGATCCGTTTTTTCACCGCGGCCAGAATTCCTGGAGGAGCGCAGACTTCATCCCGGTCTCCTGCTTTTCAAAGCATTCCGCGAGGATTTTCCATCCCAGGTTGAGTGCGTCCTCCAGCGGAATGTTGACGGAGAGGTCCATCATGCGTTCCTCGAAGAGCTTTCCGTATTTGAGGAGCTTGCCGTCCCATGCGCTCGTCTTGAAGCCCATGGCCTGCTTTTCCCGGGCGTCGCGGTATTCGGCGTAAAGCCTTATCATCGTGTCCATTATGGCTCGGTGGTCGCTCCTGGTCTTGTCGTTGACGAGCTGCTTGAGGCGGCTGAGCGAGCCGAAAGGCTCGATGCGTCCGCCGCGGAGGTAGAACTGGCCTTCGGTGATGTAGCCGGTGTTGTCCGGGATGGGATGCGTGACGTCGTCCCCCGGCATGGTGGTGACCGCAAGGACGGTGATGGAGCCGGCGTCGTCGAAGTCGACGGCCTTCTCGTATCTTGCGGCCAGCTGGCTGTAGAGGTCGCCGGGATAGCCGCGGTTGGAAGGTATCTGCTCCATGGTTATGGCGATCTCCTTGAGGGCGTCCGCGAAGTTGGACATGTCCGTGAGCAGGACGAGGACGTCCTTCTTGGCCTGGGCATACGACTCGGCCACCGCGAGGGACATGTCCGGAACCAGGAGGCATTCGACCACGGGGTCGGACGCGGTGTGTATGAACATGACCGATCTTGAGAGCGCCCCATGTTCGTCGAGCGTGTTCCTGAAGAACAGGTAGTCGTCGTATTTCAGCCCCATGCCGCCGATTATTATGACGTCCACCTCGGCCTGCATGGCGATTCTGGCGAGGAGCTGGTTGTACGGCTCGCCGGGGACGGAGAAGATCGGCAGTTTCTGTGAGACGACCAGGGTGTTGAAGACGTCTATCATCGGGATTCCGGTGCGGATCATCCTTCTGGGGATTATCCTCTTGGCCGGATTGACCGAGGGGCCTCCGATGTCGACCTTGTCCTCGGCGATGGGAGGGCGTCCGTCCCTGGGGTTTCCTGCGCCGTTGAAGACCCTTCCGAGGAGGTTCTCCGAGCTCGATACCTGCATCGGCCTTCCGATGAAGCGGACCTGGTCGTCGGTGGAGATGCCCCTGCTGCCCGCGAAGACCTGGAGATAGACCCTGCCGTCCTGGAGCCTGATTGCCTGGGCCAGGGAAACTCCTCTGGCGCAGCGGATTTCCGCAAGTTCGCCGTAGGAGACGCCTTCAGCCTCCACGGTAATCACATTGCCTGCGATCTGTATTATCCTGTTGTAGACCTTGCGCATTAGCGTTTTCCTCGCTTAAGTCGAAAATCTCCACCGAATGCGGACGATGAAGCCGATTGGTTCGGGGGCGTCGAACGAACCGATGGAATCGACCGGTTATTTTTTACCTTCGTTCACCTTGTTGTCGATGGCCTTTTCGATCTCCTTGAACTTGTCGGAGTTCATGTCCGCGTAGTTCCAGTCTATGAAGATTTGACGGAGGCCCTGGAAGTAGCGCCTCGCCATGTCCTTGTCTTCGAGCTTGAAATCCGTCCTGAGTATTGAGATCACCTTCGAGAACACGTATTTCTGCCGTTCGGGGCTTGTGGCGCCGTCGACGGCGTCGAAGGTGTTCTGCTGGAGGTAGACGGCATCGAGGAATTCGCTCTTGAGGAAGACGACGAAGTCGCCGATGTTGGTTCCTTCCTCGCCGACGACCTTCATCATCTGGCTGACTTCCGCTCCGTGCCTCAGGACGGACTTCGCGAACTTGAGGTCGGCCTCCGGGACTATGCTCGGATACTTGCTCCAGCTGTCGAGCGGATGTATGGCTGGGAACCGGCGCGCGTTGGAGCGTTCCCGGGAGAGGCCCAGGAAGCAGCCGACGACCTTGAGGGTGGCCTGCGTGACCGGCTCTTCGAAGTTGCCGCCGGCCGGGCTGACGGCGCCGCCTATCGTGACCGATCCTTCAGTCCCGTCGTTCAGTTTGACGAGGCCGGCTCTTTCGTAGAATCCGGCGATCAGCGATTCAAGATAGGCCGGGAACGCCTCCTCGCCGGGGATTTCTTCGAGCCTGCCGGACATCTCCCTGAGCGCCTGGGCCCATCGCGAGGTCGAATCTGCCAGGAGAAGGCAGTTGAGTCCCATCTGCCTGTAGTATTCGGCGAGCGTGACGGCCGTGTAGACGGAGGCTTCGCGGGCGGCGACCGGCATGGAGCTGGTGTTGCAAATCACAATCGAACGTTCCATGAGTGGGCGGCCGGTCCTGGGGTCTTCGAGGTGCGGGAATTCGCGGAGGATTTCAACGACTTCGCCGGCGCGTTCGCCGCATGCCGCGACGATGACGACATCGGCCTGCGCGTATCGGCTTATCGCGTGCTGAAGGACCGTCTTGCCGGCTCCGAACGGCCCGGGTGTGCAGAAAGTTCCGCCCGCGGCCACCGGGAAGAATGTGTCTATGATCCTTTGCTGGGTGAGGAGCGGCGTCTCGGGGAGGATTTTCTCCTTGTAGCTGGAAATAGGTATCTTCACCGGCCATTCCTGAAGCATGCTGACCGATTCCAGCCTGGCATCTTCGTCGGACACTCTTGCAACGGTGTCGGACGCCGCATATCTGCCTGCGGGGGAAATGTCCGCGACCTGCCATGTTCCGGGGAAGGAGAACGGGAGCATTATCCGGTGCTCGAAAATCCCTTCCCGGACGCTGCCAATCCTGTCGCCGGCCCGTAGAATGTCGCCTTTCCTTGCGGAAGGAACGAAGTCCCAGAGCGCCTTCCCGTCTATCGCGGGAAGGTAGACTCCGCGCCGGAGGAAGTAGCCTGTCTTCTCCGCGAGTTCCGTGAGGGGGTTCTGGAGTCCGTCAAAGACCTTTCCAAGAAGGCCCGGCCCGAGCGTGACGCTCAGAAGCCTGCCCGTGAAATGAACGGAATCTCCGATCCTCAGCCCCCTTGTGTCCTCGAACACCTGGAGATCCGCCCGTGTTCCGCGGACGCGTATGACTTCGGCCTTCAGCTTTGTGTCGCCGAGAGCCGCATATCCGATCTCGTTCTGGATGACGCGGGTTCCGAACTCGGCGGTGATCATGTTGCCGTTTATGCCTACTATTTTCCCTGCGCTGCTATCAGACATCTTGCTCCAGCCTTCCTTGATGGACTCTTTCGACAAGAGCGTTGAAGATTTCAAGCCCCGCGGCCGTGCTCCGCCGCTGCCATTTCTCCAGTATCATCAGCTTCAGCTTGTAGATGCACAGCCTGTCGAAGTCGAAGCTGTGCGTCCCCTCGCATCCGTCAAGCATCTCCCACCTCATCATGTCTAGAAGCCTCTCCCGCTCGAGAGGATCCTTTGCGGCATAAGCCTGCTGGACTCCCCTGGCCGTGTCGGAAAAGAAATCGTCCTCGACCCTTATGAAGGCCCCTGTGTCAGCCGGCTGGCCGTGCGCGGCCGTTCGTATCGCGCAGTTCCTGAGCGAAGTCTCCCAGCTGTTCCAACGGAACGCCATAGACCCTCTTGGGTATGGAGCGCCTTGACACGGAAGGAGATCCAGCAGAGAAATAATTTTCATCTGGCCGGGAGAGACCCACCTTCCGCACAATTTGGTGAATTCTGCGCTCGGCAGGGGCGGCGGCGAACCGAAATTAAGCGACGGCAGAGAGTTGACAAGATAGTAGAAAAGCATTCATGCACCTGGATTTGCTATCGGCTTTCCGTCTTGACGTGCGGGCTGTTTTCCGCCTTGATTATTGATGCCAGCTTCGGCCCGACATAGGAACAGATGATCTCTGTCATGGCCTCTCCGCTGAAGTCCAGGAACATGTCGCCGCCTTTGAATCCTATCTTGAACCCGGACTTCATGTCCTTGCCGACAAGAATTTCCGGAATATTCTTCATTTCCCCGGCGGCGCCCGCTAGAATGGCCTTCTGCGTTTCGGCCAGATTCTTCTCCGGAAGCATTATTCTAATGTCCGCCGAATCGCCACCGCCCTTCGCCGTCCATGATTCAATAGCCGTCCGGATGATTGTCGCCATCATTTGTGGAGTCATGGCCTGCCCCACGCATGTCCGAACGAAGTTTTCAAGCATGGACTTCAATATGTGCTCAAGGCTGATGGCCGCATCCCTTGCGGCCTGCCTTATCGCGTCCTCGGCCCGGGCGCGGAGCAAGGCGGCGTCCTGGTCGGCCTTTTTCAACAGTGCATCCGCCCTTTCCGTCGCGTCTTTTATGATGCGGTCCGATTCGGCCTGCGCATCGGCAACGATGCGCGATCTTGCGTCTTCGGCCTTTTTGACGGCCTCGCTCTGTATCCGGTCGAGCAGACCTTGGAGTTCCTCTGGCATGCCTTGCCCCGTTATATTTTGCGGCGATTATTGACTATGCTTATCCATGTCGGTTTCACGTGGAACGTAATTTTACCGTTGGAAGAAGCAAGTTCAAGAAGGCGGGAACGGGATATTGATCTTTATTGGCAATCCGGCATCTGGCAACCGGCGTCCGATACACTAGTATCTGTTATATTCCACGGTGCCGAAGACGATGTCGATCAGGCAGTCGGTGCCGGCCTTGAGCTCCACGGACTTCAGCTTGAGCGGGTCGTATCCGTCCGAGCGCACGGTGACGAAATATTTCCCGGGAGGAACCATCTCGGTCTCGTAGACGTACAATGTGTTCTTGAAATTCAAGGTCTTAAGGGGCTCGCCGGTGGAGAGCTGCCTCATTTCAATGGTGAAGTTCTCCGGAGCCTTCTTGAGCTCCCCGACGATGCGGGACTGCCTTTCCCACAACTTCCCCTTCCTGGGGAGATATTTGGGGATGGTTGACTCAATCTCCTTTATCTTCCGTATGTTCGCCCCAGCGACGATGAACGAGACGAGCATCGCGGCGGAAATGAGGATCAGGGATATTCTGATCCTGCCCATTTTCAACGCACGGCGATTATTGACGTTTTTCAAGGCTTCCATATCTCAATATATGGGCCGGATGCAGCAATTCAAGCGGGCGTCAGCGAGGCATACGCAAGTATTCAGTGAACTACGCCCTTTCACTGAATATTTACCCCGGAGGTCATCTCCGCCTTACTTCTTCTCCTCGGAAGCCTTGGGCATGGAATCCTTCATGGCCTTGAGCTTCTCGTAGTCCTCCAGCATGAGCTTGAGGCGGACGGTCTCCGACGGATTGAAGGCGGGGGAAGGAGCCTGCAGTTCGCCGGACTCCTTCATCTTCTGGTATTTCTTCTCGTCGAAGATGGCGTCGCCGATGGCCTTCGCGACCTGGGACATGTAGTCGTTCTTCGCCATGCAGGCCTTGAAGAGGGTTATCTTCTGATGTGACACTCCCAGGATCAGTTCGATGTAGCTGTTGTAGACCAGGTATACCCATACGGCGCATGCCGCAGCGAGGACGAGAGTGATGAACACTATGGGCAAGGCAGCGCTCTTGGGTATCACGCCCGCGCCAAGGAAGAGAAGCGGCGACAAGCTGAGGAGCAGCGCCCCCACGCTGAAGCAGAATGCCTCGGTCCTGAAATTTACCTCGACGCTGTCCACCTTCTCCATCGGGACGGTGATGTGGTTGTAGGTGATCCTGACGTTGGTGACCTTCATGCGTTCGTCGCTGTGATAGATCTTTTCTCCGATTTCGTTCGAAGCCATCTTTTCCTCCTTGTTTTTTTATTTGCCGTTCAAAAATGACATGCGGTTCCACCGTCAGACAGGCGCCTCCGTCCGTTCGACGATGTCCTGTATCACAGTTTCCTTCCTTGTGCCGGAGAACTTGGTCTTGTTGTCGAGGACGATCCTGTGGGAAAGGACATTGACGGCGATGGCCTTGACGTCGTCCGGCGTCGTGAAGTTCCTGCCGCCGATGAAGGCCCTTGCCTGGGCGCAGCGGGAGAGGGTGATCAGCGCGCGCGGGCTCGCTCCGAGCTTGACCCTGATGTCAGTCCGCGTCGAGCGGACGATGCCGGCGATATATTTCGCGACGGACTTCTCTATTTCGACCTTCCGGACCAGCTCCTGTATCTGGCAGATCTGCGCGCAGCTTATCACCGGGCCGATTTCGTCGAGGGGATCCTTCTCCTTCCTGGAATAAAGTATGTCCAGCTCGCTCTGTTCGTCGGGATATCCGATGACGATCTGCAGCGCGAAACGGTCGAGCTGCGCTTCCGGGAGCGGATATGTCCCGTAGTATTCCACCGGGTTTTCGGTGGCGATCACCAGGAAAGGGGTGGGCAGGGTATAGGTGACTCCCTCGACCGAGACCTGCCCCTCGTTCATCGCCTCCAGGAGGGCGGACTGGGTCCTGGGGGAGGCCCGGTTGATTTCGTCCGCAAGCAGGATGTTCGAGAAGACCGGCCCCTGCCTGAACGAGAAGCTCGCGTCCTTCGGATTGAAGACCGATGTCCCTATTATGTCCGAGGGCAGCAGGTCCGGGGTGAACTGCAGGCGGTGGAAGGTGCCTTGCATCGAGCGGGCGAGCGCCTTCGCCATGGTGGTCTTGCCGACCCCCGGCACGTCCTCCATCAGGATGTTGCCCCCGCTGCAGACTGCGAAAAGCAGCAGCTCTATCGCCTCGCTCTTGCCGGATATGACCGATTCGAGGTTGGCCTTCAGCTTGTCCAGGTATTCCTTCAAGCAGGCTCCCAATGCTTAACCGGCACCGAGCTTGCGCTGGAGTTCGGCCTGGAACTCCTTGAGGTCCTTCTGCGTGGGCTTGCCCTTGGCGTTCTCGAACATGAGGCGTCCGAACTGATCGAGCACCCAGTCCGCCTTGGCGCCGGAGGAGAACTTGACGGAGCCGCTGAGGGCGGCGCCGGGCCTTGCTATCTTGCTGATTTCGACTACTGTCCCCTGCTCCCAGTCGCCCGGGCCGGATGATATTTCCTCCTCTTCCTCCTCTTCCATGTCGGCATCTTCTTCGATATCCTTGGCGACCGTCTTCTTCTTCGGCTTTTCCGGTTCCTTGTCGGTCTCGCCGGAGACTTTTTTCCAGTCGACGTTCTCGAGTTCCGAAGCCAGGAGCCTGAGTTCCAGGAAGGTAATCTGTTCGCTGTGCTCGGCCTTTAGCTTGTCCTGTATTTCGCTGAGCCCGACGCCCTTGTGGAGGTAGTCGGAAATGATCCTCTTGAGTTCGCTGCGTTCCATAGTATTGCTGTTCCTGTAAAAGTTTTTTGTCCTTGTGAATTTACATCGCCAAGCGGAAAATTCCAGCCGACGGAATGGCTGCGGCAAAAAAACAGCCGCACATGGCGGCGCGGTGTCAGGGGCTTTAAGTATGAATTCAGCAAAAGGGCGTAGTTTGCTGAATTCATAACTTTTCTCAGTTCAGTCCTAGGACGTCCTTCATGGAATATAGTCCTGGCCTCGCGCCCTGGAGGAACCTGACGGCCCGAACTGCGCCTTTCGCGAACGTGTTCCGGCTCGAGGCCTTGTGGACGAGCTCCAGCCTTTCGCCCTCGGCTGCGAAGATGACCGTGTGGTCGCCTACGACGTCTCCGCCGCGGACCGCATGGATGCCTATTTCCCCTAAGGGACGTTCGCCTGTGATTCCGCTGCGGCCGTGGACGGCCTTGTCCTTGAGTCTGACCTGTTTGGCGGATGCGACGGACTCTGCGAGGCTGAGCGCGGTTCCGCTGGGGGAGTCCTTCTTCTTCCTGTGGTGCATCTCTACGATTTCGACGTCGTAGTCGTCGCCGAGTATCTTGGCCGTCTGCGCGCAGAGGCCGAGGAGCAGGTTGACTCCGACGCTCATGTTGGAAGACTGGACTATCCTCGCGCCTTTCGCGGCGAGGGATTCCAGGCGCTTTCTGTCGGCGTCCTTGAGCGCCGTGGTGCCGATGACTATCGAACATCCGCGGCCCGCGAGATACTCGGCGTTGTCGGCCACGGGCCCCGTGCTGAAGTCGATGGCGGCGTCCGCATCGCCCAGCCCGCCGATGTCCGATACTATCTCGATGCCGCAGGGCTCGTGTCCTGCGACGGTTCCGGCGTCCTTTCCGACCAGAGGGCATGCCTGATGTTCGAGGGCGCCGGCCAGCTTCATGTCTCCGCTCTCCAAGACCGCCGTGACGAGGTGCCTGCCCATCCTTCCGGCGGCTCCGACGATTATCACCCTTATCATGTTTTGTCCTTGTTGTTAAGCTTCATCCATTATTGGTTTGAAAAAAGAAAATGCCTGAAAGTCCGATACGTTATGTTGCGGGGAGTGGATGTCAAACGGCGCGCCGACGGCGTTCCGCATTAGAACTTTTAATGAGGCAGGATTCCGATTAATCGAATCCTGCGGAATCAGGCTTAAAGTCAAAAAAACGTAACCGTTAAGCTGGGTGTTTTTGAGGCTGAGAGGCGGTGGGAGCGGGTCAGCAGTTCAGCCTGGTGGTGAGAAGCTGTGTTAGCGGGAAGCTGTTTCCGGAGTTCCTCGCCATCTTCTCCTTGAACAGCTCTACGGGGCTTATCTTCTGCAGCCTGCAAGTTTCGACGATGGAATGGAGGACACATGTCCTTTGCGCGCCCTCCGGGGTGTCGCTTCCGAAGGACATCTTCCTTGAAGTCACGATCGGCCTCAGATGCCTTTCGGCCCTGTTGTTGTGGCATTCGACGCCGGGCGTCGTGACGAACCTGAGCATCTGGTCATGGTATTTGCCGATCCTCTTGCGCAGGGTCTCGGGCCTTCCCCTTGGGACATCCATCCTCGCGATGGAGGAGAGCTCCCTGCCGAGCCTCGCTGCGGCATTGTCCTTTTCCTTCCCCTGCGGAAGCGCTGCGGCGGCCTTTCCGGCGTCGATGAATCCCCAGACCCTTTCCTCGAACCGTTCGAGCTGGACGCTTCCCGGCAGCACCTCCCTCTCCTTCTTGATGTCGCGCGTGTAGTGGTACATGCAGCGCTGGACGTGCTGCAGGAAGTTGTATGCGGCGTAGAAGTCGCATACGAAGGTTCCCCCGTAGTCCTTGCCGAGGATGTCCTCCACCACCTTCGAGGATCTGCTTCTGTCCGCGTGGCAGAACACAACCGAGCGGTTGCAGAATATCCAGACGTACCACTGGCTTCCCCTGACCTTCCATCCGGTCTCGTCGGCGTTGACCACGGGCTGCTTCGGCAGCGCGCATCCTATGGACGGCCTCGCAGTCCGGAGCCCTGGAATAGGCGGCGAGAATCCTTCCCGACGATTCCGCCGGGGCTTCCGCCTCCGCTCCGGCTGCGCGGTCAGGCTTTCTTCTTCTTGGCTTTTCCGGCATCCCGTTCCCGTTTCAGCATGAGGCTCCCCTTGGCGTCGACCTCCCATTCCGCGACCTCGCCCTTCCTGAAGCCCATCATCTGCGCGCAGGCCGAAGGGAAGTTCACGAACCACTGGTCGTAGCCGCTCCTCCGGCTGATAAGCTGGATTTTTGTCTTGAAGCCCACTTGACATCCTCCTTTCTTCAATTATTATTTATAGTCAATCAACTAGCTAATATCGGAAAATCAAGGGCGGAAAGAAACTGATAGGAATTTTGATTTTTACCATGGGCGAAGACAGTTTGGAAGGTGTGGAATTTCAAGCTGGGAATCGTGGAAAAAACACACGCTTTGCCGCATAAGGCTCCCCTCCGGGCCCGCCGCGGCGGGTGCAGGAAGTGGCCTCCCTGCAAAGTTCTGCCCGGTTTTACCCGCTCCCATCCTTGAAATCCCGTCCTGACTTGCTACCTTCAACCTATGGTTAGAATCAAAAATCTTATCAGTTTTAGGGATATTCCCATATGAAAGTAAAAATCATATTTTGCATCGCCGCAGTCCTCTGCGCCGCCTCCGCCTCCAACGCCCAGCTCGGGACTACGCCCAGGGGGAACGTCCTCGAATACGGAAAACCGATCAAGGAGTTCGAGAAGACCGGCTATCTAGTCCAGCTCTTCGACAGGGACGGACTCCGCTACGAGATATTCTACGAGGACGACGCAAGGGCCGCCCTGGTCCGAATAAGCGCCGTCAATGACGGCAAGCCCGCCGCCTTCCCCGAGGCGACAGTCGCAAAGATTCTCGAGAAGAACACCGAGCAGTCGAAATGGCTCGATAAGTCCGAAGGGCTCCGCAATGGCCTGAAGCACTGGGACAGGGAGGACGGCAAGGCTTTCGCGGAATACGACGACGTCACCGGAACCTTGACTATGGCATACAAGTCCGCGGTCACAATACGCCCCGGAGTCGACATTTCGAATTGGACACCCATCCAGCTCTGCCTTTCGCAGGGCCTGGCGTTCCCTCCGAGGCAGTGCGTCTACGGCGTCAAGACCGGATTCATGTCCGGCCGCGGACGTGTCACAGGCGCGGAAGGCTCCGCGATACTCGCGGCAACTCCGGAAGTCTATGGCGTGAAAGGCGCGCTCGTCAACATCGGCGACGGCTCGCGCGGCGCCCACTTCGGCGTCGTCAACGTCGAGTGCGACTTCGAAGGCATGCAGGCCGGAGTCGTCAATATCCTCTCCGGCAAAAACGCCGGAACCGAACCGCCCAACGGCTTCCAGTTCGGACTCGTCAACGTCGCCAGGGATCTAAACGGCTTCCAGTTCGGACTCGTCAACGTCGTCGCAAACGGCCCACTCCCCTTCATGATCATCTTCAACTTCGACTCGACCCCGGACGAGTCTGCGGAATAGGAAACGGGAATCAAATATCTGTTGAACCGTCCGCATGAAGAAAAATCCGCTCATTACCCGGCATTCTTGCGGGGGAACAGCGCCATGGCAAGCATGCTTGCGAGCATGAGAATGCCGGTGAGGACGGCGGCCGCGGTCAGCCCGGATATTTGGCGCCAGTCGAACTTACGGACCGCCTTGAAGGAGACCTCCATCGGTGCGAGCGGTGTGACCTGCAGGTCGCGCCGGAACGTGATTTTAGTCCCCCCCTCAGGGATTGACGGGTTCAGGGGATGCGGCGAGACGGCCGCGGCCTGCTGCTGGAGCAGTATCTTGTCGGATATCATCTGCAGCGTCCTTGTCTCGGAGCTTCCGAGCTGCTGCTTCAATGTGTTGATGTCCTTGACCTGGAGCGCCTGCTGCGGCATGGCCTGCTGCTCCGCCTGGGGCATGGGCTGGTTGTCGGATGCGCCTTCGAAGCCCTTCCCCTTCTTCTGCTGGGCCCTCCTGTTGCCAAACGCCACAAGGGACTGGTCGCGCTGCACCTGCAGCCACTGCCCTTGGATGTCGCTGTTCAGCTCCTTGTCGTTCTGAGCGAAGTTCGCGGCGTTCTGATACGCCTCGTACGCCTCGTTGATCTTGCCGGCCTGCACAAGCTTGTTCGCGGCGGAGACGTAGCCCTTCGCCTTCGCCAGCGACTGGTCCTTCTCCATCCGGTTCTTCTCGTCATACTGGGCGATGTCGGAGCTTATGAAGGTGAGGAAGGACCTGTCGACCCAGTCCAGCGTCCCCTTGAAGTCCTTGTATTCCATTCCGGGGGGTAGGATGAGGTTCCATACGAGGTTCCTGACTGGCAGGCTGATGGAAAGCCCCTTGTATGTCTGCTTCAGGACGGACCAGCCCTTGTCGGCCTGGATTGAATAGGTCAGTTCGAGCTTCTGGTCGCGGCCGCCGCCGGATATAGACTGCTTGAGCGGGACGAGCAGCTCGCTGCCCTCCCTGGCGGCGTCGACCGGCTGGCCGTCGATCATCACCGACCACACGGTGCCGCCCTCCGGCAGGCTGATCCTGACGAAGTTCTCGTTGCCGTTGTTGAGCGTTATCTCCGCCTTGGTTATGACGCGGCCCTCGGGCGAGACATATGAGTTTACTTCGACTGCGCCTATCTGCGCCTTGAGCATCTCGGCGGTCTTGTGGCGTATAACGTCCAGCGTCACGGCATAGTCGGAGCCGACGGTGTGGAAGCAGACGACGGCCTTCGAGAGGCGCTCGTATTCGACCTTGAACGTCGTCGGTATCTTGCGGGGGTCGAACTCGGTTATCTCGCCCTTTCCGGAGGCGAACTTCACCTGCAGCGTGTCGTCGGAGAGCACCGCGAGGTAGCCCTTCTGCAGCTCGGTCCCCTCGGTGACCGCGGGCAGGACCGTCACCTTCTCCTCCTTGGCGAAGGACTGCCTGAAGCGGCACTGCAGCGCGTATCTCGCGGAAATCTTCTGGTTGAGCTCGACCTCCCAGACGCCTTCCTTGTTCTTCTGGTATCCTGCGATGTTGTCGCCGAGGAACTCCGGCGTCTCCGCGTTTTCGGGAAGCCTGATCCTGAATATTTTTATCCCCGCGTTCTCGACGGCGTAGTGCAGATATGCGTCGGTCTCTATGATGCCCTCCGATATCTTCGTCACCTGCAGCATCTCGGCCTGTATCCATGGGGAGATGGTGTCGAAGGCCACCTTCAGCTCCCAGTCGGGCCGGACAATTGAGAAGCTCTGGGAGAGGCGGTTCTGCGCGCCCGCGAAGCCTTCGGCCTTCACTTCAAGCCCCTTGCGCTCGATTACGTCCATCCTGATCCCGTGCTCGACGAGGATGTTCAGCTCGCCCTTCAGCCGCTGGGCGTTCCTGACCGCGAGCCTGGGAATGGTCTGCTGCCCCTCGCGCTTCTTGTCCATCGCGATGAGCTCGAGATGTATCTGCGTCTGGCCGAGCATCCTGCGTTCGAAATGGACGGCGATCCGGTGCGGGCCCTGCTCCGTTATCTCGTCCCAGTGCTGGATGCCCTCGCCGAACACTTTTTCGATGTCGAACGACTCGGGGATCTCGACCGTGACCGAGAAGATGCCGCACTTTGCGATCTCGACGTCCAGGTCGGAGACCATCAGCGTCTTCTCCTCCTCGTAGGAGATGCGCGTGTTCTCGAAGACCCTTATCTCGGGCTCGACCGGCAGCGCCTTCACCTCTACGCTCGCCGGCGAACTCTGGTAGCGGAACGACTTCTTCAGATTCAGGCGCATGTCCTCCGGCATCGCGAACTTCGCGGCGAAGTCCGCGGTGTTGATGACATCCATGCCCTCCATCTTGTCCGCCTGTATCTGCACGGACGGATCTACGCCCAGCCCCAGGGTCCCGTGCTCGCGCCCGGCGTCCCGCACCTTGAGGATTCCCAGTTTCACGTCGTATGGCAGGTTGCAGTTGGCTATCTGCGTGACGATCCTCATACCGAAGGTTCCGTAGCGGGCCTCGGTCAGGAAGACCTCCAAAAGATGCTTGTCCTGGTCGTAGCGCCAGGCCCCGAGGTTGGCGGCCTCGACCGCCGTCACGCGCATGTTCTCGGGTATCTCAAGGGCGAACTTCGCAGTTTCGCCCTGAGCTATCTGGAAGTTGACGTTGTTGGAGATCTCGACGAAGCCCTGCGCGAACTTCGCGAGCGAGTCGATGTTCGTGAAGAAGACGACCTTCTCCTCCTTGATCCTGCGGACCTGCGGGACGAGCCTGAAGAGCGCGCGCGTCCCGCCCTTGAACGAGGCCATCGCCGTGCACTGCTCGTTCACGATGTCGGCCTTGAAGAACACGCTGTTCTGCGACTCGACCCCCATCGTCTTGTTGTCCACGTTGATCTTCACCGTGTTCCTGAGGCATTCGGGCAGCTTCAGGTTGAAGTTGTAGCTGCCGTCGCCCTCGTCGTTCAGCGGGATGAGGAACCCGATGGCGACGTCGTAATTGCCCTTCGACTTTATCTTGAGCAGGTAGTTCGCGCCGGAGCGGACCATCTCCAGGTCGGAATCCTCCGGTATCCCCTTGGTGAGGACGGCGGGCGTCTCGAGGACGGGTATTTCGCCGATCTTTTCGGCGCTGATGCTGAACTTCCCCTCGGCGACCAGGTTGACGGTCTTGTCGGTGGTCTGCGTCGTCAGAGTGTAGTCTGCGGAAATCACTTCGATCCTCTCTTCGGCCGCGCCTCCTGAGAAGGGAAGGATGAACATGACTGCCAGCGCCGCGGCCGCGGCCTTCTCGAAGCTGCGCCGCGCCGCGATGAAAGTCCTCGTCCAGACCACAGCCGTCACCAGCAGCGGAAGCAGCAGCGCGAGAATCAGCGCCGCAAGCGCGTTCAACGTCAGCCATTGCGAAAACCCGAGCAGCAGGAACATAGCCCCCACCGAGACCGCCAACGCCCTCGCCAGGCGGACCTTGAACCAGAACGAGCCGGCCGACATGACGATGAAGAGAATTATCCCTGCGGCCAGGCTCAGCAGCTTCCCGGCAGTCCAGCCCCGCATGTTGATCACCTCCATCTCGAGCTGCGGGACGTCCTGCGGAACGCTGAACAGGCGCGTGAATTCACCGCATGAGACAGGCGTAGTCTGGGAGATGTCCGGCATGACCGGGATGTTCCTGCCGAGCATAGCGAGGGAGATAATGAAGGCCGCCCCGACTAGGCATATCCCGACTGTCGTAGAAAGGATCATCAGGCGTTTCCTCCCCCAGCTCCAGGCCAGAATGAGTCCTCCGAGCGTCAGCATCGCCCACGGGATCACGAGGCCCGTCTTAAAAATCTCCCCGAACCAGCCGCAAGTCCTTCTTAGGAGCCCTGGGAGACCGGCGAGCTGCGGATTGCGCAGGGTTTCCATGTTGCCGGCGAAGCTTACGATGTCGTAGTCGTCGGGGACGCTCAGGAACCATCTGGTCTGCATGTTCTCCAGCCCCAGCGCCGGCGCCGTGAACTTCAGCTTGCGCGACGAGCCGAGCTCGCCGTATTTCTGCGCATACACCACTTCGATGCTGATCGGATCGTCCGTGTCCTGCTTCCTCGGCACTGGGACAAGCAGCTTGCCCTCGGACGCCGAGACGCGCCTGCTTTCGCCGTCGACCTTTATGGACCACGGCTCGGAGGATTCCGGAAGCTGCATCGCCAGGAACTGGCGCGAGGAGTTCTTGATCCTGTATTCCGCGGTCGTCACCGCCTCGCCGTTCCTGTCGATCACGGTCCTGATGTCGGAGATGTCAACCGCGATGTCCAGCAGCTTCTGCGAGGAGTAGCCGGAGATATTCATGTCGGCCCAGTGCGGCGCCTTCATGAACCTGAACGCCGCCAGCACCGGGTTCTGCAGTAGGACGCGGTAGTCCGACGGAATTTCGCTCGACTCGATGGCCGTGACCGTGTCCGGCATCTTCGCCGGAGTGATCTTGAGGTTCCTCACGCTGCAGACCGCCATGAATCCGGTCTCGACGTCCGCGTCCTTCGTCGAAATATCGCCGAGCCTGCACTCCGTCTCGCCGCCCGAAAGCAGCATCTCGTATGTGGCCAGCAGGTTGCAGTCGCCGAAAATCTTCTCCTTGAAGTTGACCTGCCATACCTGGCTGTCCTTCTCGTCGCCTAGCCTCTTCCAGTCCACGATGTTGCGCCCTGTGAACTCGATGTTCTTGTATGCGGGGTTGACGACGAACGCGATCTTGTCCACCGGGGCCCCGGTGATGTGGTACGTGAACGACGAGCTTCCGTAGAGCGTCCCCTCGCCGACCGAGCAGATGTTGAATATTTCCGCGGCGATGTTCGCCTTCTCGTGCACCACGTCTACCTTGGCCGCCCAGTCCTGGCCCTTGATCCGGAACGCATACTGCAGGCCCGGCTCCCTCAGCGGCGACGAGCCCACGTGCACCTTCCGCAGGTTCTCCTGCTCCTTCACAGTCACGAGCAGGCCCCGGACCGCGGAGAGCAGCAGGTAGCCGCGCACCGACTTCGCCTTGTCGATGAAGAAGGACGGTATCTTG
The DNA here is from genome assembly GCA_964636325.1 of uncultured Victivallaceae bacterium. Taxonomy (GTDB): domain Bacteria; phylum Verrucomicrobiota; class Lentisphaeria; order Victivallales; family GWF2-50-93; genus CAZWRV01. The sequence goes on along the minus strand of CAZWRV010000008.1, from coordinate 38,701 downwards.
ATGTCCGAGGCGGCCTTGATGTTGCGTTCGAAATTGATGAACAGCTCGGTCCTGCCCATGGTATCCGGGACGAACGGCACCTTGATCCATTTTGCGCCGTCCTTCTCCATAAGCTCGTAGTCGTCGGGCACCACCTTCGGGCCTTCGACCCGGTTCACCGTCATGTCGCCGTCGTAGCGGACCATGAGCTCGCGCAGCGGGGCGTCCTTGATGTCGAGCGAGCATATCGCCCTCGCATACATGTCCTCGTCCTTGAAGTTCACCACGTAGTTGAGGTCGACCATGTAGGTGGGGATGATGTTGTCCGCGCTGGTCTCCAGGACGTAGTCCCCGCTCGAAAACCTGTATGTGAACGCGCTGCGCTTCGGGATCTCCATGATCTGCCCATGCTGGTCCTTGACGCGGGGGAAGGATGCCGTGTCGATCTGGCTCAGTCCCGCCGACTTGTCGATAAGAAGCTTTATCGCCCCGCTCGTCCCGAACGCCAGGAAGCCGTCAAGCCGCAGGATCTTCTGCGGGGCGATCGACGGCAGGGAGAACTTGCACGGGAAGTCCTTGAGTATCTTCTCCGCCTCCACCGTCAGGCGGTATTCCTTCTCGCACTCGCGGCTCAGCGAGACTACAAGCGTCCCGGCGTTGTCCTTCTGGTCGATCTTCCAGTCCTGGATGTTTTCGCCCTTCACGTTCAGTATGTTGACGTCCTGCGGCACCTTCAGCTCGAGCGTCTTCAGCTTGCCCTGTATCACGCTGTAGCTGAAGATGTTGTGGAGCTTGACGGAGCCGGGGTATACCGTCGCGACGATGTTGGAGTCGGCGCTGGCCACGAGTTCTGCGTCGATCTTCTCGGCGTGGCCGCGCCAGGTCGCGTGGAACTGGCCGTCGGGCGGCAGGACCGCCGTGAACGCCGATCCTCCGTCGTCCTTGATCTTCATGTCCGCCTGGAGCGCGCCGTCGATCTTTATTTCAAGGTCGCTGCGCTTGCTGCTTATCTCGATGGATCGCGCCGTGGCCGACGGAAACCCGAAGGAGGTCTCGCGGAGATTGCCGAGCTTCTTCACGCCGCTCACAAAGCCGAACTTCACTCCGCACTTGCCCGCGCGGACGCATTCGATGTAGTATTGCGTGCCGTCATGCCTCAGCTTGAACTCGCCCCCGCTGAAAAGACCGAAGAAGTAGCTGCCGGACAGCGGCTTAAGCTCCGTCATGGTCTCGCAGACGTCCCCGCTTATCAGGGGAAGAATCCCCGGCTCCTTGAACTCCACCTCGAATTCCGCCGTGAAGCTGATGTTGTCGTCGTCAGCAATCTCCCCCTTCAGGGCGATGGACTCGATGTCCTTGTAGGGGGAAGGGACGTCTTCAGGCCGATTCTGGGCAAAGGTCGGCAGTGAGATCCATATGAAAAACGACAGGATATAGAATCCGAGATATGCGGCGTTCTTGCGGCTCATACAACCTCCATATTTTTAAATTCCAAATT
>CAZWRV010000008.1:0-37124 GCA_964636325.1 uncultured Victivallaceae bacterium | reverse complement strand
CCAAGCACCAAATTCCAAGCACCAAATTCCAAGCACCAAATTCCAAGCACCAAATTCCAAGCACCAAATCCCAAGCACCAAATCCCAAGCAAATTCCAAAATCCAATAATTAAAATCCAAACTATTTTTTGTTTAATATGGAAGAAAAGATCAACTTGAGCTCGGAGGCTTCCTGGATTAATTTGGACCTATCATTCTCGAGCTGATTCTTGTCTATGTAAAGCAACCTTAACCAAAGGATACTTTCCTTAGCTTCCTTCCTGGATATTTTGATCCTTAAATGGAAGTCCTTGTTGCTAAGAGCTTCATTGGCCTCGATATAATTCGCCGCAACAGAACCGGAAGATTTTATAAGTTGCTTAACATCTTCGAGATTGGAAATCGTCCTAGGAAGTTTCCTCACGAAAGCACGTATATCTCTCGCGAAATTGAAAGTTCTCTCCTCCAAATTGAAGCGCTTATGCTCATCGCTCATTATGACATCCTCGTGATTTGGATATGATGCTTGATTTTTGGATATTGAATATTGAGATTTGAAATTTATTTGGACGGTTGGAATTTGATTATTGGAATTTACTTGACCATGCCAATCAGCTGGTACAGTTCCGCGACTCTCGCATCCCTCCTGTAGTTTCCGGAGAGGAGGCCGTTCATTCTGTCCCTGATCAAGCCGGGGTTGGCGATCCCTGGGACGTCCGGGAACCTGAGGAATTCCGCGAACTCCGCGACCGACGCCGCGAGCATGAACTCGTCGCCCGCGGCTTCGGCGTCCGGCCTTATGTCCGCGGCGTCGAGGAAGAACTCCTTCTCCTCGATCTCCATGGTGTCGACGCGCTGGTAGCGGATGCGTACGACCGCGATGACTTCCGGGGCTATGAGGTCCTGGGCTCCGGACCTTCGCATTATCCTGGCGTTGTTGAGCTTCATCTCATAGAGGGCGGTCACTGACTGGCCCGCGCCGACCTCGCCCGCGTCAACCTTGTCGTTCCGGAAGTCCGCCTTGCTTAGCTGCCTGTTCTGGTAGCCGATCTGGCGGTATGCCGCCACGAAGTCCGGCCTGAACTCGACCTGTATCTTCACGTTTCTCGCGATCTCGTGGAACCTGGCGGTGAACTCGTCGACGAAGAGCTTCTCGGCGTCCTCGTCGGTCTCGATATAAACGTAGTTGCCGTCGCCCTTGTTGGCGATGCCCTCGAGAAACTTGTCGTCGCCGTCGCCGCCGACCGCCACCACGGTGTTTGTGACGCCGATCTTGCGGTAGTTCTCGACCTCGCTGAGGACGTGCTCCGCGGAGTGCGAGCCGAGGTTCGAGATTCCATCGGTGATGAGCACGACCCTGTTCGACGCGCCGGAAACAAACGTGTTCACAGCATGCTGGTATGCGTTGACAAGCCCCGCCTCGATGTCCGCGATGCCCAACGGCCGCAGCGTAAGCAGCACCGGCAGCAGCGACTCCTTCTGCGCGGCGGGAACGTTGTATGCGAGGACTTCCGGAGTTTCGCGGCAGGCGATGAGCGTGATCCTTCCGTTGTCGCCGAGCTGTTCGAAAAGCCTCGGCAGCGTCCGCTTGATGAGGTCCAGCCTCCCCGACCGCGCCATCGAGCCACTTGCGTCGAGCAAGATCGTCAGGTTGGTCCCCCGGCCTTCCTCGGTTCCGATGCGCATCGCCTGGACGCCAATCTGGAGCAGGCTGTGCTCCGGGCGGAACGGCGAGGTCGCCGCAGTCAGATAAACTGCGAAGATCGCGCTTTTCGGGTTCTTGTAGTGGTAGTCGAAGTAGTTGATGAACTCTTCCGGCCGGACCGACTCCGGCTCGGGCTTGATCCCCTGCCTGAGCTGCTTCCTGGCCATCGTGTAGGACGCAGTGTCCACATCGATCGAGAACGTCGAGAACGGCTTTTGCCTCGGGTCGAGGAAAGGCAGCCCGTTCTTGTTCTCCCTCATCTGCTCCTCGGTCCTGCGCAGCTCTTCGAAGATGCCGTCCGCCTCGCCGAGCACGGACTCGACGTCCATGACCGTGATCGTGTTCGCACCCTTGTCGATGATAATCTCGGCGGAACTTGCGAACTTCGCACCCCTGCGCTTCAGGAACTCCCGCGCCGTCGCCTCGTCCGTCAAATCCCAGAGCTTGAGATCCAAGGTGTAGGACTTCGAAACCTTGGGCTGAGGCGGCGGACACTTTGCCTGTTCCTTCTCATTTTTTGCAATAACTAGTGCATCCGCTTCGCCCTCTTCGGCAAACTTGTCTTCAGCAACTCTACCTCTGGCGGCGGCTTCTTTCTTCTTTTCTCCGGTCTGTATGGCGCCGAGTTTTGATGAGTCTGGTTTTGCGGGAGCTGCTGCTGCGTATTCCGGCTTTGACCCTGCGGCGGACGGGGCGGCGGCGCCGCCTTTGCCGGGCATTCCGCCCGGCCAGCCAGCCTTATCACCCTTTGCTGCTTTCTTTTCGGCCCTGGCCTTTGCCAGATCGGCAGGTGCGCCATCGGTTGCTTCTGCGATTTGCGCGACAACCTCATTGACGGAGGAATCGGTGTCGGCGGCTTCCTGAGCGTCTGCGACTTCTTCTAACCTTTTTTGCACTGAGTCGAGTTTTCTTGCGGCCTGGGGCTGAGCCTTGCTCTCTTCTCTTTTCCCTCCCGATCCACTGCGCATTCCGAAAATCTTGACTTCCGAGGCTGTCCCGCTGGAAGTTTCCATTTCCTTTGCCTCACCTAAATCGCGCGTCTTTTCGCTTGCGGCCTTTTCCTTGCCAAGCGCAAGGGTCTGCGCTTTTTCGTCAGAGGCGACATTAGACTTGGCGGCATCCTGCTTGAAATTGGCTCGGCTTTCGGACTTGTCGGCGGCGCGGTTGGCGTCATAGCCGTCCTTCATGGGCTGCGCGGCGGCGGCAGGTGCGGGAGGTCCGGCGGGCGCTTTCGCGGCCGGAGGCGGCGTCGCCGGAGCAGCAGACGGCGCCGGTGTGTTCATTGCTATTTTATATTTGGTCCGTTCGGCCCGTTCGGCTTTTTTAATGTCTTGGGGCTGTCTCTCTGCCGGTGCGGATTTCGCGGAATCATTCTTCCAAGCGGCAAAATTATAACCTTGGGCTAGCTCAGCATCAGTGCCGATGTTTCCTGTCCGGTCGTCACCGGCAATACCGCCCTCATCGTCCTGCAACTGGTTCTGGGCGACCTGGCGGCGGAATTGTTCCTGGGCGGGTTTTGAGGGTGGGGCGGCGATGTCATCGACCGTTGAAGGTGCAGTATATATTTTTGCATCTTCAAGATAGCCGCCTTCTTTCAGCATTTCGAAACCTTTCGAACCACCTTTCGATTCCTCTGGAAACCTATCGGAATAATCCTTTGATTGCATTTTTATGGCAAGGCCAGTTTGTTTCAAGCTGTTTGTAGCATTTATTCTTCGGGCCTTCCCCCTGGTTTCACTCAGCATGGGCAGAAGTACAACCACCAACACTATCACGAACACGAATGACGCCGCGGTCTCCATGACGGAGAACTTCATCGGGATGGCCGGGATTTTCGGAAATCTGAGGAATTTCTTTTTGACCGGGTTGTTTATGGCGTCGTGTATTTTCTCGTAGTGTTCGGGCTTGAGAGCAGGGGGAGCCGTTTCGGTTTTTAGCGCGGATTCGGCCATCTGCCAGGTGCTCCGGAACTCGTCGAGTTCCTTGCGGCAGTTCTCGCATTCGGCGAGGTGTGCGTCGAGGATGGCCTTGTCCTTCTCGGCCAGCTCGCCCGCGAGGAGGTCGGTTATCATAATCTGGAATTTTTCGCAGGTCATGTCAGTGACTCCTGTCTGGCCATCCCCTCCTTCACCTTTCTCAGGGCGTGGTGGAGGATGAATCCCACGTTGCCGACGGTGAGCTTTGTGATGTCGGCGATCTCCTTGTAGCTCTTGCCGTGTTCGAGCTTGAGGACGATGACCTCCTTCTCGACGGGCTTGAGCTGGTTCATGATTTCCCTGATCTTCATCATCGCGTCTTCCTTTTCGGCGGCGCTGTCGGGGGCGTCAATCTTGTCCGCCGCGATACTTTCCGGCAGGGTTCCGAGGTCTGTCTGGACCTCGAACTTGCGTTTTCCCGACTTGAGTTCATCGAAGCAGTGGTTGCGGGTGACCTTGTAGAGCCAGGACTTGATGTTTTCGAGGCTGTCCCGGCGGCCCTCCTGCGAAATTCGCACGAGCTTGATGAAGGTCTCCTGGACGGCGTCCAAGGCGGCCTGATGGTCCTTGAGGATCCGGGTGGCATACCGTATCAGCGGAGCCTCATGCTCCCTGATCAATGCGGTTATTTCTGTCATCGGTCCCTTTTCCAAGGATGCCTTTCCATGTAAATATTTGCGGAACCATGTTCCTCCAGCAAATATTTACCTGAGAAAAATGCAAAACCGTTTATTCAAGTCTATGCACAGTGATAAAATACTTCTTCGAACTGAAAATGGCCATTCAATTCAAGGATTTTGCATTTCCCCCTCAGGCGTGGATCCGGCAAAGGAACATGCTTTGCCAACCCTATGCCCGCCGTCATCAACCACTGGCTTCCATAGGATATGACGAACGGAATGAAGATTTATTAGATTTGAATCGTCAAATGTTTTTATGATGCGGAGATGTTATATTTGTAGTAAGGATTCGTATCCACGGGTATTAATCAAGAGTCCGGATAATCAGAATACCAAAACATGTCGGAAATCAGGACAGAGAAGGACATGCTCGGGGAGCTGCGGCTTCCGGCGGACGCTCTCTACGGCATCCATTCTGCTAGGGCCGCGGAGAACTTCCCGCTTGCGAAGCGTCCGGTGAATCCGGCGCTCATCCATGCGTTCGGCGCGGTGAAGCTGGCCTGCGCGCAGACGAACTTCGAGCTGGGCTTTATCGATGAGGCGTTGTTCACGCAAATTGGAGACGCCTGCCGCGAGATGATACGCGGCGAACTCGACGCGCATATCGTCGTGGACGCGCTTCAGGGCGGCGCCGGCACTTCGACGAACATGAACGTCAACGAGGTGCTCGCGAACAGGACGCTGCAGCTTCTCGGCAAAAAGCCGGGAGACTATGAGGCTGTAAGCCCGCTCGGACACATCAATCTCCATCAGTCGACCAACGACACGTATCCGACCGCGCTTAAGGTTGCTGCGGTCTACGGCGTCAGGAGTCTTGAGCGCGAACTCGTCGCGTTGCTGGAGGCGTTCCAGAGGAAGGAGAAGGAGTTCGCCCATGTCGTGAAGGTCGGCAGGACCGAGATGCAGGATGCGGTCCTCACCACGATGGGCCGCACGATGTCCGCATACGCCGAGGCGTTCGGCCGCGACCGCTGGCGGGTCTTCAAGTGCGAGGAGCGTCTGCGAGTAGTGAACCTCGGCGGGACCGCGATCGGTACGGGGCTTGCGGCTCCGAGGAAATACATCTTCAAGGTCGTGGAAAATCTGAAGAAGATCACCGGCATCGGGCTCTCGCGCGCCGAGAACCTTGTCGAGGCGACGCAGAACACGGACGCGTTCGTGGAAGTCTCCGGTATCTTGAAAGCGTGCGCGTCGAACCTGCTGAAGGTCTCATCGGATCTGCGGCTGATGTCGTCGGGGCCGGACGCGGGATTCGGGGAATTGGTTCTTCCGGCGCGGCAGGCGGGCTCGAGCATCATGCCCGGCAAGGTTAACCCGGTGATTCCCGAGGCTGTCTCGCAGGCGGCGCTCGAAGTTTTCGCAAAGGACATGTCGCTCACGATGGCCTGCTCGATGGGCAGTTTGGAGCTTAATGCGTTCCTGCCGCTGGTCGCGGACAACCTGCTTGGGACGATAGACCTTCTCTCCAGCTCATGCGGGATACTCAGGGAGTTCTGCGTGGAGGGCTTGAAGGTCAACGAGGCCGCGTGCAGGCGGCACGTCGAGAACTCCACTGCGACAGTCACCGCCCTAGTCGGCAGAGTCGGCTACGAGGACGCGCAGAAAATTGCGAACTCCGCAAAATTGTCAGGCAAGACGCTTAGGGAGTCCGCGGCGGAACTCGGCCTTCTTTCGGAGCAGGAATTCGACGGGCTGGTCTCGCCGGAGGCGGTGATGCGTCTTGGGAGCGGGTGAGGGTAGCCAGGGCAGCATTGATGATGTAGCCACGGCTTTGTGAGCCGTGGCCCGCCTCATGCGATGAGGCGGCTACAACATATAAGGGGTTTGTTTTTTCATGCTCAACACACCCAAAGGGATGCGTCTTCACATCGGGATTTTCGGACGGCGGAACGTCGGGAAGTCCTCGTTTCTCAACGCCCTGACGAGGCAGCAGGTCTCGATCGTGTCAGACACGGCGGGTACGACTACCGATCCGGTCGAGAAGCCGATGGAGCTTCTTCCGGTCGGGCCGGTGCTTTTCATCGACACGGCGGGCATAGACGACGTCGGAGCGCTGGGCGAGCTGCGCGTGCAGAAGACGAAGAAGGTCTTCGACCGGACAGACGTGGCGGTGATAGTGGCGGAGGCGTCGCAGTGGGGCGACTTCGAGGATGCGCTCGTCAGAGAATTCCAGGGCCGCAAGATTCCCATCATCGCCGTGCTGAACAAGTCGGATGTCGCAGGCCCGGGGGATGAGCTGCTCAGATTTCTTGACGGCGAAAAGATTCCGCACGTGATCGCCGTGGCGCCGCAGGGCAGGGGAGTCGCCGAATTCCGCGAGATTCTGATCGGGATCGTACCCGAGGATTATCTGGGGCCGGGCTCGATCGCAGGCGATCTGGTTCCGCCGGGCGAGGTGGCGGTGCTCGTGATGCCGATTGATCTTGAGGCGCCGAAGGGGCGGCTCATCCTGCCGCAGGTGCAGACGATCAGGGACCTGCTGGACAACGATTCTATCTGCATGGTGGTGAAGGAGCGCGAACTTCGCAGGGCGCTGGAACGGCTGACGAAGCCGCCGGCGCTGGTGGTCACCGACTCGCAGGGCTTCCTCAAGGTGGCGGGCGACACCCCGCCGGAGATTCCGCTCACGTCGTTCTCGATCCTGTTCGCGAGGCTGAAGGGCGACCTTGAGACTTTCGTGGAGGGCGCGCTGGCCATCGACAGGCTGCGTCCCGGGGACAAGGTTCTGGTCGCCGAAGCTTGCTCGCACCATCCGATCGGCGAGGACATCGGGCAGGTGAAGATTCCGCGCTGGCTTACGCAATACGTCGGGGGAAAGCTTGAGTTCACGCACATCCAGGGCCTCGATTTCCCGGAAGAGCTTGCCGGATACAAGCTCGTGATTCATTGCGGCTCATGCACCTTCAACAGGCGCGGCCTCCTGTCCAGGATCATGAAATGCCGCAAGGCCGGAGTGCCGATCACCAACTACGGGATCGCCATAGCCTATTCGCTGGGGATATTCGAGCGAGCGCTCGCGCCCTTCCCCTCGGCGATGGAAGCGTATAAAAATACAAGAGGATGACTTATCCGAGGGATTCGATTATTTCCGACGCTGCTTTCGGCAGGATTCCGGTCATTCTTGCGAGGTCGAGGATTGTTATTCTCGGGCGCATTTCGTGGGCGTGCAGGAGAGCGCCGAGGAGCCTTTCCTTCGAGCATCCGATATGTTCCGGAAGGTATGCGCCGCCCGCCCGCCTGAGGCATTCCTTTATTTTTTCGGGCCTGCGGAGCAGCGGCTTCACGGAACTGCGCAGCTCGTCCCATTTGGATCGGACGGACAGTATGCCTGCGACTTTCGCGAGATTGCCGACCTTAAGGCCGTAATGCTTTTCCACCTCCGGTCCGAGGATGCCCCAGAATTTTTTGTCGATGGAGAAATCGGCGCAGGAGAACTCTGGATTTTCGATTAGGAGCAGGCGCCTGTAGAGTTCGGACGAGATGATTGTGCCGATGCCGACCTGGCGGCCGTGGAGGTCGTGGTGCTGGCCGTCCACGAACGAGAGCATGTCCAGGGTGTGCGAGATGTAGTGTTCGCCGCCGGATGCCGGGGCGGACGAGCCCGCCATGGTCATGGCGACTCCCGTGAGTATCAGCGCGTCGAAGAGCGTGCGCATGGAGTCGGCCTTGAGCTTCCTGACACCCTCCGGGTTGTCGAAATACAGCGGCTCGATCTCGGCGATGAGCGAGACGGAGCGCGGGCAGAAGTAGTCTCCGAAGAGGACGTTGTTGAGCTTCCAGTCGGACGAGCTTGCGGACTTCGCCAGGACGTCGCCGAGGCCGGCGGCGGTCATTTCGAAGGGGGCCGCGGCCAATATTTTCGGATCCGCGGCGATGGCGGGGGCGGGCCTGCCCTGGACCAGGACCTTGATTCCCTTGACCGTGGCGGCGACATTGAACGACGAGTAGCCGTTCATGCTTGCGGCGGTGGCGAAGGGGATGAAGGGGACCGAGATATCCGCGGCGATCCACTTGCCCAGGTCGTTGACGACGCCGCTTCCGACCGGGACGACGGCATCCGCCCTGGAGACACGGCGCTTGAGATCCACGTGCGTCAAGTCGTCGCATATGGGCGAATGCCAGCGGGGATCGTCCGCGAGCGTGATCTCCTGGACGTCGAGTCCGGCGGAGCGCAGCGTTTCCGCGGCAAGCTCTCCGGCGGCGGCCCGAGTGCGGCGGTCCATGAGGACCAGCACTCTGCGTCCCTTTGCGAACTTCGCAATCAGGGCGGGGAGCTTCTTTGCGGCCCCTTTTTCGTATACTACTTCGTAAGGGCGGATGTCATGCGACTTGCCGCATTCGCAGGCGACGGTTGCCCCGTAGAGATGGTTGGTCATGGCTGTTCCTCAGTGAACGGGTGTTTTTACCAGCATATACAAGTCGCGGTCAAGAATAACCGCGCACGGTAACCAAGTGCTGTTTTTCCGGCGTCCGTTCATTTTCATTTCCCAATGCAGAATCGTTTGAAGATTTCGTCGAGGACATCGGGCGACGCGTTTTCACCGGTGATTTCTGCGAGCGGCGCCGCGGCGGCGCGGAGATGGACCGCGGCCAGTTCCCAGTCTTCCGAGCCGAGGTGTTCAAGCGCCTGCGTAATAGCCTTGATGGCCTCCTCAAGCAGGGCTGCATGCCTTGAGCTTACGGCGACGTCCGGTTCGGCGGCGTGCGCCGTCCCCCAGGCTTCCTTTTCGACGGCGTCAAGCAGGGTTTCGACACCCGTATTTTTCAGCGCGGAGATTCTCGCGGCCGGGAAAGCGGTATCGGGCAGCGTCGCGCCTTGTTCCAGGAGATCGGTCTTGTTCCAAGCTGCGACGACGGATCCGCGTTCCTTCAAATGTTCATGCATGAACGCGACTTCTTGGGCGGGATCCGCGGCCGCGTCGAGGAGCCAGAGGACTATCTGGGCCTGGCCGATCGACTTCTTTGTCCTTTCGATTCCGGACTTTTCGATGAGGGACTCCGCCTCCCTGATTCCCGCGGTGTCGATGAGCTTCATGGGTATGTTCCGGATCGTGGTGAACTCCTCGAGCGTGTCGCGGGTGGTTCCTGGGAATTCCGTGACGATGGCGCGGTCGTAGCCGAGGAGGAGGTTGAGCAGGCTCGACTTGCCGGAGTTGGGGCGTCCCGCGATGACAACTCTGACACCTTCGCGGAGCACCCTTCCCTGTGCGGCGGAATCGAGGAGGCTGCGGACTTCGCATGCGGTCCGTCCGAGGCGGCCGACGGCCTCGCCTGCCGGAGGGAAGGAGATGTCTTCCTCGCTGAAGTCGAGCCTGGCCTCCGTTTCGGAAAGGATAGAAACGATTTCACCGTGGATCTGCCGAATCCGTTTCCCGAGGCGCCCTTCGAGCTGGCGTTCGGCGATCTTCAGGGCCATCTCGCTGTGTGCGGCGATGATGTCGGCTACGGCTTCCGCCTGCGTGAGGTCCATCTTGCCGTTCATGAACGCGCGCCGTGTGAATTCCCCGGGCGGCGCATGGACCGCGCCTGCGGCGACTGCGGCCTTGAGCACGGCCGCAGGGACGGCCGATCCGCCGTGGCAATGGATTTCTACGACGTCCTCGCCGGTATAGCTTGCGGGGGCGGCCATGAAGACGGCCATCGCACGCTCTGTGAGGCCATCGCAACCGATCATGCATTTGCCGGTGCGGAGGATCCGGATAGTGTCGTGTCCGAGCGGTGTGCGCCCCTTCCATACGCTGTTGGCGACGGCCAGGGCGTCAGGACCTGAGATCCTTATCACCGCCAGCGCGCCGCCGGGCCCGGTCGAAATCGCCGCCACTGTGGATTTTTCGGGCATATATCGCTGAAGCTTAGTTTCTGTTATTGGTTATCTTCGTCTTTTTCATAAGAGACAAAGGCACAAGGCGAAGACGGACGACAAAGAATCGCGGGTCAGGCGGTAAACCCCATGGATGTTCTCCATTGTCCGGACGTCAAAGGCGGCGCCCGTGCGCCGAGCTTGCAAACGGAGTTTCAGCGGCTAAATTAATTTTGCCAATTTAAAACTTCAACAATCATGAGTCCATAATTCGCTGTTTTGTGGAAATCCCTGGAGGAATAGAATAATGGAACAGAAGCATATCGGTCAAGTTTCGTCCTCGCTCAAGGGCAACTATCAGTCGGCGCTTCAGGCGCTCGACAAGAAGAATCCGGAATACGCGATAATGCTTTTGAAGGGCGTAGTCCAGAAGGAGCCGGGATTCAAGGAGGCGAGGGAGCTTCTGAGGAAGATCGAGAAGGAGCACACGGAGAAGCTCGGCGCGCTGGCGAAGCTGATGTGCGGGCTGAAGATTTCGGCGCCGCTCGCCGCGGGCAACACATACCTTGCGGCCAAGAAGCCTATGGAGGCGCTCAAGCAGGCGGAGGAGGCGCTGGCGATCAACCTTTCGTCGCTTCCGGCGCTGTCGCTCCATGCGAAGGCTGCGGAAGCGCTGGACGCGTCGTTCCTCGTCATTGAGACGCTTGAGATAGCGCATGCCTATTACCCGAAGAACCTCCCTACGCTCAACTGGCTGGCGGAGGCGTATGCCGCGGCGAAGCAGGGGACGAACTGCCTGCGGATCAGGCAGGAGATCGCCAGGCTGACGCCCGGCCTGGAGGCGGATCAGAAGGTGAGGGAGGCTGCCGCGCTGGCGTCGATGGAGCAGGGCAACTGGGAGGACAGCGAGTCCGACTACCGTTCCAAGCTCAAGGACCAGGAACAGTCGGTGAAGATTGAGCAGCAGGACAGGATCGTGCGCAACGTGGACGACGTCAACTCCCTGATCGAATACAACGAGAAGCTGAGGAAAAGCGGCAAGGATTCCCTAGACATCAAGCGCAAGCTCGCCGATCTCTACCAGAAGGCCGACCAGCACGACAAGGCCATCGAATACTTCGAGATGGTCACTAAGGAGATGGGGGCGCTTGATCCGCTCATCGACCGCGGCATAGAGAAGTCCAATATCGCGAAGATCGAAGCGTCGATCGCGGAATGGACCGCCTATCTCGAGGCCAACCCGGACAAGAAGGAGGAGGCGGATGCGAGCCTGCAGGCGCTGGCCGCCCAGAAGCTCAACTACCGCATGGAGCGCGCCGTGGACCGAGTCAACTCCTATCCCAACGACCTCCAGCTCAGGTACGAGCTCGCCTGCCTCTACTACGAGGCGGGAGACGTGGAGAACGCCATCCAGCAGTTCCAGATGTCGCTCAAGAATCCGCAGAGGCGCCTGTCCTCCATGACCTACCTCGGCCGCTGCTTCAAGGCGAAGGGCCAGCACGACCTGGCTATCGAGCAGTTCAACAGGGCCATCGAGGAGATGGTGGGCATGGACAGCAACAAGATGGAGGCGCTCTACCATCTCGGGCTCACCTACGAGGAGACCGGAAAGATGAACGAGGCGATGGAATGCTTCAAGAAGATATACCAGGCGAACGTCAGGTTCCGCGACGTTGCGGACCGGATCAACAAGTTCTACGCGAAGAAGTAATACGTGCAGAATCCTCAGCGACCAAGCTTGTCCGATATTGTCAAGAGCCTCGCACCGTCAGCAGCATCCATGAACATCGAGCCTTTCTTCCTTTCCGCCAAGAAGCTCTTCAGCCGCGAGGACTCGACCATAAAGATCGATCCTGAGGCGGCGAGCGAGCAGACGCTCCGCCTTTCGGACAAGGAGATGGAGCAGGCCGGCCCTCCCGACAAGCTGCCCGCGGAGGTGGAGAGGCGCTACATAATACGGAGGATCCTCGGCAAGGGCGCGTTCGGCATAGTGTATCTGGCCGAGGACCGCAGGCTCGGGCGCTTCGTGGCCGTCAAGCAGCTTCTGAAGCCTTACACTAAGGAGCCGGAGATCATAGAGCGCTTCATGCAGGAGGCGCGGATCGGCGCGCAGCTCGACCATCCCAACATCCTGAACGTGTTCGCGCTGGAGGAGGACGAGAATTCGGCGTGCATCATCATGGAATATATGGGCGGGGGCAGCCTTGCGGGCTACCTCCAGAAGCAGGGCCGCCTCGACGTGCACACGGCGGTCAGGATCTTCGCGGGGATACTCAACGGCCTGGATGCGGCCCATCATGTGATGGTTATACATCGAGACATCAAGCCGCAGAACATCCTTTTCGGCCCCCGGGGCGAACCTAAGATATCGGACTTCGGCGTGGCGCACCTGCCTGTCTCCGCGGGCGGCGCAACTTCAATCAGCAACGACATGAGGGAGAACATAATCGGGACGCCGCTTTACATGTCCCCCGAGCAGATATTGCGCCAGACGGTCGACTCCAGGACCGACCTCTACTCGGCGGGCGCGGTGATGTACGAGATGCTGACCGGCAGGAAGATATTCAATTTCGGACCCGCCGCAAGGACGGGGGACATCATCGGCATGATAACCGGCGTCCTGCCCGAGCCTATCGCCCCTTCCCCGAAGATTCCCGACGGGCTCCGCGAACTTGTCATGAAGCTTCTCTCAAAAAAGGCCGACGACCGCTTCGCCTCCGCGCGGGACGTGCTCGCCAGGATGCAGGAGCTGTTCCAGAATTCCGAGCTTGTCCAGACCAACCTCATCCAGGACGGGACTCTCGGGACGACGGGCCCGCTGCTCAGCTCGCCCGCGGCGATGCTGGAGGACGTGATAAGGCTGCTGATGATCGACGGTTCGCTGACCAGCTCCGAGCGCAAGGAGCTGGAGCGGCGGGCGGAGCGCCTGGGGGTCAGCAAGCTGCAGGCCGAGCTTATCGAGGACAAGGTGCGCGCGGAGATGCGCCTGCCGTCCCTGCAGGCGATCAGGGAGTTCACGCAGGTGGCCGAGGCCTTCTACACCACCAGCCCCGACATGAAGATTTCCGCCGAGCAGATCGAGTTCATGAACAGCAGGGGCAAGGAGCTGGAGATCAGCTCCAAGGAGATGAATTCCATACTCGCCGAAGTCCGAGCCAGAGTGAGATACAAGAGGCTGTCGTCGGACAAATCTTAAGGCGGGCTTTGCCCGCCGCGTAAGGTTGCGTTCCGCTCCCACGCGGTCACGCAACAACCCAAAATTCCAAGCTCCAAAATCCGAATCCCAAATAAAAGCCAATTCACAAATTCCAAACGACACAATTCAGAGCTTGGATTTTGAAGTTTGAGACTTATTTGGAACTTGGTGCTTGGATATTTGGAATTTATAAACGCTAAAGCATAGAAGTCTAACACAAAGACACTTAGTCCCTTACGGTGCCACTTGGAAAACGTTTTTTCCAAAAGTAGTTTGCGCGCCGTAAGGGCGCATTTTTCCCGCAGGGAAAAACCTAGATCCTTCAAGAGATCACAATTGCGGCATGTATGTGGAGCTGCCGGAGGGTGAGGTCAAGCGTGCCGCCGCCGGACGCCCTGGGGCTCCACCTGCGGGCGAGCTCCGACTTTTCGAGCAGCAGCCTGACATTCTTCGGCTTCGCCTTCAATCTCACGCTGATCCTGATCGGGCCGACCTTGGGTATTTCGTCGATCGCGCCGTTGCCTGGCTGGTTCGGTATTCCGGAGGCTCGGTTCACGAAGTTCAGTATGAGTTCCTCCCCGCGCCTCCTGGGGACGAAATCAACGCAGGCAGGCGCGGCCTCCATCCGGACATCGAGAGCGGGATCAAGGCGGCTCATCAGGTCGGCCACGAAGCTCCTTGTCAGCGGATAACGGTTGTGGTTGAAGTCGCGGAAGAGATTCGCGGGAACATAAACAAGCTTCCCTTTTCCGACCTTGTTCAGCACGGCGCACGGATGCTCCAGCAGCCGTTCGGAGGGGAGGGGCGTGAGCCCCAGCCTGCCCAGCGGCTTTGACGTGCCGCATTTCAGAAGCCGCCACACGGAGCTGTAAAGCGGGACGGTTCCCTCTCCGGCGGGGACGTGGTAGCATTTCTTCTCTTCGACATTGCCCGCCCCCTCGACTCCCAGGAATTCAGCGCCGAAGCGTTCGACCGCCCTTGCTCCGGTGAGGAGCAGGCGTCCGCCTTCCGCGACATATTTCTTCAGGGACGAGACCATGCCGTCCGACATGAAGTCCTGTTCCGGGGCGACCACGGCAGGATAATCGGATATCCGCGGCAGCAGCGCCCATTCGTCGCGGATGTCCACGCCGTAACGGCATTCCAGCAGGCTGAAGACCGCGCCCTGGACGGCGGCGACGTCCGTGTTCCACATGAGGTTCTTTCCGTTCGGCGTGGCGCGGAGATGATGCTCGGAATGTAGGACGACGACCTGCGGTACGGTGTCGGTGCCCTGGCAGGCCTTGCGCCTGGCCTTGACGAACCTGCCGACCTCGCCCATCCTCCGCATGCGCCAGGGTATGAGCTGGCCGTTGCGAAGGCCGCCCGGATTTTCATATATCTGGACGTTGCCGCCGAAGGAAAGCAGGACGGCCGCCTCCTGCATCAGCATCTGCACGGGCTTCATGGTCCACGGCGATTCCGGCTGGCCCATCCCGTGCGAGCAGTAGAACGCCCAGAGCATGATGTCCCACGGCTTGCCGCGTGTCGAGAGGAAGCGGGCCTCGCAGCGGCTGCCGTCCATGCCCCAGACCCAGGAATTGTCGCCGCTGATCCAGTCGGTCGGCACCTTGGGTTCTCCTGGGTTCTTGAACGTCTGGAGCCAGTTGGAGCAGACGAGCACGCCAGGCTTGTGCCTGTGGACCGCGTCGCAGTAGCGGGTGACATACTCCTCGAAGCTTTCGCGCGTGAAGTTCCACCAGACCGGCCAGTTCGGATCCTTTTCATCCGCGGGCGGCGCGGCGATTCCGGTGCGCCGCGAAAACTCTTTTCTGCATGCGCCGCAGTAGCAGGGCTCGACGGCCCAGAGCTCGCCGTCTATCCAGAATCCGTCGACACCGTAGCGGTCAATGAGCTCCAAAAGCTGGGGGATCATGAGCTTCTCAAGATAGGGGCCGCGCGGACACATCTTTTCGCCGGTCGGGGCGCCGGCGTTCTGGCCGAAGGGCGCGCCGGCCAGCTTGCCGTCCGAGGTGCGGACGCACCATTCGGGATGCCTGGCCCCGGCGGCCTTGTCCCAGATTCCGGAATAATGGCAGTGCAGCGGCATGCCGAGACGGCGCGTGGCCGCGCGCCACTGCTTCATGGCGTCCTTTACCACGCCCGGCGAAACGGAGGCTTCGGCCACGCGGCTGAACCAGCTGGTGTAGCCCGGATGCCCCTTGCAGTCGGTCTGGACGAAGTCCGGAGCCATCAGCTTCAGCGAAGGGATAAGCTCCTTCTCGCCGCACCGCGTTCCAAGCTCCGTATCCTTCTCCCCCGCATGCAGGTCGTAATGAAGCCCGAAATAGAACTTCTTCCCGTGCCACCTTCCAGAATTTGCGCGCATTATACTGCCCTCCTGCATTTAGTAAATGAGGTGAATGTAAACTAGATTTTACATCACCGGTGTCGGGTTTCGGGTGTCAGGTTTCGGGTGTCAGTAAATTCAGGATAAAAACAAGAGATAATTGCCTTTTCATCCTGCTGACACCTGAACACCGCCAATTGCAGACTATGCAATTGGCTCAAAGGCCTACTTCATCACCTCGGCGGCGGTCTTGACCGCGTCGTCGAGGTATCTTGCGGCCTTTACGATCTTCTCGGCCGTGTTGACGTTCTTCTCGATGTCGCCGATGCACCTGTGGATGCCGGCGGCGCTCCTTGAAATTTTTCCGGAGAGTCTGCCGGAGTCCTTGTTCCAGCGGGAATGGAATTCGGAGAGCCGGGATTCCATGGTCTTCTTGATCTCCGACTTTTTCACGGCGATTTCCGCAGCCTCATCCTTGAAGCCATTCTCCTCGGCGAGCATCTGGAGACGGCTGAGATCTGCGTACATGGCCGTCAAGGCGTCGGCGGTCCTGATCTCTGGCGCAAGGGATTTTTTAGTCTTCTTTTTCATTGCGGTATACTGCTTTACTTTGGCTTTAGATTGTCGGAGAAAAAACGAAACCTGCTTTACTCACTCTTCTTCAGCGTCTTGTAGAGGCGCTGCAGGCTTTTGCCCTCGGAGTAAAGCTCCTGGATTTTCCCTTTCATGGATTCGGGTCCGTCGAGGGAGTCCGCGAGTTCCGCATGTGCAAAGGGGATGCCCTTGTAGATATTGTCGAGCCTTTCCATGGCGGAAAAGGAGGAGATGAACGTGTCGTTAAGTTCGAGCATTTCGGCGGTTATCTTCCTGCGGGCGGGGGCGTCCGCGCCGTTCCAGGCGTCCTTGAGCTTGTCGCATCTTAGCATGTAGCTCAGCTTAAGCTCATTGCGCATCGCGGCGACGAGATTTGAGCAGAGGTCCGCCCAGGCCTGGACAGCTTTGGCGTTCCGCCTGATGGCGTCCTGCAGGGCCGACCTGCGCTTCCCGCGGATGAAGAGCTTGGCCGACTCGGCGGCTGCGGCGGAGAAGATTGCCGCGCCGTCGTTTTCGCCTGGGCGGCCGGCGGCGGCGAGGACGTCCCTGACGCTGGAATTCAGATCCTTGGCCATCTCGTCGAAGCGCTCCTCGTCGGCTATTCCATCCTCTGCGAGCCTTGCAAGGAGCGTGGCGTATTCCTGGAAGAGGCCGTTCAGCCTGATGAGGCTTTGATTGGTGCTTCTTATCTCGACGAACAGCGGCCTGCCGTCCCACTTCCAAGAATATTTCTCGCCGGGCTGGATCGCCAGGGAGCTGAACTTCGAGCCGGGATTGGACGAGAACTCGTCCAGGAACGCCTGCTTCGACCAAGAAAGGTTGAGGTCCGCCGCACACTCGATGCCTTCCGACGCCTCCTTGACCGAGGCGTCGAACTTCCTGAACGGCTCCGGATCGACCGCGGCGCAGCCGGCAAGAAGCAGGGCTAGCAGGCAGAATGACATCCGCATCTTGGACACCGCTTATTGAAGGGTTTTCGGTGTGGTAAAATTATATTTCCAAAGTATTATTGCAAGAAGTCAAAACCTAACCTGGAGATTGTAAAGATGAGAGCGTTTGCACAGCTTGTCATGCTGGCGTCGTTGTCGTTGCTGAATAGCGGCTGCGCCAACATCAAGGTCCATGCGCTGGTGGACAACACCTATCCGCTCGAGGAATATACTGTCCAGGAGGGAAGCCGAGGTGGGAAGGTGCTGCTCCTGCCTGTCCGAGGAATGATCTCCGACTTCGAAGGCGTCAGCATCCTGAAGTCAAACCCCAGCGTCCTGCAGGAGCTGGTCTCGCAGCTCGAGCTTGCCGCCAAGGATCCCGAAATAAAGTGCGTGCTGCTGACAATCAACTCGCCCGGCGGAACCGTCACCGGCAGCGACATGCTCTATCACGAGATCGCCAAGTTCAAGAGGGAGCGCAACGTCAAGATTGTCGCCTGCATGCTCGACGTAGCGGCCTCCGGCGGCTACATGGCGGCGCTTCCGGCGGACGTCATCTACGCTCATCCGACGACCGTCACCGGCTCCGTCGGAGTCGTCTTCTTCCAGCCGAAGCTGCACAGGCTCATGGACATGATCGGCGTCGGCGTCGACGTCGCCAAGTCCGGCGACCGCAAGGACATGGGCTCACCTTTCAGAAAGAGCACCGACGAGGAGGCGAAGCTCTTCCAGGACCTCGTGGACCGGCTCGACCGCAGATTCCTCGACGCTGTCAAGGCGGACCGCAAGATCGGGGACGACAAGCTCAAGGAGATATCCTCAGGCGGAGTTTACCTGGCCGAAGACGCGCTCAAGCTCGGGCTCGTCGACAAGATCGGGTACATGAGCGACGCCGTCTCTGCGGCGGGCGTCCTCTCGGGCCTCGGCGAAAAGCCGACCGTCGTGGTCTACAGGAGGACTGAATTCCCCAACGACAACCTTTACAACAGCGCGCTCGACAAATACCAGGGCTCGGGCAGGCTGCTCAACCTCGGCCCCCTGAGCCAGCTCGCGGAAATGCACGCCGGATTCTACTACATCTGGGCGCCGGCCGCCGGAGAGGAGTGAATGGTTGCTGAGCGCGGCCATTATTGGACGCGATCAGCCTGCCATCCACTACAGCAATTCCCTCCAGCTCAAGCAGATACGCCTTAAGCTCTGCCCCGTCAGCGCCGCCCTGGAACCATCCCACGGCGCCGTCGCCCCTGACCACCCTGTGGCAGGGGAAGAAAAGCGGGAACGGATTGCCGCTCATTACGGAACCGACAGCCCTTGACGCGCCAGGCGAACCGGCCGCCCGGGCAAGACCGCCATACGAAATCGTCATTCCCCGCGGCACGGTTCTGCGAAGTTCGCAGAGGACTTTTTTCTTGAAAGGCGTAAGAGCTTCCAGGTCAAGATGTCCTATCGGCAGAACGTCAAGACGGCCGCCGAGATATGCTTGCACATCGTTGGCCAGCCGGAGGAGCATCCTGTTTTCAGGCGCAGACGCCGGCAGTTTCCGGTCGCCAGGCCGGAGAAGCATCAAGCGCAGGCCGGTGATCGCGAAACGCGGCTCGGGCCTGCAGCAAAGCCCGATACGAAGCCTGTGGCTGCTGAAAACATATTCGAATGGTCGCATGTATGTTTCTCTCTACTCTGAAACTCGCCCATCTTTGTCGCGGACTTTGTCGTTATCTTTGTCGTATTCCGGAGGGTTGAGCCGAGCTCAACCGCGGCTCAGCACGGCTTCGCCCTCCATCGAGTTTCTGATCGGCAGAAGTGCGAATCTCGCAGATGGTCACTCTCCTTAAACTTGCCTTTAAGTGGCGCAGACATTCCTGTCTGCGGCATCGCAGGTAGGAATACCTGCGCTACTTCAGTTTCTTCCAGAAAGAACTGGCGGATTTTCCTCGCCAGAGCGCCACTTCCTCTGAAACTCGGACATCTTTGGCGCAGCAGGCGGGAAGCGACTTTTCAGCCGGGCTGGCGCTCGGCATTCCCAGGATTGCGGCGTCAAGCTTTCGCTCCGCCTTGGACTGACTTCTGGAAGTCCGTGTTGTTCACGAAGACCGGCATGAACGAGCCCTTGTCGTAGAC
Source organism: uncultured Victivallaceae bacterium (assembly GCA_964636325.1). GTDB lineage: Bacteria > Verrucomicrobiota > Lentisphaeria > Victivallales > GWF2-50-93 > CAZWRV01. Next base: position 17,818 of record CAZWRV010000008.1, on the reverse strand, counting down.
TATCTTGGTGACGCCCGCGTTGCGCACAGACTCCATCACGATCCCCTTGCACATCGCCTCCGCAAGGAATATTATCGAGGTGAGGTGGCCTACGCAGACTATCCTGTCCTGGGGGTATCTGCCGCCGAGCAGGCGGTTCCTGAAAAGCGCCATCCGCATCTTGACGTCGGCTTCCACCTCGTTCTTGTCTGGCCACCAGCGCCCGTCAGGATAATTCTTGTCCTTGACTGTTTCGCTGGAAGCCGCGATTTCACGCAGGGAAGCGAACTTCACCTTCTTGACTGGAAACCATTCGGCCTTGAAATATTCGTGCAGGGACGGCTCCAGGACGACGCCGATCTTGTTGAACTTGGCGATGATCTCCGCCGTCCTGAGGCAGCGCTTGAAGGGGCTTGCAAGGACTATTGCAGGCCCGTTGAGATGCCTCTTCATGAACTCCGCACACTGGCCGGCCTGCACATAGCCGAGCGGGGAAAGATCGGGATCGTGCTTATCGTCCATGCCGATGTTCCCGAGCGATTCAGCATGCCTGATGAGGTAGAATTCCTTCATTGATGAGAAAGATTATCATTCTTATTATTTCGGTTTAAGGCTTGACAAGGCGCGCATTCTTGATTATTATATATTATCTCAAGAGGGTATTCAATGTTCCACCGTAATATTAGGGCATTGCCGACGTTCTTAACACAAGAGGATTATAAGAACTTGGAGAACTAATTGATGAAAACGGCGTTGAAAATAATACAGGCGGTGTTTTTCTCGCTGCCCCTGCTAGTGCCGGACAAGGCCTTTTCTGCGGTCTCCGGGACGGCATATCAGGTGACGCAGGGCAGCGTCTTCCAAATCGACTCCGCAGACTTCCCGGATATGGGGCCTTTCCAGAAGGCGCCGGGTGTATACGTCCTGTGCACCGAGACGAAGGTTGTCGGCGGCAGGACGGTGGAGAAGGAAAAGAAGAAATACGTCAAGGTGCTCACCAAGGCGTTCCCGGCCAATCAGATTGACTGCGAATGGGTGGCGAAGGCGGAGGCGGGGACTTACCCTCTCTATGTCGTCCCGAAGGGCGGCAAGGCATCCCTGCTTGTCACGGAGTCGTTCGTAATCAAGCCGCCTACGATACATCTCCTTTCCCCCGACCATGGAAACGAGGGGATGACGGTGACGGCGGCCGGCGAATTTTTCGGGGGCAGGAAGCCGAAGGCATGGCTCGACCATTTCATCAACGGCAAGCTGAAGAAAAAGTCATGCAAGATTTTATCTTCATACATGAGCGAGGACGGCACAAGCCTCCTGGAGTTCGCAGTTCCGAAGGTGTCTCCGCAGATTATTTATACGTTCCACATCAAGAACCTTACCGGGGAGGCTGTGGCGCAGTTCACGGGCTCGAACATGCCGCCCGTCGCCTATGACGACTCGGCCACGACCGAAAAGGACATGCCAGTTCAGATAAACGTCCTGGCCAACGACTACGACGCCGACGGCGACGTGATGACGGTGGTTTCGACGACTCAGCCCCAGAACGGCGTAGCGGCGATAAACGGAGGGACCACCGTAATCTACACGCCTTCAGCGGGCTATCTCGGCGGGGACAGCTTCGAATACACGGTAAGCGACGGCTTCGGGGAGACCTCGGCAGCCAAGGTCACGGTGACTGTTTCGTTGAAGAACACGGCGCCAAAGGCTGTCAACGATTCCGCAACGACTCAAAAGGGAGTCCCGGTTGAGATCAATGTCCTCGGGAACGACAGCGACCCGGACGGGGACGAGCTGTCGGTGTTCCAGGTCGGAACTCCGTCGCATGGAACAGCTTCGATAAGTTCCGGCGGGCTGAAGGTCGAGTATGCGCCTTCTGACGGCTATGTCGGAGGGGACTCCTTCGAATATACCGTGTCCGACGGCAGAGGCGGAACAGCCATGGCGGCGGTGGCAGTGACAGTCACTGAGACCCCGAACAGCCCGCCCGACGCGCTCGACGACTCGGCCTCGACGACCAGGAACATCGCGGTCGAGATTCCGGTTCTCGGCAACGACACTGACCCTGACGGCGACACACTCTCGGTCATCTCGGTCACAAGCCCTTCGCATGGAACGGCTTCCATTTCCAGCAATTCGACAAAGGTCAGATATGCCCCGGCAAAGAACTTCGTCGGCTCGGACAGTTTTTCCTACACCGTGTCCGACGGGAGGGGCGGCACGGACTCGGCTGCGGTGCAGGTGAACGTCGCCGACGGCAACACCGATCCGGTGGCGGTCAATGATTCCGCCACCACGGCGCCCGACACGGAGATCGAGCTCTGGGTTCTCGCAAACGACTACGACGCCGAGGGCGACACGCTGACGATCACATCGGTCGGACAGCCCGCGAACGGGACGGCGGCGAAGTCATCGGCAGGGACAACCATAATCTATACGCCGTCGGCGGGCTTTACCGGAAAGGACAGCTTCACCTACGGCATCGAGGACGGATTCGGCGGCGCCGCGGTCGGCACGGTGGCGGTGGTTGTAAGCTCGGCGGCCGACGGCGAATATTTGATTGTCGATCTCAGCCCCGGGCCCAATGCCATGTCATACGCATACGAGTTCCTCCCGGACGCGCCCGGGGACATCGTCTCCAACGATGAATACAAGACCACCAAGCTCGTTCTCAAGAAGATTCCCGCCGGCGAAATGACGATGGGCTCGCCGCCCGACGAGACCGGACGTTCTCCGGACGAGACACAGCACCATGTGACGGTTTCAAACGCTTTTTATGCGGGAATATTCGAGGTGACCCAGGCGCAGTATTATCTTGTGGCCGGAGCCGAGACGAGCATCTGGGTGGGTGTGTCGCGCCCGGTGGAAAGTGTCAGATGGTCCGACGTCCGCGGCGGAACCTGGCCGGGAGGAGAACCTTCCGCCAGTTCCTTCGCTGGAAGGCTTTCATCAAAGACCGGCCTTCCTTTCGACCTCCCTACGGAAGCTCAGTGGGAATACGCCTGCCGCGCCGGAACGACGACCGGCTTGAACAACGGTTCCGACATCACGAATCCGGCATATTGCCCCGTCCTGGGAGAGCTCGGCTGGTATTTCTACAACAGCTACGAAGACAAGCATCAGGTTGTGGGCCAGAAAACGCCCAACGCCTGGGGGTTATACGACATGCACGGCAACGTATGGGAATGGTGCCTCGACTACTATGCCGCATACGCCGGGGATGCAGTTGATCCGGCGGGCGTCGCGGACGGCTCGTCCCGCGTCATCCGCGGCGGAAGCTGGAGCTACTTCGCAAGAAGCTGCCGCTCCGCCGCAAGAAACTACGTCCCCCCCGCAGGGGCGTTCGACAACCTGGGTTTCAGGATTTGCGTGAAATAGTTTTAGGCGACCCTTACTCGCCGGACCAGTCTGACTTGTCGGACAAAGATAAAGAAAATTGGATATTTGAGGAGGCTGACATGAAGTTCTTAAGATTTTCCTGCGGTGTGCTTTCCGTGATCATCTTTTTCTCTTTAACTCAGGTAGCGGAGGCCAGCAACGAAGTCAAGGTTCAAAGGGGAGTTTCAACGATTGCTGCGGGAGCTACAACCGTGACCTTGAGCGCCCCAGCCGACTTTGCGGCAGTAGCCAGCCTCAACAACTCCTTTGTCCGAATCACAAACTCCCAGCATACCGGAGCTGGAAGCACCACTAACCAGACCGCGCGGCAGGTCTGCGCGCACATAATGTTCACCGCCCCTGACACGATTGTTATTACCAGGAGCAACAACACCAACGCGACCCGGGTCTACTGGGAAATAGTCGAATACGTCGGCGCGGTTGGCGGCCCGAACGAGTTTATAGTCAGGAACCAGGGGCTCGCAACCTTCGCTCCGACCGGATTGAACGTCAATGTCGCAATCACCGGCGCTGTGACCCAGGCTAAGCTTGCAGTATACGTGACGGGCGTCCTCGATCCTCGCAGCAGCGCGGCAAATTATGCAAGCAACCTTGTCACTTCTTCACTTGTGAACCTCACGACCGCCCGGTTCGACAGGGGGGTGCAGAACAACAATGCGGTCATAGTTTCCTACGCCGTAGTCGAATACACCGGAGCAAATTGGAATGTCCAGCGGATAGAGCATGTTTATTCGGCGGCAGGCGCGGCGGAGGCGCAGCCACTAACATCCGATGTCTGGCCGGCATATTCCTTCCTGCATGCACAGAAAAGGAACGCCGGGGCCTTGTACGGAACGGACGAATACGGGCACCAGCTCTGGATTTCCTCGGTAAACCGGCTCTCCTGCCAGCTCAGGGCAGGCGCAAGCACTCCTGGCAGCCAGTATTCGGTCGCATGGATAGTCTATAACAACTACGTGAGGACGGTGAAAGGCAACGGCACGATCGCGGCGGGCGCAGCAGGAAATCTTACAGGGACAGTTTCTTTCTCACCCGCAATAGATGATCCTACATTGATTCGTTCATCTGTCTTCTGGAATAACGACTGCAGCGATACAGGGACCACATTCCCAAATCCGATTCTCGGAATAACTCTGTCAGCCACGAATCAGATAACATATTGGCGCGCAGACGGGGCGACGCGCACAAACGACTACCGCTACGAGGTTGTCGTTTGGCCCAAGAACTTCCTAATCGAAGGCACTGTCTACACCGACGAGGCCAGGACAATCCCGATAGCTACAGGAAAGAATGTCTCTATGTCGGTGAACGGAGCCGCAGTTCAAACGACTCAGACAATCACCGGGGGAAAGTTTTATTTTTCCATAGACAATCCGAACCCCAACGATATCCTTGTCTTTTATCTGGACGGCGAAGCTGAGAAAGCCTCTCTTGTCACTGTCACTGATGGGATAAGTTTCCTCACGGGGGCTAACGCCCTCAGCTTGGTTCAAAACAAGATAATACTCGAATACCAGGCAGGTAGCGAGATGACAAACACAAACCTGGCGGTCATCGCCGGAATTTCGCCGGCCGACGACGACGGCATCACCGTCGCCGGCGGAAACGCGACTTTCGCGGCCGGACGCGAGCTGTGGCTCTCGGCGGGGAAAACATACAACCCGGGCGGGACTGTCACGGCCGATTCCGCGAATTTCGCAGGAAGCTTCACGCAGGGGGCGTTCGCGCTGAACGTCACGAACGCAGTGAGGAACGGCGGAACTTTCACGGCCGGCGCAGCCGTGAACATCGGAAGCCTGAACAACACAGGAACCCTCAACGCCAACGGCGTGACGATCACGGACGGCGGCAACTGGACAAATCCGGGCACATTCAACGCCGGAACGTCCACCGTGATCTTCAACAATTCCGGAGCGACATCAGCTATCACCGGCAACAACACCTTCTACAACTTGACATGCTCGACCGCGAGCAAGAACATTACGGTCGCCCAGGGAAGCACGCAGACTGTCTCTGGAACTCTGTTGCTTGACGGGAGCTCTGTCGCGACAAGGATAAACCTGGCATCGGCCGGCGGCCCCGGAACCAGCTGGAACCTGATCCTCAACGGGAAATATGGCTGCCGGCATGTCGCCGTCCAAGGATCGAACGCTTCAGGAACGGTCTATCTGCCGATCAACCCCGTAGGATTCAAGGACAACGGCGACAACACAAACTGGTACAACCCTGAGTTCCCTGCGGAGATGATCTTCTTCGACAACTTCGAAACCAGCACGGTCGGCATGACCCCTCCGAGCACGTTTTTCTCGAACTGGGGCATGGGCCCCGGCTGGCACACTCAGAATGCGACTACCGCAAACACGCAGAACCATACATCGGGAGGTTCCCTCTCAATGTATTCGTCGGGAGGCAACGCCGGCCAGGGCATCGGATGCTGGAACAGTCCCGGCTGGGGGCCGGTGACCAACTGTTCCGCCGAAGGATGGTTCTACGACGACATGCAGAGCCCCAAGCGCCAGTGGATGTTCATTGACAACGCCGCAGGATCAAGAGGTGTCGGCGTGATGATCGACACCACCCGCAGTACTACGAAATACGTATACTGCACTTATCTGGGTTCGGATGTCCGCACGGTCTCCTTCATAGACAGGTCGCTCGGCTGGCATAAGGTCGTGTGGACGTATAACTCTACCGGCGTCGTCGATCTGTATCTCGACGGAGTCCTTCTGCTGAGCACCACCGGACTTGACAACTTTGCAGACTTCGACCTCGGGTCGTGGTCATGGGACAACATAAACGGCTGCACTCCTATGTGGTTCGACGACTTCATGGTCTACCGCTCGCAGAACCAGTCGAGATACCGCTGGTATTCCAACGACAGCGCGCAGACCCCGACAGCCCTCGCCGCGGAAAACACGGCCTTGACAGGCATCAATGTAGGCACGACGCTCAGGCTCAGGCTACAGGTGCAGAACAACCAGAACGAGACATGGGCAGGCGCTTACGTGACCGTCCAGTACAGGAAGGGGGCCAACGGCACTTGGGACACGCTTGGCCCCTCCGCGGACTGGGACTTCACAGACGGCCTCGGCGCCGACCAGGCGCAGGTCGCGAACGCCCTGCTCACCAACACGAACGTCCGCGAACAATTCGTGGAAAGCCGACCCTCCGCCGCGAATCTCGCCCTCGCCACCGGCCAGTACGGCGAGTGGGATTTCACCGTCACCTCGACTTCGAACTCGACGCTCGGCACCATCTATTACTTCCGTCTCGTCGTGACCGATTCCGCCGGAAACTACCAAAGAGCCCTAGCCGCATACGACCAGTATCCGCAGTGCACGCTCACGTCGCCTACGCTCAAGCAATGGCTCGGTTCCGTGGACAACAACTGGAACAACCCCAGCAACTGGGGGCCGGCCGGGGTTCCGACAAGCGCGAACGATGTGATCATCATGGCCTCAGCCACCCGCGACTGCCGCGTCAACATCTCCGGAGCACAGTGCAAAAGCCTCCTGGTCCAAGCCGGCAGGGCGCTGCTCCTGGACACGGCTTCGACCAGCTTGACTGTCACACAGGACATAACGGTCTACGGCACAGTTACACACAGCAATGCGACGGCCAGCCTCGCGCTCAGCGGAGGTACGCTCCTGATAGATACCACCGGCCGCTACAACCATTCCGGCGGCGGCGCGCTCGACGCGGGAACATCTACAATCCGCACAATTAACGGCGGGCAGTACAACGTCTCAGGCGCTCCGGCTATAACGGCAGGGACTCTGAAAATGGCGGCCGGCGGACTCGTGAACGTCACAGGTGCGGCGACTTTCAACCTCCAAAATTTCACCATAGACCTCAACGCCCAGTGGCAGAGCACGAACACAGCCAACGCCGTCAACGTCTCAGACACTTTTACCAACAACGGCTCGATGCTCGGCTCGACAGGCGGCATTTTCACGCTTTCCAACGCATCCGGCACCATGAGCGGAACTTCGACGACGACAACTTTCTACCAGCTTAATATTACCGGCGGGACGGCCAGCACCATAACCAACGATGTCAGGATTCTCAACAACTTCTCCATCGCCTCCGGCAAGTCCTTCACGGCAAGCTCCGGCAACCTCTACGTGGGCGGCAACTGGACGAACGGCGGAACATTCACGAACGGGGGAGGAACCGTGATACTCAATGGCTCGGCGCTTCAGACCATAACGGCGGGCGGCTCGGCTTTCAACCGCCTCACAATCGCCAACGCCTCCGCTGGCGGCGTCTCCTTCGCGGACGCTTTCGTCACGGACTACTTCACTAACACGACGCCGAATTCGCTCATGACCTTCAATGCCGCAAGGCTCTACACCGTCAACGCCGCAGCTGGCCTCAACCTCCAGGGCGCCGCTGGACAGCTCGTCAGGCTCAGGAGCTCCGCCCCGGGATCCACCTGGCTGATAAATCCCGTCGGCGGCAGTTGGACAACGAACTACCTCGACGTCCAGGATTCCGTCAACATCAACAGCACCGCCATCCTCCCGTCGAACTCGACCGATTCGGGCAACAACGCCAACTGGTTCGCCACGGACATCAGCAGGGACACCAACGGCGACAACATCGCCGACTGGTGGGAATACGCATACTACGGCTCACTGACCGGACTCAACGCCACGGTCGACACCGACAGGGACGGCGTAATCAACCTCTTCGAATACATCCTCGAGACCAGCCCGCTGAATCCGGCCCAGCCCCAGAAGATCTACGTCGACGACAACGGCGCCTACAACGGCGACGGAACCGTCGGCAACCCCTACAAGTATCTCGGCCAGGCTCTCGACGCGGCAAGCAACGGCAAGGAAATACTCCTGGCGGAAGGCACATACACCCTCTCCGGCTACAGCCTCAACAAGAAAGTTTTAATCAAAGGCGTGTCACCGGCCAAGACCATCATCAACGGCCCCGTGCCGCTCGGCGGCTCTTCGGACTTAGGGCAGATGATCGACGTTTCCGGAACAAACAAGTTCGGACTGAGCGACGTCACCGTCAGGAACTATCAGGACGACAAGCCATTGATTTCCTACGCGATCACCTCCAGCGCGGAAACTCTCATCAACAACGTCGTATTCACTGGAAACAACACCCATACGAAGGCGATGATTGCGCCGTCAGGCAGCTCGGGCCCCTCCGACCTCTACATCTTCAACGTCGTCGCATACGGTAACACATGCGCCGCCGTCGTCAACGCCGCAGGCAGGAACGCCCAGCTGGGGCAGAACACCGTCGTAAACAACACCGGAACCGGAATAGTCCTCAGCACCACGACGACTGCAGCACTCAAGAACAACATCCTCCGCGGCAACACCGTCCAGATAACTGACAATGCGTCCGGTACGCGCACCGTCAACAACTGCAACGTCCAGGACGGATATGCCGGCGCAGGGAACTTCGACAGCGCCGCCAACAGCTTCATAGACGCCGCAAAGAACTTCCGCATCCTGCCCGGCTCCGCAGATGAAAACACCGGCGCAACGACCGGAGTCATCTGGGATGCCGACTGGTTCGCTCGGCCGCAGGGTGCTGCCGCAGATGTCGGAGCATTCGAAATACCCGCCAACGATGGCGACGGCGACGGCCTCTCCGATGCGCAGGAGATTGTGAGGGGGACATCCTCCACCAATCCGGACACCGACGGCGACGGGCTGAGCGACGGCGAAGAGGTCGCAGTCTATGGAACCGACCCCGCCAAGTCCGATTCCGACGGAGATCTCGTCCCCGACGGCTCCGAAAAGGCGATCGGCATGAATCCCACAGTCTTCGACGGCCAGGTCCTCGTCGATGTCTTCTACGAGAGCTTCGAGGACGACGAGCGCTATCCCGTCGGCCAATGGAGCGGGACGGCCTGGGGCGGAAACACCACATATTCCGGAGATATCAGGATCGTCCACGACGCAACACCCGGCGCCGCTTATGACGGCACCAAGTTCGTCACGTTCAAAGGGCAGGTTCCGAGAAGCTACACCATCTCGTTCATCCAGCGCAACGGCCTCGCCGACTGGTGGATTTCCACCGCATTCAAGTTCCCCAGGGTCAGGCTACCTACCGACTACAACGAGGCATGCAACATCGGCGGATGCTTCTTCGCCCTCGACGAAAACGGCTTCTTCTGCGTCTACGATCCGTCGATCGGAAATTGGCGCGTGAGCTCGACGCAGATCGCTGAAGGCGCCTGGTGCAATGTCATGATCCGCCGCAACCACGCCGGGAAATACTGCGATGTCCGCATATACAATGGCGGAACATCTGCCTGGGATCCTGTATACAGCAACATACCCGTTGCCGGACCGGACCTCGCTGATTTCATAAGGATAGGATTTTCAGGGGCAATGGAGCATGACGTGTCGGTCGACCTCATGATAGGCTATCACCTGCAGCCATACTGAGCGCCCGCGTTCATGAATACGATGGCGTAATGCCTCGCCCTTGCGCCTCCGCTCGACGGGGGAAATCCCCGTCGTGGCGGACCGCTCCTTGGAAAAGACTGAGGGATTACACGATGATGTCGGCCGCGGATGCAACCGAAAGACTTGGCGAGCATAAATGGACATGGTCATGAACAAGACAACCCTTAAAATCTCGCTTCCTGCGATATTCGCAGCCATGCTGCTGTCTCCGCCCGCCGCCTCGGCAGCGGCTAGGACTGCAAGCGTGACGGGCGCCTGGGACAATACCGCAACATGGGGCGGACAATCCGTTCCTGTCGCGGGAGACACCGTAACTGTGAACAACGGAATCACGGTCACGGTTCCGGCCAGCTACACAGCATACTGCGACAGCGTGACGATTCTTACCGGCAACGCTAATTCCGGCATCGTACTCGCTGCGGCGGACTCGGTGCTGGATGTCAGAAGCGGCGTTGGGACTGTGACCATAAGCGCGCCCACAGGTAATGTTACAAAACAAATCGATGTCGGTTCCGGACAATTTTTCACAGGATCCATCAGCATTACGAGTGGAAGTACCTCAACCAGATACAGCCAGATAGCCATTAGCACGGGGACTGCGGTGGTTTCAGGCAACATCTCTTTCGCAGGAACGGCCGCGGCGGCAAGAATTTATTTCACAGGAGGCGGCACTTTGCATATCGGCGGCAACTTGGGCGCCGGAGGCGCTCTGACCGCCAGCACCGGAACGGTCAATTACAATTCCTCCGGGAACCAGAGTGTCGGCGCATACAGCTATTATAATCTCACGCTCGGCGGGGGAGGAACCAAGACGCTTGCAGGCGCGACAACGATCCTCGCCGGCGGCACTCTGACCATTGACAACGGCGTCACATTGGACACCAGCGCAAGCAACTTCACGCTCAACATCGGCGGCAACTTCGTCAACAACGGCACATTCACCGCCAATGCCTCGGCCATAACCATAAACGGCACCGCCGCCACACAGAGCATTGACGGATTCACGACCACGGGCACGGTCTCGATGACCAAGACCGCTGGAACCGCCACCTTCCTCGGAAACGTGAACGGCGGAGGACTTACAATCAACGGCAGCGGAGGCACTCTCAACCTGGGCGCCGGCCTCACGCACACATTCACCGGCAACTGGACGCGCACCGCCGGGACGCTCAACGGCGGAACAAGCGTCCTGCAGATCGGCGGCTCCGTAAGCGGCACAGGCGGAACTTTCACCGCCTCGACCGGAACTGTGGAATGGTTCGCCTCCGGCGACCAGACCATAGCGGGCGTTTCATACTACAACCTCCTCCTCTCCGGCGGCGGGACAAAGACTCAGGCTGCGGCCACGACAATCCTCGCGAACGGCTCGTTGACCATCAATCCGGGCGTCACTTTAAACACCAGCGCAAGCAACTTCGCCCTCAACATCGGCGGTAACTTCGTCAGCAACGGCACATTCACCGCCAATGCCTCGGCCATAGCCATAAACGGCACCGCCGCCGTCCAGAGCATTGACGGATTCACGACCACAGGCACGGTCTCCATGACCAAGACCGCCGGAACCGCCACCTTCCTTGGAAACGTGAACGGCGGAGGTCTTACAATCAACGGCAGCGGAGGCACTCTCAACCTGGGCTCCGGCCTAACGCATACCTTCACCGGAGCCTGGACACGTACGGCGGGGACGCTAAACGGCGGAACAAGCGTCCTGCGGATCGGCGGCTCCGTCAGCGGCACCGGCGGGACTTTCACCGCAGCGAACAGCACCGTCGAGTGGTTCGCCGCCGGCAACCAGACTGTGGCCGGAGTGACATACAACCATCTCACGCTCTCCGGCGGCGGTTCAAAGGCGCTCGCGGCCGCGGCCGCAACCGACGGCACGCTCCTTGTGAGCCCCGGAGTCACATTCACGACTGGAACAAATTATGCCTTGACGCTCCGCGGCGATTTCATCGTCGGCGGAACATTCACGGCGGGCTCCTCCGCCATCACCATCGCCGGCACCGCCGCCACCCAGAGCATTGACGGATTCACGACCACGGGCACGGTCTCCATGACCAAGACCGCCGGAACCGCCACCTTCCTCGGAAACGTGAACGGCGGCGGCCTCACAATAAACGGCAGCGGCGGAACCTTGGACTTGGGAACAGGGCTGACTCACACCTTCACCGGAACTTGGACACGGACAGCGGGGACGCTCAACGGCGGTTCAAGCACGCTGAGAATCGGCCTCTCTGTCAGCGGCACAGGCGGGACATTCAACGCCGGGACGGGAACAGTCGAATGGTTCCGCGCAGGCAACCAGACGCTGGCCGCAGTCACATACAACAACCTCATACTCTCCGGAAGCGGGACAAAGACCACCACCGGCGCCACTGTGAACGGAGTCCTCACCAGAGGCGGCACCGCCGCCGTCGGAGGCACGGCGCCCGCTTATGGAGCCGCGGCGACACTCCGATATGCCGGAACAGGCGCGCAGACCACCGGCATCGAATTCCCCGCGATATTCCCGGGGGCAGGGGGCGTCATAATAGCAAACACAAGCGGAAATGCGGTGACACTCAACGCGGCCAAGACCATCAGCGGCCCCCTCGCAATCCTGCCCGGCGCCATCTTCACAACAAGCGCAAGCAACTACGCCTTGACCTTCACAAACCTCTCAAATCAAGGGACATTCAACGCGAACGGCTCGACCGTGACGGTCAACGGCAACTGGAGCAGCACGGGAACTTTCAATGCCGGAACCTCGACGGTCAACTTCGCGACCGCAGGTACGGCCTCTGTCTCCGGAAACAACAGCTTCAACAACTTCCTCTGCACCACATCCGGAAAGGCACTTGTGTTCGCGCAGGGCAGCACGCAGACTGTCGGCGGCCTTTTCAGGATCAACGGGACTTCGTTCGACAGCAACGTGTCACTGGCCTCCTCCGGCGGCGCCGGAACGACCTGGAGCCTCGTCCTCAACGGCCGCTACGACTGCAAGTTCGTCGCAGTCCAAGGCTCGAACGCCTCCGGCACGGCCTTCCTTCCAATCAGTCCGGCCGGATACGTTGACAACGGCGACAACAGCAACTGGTTCGACCCCGCTTTGCCGCCGGAAATGCTTTTCCACGAAAATTTCGAGACATGCACCAACGCATCGGCCCCCCCTGACAGGCCGTCCTCCAACTGGACGATCAGCGGCGCGGCCTCATGGCTCACCCAGGCGGCGACGACCTCCAACACCATGAATCACACCACCGGAGGGACGAAATCCATGTACTCCTCCGGCGGCAACGCCGGAACAGGAATCGGCGCATGGAACAACCCCGGATGGGGGCCGCTCACCAACGTCTCGGCAAGCGCATGGTTCTACGACGACATGCAGCCGCTGAAGCGGCAGTGGCTCTTCCTAGACAACGCCGCGGCGACTCAGGGCGCAGGCATTATGATCGACAACACGACAAGCGCCGCAAACTATGTGTTCTGCAGCAAAAACGGCAGCTACGCCAAGACCGCCACAAGCATCCCGCGGACGCTCGGCTGGCATCAGATGCTCCTGTCGCACAGCACGACCGGCACGGAAGTCTTCATTGACGGCACCCTGGCAGGATCCACGGCAACCCTCAGCGACATCAACTCCTTCGACGTCGGATCATGGAGCTGGGACAATGTCAATGGGAACACGCCCATGTGGTTCGACGACCTCATCGTCTTCAGGAACCAGACGCAGACTAGATTCCGCTGGTTCGAGAACAACAGCGCTCAGACTCCCTCCCCTCTTGCGCCTGAAAACACTTCTCTTGCCGGACGGAACCAGGGATTCGTCACCAGGCTCAGGCTGCAGGTCCAGAACAACCTCTTCTCGGCATGGGCCGGCTCGCGGGTGACCCTGCAATACAGGCAAGGCCCCGCTGGTAGCTGGGAAAACCTGGGGGCGTCATCCAAGTGGGAATATGCCGACGGGCTCGGGCCCGACGGCACTCAGGTTTCAAACGCTCTGCTGACCGGAACCAACGTCCGCGAATACTTCGTCGAGAGCGTCCCGTCGTCTGCCGCCCTGCCAGTCCCGTCCGGCCAATACGGCGAATGGGACTTCTGCATCAGATCCACGGCCACGGTCTCGCTGGGAGTAAGCTACCAGTTCAGGCTTGTCCTGACGGACGCTTCAGGCATCTTCCAGCAAACCCTGGCGGCATACGCAAGGTATCCCGAGATTTCCGTCGTAGAATCCGACGACACATATTGGCTCGGCGGCGTGGACAGCAACTGGGACGTCCCCGGCAACTGGACAAACGGAGTCCCCACGGCCTCCAAGGACGCCACCATCGTCTATAACTCCACTAGAAACTGCCGTCTCAACATATCTGGCGCGGTATGCAAGACCCTGCTGATTGAAGCGGGCAGATCTTTAACTCTCGACATGCCCGGCACCGGCCTCACGGCCGGCTATGGTGTGACTGTGCTGGGAACCCTGACCCACAACAACTCCGGCGCTGCCTTGCAGATATCCAACGGCATCCTGCTTGTTGATGCTGGCGGCGTTTACGACCACACCGCCGGCGCAATAAGCGCGCCCGGCGCGACCATCCAGGCCGCCAACGGCGGACAATACAACGTCCTCGGCGCCGCGTCGCTCTCAGCCTATTCTCTGAACATCTCTTCCGGAGGAATCGTCAACGTCTCAGGCGCGGCCTCAATGGATGTCGGCGAATTCGTCATCGAAGACGGCGGTCAATGGCTGAACACCAACACGGCAAGCGCCGTCAATGTGGCCGGCGATTTCACGAACAACGGCTCGATGGCGGGCTCCACCGGCGGCGCTTTCACCATGACCGCCAATGCGGGAACCCTCTCCGGAACCTCCTCCGACACCGTTTTCCACAGCCTGGCCATCGCCGGTTCAATGACGAGTGAAATAACAGGCGGCATCACCGTCCTTGGCAATTTCTCGATAGCGTCCGGCAAATCCTTCTCCGCCGGCTCGGGAAACCTCAAGGTGGGCGGCAACTGGACAAATTCCGGCAGCTTCTCCCCGGATTCCGGAACCGTGACCCTCGACGGCTCAGACACCCAGTCCATCAGCGCCGGCGGAGCCCAGTTCAACAGCCTCGTCGCACAGAACAGCTCCTCCGGCGGAATCGTCTTCAATGACGGATTCACCGCCGCACAGATGATCTGCATCACGCCCGGATCGAAACTGACGTTCGCCGCCGGCCAGCGTTACGACATCACCGCCGCAGGCGGCCTTAACCTCCAAGGCGCTCCGGGGCAGCTTGTCAAGCTCAGGAGCTCAACCCCCGGTTCGATATGGATCATCAATCCACTCGGAGCCTCTTGGACAGCAAGCCACCTCGACATACAGGACTCGGTGAACATTTACCATGTCGCAATTCTCCCGTCCGCCTCCACCGACTCCGGCAACAACACCAACTGGTTTGCCTTCGACATCAACCGCGACACCAACAACGACGGAATCGCCGACTGGTGGGAATACTATTACTATTCGACTCTTTCTGGGCTGACAGCCAACACCGACACCGACGGCGACGGCGTGAACAACCTCCTCGAATTCGTGCTCGAGTCGAACCCGCTGAACCCGGCATCGCCCCCGGTCGTCTATGTGAGCTGCACTGGCCCTTACGGCGGAGACGGAACCCCCGGCTCGCCATACAGGTATCTCGACACGGCTCTCGACAACGCCGCCGCCGGCACGCTCTTAAGGCTTGCGTCCGGCACTTACGCCCTCTCCCGCTACGAGCTTTCCAGGACGCTCGCGATCATGGGCGCATCTTCCACGAACACCTTCATCCAGGGCCCTCTTCCGGACGGCTCCGCCGGAAACACAGGACAGATGCTCGACATCACCGGCTCCCGCTTCGCGATAAGCGACTTGACGATAAGCCTCTACAAGGACGACCGCCCTGTCATCAGCTACAACGTGGCGTCATCCGGGTTCATCCTCTTCCAGAACTGCCTGTGGACAGGAAACGAAATATCCTCAAGATCTATCCTGGCCCCCTCCGGCACCTTGGACGGCACCGCAGTCAACCTCATCAATTCCGTCTTCTGCTCCAACTCTTGCGGCGCCGCCGTCGAAATGCAGGGCGCACCATTCAAGTCCTTCAACAACACCATCGTCAACAACACTGGCACGGGACTGCTCGCGTCCGGCAGCGGCGAATCCGTCGTCACCGACTGCATCGTCCGCGGAAACACCGCCCAGATTTCAAAGACCGGAACCGGTCCCCTCGCAGTGACTTACAGCAATGTCCAGGGCGGGCACGCCGGCGCAGGCAACTACGACTCCGCTGAAAACTACATAAACCCCGTAAAAAACAACTATAGAATCTTGCCCGGCACCCCCGCGGAAAACGCCGGAATCGCCACTTTCGCAGTTTACGACAACCAGAACATCCCGCGTCCTCAGGGCGGCGGATACGATGTCGGCGCCTACGAAATACCGGTCAACGACTACGACAACGACGGCCTCTCAAACACCTTGGAAACCGTCCACGGAGCTTCCCCCATAAATCCCGACACCGACACCGACGGGATGGAGGACGGAGCCGAAGTCAGCAAATATGGCACGGATCCGACCAATCCCGACTCCGACGGAGACCTCGTCCTGGACGGAGCCGAACCCCCGATAGGGATGAACCCCGCACTCTTCGACGGTCATGTCATGGTTGAAGTCTATTACGAAAGCTTCGAAAACGACGCAAGCTACCCGGCTGGCCCGTGGAGCGGAACTATATGGGGGGCGGACACCAAATATGACGGCGAGATACTTGTCGTCTATGATCCGCCCGAGGCATACAACGGCGACAAGTTCGTAACTTTCGTCGGAGACACCCCGCCAAGCTACATCATATCCTTCATCCCGAACAACGGACTCGCGGAATGGTGGATTTCCACCGCCTTCAAATTCCCAAGGGTCAGGCTACCTAACGACTACAACGAGGCGTGCAACATCGGCGGATGCTTCTTTGCGCTCGACGAAAACGGATTTTTCTGTGTCTACGACCCGTCGGCGGGCAACTGGCGGACAAGCGCCCACCATGTGCCCAGCGGCGACTGGTGCAACGTCATGATCCACCGCAACACCGCCGGCAAATACTGCGACATCCTCCTCTACAACGAAGACACTCTCTCATGGGATGCTGTCTACTCCAACATCCCGGTCATCGGCCCTGACCTCGGCGAATATATTCGGATAGGATTCTCCAGCGCCAACGAATATGACCTCTCCGTCGATTTGATGATCGGATACAACGAACAGCCGGATTAAATAAGGTAGACTAAGGAATGGAAACAAAAGCGCTCCTTTTAGCAGTATTGACCTTCTCATTATTTCATCTCGCCTTCCCGTCGTTCGCGGCAGCCGGGAAACAATTTGAAGCGACCGTCGGCAGCCAGTTTGAAATTAAAGCAAATGAAGTCGACTTAGATGCTTTCAGCGCAAAACCCATCGTCTACATTTCCGGCGTTCCGCTGAAAGAAGGCAAGACAGTCAAAGCGAAAATTCTCACAAAAACTTTCCCTTCGGGCACTGTAAAATGTGAATGGAAAACCGCCATCCCAGCCGGTGATTATCAATTGTTCCTCAAGGAGACTCCAAAAACTGCGGCCATCCCTGTCGGAACTCTCACAGTCTTACCGCCTTCCATCGATTCGATGTCGCCTCTTTCTGGAACTGCAAACCAGACCGTCTCGCTTGTCGGCAAGTTCTTCAGCAACAAGACGCCATCCTTGTGGTTTGCCGTCAATGGAAAAAAATACAGATGCAAGGTCGACAAGGGCTCCCTTATTTATCAGAACGGCAAAAGCTGCATGGACGTCGAAACAGGAGACAGCCAGTTCTCTTTCAATATACCCAAAAAGCTGCCTCAGTCGGCATCAATTCTTCATCTGAAAAATAAAATTTCTGAAATCACTATAGGCTTCAACGACAACAGCCATGCCCAGCTCACGATGGCCGTCAGCCCGGCGGACGGCGGAACGACGACGCCATCCGTCGG
>CAZWRV010000007.1:0-116778 GCA_964636325.1 uncultured Victivallaceae bacterium | reverse complement strand
GTGAAAAATTACTTTGGCAGGCTAAATTTATACGTAGTTTACTGAATATTTACAAATAGAGTTCCACCAGTTCGGACTCTGGGTCGTCCCGGTGAACACGATCGGCGAGACAGCCGTCCCGGCCGCGTTCAGCGTTCCATTGACATACAGGACAATGTTCGCGTTCATCTGGACTGTCACTCCAGGCTCGATGGTGAGGTCGGAATTGACGCTAATCGTGTTGTCGACGATGTAAGGGCTTCCTGCGGCATACCATGTGGACGGCACATCCACGTTGGTGGAGATGTGCGTCTCCGCCATCACCGCACTGGGCACCAGCGCCATCAGCCCCACCATGAGTCCTAGCGACATGAGTTTCTTCATGACAAAATCCTCCCTCGTTGTTTATTTGTTTCTATGATAATTTGCTTCTTGAAGCCTATTATGGAGTTATAATAGCTATTTAGCGGGCGCAAAATAACTCCCTGCCCTTAAAAGTCAAGTTGTCTGGAGATTTATAAGGACAACAACCCATAATCCCATTTTACTATTTGTTAACAACGCAGATGCCAGCGGAATCTTATACCCGTCTCCGTAAAAATCAGACATCATGATCCGTGGAAAATAAAAATGTGGTGAAACCCGACCCCCGGAAGGTATTTCTGTTCAGATTTCCAACGCCCCGCTCTGAAAAGCCACAAGGGCATTTTCCAGTCGTTTTTAATCTTTTCATAGTATAGTGGGGGGGGTCAGGAAATCTGAAATTTTAAATGCCATATTGAATGGCGTTCTTGAATTTCACCTTAGCCCTTATATTAAATACGCATGAGATTCATGTTCAAGATCCCAAGCTCAATCGCCTTAATAATAGTTTTCTGGGGTTTCATCTATCTGCCGTTCCTTGGGCGGCAGGAGCTGCACGGAACCGAGGGCAAGAGGATACTTCCTGCAATTTCGATGCTGGACTCCGGCGACTGGCTGACTCCGGAGCTTGCTGGCGAGGAATACTACAAGAAGCCTCCGCTGATCAACTGGCTTGTCGCTGTCGCATTCAAGCTTGCGGACAGCAGATCCGAGCTTCCTGCAAGGCTGATTTCGGCGCTGGCCGTCCTGGGGTTTGCGCTTTTCGCAGTCCTGATGCCTAGCGGATGGCTCGACCTGCGCCGCAGGACATTCCTGTCGCTAGTCTTTTTAAGCTTCTACGGGATGATCACATGCGGCCGTTTCATAGAGATCGAAGCTCTGCTTACAATGTTCACCGGGATCTCAGTGCTATGGTGGCTGAACGTATATGCGGATGGCGGCGGCCGACGGAAGCTATGGTTCTTCCCCGGAATAGTCCTGGGGTTAGGCCTTCTGCTGAAAGGCCCTGTCATCCTGCTGTTCTTCTATACCGTAGTGCTCTGCGTACTTATCTGCGACGGGAAGGCGAAGAATCTGCTTTCGCCCGCGCATTTAGCGGCGGTGATACTAATGCTTCTTATCTTCTTTGCATGGGCATACCAGGCGCAGACAGCGAAGCCGCCTGAAATAACGGCCGCCGTCTCCAAGACCTGGAAACAGGAGCTTCTTGACCAGTTCATAGGCATGGATATCAGATTCGACAGATGGATCGGCGCCGTCGCCGGCGCATTCGCCATCTTCCTGCCCTGGCTTCCATTGATGCCGCTGGCGTGGAACAGGCAATGGATTTCGGAAGTCCCTGCGGAAAAGCTCAACCTTTTCAAGGGCCTCAGGCTCGCGGTCGTCATATGCTTCATCCTGATAAATCTGATGCCGGGAACTGAGACTCGTTACACGATGCCCGTGCTTTCGATTGCAGCGATCCTGGCAGCCTATACGATCTGCCTCCGGGAGGATCAGAAGATTTTCTACGCCTGGCGGATTTCAGTCCTCGTCCTGGCCGGAGCGGCGGCGGCGCTCTTGACGGCGGGATTCGTCCTTTTCTATTTCCTGAACGCCGATGCCATGATCGGGATGATCAAGTTGAAGGAGGCCGCCGTCCATCCCTTCCGCGGAATTCCCATGGCGGGGGCGCTTATCCTTCTTGCGGCCGGACTGGCTGCGAGCTTCGCAGCATTCAAATTCAGGAAGGCGCTGGAAAGCACGGACGGCCTCTGCCTGGCCACCGCAGGCGTCGTGCTCGCACTTATGATGGGCTTCATACTGTATTTCATCCCGCTTGAAAACTGCTTCGACAAGAAGCGTTTCGCAGGCGCGGAAATTACGGCGGCGGTACCGCAGGGGAAGGCGCTGGTGCTGCTGGACGTCGGCTACCAGCCCTTCACTTTTTACATCGGAGCCCCGCACAAGTTCGTGTATTCGTTCAGCTCGCTGGGAAGCTCCGACGAATATCTCCTCATGGGCGACAACACCTACGAAGACTTCAAGGAAAGCCTGGAGAAGAGGCCTGAAATCACCGGCGGAAGGAAGCCCGAGACCGTCAAGGACGTCAAATACAAAAGGAATATCTACTGGATCGTCCGCCTCAAATGAATCCTTTCCGCAGTTTGAAATTCCTTTGTTCCTGCTGCAAGTTATACTCCTTATAGGCTGAAAAATTTACATTTTGATTGCGGAGATTTCGGGAATTGCTCCGTATTCTGAGAGGCCGCCGATACCGGGGTATCGAAGGCTCTCGAAGGGTGCGGAGCAAAACCGAATTGGCAAGGTCTGCTTTTTCATCCTGGCAATCCTGCTATCCCGTCAAAATATCCATCAACAAAAACTTATTCCGGTGAAAGATGAAAGAGGACATCATCAGGCTTCTGCATGAGAACGCCAGGCTTTCGGACGCGGAGATAGCGGAGAGGATCGGCAAGTCGGAGAAGGAGGTCGCCAAGGCCATCAAGGCCCTTGAGAACGAAGGTACGATAATCGGCTACCATGCCGTGATAGACGATTCGATACTTCCCGAGACCGCGGTTAAGGCGCTGATCGAGGTGAAGGTGCGCCCGGAGCGCGAAGGCGGCTTCGACAAGATCGCGAAGAGGCTGAGCCGATTCCCCGAAGTCTACTCGCTCTCGCTTGTGTCGGGCAGCTACGACCTGCAGCTCGAAGTCCAGGGAAAGACCCTGCAGGATGTCGCAAGCTTCGTGTCCAGCAAGCTCGCCACCACCGACGGTGTTATATCCACAAACACAGGCTTCATCCTCAAGAAATACAAGATTTCCGGGAAGATGCTCGAAAACGGGGACGACTATGAAAAGCTCAAAGTCAGCCCTTGAAAAGTCCAGGGTCGCTCCGCACATAGCCTCGCTTCCGAAGAGCGGCATCAGGGACTTCTTCGAGCTGGTGAATTCAATGGGCGGCGACATAATCTCGCTGGGAATCGGCGAGCCGGACTTCGTCACGCCCTGGCACATCAGGGAGGCCGTCGTCTTCGGGATAGAGAAAGGGCATACCAGCTACACCTCCAACCTCGGCCTGCTGAACCTCCGCAAGGAGATATCGAGATACGTCAGGCGCAACTACGGCGTCGAATATGATCCCGTGAGGGAGTGCATCGTCACCGTGGGAGTCAGCGAGGCCCTGGACCTGATCCTTCGGGCAATCCTGAACCCCGGCGACGAAGTCATCTACCACGAGCCGTGCTATGTTTCCTACTCCGCGGAAATCAGGATGGCGCACGGGGTTCCGGTAACCGTGCCGACGTATGAGAGGAACAATTTCGCGCTCGACCCGGACGACATCGCGCGGGCGGTCACGCCGAAGACCAAGGCGCTGCTGCTCAACTTCCCCTGCAATCCGACCGGCGCCACCCTCAGCATGGATCAGATCAGGAAGATTGCGAAAATCGCGGAAAAGCACGATCTAATAGTCCTTACGGACGAAATTTATTCGGAGCTTAACTACGACGGGAACCATGTCTCTATCGCCTCCTTGCCGGGGATGAAGGAGAGGACAATATTCCTGCACGGATTCTCAAAGGCCTACGCCATGACCGGCTTCCGCATGGGCTACGCTTGCGGCCCCTTCGAGCTCATAGACGCCATGATGAAGATACATCAGTATTCGATGCTCTGCGCCCCGACCGGCGCGCAGGAGGGTGCGATCGAGGCCCTTAAGCACGGCAGGGACGAGATGCTGAAGATGAAGGCGGAATACCAGCGTCGCAGGGACATGATCGTCAAAAGGCTCAACGCCATGGGCCTCGCATGCGTGAAGCCCGGCGGCGCGTTCTACGCCTTCCCGAACATCTCCAGGACAGGCATGACCTCCATGGAGTTCTCCACACGCCTGCTCAAGGAGAAGAAGGTCGCGGTCGTCCCGGGCTCCGCCTTCGGCGCCTGCGGCGAGGGATATGTCAGATGCGCATATGCCGCATCGTTCGAGAATATCGCCGAGGCAATGGGCAGAATTGCCGAATTTATCCGCTGACGCGCACAATATTCCTTCCTGGCTTACGTTATCTGCTTGAATGGATGCCAATACTTGTCTTGACGCAGAGGCTGAAGGATGTGCAAGGAATGTATTCTGCGAAGAACAATTTCACATTGATAGAGCTGCTTACGGTGATCGCGATCATAGCGTTGCTGGCAGGCATGCTGTTTCCCGCGCTGCACAAGGCGCGTGCCTCCTCCTACAGCGTGAAGTGCAAGAACAACCTGCGATCCCTGGGGGAGGCTATTAACATGTATACCGTGGACTGGGACGGCTATATGCCGACCGCGAACGCCATGCCTTCCGATCCGAGCCTTGTTGACGGGACGCCCCCCATCTCCGAGGCGCTTTCGTCGTATATCTCGACGAAGAACGTAGGCCCATACCAGTGCCCCGCCGACAACGGTTCGCTGCCGCGGAACAATTCGTACGGCGAGACCCGTCCGTATTATGCCTCGGAAGGATCCAGCTACGAATACCAGATCCGGCTCAACGGCGTCAAGATCACAGACGTGCGCCAGTCGCGGCGTTCAGGCGGGGAATCCTCCGTCATACTCATGTTCGACTACGACAACTTCCATGGCAAACCGCCTAAGGGTATTCAATTCCTTTTCGCGGACGGCCATGTCGAATGAATAATCTAAGAAAAAAGCCTCGTCGGACATATAGGCTCAAATTGTGATTAGGAGTTAGAAAAATGAAGATGAAAACTCTGCTGATCGCCGCGGCCTGCGTAGTCTCCGGGACTGTAATAACAGGGTCGGCCGCGCTCCTGCTTCCCCACAAGGCGTTGGATCCGTCCAGGCAGACTAAGGAGGAAAGGGTTTATTACATCGCATCGAAGGATTTCTCAAAGCTCTCCGACGCCGAAAAAAGGGCTTATCTCAGCCAGGCCTCTAACGGCCAGGAGAACGGCAGAAGGCGGATGTCCGCGGCGGAGTTGTCGCAGTTGTCGGGCGACCAGAGGAGAACCTACTTCGAAAACATGAGGCCGATGATGGAGGCGGGAAGGGAGAAGATGGAAGCGGAAAGGGAGAAGCGCATAAAGGAATATTTCGCGCTCACTCCGGAGCAAAGGGACGAATACCTGGAGAATATGGTTAAGCAGATGCAGGATCGCCGGAGCCAATTTGCGGCACGGGCCGACGGAAGCGGCGGCAACGGCGGCGGAAGGGGATTCAGGGGCAGGAACGGCGGCGGCTCAGGAGGAACTGCCGCCAATTCCGGAGGGGCTGGAAACGGCAGAGCCAGACCCGGCGGCGGTGGAGGCGGTACCGCAGCCATGAAGAACCGCATTGCAAGCCAGGATCCGGCGATGCGGGCGCAGGCCATGGCGTTCTCGAACGCACTCCGCGCAAAGATGAAGGCGCATGGCATCCAGCAAGGGCCGCAGAGGTAAATCCATGTATGCGGGTTTCCCTGAATATTTGAACAGGCTACCATATTTATCCTAATCAGATTGAAGCATTTGCATTTTAAGATGGCAAAGTATCAACCCTAACCGAAAGGAAGGAAAATGAAAAAGTTGATTCTGATGGTGTGCCTTGGAATCCTGTCGTCAGCGGTCGTCCTGTCGGAGGACGCTCCTATGGGCGACGGTGACAAGCCGGCGGGCAAGGCGGGCGGAGGGAAAGGCGGCAAGCGGCACATGGAGAAAGGTGAGAAGATCGAGGTTTCCGCCATCCCGGCCGAAGTCAAGGATGCCGCAACCAAGGAAGTCGCCGGATTCGAGGCCACGTCCGCCGAGACCGTGAAGAAGGACGATGCGACAATTTACAGGCTCTTCGGCAAGGCCAACGATAAGGAATACGTGGTAATAGTCGATTCCACAGGCAAGGTTCTTAAATCCTTTGAGAAGGGCAAGGGTTTTGGAAAGGGTCCCCACTCGAAGAAGAAGGGGGAGGCCGACAAGGAGGAAAAGGCCGAGTAAGAAGACCGACGACAGCCTGGGGTGACGCCACCCTACGGCTCAATTGCAAGCCGGCCGTTGGAATTCCCACCGGCTGGCTTTTTATGTTTTTCGGACGTCAATGATATTGGAAAAGTGATGAAGTGAACGTATGATTCCGGATAAAGAAGACGGCATTCCCGCCTATTCTTTTTTCTCTGAGGGAGCGGGAACCGCTGACGGAGAGTCCAGAAGGTGCTTCTTTAGGAATACGTCGTTTCCCTTCACGAAATTGGCGAAGTCGTCGCCGTCGTCGAAACCGTGCCCGCCCTTGTGAACGAAGAGCTTGTATTCGACTCCGGCCTTCTTCAGGGCTTCCGCGAAGCGTTCTGCATGGTCGACAGGCACTATATCATCGTTTTCCCCTTGGACGATCAGCGTGGGGACTGCTTTGGAATCGACATGGAAAAGGGGCGAAGCCGCCCGGGCGACTTCGGGGACACTGTCCGGCTTGTCTCCGAGAAGCCTCCTGATCTGCTCGTTGCACCATTCCCCCTGCTTGACCTTTTTTGACAAATCTTCAGTGAGATCCGTCGGACCGCACATCATGACGACGCATGTGGGTCGGCTGGAATATTTGGCCAGCTCGGGATCTGAGTTGTCGCGGGTGTCCGAGGTGCCGAGGCAGGCGACAATGTGCCCTCCGGCAGATCCACCTATGGCGCCGATGCGGTCCGGATCGACTCCGTATTTCGCCGAGTTCGCACGGATCCACCTTATCGCGCGCTGGACGTCGTCGAGCTGTGCGGGCCAGCGGTTGCCGGTGTCGTTCACGAGGCGGTATCCTATGCAGAACGACACATAGCCCTGTTTCGCAAGATATTCGGCGAAGGGATGGCATTCGCTCTTGTCTCCCGCGCTCCAGGCTCCGCCGTGGACAAGGATGACCGCCGGCCGCAGCTTGTCCGGCTTCTCGGCCGACCGGAATACGTCCATCTTTATGTCCTGGCCGCCGGGTCTTCCGTAGACGACGTCAATCTCCTTGACCACGCCGCCTATGCAGCCGCAAAAGCATGCGGCAACAGCCGATAAAAGAATTGATCTGAAAATGCTTCCCATAACGCAGTCCTTGACGGAATGGCTCATATGCGTTCTACATTAGCATATCCAGCCATCCGTTCCAGCATATCTGCTACTCCGGGCACAGGAACTCCATTTGATTTATCCGCCTTCCAGAATAATGTTATCGCTCTTTGCAGCGTAATCCGGGGCGATCGAACCAAAGTCCAACAAGGAGCGGAAAGATGATCAAGGAAATCACGGCGAAGGGGATGGACAGCGCGAAGTTCATCAGGGACAGGGTTGAAGAGATAAGGACTGCGGTCGGCGACGGCCTTGCGATCAACGCGCTCTCCGGCGGGGTGGATTCGTCGGTCGTGACCATGCTCGGGCACCGGGCGCTGGGTAAAAGGCTGAAGACCGTCTTCATCGACAACGGCATAATGCGTGAAGAGGAGCCGCAGAAGGTTGCCGCGATATTCCGCAAGCTCGGCGTGACCGTTGAAATAGTCGACGCCAGGAAGGAGTTCTTCGCGGCGCTGAAGGGGATAAGCGATCCGGAGGAGAAGCGCGAAGCCATCACGCAGACATTCTACAAGAAGGTCTTCGGACGCATAGTCAGGAAGAGCGGCGCCAAATTCCTCCTGCAGGGGACCATACTGACCGACGTGGACGAGACGATCGCCGGGATCAAGCGGCAGCACAACGTATTCGAACAGCTGGGCATAGATCCGCAGAAGGCCTTCGGGTACAAAATACTCGAACCGCTCATACAGCTGCGCAAGGACGGCGTCCGCAAGGTCGGCAAGGCGCTCGGACTACCCGAGGAAATCTTCAACCGGATCCCGTTCCCCGGTCCGGCTCTCTCAGCAAGGGTGATCGGCGCCGTGACGCCAGAAAGGATCGAGACCGTGAGGAAGGCTACGGCCGTGGTCGAGAGGATACTCAAGGGAACGAAGGCGTTCCAGTATATGGCGATACTGCACCAGGACCGCGTGACCGGCATCCGCGACAACAAGCGCGACTTCGGTCTGCAGATCGAGGTCCGCTGCTGGGACAGCCTCGACGCACGCACAGCTAAACCCACCAGGCTGCCTTTCGCAACCCTGGAAAAAATCGCCGCCGAAATACTCCGCGATGTCCCCGGCGTTGTCAGCGTGACATACGGGATTGCGCCCAAGCCGCCGTCCACCATCGAGGTGGTATAGTAATTCAGATTTCCTGCCCCGCCTCATATGAAGCGGCTCAAAACAGTGGAAAATACTCTTGTGGCTTTTCGGTGCGGGGCGCCGGAAATCTGAACTGAAATAGCTTCTGGGAGTCGGTATTTCAGCGCATCTTTATCTTCTACGGATCAGGATGTCTGTAATTAAGAAAATTGGGTGTTGACGTTCGGACAGGGCTGCCGTTATTCCTTCTTCTCGGCGGCGGCCTTCCTGTCCTTTTCCTCCTTGACCTTGACGCTGGCCTCCCTCTCCCATTCAAGGTTGACCTCCCTGAGCCTGCCTACTGTCTCAGGAGTCTTCTCGACCATGGACTGGCCCACGGGCGACGAGTAGAAGGTGATCATTCCGTCAAGCTCCTCGTCGGTGTAGACGTCCATGTATATGGGGACGAACTTGGCGGTGAGGCTCTCAACTGTCGCATATTTTATGAACAGCTCCTTGTCCTCCGACGGAAAAGGCGTCTGCTTCACAGCATCTACAATGGTCTCGACGTACAACTCAGCGATCTTGGTCAGAGAAATAAGCTTGATCACTTTCTCCTTTTTCAATGCCTCCTTGTCGGGTTTCTGATCCGCGGCGGCCGGTTCGTCCCCGGCCCGGACCGAAGAGAAGGCGAAACAAAGCATAATACAAAGCAATATGACCTTAATTAAGTTCATCATATGTTCCTTGCTGAATTACTCACGGCAGGTGAATAATTCAGGCTAGATGTTGGAATAGTCCTCGGTGGCTCCGGCCTTCCTGGAGATGGCGACCCTTCCCGTTCGGGCGAGCTCGATGATGCCGAACTCGCTCATGAGGTTTATAAAGTCGACGACCTTGGACGATCTTCCCGCCAGCTCGATTCCGAGTTCGTTATGGTGGACGGAAACGATCTTGCCGCCGAAGATTTCGGTGATCTGTATTATCTCGGCCCTGGTCTTGGAATTGGTCTTCACCTTGACGAGGATGAGCTCGCGCTCGATGAACTCGCTTCCGGTGAGGTCGGTGACCTTTATGACGTCGATGAGCTTGTTGAGCTGCTTGTCGATCTGCTCGATGACGGCGTCGTCGCCGGTGGTGACGATTGTCATCTTGGAGATCTTCGGATCTGCGGTGGCGTTTACGGAGAGCGACTCGATGTTGTATCCGCGTCCGCTGAAGAGTCCGGCGACGCGCGCCAGGACTCCGAACTTGTTCTCTACGAGGATTGAAATAGTGTGCTGTTCCATTGGAGGCCTTTCCAAGTTTTGCGATTTCAATCGGCCGCGGACGGCTGCGGTCGACCGCGGTCGGCTGTCATATTATTCACCAGTCTATCAGAGTGAACGGGCATCTGGCCTCGACTTCGAGGTAGCTGCCCGCGTTGACAATCATGACGAACTTCCTGCTCCAGTCGTCCATCATGTTTTCGGAATTCTTATACCATGTGAAGCTGGCGATGTTGACGATGGCGGCGCGGTCCTTCTCGCGGTCGGCGAACATTGCAATCACTTCGCCGGTCTGAGAGTCGGTCATCTTCCCCTCGAAGGCGACTTCGCCGCTGTTGAAGATGGTGAGGAGGCCGACGCCGGGTACGAAGAACCCTGCGATCGTCTCCGCCGCAGTCAGCGTGGCCTTTGTCGGGACGATCTGCGTCAGTGAGAGCTCCAGCACGGCCGTGCCCGGGCCAGGTTCGCCGACGACTTTGAACCTTTTCAAGGGGTCGTACTGGATCGCGTTCCTGAAGGAGTTCTCCAGGTATCTGGTATAGTATTTCAGCTCCTCCGAGCGTGAGCTGAAGACGCCGGATTCGTTGAAGCTTTGCCACTTGCTCTTGGAAAAGGCGTCCTTGTTCATGGCCGACTTCACTATTATGCTGCCGTATTTTTTCCAGTCAGCATTCTTGTTCACATACATTTTCCTGTATGGAAACATGGGATCCATATCCTGGAGCTTCGCCTTTTCCGGCAGGAACGCCGTGGCCGGCTCCGCATCGGCCCGGGCGAGGTCATAGAACGTCCTGCAACCCGATCCGAAGAGGATCGCGAGCGCTAGGAGCACAATCATACCAAGCAGTTTTTTCAACGCCGTCTTATTCATAGTCGCACACCGGATTACCGGAGGCGGTCAACAATCACCGCCCCCAGTAACACTTGTCGCATGGCCACAGACAGGCCTTAAAACGGGTTTTCGGTGCAGTACCTCTCGCCGGCCGGCTTGTTGTAGAATATAGAAGACGGACAGATGCCGAGCATCTTCAGTGCTGAATAGAGAGTCCTGCCCGAGTGCTTGAAGGCGATTCCGCTGTGGTGCGGGAACCCCTGCTCGACGAGGACGTGCCTGTAGAAGCGTCCCATCTCCTTGACGGCGAATACGCCGATCGCACCGAAGGACTTTGGATCGACATCCAGGACTTCTCCCTGGGCGATGTATGACTTGAGCTGGGTGTCGGGCGTGGACTGGAGCCTGAAGATGGTGACGTCGCCGGGCCTGATCCTGCCTTCGAGCGTGCCGCGCGTGATGTCCGGGCTCTTGCCGGGCTCCATGAGGCGGTGCATGATGAGCTGGTACTTGAGGCTGCAGCCGGACGCCAGGCACTCGGTGCATGTGTTGCCGCAGTGGAACCCCATGAAGAGGTCGTTGGGCTTGTAGCCGGCCGCCTTCTTGCCGGCGTGCTCGTACATGTCCTTCGGGACGGTGTTGTTGATGTCGAGGAGCGTGGCGGGAAGCTCCGTGGCGCAGGTGGCCATGTATTCGCTGAGGGTGCCGTAGATGTCGACTTCGCATGCGACCGGGATGCCCCTGGACGCGAGGCGCGAATTGACGTAGCAGGGGACGAATCCGAAATACTTCTCGAACGACGGCCAGCACTTGTTGGCGAAGATTCCGTACTGGGATGCTCCGAGGTTGTCCTTCATGAAGCAGGTGAGGGCGACCTCGAACTGGGCGAGCTTGAGCAGGAGATCCGGATATGTGTTCCCGGTTCCGAGCTCCTTCGCCATCTCGTTGGCCGTCCTCTTGATGGCCGGGGACTTCTCGGCGCTCTTGAACACGTCGTACATGTCAAGCTCGCTGTTCTCCATTATCTCGACGCCGAGGTCGTAGAGCGGCTTGATGGGGGCGTTGCACGCGAGGAAGTCCTGCGGACGAGGGCCGAAGGTAAATATCTTGAGCTTACGAATTGCGGCCACTACCCTTGCGACCGGGATAAATTCGGCGATCATGTCCGCTATTTCGTCCGGCGTTCCGACCGGATATTCTGGGATGAACGGCTTCAGCTTGCGGAGCTTGAGGTTGTACGAGGCGTTGAGCATTCCGCAGTATGCGTCTCCGCGTCCTCCGATGAGATCCTTCTCGGTCTCCTCTGCCGCAGCGGCGAACATCACCGGCCCGTGGAACTTCTGGGCCAGCATTGTGGCCGGGCCCTCGGGCCCGAAGTTGCCGAGATACACTACAAGAGCATTTATTCCGGCATCACGAATCTTGTCCAGCGCGGCCAGGACGTCGGTCTCGCTCTCCACCACCACAGGCACGTCGGATATCCTGATGCCCTTCTTCCTGCATTCCGCGAGGACGGCGACCTTCCTCTTCTTCGAAAGCTCCGCGGGAAAGCAGTTCCTGCTGACGGCGACGATTCCGAGCTTCACGACCGGGATGTTCTTCATCTTTGGCCTCCTGACTTGGATTTATGGCAGTATTATGCGTTGCGCCCATACAAATTCGGTTAGAATTCGAAATATAGCATGCCAAATATTAGACGTTCAAAATATATGTAAAAATATTTTGCATGATATTTTTTAATTAAAAGGCCAAGTTCTGCCCCGAATGCGGCGGAAAAATATGACTTCATCGGATGCCCCTATAATATGCACTAAATACGGCCAATCCTTGAAGAATACCTCCTTGGAGTCTATAATATATTGCACCCTTTTAATCAGGAAGTTACGTGTAATGCACCGCTTGCTCCCATTATATTAAGGAAACATGGTTATGAAGATTCTAGGCATATCTGGAAGTCCGAGGGAAGAAAAGGACTCGGGCACTGTTAAGATTGTCAGGGCGGTCTTGGAGGCGACGGGCATCGAATATGAGCTTGTATCGCTGCGCGGGAAGAGGATTGCCGGCTGCATCGCCTGCCTCGGATGTGCAAAGGACAACATATGCAAAGTCGAGGACGACATGGCCCCGTTGCGCCAGAAGGTAGTGGAGGCCGACGCTTATGTCATCGGGGCGCCTAACTACTACTCCTGCGCCAATTCGGCGACATGCGCATTCCTGGAAAGATGGTTCCAGTTCCGGCATAAGGAGGGGAGCACGCTCTGGGGCAAGCTCGCCGTC
The DNA here is from genome assembly GCA_964636325.1 of uncultured Victivallaceae bacterium. Classification (GTDB taxonomy): domain Bacteria; phylum Verrucomicrobiota; class Lentisphaeria; order Victivallales; family GWF2-50-93; genus CAZWRV01. The sequence goes on along the minus strand of CAZWRV010000007.1, from coordinate 103,944 downwards.
GCCATCGGCGTAGGGGGGATGAACGGGGATCCTCCGGCGGAAGAGATTGAAAAGTTCCTGGCCTACAACCTGATAGAGACGGTGGAAAAGCTGTCCGTCCAGGGCAGGGCCTCCTGCTACTCCTGCGGTTCCGCGCTGGACTGCAAGGTGGGCATCCCTTATTTCAAGACCGGGGGCAAAGTTACCCAAAAGGACTTGTCATGCCCCGATCCGTCGGAGCTGCCGGAAGTTATGGAACTTGCCGCGAAGGCAGGCAGGACGCTGGCAGACAGGCTCCTTCACGGGCACGACAGACGCCTGGTGGCCAAGGAAATGCAGATGTTCCTGATGGACAAGCTCAGCGAATCGGCGTGATGCGCCGCATCGGTGGCAAGCTATTGGTTAATAGTTATCGGTTATCTAATAACCAATAACTGATAACTAATAACAGCTTCATCAAATCAATTCACACGGAGAATATCTTGAACCACAATTTCATATGCGTCTCATGCCTTAATGAGATTCAGTGCGACATCTCCAGCGCCGGCGAGAAGCTGGAATGTCCGTTCTGCGGCACTGCGCAGATTGTTCCGGACCAGCTTCTTTCTCCAGGCACCATACTGGATTTCTACCGTATCGAGAGGGCGGTGGAAACCAATATTCTGTGGAATTCCTACAGGGCTCTTGACCTGAAGTTCTCCCGCGGCATGGATGTCCTGATCAGAATTCCGAGCCCGTATTTCCTTAAAAACATAACCGACTTCGACAAGTTCGCGGACTTCCTGATCACTCACGGAAACATAGGAATGAAAGAATTTCCTGTCCTCTCGGACAGGAGCCTGCACGGCAAGATACCCTACTTCGTCTACGAACGTTGCGGTTCGGCGCCTACGCTCAGTGAATTCTCCAGGCAGAGCTCTGTCGAGCTTGGAGACGCTCTAACAATTGTTAGAAAAACCGCATCGGCACTGAACTTCGCGGCGAGGAAGAACCTGATAGTCCACCAGAACTTGACACCGACCACGATCAGGATAATTGTCCGGACTCTCGACGTCTACATCATGGAGATGGGGCTTTCCCGCTTCCTTTTGAAGGATCAGAAGCTCATGGGCAGCGATTTCAGCATATGGGATCCGCGCTACATGAGCCCCGAGTTCGCCACCCTGGGGCTGGGCGACACTCCGCTGTGCGACATATATTCCATGGGGGGGGTGCTCTATTTCATGCTCACAGGAGGCCATCCGTTCAAGAATGTCGACGTGGGTCGCATCCCGATAACGCCGGTCGACGATCCGCGCAGCTATTCCAAGGACATCCCAGAAGCCGTCGTGGATCTGATTTATGGGATGATGGAGAAGAATCCCGCGAAAAGGCTGCAGTCCTGGGAGGAAGTGATCGGCAGGATAGACGAGATACTCAAGCCGGGCCTCCAGCAGAAGGGCCTAGAACTCAAGGGCAACTTCAACCTGTGGAACGAATATGTGCCCAAGAACACGAAATCGGTGGCTGCGACCGGCACGGTCATCGGCTTGAAGCAGCAGAAATATTTCACATCGAAGATCGTCAGGCAGTCGGTGGCGCCGGCTCTCGAGAAGGAGAAGGAAAAGGAGCAGTCCGCACCGGCGGCCAGGTTGTTGGTGAAGAAAACTCCAAGAAAGGTGGAATTGACTCAGCAGCAGCCGGAGAAGGAGGTCGACTACACGCGCATACTAATATATCTTTGCGCCATGCTTGTCGGCCTCGGCATACTGATATTTGTCCTGCAGAGCTCGCAGAAACCTGGCAAAGATGTTCCGACAAAGGAAGATCCGGGCGTCGCCGCCGACGCTTCCGCTGGTGAGAGGAAGTTCAAGCCGTCTCCGACTCTCGATCCAGCCCCGGCTCCGGATGCAGCGCCCGCGCCTGCTCAGCCTGCCCCGTCGGCAAAAGCGGTTCCGAAGCAGCCTTCAAAATACCAGGAGAAGCTCGCCGAAGCCGAAAAATATTTCTCCGCGAATCCCGAGGATCTGGAAGGCGCCATCGCCAAATACGAGGAATTGAAGAGGGTCGCGATGGAGACCAACAACATCAACATAGTCCTTGACTTGAACGACAAAATTTCCGAGATCGAGAAAATGCGAACCGCCCGCATCGAGCAGGAGATGGTCAAGCTTACACAGAAGGCCAACGAGCTTGTCGCCGCAGGTGACACGCAGCAGGCCATAAGGATCGTCCAGGAATACGAGGGCAAATATGCCGACCAGACCAAGCGCCAGCGCGGGGAGATGATCCGCCAGATACAGGCCGGCGAGGCCCTGCGCGAAGTCAACAAGGGGAAGGGCATAAGGCTTCTTGAGGAGGCCATGCAGAAGAACGTCGAGAATGTCATCAAGGGCGAATATGCGCCACTCAAGGAGGCGCTGGCGGCGCTCGCGGCGGACAAGGACGCGGTGGAGATAAAGGGCACAGTCGAATCCATCCTGAAGCAGCTTGAACTCGCGGAGAAGACTACGGCCGGCGAATCAGCCAAGAAGGCGGGGCTCGACACGCTCAGGAAAAAGATCGACGATGCCGAACTCCAAGACAAATCCTTCGCCATGGCAATAATCTGCCTGTTCAAGGAGGAATACCAGAAGGCAGCCGAATATTTCAGCGCCATGCCGTTCTCCACCGGCATCCTCTTTGTCGGCGCCGCCGGAGAGATGGACGCCAAAAACGCGCTTGTGAAACTGCTGTGGGAGTTCGGGTTCAAGTTCAACCCCGACGACAAGGAGGCCTTCCTCAGGTCGCTGTCCGAAAAGACGATCTCCCCGGCCAACTGCAAGAAGCTGCAGGTCGAGATCCAGAACTACTCATTCAAGTTCGGCAGCTCCGACTTCTTTGCGGCCAACCGGAACATAATAGACGCGGTCGCAGCATACTGCGCGAAGATCGCCGATACCGACAAGGGGGTAAAATCGAAAAGGTTCATCATCCCACAGGAGGATGGCACCCTGAACCTCGGCAGGGAACTCTTGAAGGTCCTCGAAAAGGCGAGCAACGACACCGAGATAATCCTCAAGAAGGGATACTACACCCTGGAGGAGAGGAAACCCGGCGACGTCCGCGATCCGCAAAGGCCGTCCACAGGATCCTTCAACCTCGACCTCGCCGGCCTGAAGCTCATAGGCGAGGAGGGCGTAATATTCGAGGACAGCCTGGTCATAACAGCGCAGTCAGTCGAAATATCGAACATAACCATGACCAGAGGCAGGTTCAGCATCATGTCCGGCAGATCGGGAATCATGCCCGGTTCAGGCAACATCGTAATCAGCAACTGCGTCTTCGACGGCGAGGAGACCTCGATCAACGGCATCAAGGGCATAGTCTTCGAGAACTGCTTCATGAAGGGCATGTCCATCGTGAACTGCAAGGACGTCAAGATCAACCGCTGCACGATCGTGTCCCAGCTCAGGGGCAGCCTCCAGCAGGGCGCGCTTTGGCTGGAAGGCGGAAACACGGAAATCAACGACAGCATAATCTACGGGCGCAAATACTACGCTGTCGTCTTCTCCGAGAAGCTCGGCGCCGACCAGCGCGAGCTGCAGACAGGATTTCCCAGCACTATCGCCATATCCAACACCATAATCTACGGAGAAGAGGGGTTCGGCGCATACCAGTGCAACAACGATCCGATCAACGAGAAGAACATCGCCAGGACACAGGCCAAGTTCCAGAGATACTGCAAAGAGAAATCCAACATCTATGCCGCCCCCCAGTTCGTCAATCCAGCCATTGGCAATTGGAGGCTGGTAAAAGGCACAGTCGGCCACAGGGGCGGAGTCCCCAAATACAAGGGCGGCCCCATCTACGTCAAGAACATCAGGGAGACCAGGGATCTCGGCAGGAACTGGCCCGCCGATCCTGAGGCCGAACCCCAGCCGAAGTAAGATTTCCCCCGCCGCGATTTTTTCCGGAAATTTTCCGCTCCGGCTATTGACAGGCACATATTTATACATTATTATATATTGATAAATATAATCATGTATTATTATGCGATCTAACTCGAATTGGAGCTGGATTAGGCATGAGCGTGTCTGAAGACAGCGCGGTGATAGAGCGGGTCGACCCGGCATACCGGCAGATAGCCGCGTATTTCGAGAGGCAGATATGTTCCGGCAAGCTCAGGCCCGGGGAGAGGATGCCGACCACTTCCGACATAGCCAAACATTTCAACGTGAACCCGAACACGGTCCAGCAGGGCTTCGAGCTACTGCTCAAGCGCGGCATCGTGGAGCGGAAGCGCAAGCGCGGCAGCTTCGTCAGCCCCGGTGTGAACTCCAGATCCGTCGGAGTCGTTTTCGGGAAGGAGATATTCACCGACATCAACCGGCGCTTTTACAGCGTGGTGCTGGCGGAGCTGCAGAGGGAGTTCTCGGAAGCCATGTGGGACACGAAGCTCTACTACACGGCGGAGTTCGAGCACGGAGGCAAGGTGATTGCGGAGATGGATGAAGACCTGCGCAGAGGCAAGATCAGGGCGGTCATAGAGTTCTGTTCAAACGAGATGGTCAGGGGATGGCTTTCCAGCGAAGCTGCCGCCGCGAAGATGCCGCTTCCCGAGATCGACGAATGCGGTATTATTATAAAAGGCCTGGAATATCTGGTCCAAGCCGGTTACCGCCGTCCTGCAATCATCTTCAACTTGGAAAAGTTGAAAATGGCGGACGACATGGTTACTGCCGCAAAGACCGGATTGAAACGCCTTGGACTGCGGATCGATGAATGCGGCCTGGAATATTGCGCCACGTCCGATCAGGGAGGCTATGAGGCTGCCAGGAAGCTCTTAGGGCGGCCGTCCCGCCAGCGGCCCGACTCGCTGCTCGTCGCCAACGACAATGCATGCAGGGGGGTGATTTACGCCGCCCTCGAAGGCGGCGTAGCTATCCCCGCAAAGCTCGGACTCATCACGCACCGTAACAAGGGCATAGACATATTTTCACCGGTGCCGCTGACATGCCTCGAAGTTGATCCGGCGGCGTATGCCAAGGCGCTTGTCGAGCATGGCTTGAGGAAGTTGGCAGGTGGGCGCGACGGAGTCCAGGGCTGCGGCAAAGTAGGCGCAAGCCTGGTCATCGGAGAGTCCTGCGGAGAAAAGCTTTGAGTCCGCCGTCCGATCCAATGACGACAGCCCCGGGAACGCCGGGCATCGGCTCGGCTTTGAGGACGCACTTGTATCGTGCGGCAGACCAGATGGAGGGCGAAGCCGTGCTGAGCCGCGGTTGAGCTCGGCCCAATCCTCCAGAAGTCGACGAAGATCGCGATTAATATCACCGGGTATCATAAGGTTTTTACAATTAATTAAAGAGGCTTTGACCGACATGAAGATCTTCAAGACGACAATGTTCGCCGCCGTTATTTCCGCGTTACTCGCAGCCCATCCGGCCAATGCCCAGGCGCCCGCCGCGCCGGTCCCGGCACCGAAACCGGAGAAGCTTGTCCTCTGCTGGTACATGGTCTGCTTTGCGAACTCCGTCGAAGGCTACATGCAGGAGATGGAACTGGCTCAGAGGCACGGGATCGACGGATTCCTCCTCGACGTCGGTGCCTGGAACGCGAACAAGGGGTATGTCGTATCAAGTGAACGCATGTATGAGGCTGCAAAGAGGCTGAACACCGGCTTCAGGCTGGCGATGGCGCCGGAATACAGCGTGCAGCCCTTCGCCGAGGATGTCTGCGACATGGTCATGAAGTTCAAGGACCATCCGAACCAGTTAAGGTACGACGGTAGACCGGTCCTGTCGGCATATGCCGGAGTCGGGATGCTGCCGGCCGCAGCCGCCGCGCTGGAGGCCAAGGGCGTGAAGATCTGCTTCGTGCCGGACGCACACATGCCGCGCTGGACATACAACCCTCAATACGAATCCTTCGCCGACCTGTTCACGATGGCACCATGCCTTGACGGGCTGATGACGTTCAACGCGAACCAGCTGGGAAACAACATCGGAAACAACGCCATGGGAAGGCGTGTGACGCAGAAGCTGGGGAAGATCTTCGCCGCCGGCGTAATCCCGGCCTACAACAGCGCCAATCTGCAGGACTACCGCGGAATGAGCGGCTACCTCGACATGTGGAAGGGGGCGATCAACGACGGCGCCGACTGGATCAGCATCGTAATATGGAACGACTACAACGAGGATTCGGCGCTCATGCCGATGCGTTGGCCTGCCGGTTCCGAACGCTACCTCTTCAGCCGCGACGAGAGCTTCCTCTACGCGACCTCGTTTGGAAGCGCATGGTTCAAAAGCGGCATGCAGCCCGCAATCACGCAGGACTGCTTCTTCGTCACCTACCGCAACCGGAGCAAGTGGCAGCGGCAGGCCTGGGACGGGAAGCAGTGGGTGGACGTATGCCTGGTGAATCCCGGCCGCTTCGACCAGATACATGACGATGTCGAGGACCTTGTATACGTGGACAGCTTCCTGACGGCTCCTGCTTCCATGTCCGTGCGCCTGAATGGAAAAGACCAGGTCTTTGAGCTTCAGTCGGGGGTAGGCCATGCCGAACTGCCGCTTCAGCCCGGAACGCCGCGGCTCAAGCTCGAGCGCGGCGGCAAGGTTCTGGCCGATGTCCTGGCGAGACGGCAGATAATAGACAAGCCGAATGAGCGGAACAGCTTTGTCGGATACCATCATCTCAACCGCACTTGGACAAGCGGTACCGCCGTCGGTCTGTCGGCCAAACGCCTGGAGGCCGAATCCGGCACGCTCGGTCCGGGCGCAAGCATAGTGGATAAGGACGGCGTCAAAGCTGTGCAGACCGCGGCCGTGAAGGACAGCGGCTTCTCACTGGCAGTCGACGGCCTTGAGACATCCATCTACAACGTGCGAATCACATACAGCAATCCGTCGGTAGAGGAGGCGCGCCTGATGCTCCTTGCCGACGGTCCTCCGCGCGCAGACGGCGAACATCCGTATTTCATCCCGGCATTCTTTCCTCCCACCGAGAACGGAAAGTTCGAGACAGTCTCGTTCCTCTGGTACCTTTATGACAAGACGGGCACGCTGAAGCTGCAATGGCGGGCGGGGCAGATGTGGAGCCAGCCCGATCCGGCTGACGACGACTACGGCACGGTGCTTGTGGATGCGATCGAGCTGGTGAAGGTGCAGCCCGTGGCCGTTCCCCAGGCAAGGACAAGCATATTGCCGGAGATGGTGATGATTCCCAGCGGTAAGTTCACGATGGGTTCGGATCAGGGCGAACCGGACGAGAAGCCGATGCATGAGGTGGCGATCTCCGGATTTGCGATCGGCAAATACGAGGTCACGAACGAGGAGTTCGAGCGCTTCGATCCGTCCCACCGCGCGTTCCGCAACGGCAATTCATGGCGCGATCGGGAACCGGTTGTCCACGTGTCATGGGTGGATGCCGCAAAATACTGCAACTGGCTTTCAGAAAAGGCCGGGCTGGCCCAGGTCTACTCGGAAAAAGCACCGGATCCCGCAAAGCCGAACGAGAAATTCTGGGTTGCGGATCTAAAGGCTGACGGTTTCCGACTGCCTACCGAGGCCGAATGGGAATATGTGGCCGGCGGCCGCGGCGAAGGCCGGATCTATCCATGGGGCAAGGATGCGCCGGTTCCGGGAGTCCACGGACGTTTCCAGCTTAAGGCCGCGTTGGGGGCCCGACTGCCTCGCCCCGCCAGCGAGGACGGAGGCGCCGTGGTCGTAGGATCATATCCGGCCGGTGCCAGCCGGGACGGCGTCATGGACCTTGCGGGCAATGTCGGCGAATGGTGCACCGACTGGTACGTGCCTTACTCGGCGGAAGCCCAGAAGGACCCCTGCGCGCAGGGCAAGCCCGGCAATTACCGTTCGATCCGCGGCGGCTCATGGAGCTGGTACGGCCACAGCCAGCGCGTATCGGACCGCGAGTTCAACAGTCAGAATTATCCCGGCCATGCATACTACGGCTTCCGAGTGGCCGTTCCGGAAGCCGGATGGAGCAAGGCAAAAAAATAGAAATATAAATCTTCTCATAATTGAGAAGTGAGCGAGGCGTAGTATGAAAAAACTATTCTTCAAAATGGGAAAAATGATGCTTCTTCGGAATAGAGACATATCCTGGGAAACAAGGAGCTCGTCTTTCACCTTGATAGAACTATTGGTGGTTATTGCGATCATCGCAATACTCGCCGCCATGCTGCTGCCAGTGCTCCAGCAGGCGAAGGAACAGGCGAAGCTGACCGTCTGCCTGAACCAGCACAAGCAAAACTACACCGCCTTCACCTCGCGCACCGACGACTATGACGGCAAAGCGCCTTGGGGCACCGGCGGCGATGCCCTGACATGCCTGGTCGGCGATCCCTCAAGTTCGACCGATCCCTACAGATGGGTGTTTGGAGGCATGGGCGAAGTCTGGGCCGAGGGCTATTTCTCAACCCTTGAACAGCAGATCTGTCCCGGTTTCGTCAATAACCGGGATGAAATCGCCCTTGGCTGGCAGGCACGGTATATTGTCCAGCCGGACGGGCGCACGATCTATTCCGATCTTCGGATCGGCAACTACTGCCTCGGCTTTCCGACGCTCAACCCCGTCGGCATGACCACCGGTTATTACCGCAGCACCTATTCCGTAAATGCGTGGGTGATTGGCCCCGAGAGCGACAGCCACGTGGAAAATCCGGTGCCTCTTCCCAATTTCGGACGGCGCGCAATACCCAATTATCCGCTATTCCTCTGCGCCCAGTCCATCGATAATCCGCTCCAGTTCTCCGCGGCATGGTATCTGCAGTATTCATATCAGTCGCATCGGCGCAAGGCCATGAACTGCACCTATGGCGACGGTTCTGCCAAGCCTCTCAGCGGTGTGTCCAAGTATGCCGAAGGCCTGTCCAAGATGACCGACTGGACCTGGCAGCTGAGTTCGACGGGCTGCTATCCATACTGGTGGAACTGGGCCTATACCCAATACTAAGAACAGATCCGTCTTATGAGGAAATTCAGTAGACCTAATAATTTCCTGATGCGTTATCATAGGAGAATCAAGATGTTGAAAATAGGCTCTTCGAGGACATGCCTGCCTGCCTTGGCGATGTCAACTGCCGCCTTTTTTATTTTCAGCCTGGACTGCAAAAGCGCAGGACAACGGACTCTCGAAGTGGAAGTCCCCCTTTCCTTATCCGCTGAGGCGTCCGTCAAGCTCGTCAGCGCAGCCAAGCAGTCAGGGAAGGCATACCTGGTGGATCTCACTACCGGGGACGAGGGTATAGCTTTCCGGGGAAAGCCCGACCTTAAGATGGATGCGGGCCGCTATCGCCTGCATGTCCTGGTCGGAGCCGGACCTGCGAACAATAACATCGTGGATCCCGTGGAGATCTATTTGTGCGCCGGAAGTTCCTACCGCAAGTTCCTGCCGCGCGAGATTCCAAAGTCCGGCGAACTGTCGGACTTGTTTTTGGATTTCACCGTGGCCGATGAAACCCCCGTTGCCATTATGATGAAATGGAATGTCGGAGACAGCCTTCTTGATGTTCCACCGCAGGATAAGGCCAAGGCGTTCCAGAAGCTGCTTGCACGGCGGAAATCCGATATTCTCCGGCCGAAACAGCCGTCGGACACCCCCGCCGAAGGACAGTCGGAAACGGAAGAGCTCGGAGCCGAGGACGAAGGCGCGGCGGCGCTGGCGGACATCGCCAAATCAACCGAACCGAAGTTCCGGCTTGCAGTGGCTGGCATGCATGTGGAAGCCCTTTGCCCGATAGTCATTGAGTCGGTGCAGACCGACAAGGTGGCCTACATGCCGGATGAGAGCGTCAAAGTCGAGGTGAAGCTCCGGAACCTCTCACAATCCGAAGTGCAGGCAGCGCTTTCGACGGAACTTGCGTCTGCCGACAAGCCGGCCGGAACCCCGGCCGTTGAGAGCCGGAAAGCAACCGTGCCCGTGCCCGCAGGTTCTAATATCTCCTACAAGCTTCCCGAGAGTTTCAAATTCCATGGAATGGGCGCTCTTGCAAAAATCTCCGTTTCCGCCGCATCGAAGGATACTAGGCCCGCCACCGGAGAAACCTTGCTCGCGGCAATGCCGCCCGTCAGGGAGGCGAAGCCCTCCGAGAAGAAGATATTTGCCCACTACATGGGTTGCTGGCCTGCAGGAACTGGGCCGATATTTTTCCAGAGACAGAATGAAGTCACGGAGCTGCGCCATGAGACTCAGTCTTCCAGCGCCTACTACTACGGCGGGCACGTCCGGAACTTCGACCTCGTGGATCCGGTGAAACAGCTGACGCCGGATGAAAGCGCCGACCTGGAGATACGTCGGGCGATGCGAATTGGAATCGACGGTTTTGCCGTTGATGCCTGGGCCGGCGGCGACGGCGCCCGTCAGACGCTCGACAGCCTTTTCAAAGTGGCGGAGGAGAAGAATTATCCATTTGAACTTACCGTCTGCATAGACCCGACCTGCGGGGGACGAAATGTTGAAACCGTAAAGGAACTTCTCGTCAAGCACGGAAAGAGCCCGAAACTGGCGCGAAGGAACGGCAAGCCGCTGATATTCGGCTATCAGTCGATATGGGGTGGCTACGAATATATCATGAAGTATGCGCCGGAACGCGCCGACGAACTGCGCGCCCAGCCGATAGGGTGGCACATCCTGGGACAGTCTCTTGACGAAGCGGCGCGGCAGGTCGGCCAGCCGATTTACTATCACTATTGCATGAACTCTTTCTTCTTCAATATCGATGATAAGCGCCTTCAGAAAGATTCGATCGTACAGGCCTCCGGAATATTGGCACGCTATGCGGACGCCGTCGGCGGATTTGTGTGGCTTGGACCGGAACAGGCGGAGATTGCCAAGGCGGTCCGCGCCGCCGGAGCGGAATGGTCGATGCCGGTGGGGATGTACCAGAAAGAGAACATCCCATTCGAATGTTACGTCCCCAAGGGCACCGACTGGATGCACTGGGGGCGGAGCGCCTTGGAGCAGGATGCTACCTTGCTGCAGATCGTCACATGGAACGACTATGGCGAGAACACGAACATCGCCCCGGCCTGGAACACCCGTTACACGCTCTACGATCTCACAGGCTACGAGATCAAGCTGTGGAAGACCGGCAAGGAGCCTGTGCCTGATCACGACCGCATCTATTTGGTCTACCGGAAGTATCCGCCGGACGCCAAGATATTCCCATTCCATGCGAAGTTCCAGGGGGTGGAGCCGGGCGTCATCGAGGTGCTGAGCATTCTGACAAAACCGGCCACAATCCGGCTCCCCGGCCGAAAGGCGGAATACGAAGCCCCGGCAGGCATGCATCGCAAGCAGTTCCCGGTGACTGCCGGTCCGATGATCGCCGAACTCGTGAGGGACGGAAAAGTGGAAATCCGACTGGAAAGTCCCGAACCGATCACCGACAGGCCGTTCCGCGAGGACAATGGATTTGTCTGCTGGTCCACCGAGGAGGAACGCAATTGGAAGGACGATTTCGGAGACGTGCCAATGTTCTGCTGGAGCGAATACGCCGACGCCGACAAGGACGGACTTCCCAACTGGTTCGAAATGTACTGGTTCTCCAAAGAGCGCGGATTCAAGCCGGCCGTTCCGGACGCCCCCGACGAAATGCTCGACGGCCCGAAGCAGCACCCGGTCACGAAATGGCTTGACACATCCACCGCCACGCTCGTTGATCCCAAGGCCGACCCTGACGCCGACGGCAAGTCGAACCTCGAAGAATACCTGATGCGCACGGATCCGACGGTGTCCAACTCTGGCGCCGAACCTAAACAGCCTACGGCACCGCAGTAAAACAGCACGGGTTCACATTATTTTTACCTAATAGACCATCTGTATCAACAATAGACAGAGAATAAGTAAATGACTCAAGCACGATCGACTCCAATAACGATTCAGTTGCACGCTGGAAACTCATCTCTCGAACTTGACAGTCAGGGACGTCTGGCATTCCGTTTGGCAGGCAGGCGCCTGTGGGAGGCGAAGGCGCTATGCGTCCTGCACTACTACGACCGCCAGCATCCGCGCGCCCAGCAGGTGCTCGTTCCCTGAGACGACACGCAGGCCTTCGGGACCATGGGCACGCTATCACTGAGCACGCGCGCCGCACTCGACATCCGGCAGGTGGGCGAACGTAGCGTGGAAGCGCTCGTCACGTGCGATACGATCCACATGCGTCTCGCCTTGCGTATCGAACTTGATCCGGAGGGGGAAGGCTTCGATATCTCTGTGGTTGCCGACGGACTGCGCGGGGATCTGCCCCGGTTCTACCGCCTGCTTGGAGTCGAGTTCCTTCCCGAATTCGGCGCGGCTCGCACCGGCGAACAGGGATACCTGACGCTGGCTGCTGTCGTGCCATCGGAAGGATCCGGAACTCGGTGTGCTCGCCCAGCGCCTCTGGTATTCCGACGACCGGGGCCGGAGTTGGAAGGGGCCGGTAATCGTCGGTCGTCAGGCCGGCCTCAACCTCTGTGAAGTCTCCATTCTTGAAATGGGCGGAGGAAGGCTTGTCGCGTTCCACCGCGAAAACTCGTTCCAGGACTGGGACTGCTTCAAGACAATCTCGCTAGACAGCGGCGAGACCTGGGGAGAGCCGATCCGCTTTCCTCTTCCCGGAAGCGCCCCGTCGCAGGATTTCTGAAAGATGGAAGAATCCTCATCACATACCGATTCCTCCAGGGAGGGAAAGGCTGGCTGGGATCCTGGACTCAGAACTTCTTCGGCGCGATCACTGACGCCGATTCCGCCTTGTCTCCGACCCGCGAAGGTGCTTCAACCCCAATGACCGGAATCGATTGTTTGAATTCCATCACATACGGATTATCCTTAAAATTTCAGACATCCTGATCCGTGAAAAAAGAAATGCGGGTCAGAAAATCTGAAATTGAACCGATTGGGATAGCACATGAACACAAAGCATGAATGGTTCAGGAACGCCGGCGCCGGGATGTTCATCCACTGGGGAATATATTCCGTCATCGGCCGGGGCGAATGGGCCATGTGCCAGGAGCGGATTCCGCTGGCCGGATATGACAGGAACATCGCGGGATTTACCGCCGAAAAATATAATCCCGACGAATGGGCCCAGCTTGCTAAATCCGCAGGAATGCGCTACATGGTTTTGACGACGAAGCACCATGACGGTTTCTGCCTCTTCAACACCTCCACGACAACCCGGAACGCTGCGGTCCAGGGGCCGAAGCGGGATCTCGTCAAGGAATACGCCGACGCCTGCCGCCGGAACGGGATGAAGGTTGGATTCTATTATTCCTGGCCCGACTGGAGCGTCCAGGCGTACAACGACGGACCGGAAAAGGATTCCAAGGCTTGGGAAGATTATATAACCCTCATCCACCAGCAGACACGGGAATTATGCAGCAACTACGGCAAGATTGACGTTTTTTGGTATGATATCGCACCAAACTTGAATGGCGCGACCCCCATGACGGCGGAGCTACTGCGCTCCTCGGAGCTCAACTCCATGGTGCGGCAACTGCAGCCGGAAATCGTCATAAACGACAGGGCGCTCGAACCGGGCGACTTCCATACCTCCGAACAGCGCATCTCGCCGCCGCCGGATCCCGAACGCTTATGGGAAACCTGCCTCACCATGAACAAGCACTGGGGCTATTTTCCTGCCGACGACATGTATAAGTCGCCCAAGGAGATCGTGCATACCATGACTGCAATCGCCTCAAGCGGCGGAAACATGCTCCTCAACGTCGGACCCGCGCCCGACGGAACAATCGGCGACGCCGAACGGCAGCGGCTCCAGGCCTTCGGCAGATGGCTCGGTGTCCACCGCGAAGCCGTCGCAGGGATGTCACGCTGCAAAGTCGGCGGCGGCACCTATGGCTGCACCGCTCAAAAAGGCGGCAACGTCTACCTCTTCGTCCATTGGTGGCATGGTCCGGAGATTACAATCGCCGACTGTCAGGACAACTTCAGCTCCGGGGAAATCTTGGGGATCGGCAAACCCGTGAAGATCCTCCGCGACGGAGCGCACATCAGGCTAATCGATCTACCGAAAACCGCCCCCGACCCGCTATGCACGGTGATCGACTTGAAGCTGGCGTAAATATGACGGGAGAATAGATGGGCGGGATGACTGGATATATGTGAACTTGTTTCCAAAAATATAATTAGACAGGATTACATGATATTCAGGATGATTTATCCGATTTTGAAATGCGGTTGAGCTTGGCTCAACCATTCCTAGGAGCGCCGAGAGCCTGCTCGGCTCAATCCTCCGTAAGAGGATAAAGTTAGCGACAAAGATGTTCGAGCTTCAGGAGTGCCCGTCTGCGGTGACCGCAGTTCTGTCGTTCAGAAACTCGATGGAGGGCGAAGCCGTGCTGAGCCGCGGTTGAGCTCGGCTCAACCCTCCGGAAGACGACAAAGATAACGACAAAGTTCGCGACAAAGATGGGCGAGTTTCAGAGGAGTGCCCGTCTGCGGTGACCGCAGTTTTGTCGGTGTGAAACTTAAAGTAGCGCAGGTATTCCTACCTCCGCAGACAGGAATGTCTGCGTTACTTCAGGTGAGTTTCAGAGGAGGTATTAATCAATCTCCTGCAGAATGGGAATAAACATGGAAACAACTCCACGGAAAAGCCTCGCCTGGGTCTGTGAAAACTGCCGAGGACGCGTTGAACGATTGATGGCCGGTCTTGACCTCGATCTGCCTGGGCTTGAATCGGTTAAGAAGGCGGTTGAAAACAAGGAGATGGAGAACGCTTGCGAGGCGCTGGTTGCATACTACCGCAAATGCGGCTCCGGACGCTGGCTGCGACATGACAAGGTTCCTGTGAACGATAGAGTTGACCCGTCCGCGGAAAAGGCCGCCCGGGCCGCATTCCCCCTCCCCGGCGGCGACAAGGCGATACCGCGCCTGTCTGACGGCGGGTTCGACTGGGGCCACGTGCCTTCTGAAAGCGGCGGCATCGAATGGTCTTACGGAATCAACCGGCACGACTACATGACCGACGTCGTAAAAGCTTTTTTTTCGACAGGGAACCGGAAATACGTCCGCAGCCTGGACGAACAGCTCAGCGACTGGTGCAGGCAGGTCGGACGGCCAGAAAAACCCGGCGACAAATGCCCATGGGGTACGATTCTCGAGGTTGGCCACCGCATGAAGGTCTGGCCGTCCGTCTTCTACGGTTTTCAAGAGGAGGACGATTTTTCCCCCGCCACCAGGATACTGCTCCTGAGCCAGGCGCTGGACCATGCGGAATTCACCTTAGAGTTTCATTCCGGGGGCAGCAATTGGATCATCACGGAGATGGCGGGTCTGCTGTCGGCGGCATGCGCCTGGCCCGAGTTCCGCGATGCGGCAAAATGGCGAGACACCGCCTTGAACAAGATGCAGTCCAAACTGCGCGACCAAGTCTATCCCGACGGCGTCCAAAAGGAGCTTTCCAGCAACTACCAGGCTGCCGTCCTCTGGCACGTGGCGCACTTTACGGCAACCGCAAGGGGCGCAGGGCTTCGGCTCGAGCCGTGGTTCGAGTCGCTGCTCGAAAACATGTGGAACTACATGGCGTATTCGCTCGGTCCTAACGGCCTTTCGCCGCACAACGGCGACTCCGACCGCTGCCGGCCGACAAGCGACTCGCAGGTTATCAAGCCCATCGAGGCGGTCCAGCCCATATTCGACGCCGCCGGAACATACAACCGCGAAGACTGGCGCTACATCGCCACAAACGGAGCACAGGGTACGCGTCCGGACGGCCAGCCTTCCGTGTTCTTCCCGTGGGCGGGCCAGCTCATCATGCGCAGCGGATGGGACGCCGACGCGCAGTGGGCGTTCTTCGACGCCGGCCCCTGGGGCATACTCCACCAGCACAACGACGCACTGCATCTTTCTGTGACGGCCTACGGGCGCGACCTCCTGGTCGACAGCGGCCGCTACACATACCAGAACTACCTTGCCGAACCCGGAACCTGGCGTAGCTACTTCGTGAATTCCGCATCGCACAACGTCATCCTGGTCGACGGCATGGTTCAGGCGGACGGGCCGCTGACCGCTGAAAAACCGATCGGCGCAAACCAGCTTGCGGTTTCGTCTGCATACGACTTCGCAGTCAGCACGTTTGAAGGTGGCTTTGCGGACATCGCAACAACAAGTGCACGCCTGAAGGCGATCCTATGGCGCCAGAAAAGCATGCCGGAGCCAGACCGGAGCGTAAAGCACACCCGCGCCGTCCTCTACATCCGCGGCGGGTTCTGGCTGGTCGTGGACCGTATAATTACAGAACGCCCGCGATTAATAACCCCGCTGTGGCATTTTCATCCCGAATGCACGGTCGTGAAGGAAGGGCAGTCTGTCGTCACGGTCGACCCCGGCGTCGGGAACCTGCGCATCCAGCCGATCGGAAAGATCAACTGGGACATCGAGCTTGTCCGCGGCCGCGAAGCGCCTGATTTCCAAGGTTGGTACAGCCCCGAAATGGATGTCCGCCTTCCGAACACATGCGCCTGCTATTCGGCCGAAATCCCGCAGTCAAAGACCTTCGCATGGCTGCTGCTGCCGGCGAAAGGCGAAGTAAAGAGCACAGACGCCGAAATGCTCGAAAGGCCCGACGGCAATCTCCAGTTCAGGATTGCATGCCCTACAGGGAAAAGAATGGAAATCTCACTGAATATCCAACGCCCGACTCTGAATGTACAGCTGGAGAAGTGAATAAATGATCATTTCAGGTTCTTTTCCCATTCGGCGAACGATTTATCAAGCTGGGCCTGGTCTCTTCCGGAATTGAGGAGCAATGCCTTTAGCACGGCCATCTCATGGTCGAAGCGGTACTTGGCCAGACCTAGCTTTTCAAGCTTTCCGAGTTTGTTAGTCTTTTTACAAAATGTTTTTGCGCAATATGCCGCTTCCCAGCCTTGCTGGGCAAGTCGCTGACTCGTCCCGCTTGGAACGGGAAAGCGGCACTGGCGACTTCGGCGAAGTCGCCATACTCAAGCAACTACGCGGCTTAAAGGCTATGTTTTTTCAAGGGAAAAAGCTAGCGGACAACGAACGTTATGCACACCGGCTTCGAAATTCCGGAAACGCTTCCGCAAGGCAAAAGATTCCCCGAGGACTCTTCGATCCTGAATATGGAAACCATGTCCGAATCCTGGTTGGCGACAAGAAACCACTTCCCCGACGGCGTAATCCCGAACGCGCGCGGATTTTTTCCCCCGCATTTGACGTTTCCGTTCAATGACAGTTCCCCGGTCTTCCGGGAGACCTGGAAGACCGCAATGCTGTCATGCCCCCTGTTTGAGGCATATAGGAACTTCCCCGACGGATGAAGTCCGATCTCGGCGGCGGTGTTTTTACCGGCAAAGTCTCCGGGCAGCATACTCAGCGTCTGGATTTCAGCGAGCGCGCCGCCGGAACATGAGAAAACTGAGACTGTCGAATCAAGCTCGTTTACGACATAGGCCCGGTCCTCTTTGCTGTTGAAAACCATATGCCGAGGACCCGCCCCCGGCCTCGCGGACGCGAAAGGGATATTGGAAGGAGATACAGAACCGTCTTTGCCGCCGACAATACCGTAGGCCATTATTTTGTCGGTCCCCAGATCGCAGAGGAACAATCTCCTGCCATCCCGGGAAAAAGTGACACCATGTGCATGGGGCTTGTCCTGCCTGGCCGAGTTGACGCTGGAGCCGCGGTAGCGGAAAATGACGGGCCGTAAACCTATTGAGCCGTCGCCGCCGATTTTAAAGACCGACATGCTGCCGCCAACATAGTTCGCCACTGCCAGCAGCCTGCCGCCCGCGTCGATTGCAAGATGGCACGGACCGGAGCCGCCCGACGCTTGGCGGTTCAGTTCCTGCAGGCCACCTTCCGCGCCTATCTTGAACGCGGTGATCGAACCCATGTTGCCGGCTCCGTTGAAGGAGTTGATTTCATTCACGGCATAGAGATGCTTGCCGTCTGGATGAACCGCAAGAAAGGTCGGATTAGGAGTTTCCGCGACCATTTCCGGATTCGAGAGCGACCCCGAACATGTGTCCATGCAGCACAGATATATCCCCCTGCTTCCGGATCCGGTGTAGGTGCCTATATATACAAGGCATGAACTCCTACTGCCAGAACTGCCGTATGCCCTCGCCACAGGTAACCTCATATGATTTAAATGAAATCTAACCACCGCCCTGTCAGATTTCAACGTCCGCCAAAAAGTTTACTTTCCAGTATTTGCAGACTATATTAAATACGATTGGGAGAATATGGAGATCAGGACGTTAAAAATGTTTTGCCTTATCCGGGAATTCGGACTATTGATCCCTCGGCCCCTCTTGATTCTTGCCATGTTGCTCTTTATCCTTGAATCTGTGGCGGAAGACGGGAAGGACGCGCCGAAGAGGACCATGGCCGAGTCCGACGACGAATCGTTCGAGAAGGCCGACGGCGACGAATTCAACCTGACGCCGAAATACCTGATTGACCAATTCGCAGAAGATTCGGACGCGGCCTGGGATAAATACAAGGGAAAGGATATCTCCGTCACAGGCTATATCAGGGAGATAGGAAAGGACAAGGGCGGCAGGTTTGTGATTGTCGGAACTCTCCGTTGGCAGGGCAAGGATAACCGCTACGCGATAACATGCCATCTCAAGGACGGGCAGGAGGAAGACATCTCCGATTTCCAGCCGGGCGAATTTGTGCGCGTTGAGGGGCGGCTGGCCAAAAAGGGGGACACCTTGAGTATCTCCGAAGCCGCCGTCCATAAGGCCAAGGAGCCTAACACATTCAACCGGGAGTTTGTGCCTCCCAAGTTCAAGAAATGCGAGAAGTGCAACGGAAGCGGATTTGTCAGGGTGGACAGGGACAACGTAAATTCAAAGAAACTTCTTTCTACGACCACCACCAAGAGGATCAAATGCCCTGCCTGCAACGGAAAGGGCGAAATAAAGATTTCTCCGGGACACTATAAAAAGGCCGGTGATTCGCCCGAAAACAAGGACGGCAGCAACTGAACATCATAAGGGGCATATTATACTCCACAAAGGTGATTGGATGATGAAGGCTAAAGAAATTTTGAAAGCTGCGTCGTGGCTGCTCAAGAAGCTTTTCACCGTCCTCAAGTGGGCTGTGCTGGCCATTATCGTCCTCGAGCTTGCGAGTTTCGCAGCCCTGAACCTGGGCAGTTTCCTATCGACCGGAAAGGGCTTTTCCGAACCTGAGCTCAGATATGATCCCTACAGCATCTTCAAGCCCTCCCAGGACAGCATACGATATTTCGGGGCCGATGACGCCGACAGCAAAAAAATATGGCTGTTCGGAGGTCTGGGCGCGGATCGCGAAGTGGGCCGCGCATCCCTGGCCGAATGCCTCGCGACCGAATTGAACGGAAGATCTGACGGCGGCGGATATGCGGTCGCCGGATTTACGTGCGCGCAGTTCAATTCGCTGGCGGAAGTTAAACTTTTGCAGAAGCTGCTGA
Source organism: uncultured Victivallaceae bacterium (assembly GCA_964636325.1). GTDB lineage: Bacteria > Verrucomicrobiota > Lentisphaeria > Victivallales > GWF2-50-93 > CAZWRV01. The sequence continues at coordinate 84,554 of CAZWRV010000007.1, read as the reverse complement.
TGAAATCCGACGAAATGCCGGATATCATCGTGTTCCTGGACGGTGCCAACGACGCTGAATATCTCTGCCGTTTCGGCGCGGTCGATTCGCACTTCCGCTACGAGGAGCTCAAGGGAATCGTCGAGAGCCGAGGCCCGCTGAAGCCCCTGAGCGCATATTTTGCGGCCTCATATCTGAGGATGTTCCTGCTCAAGTCCCGAGAACTGCTTGTCCCAGTGGACGAGAAGTTTGCGGCCGAGTATGCGGAGAAGCTCGAAGAACGCTACGACTATGTCTACGGCAGGGCCGCCCCCCAGGGTGCCGAATTCATGGTCTTCTGGCAGCCGACCTCCTGGACCGAAAAGGCTCCGGAAAATGCGGATGTCGCAGGACAGGAAGGGCTCGCCTCCAACCAGATGGTCTCGGCCACCTTTAAGGAAAGCCTCAGGCTCTGCTGCAGGGCCGTGGCGGAAAAACTCAAGGAGAAAGTCTATTTCAACAACCTCGTCGACCTGCTCTCCGCACGCAAGGAACCATGCTATCTCCCCGACGGAGTGAACCTCAACGACAGGGGCATGCAGGCCCTGGCCACCGCGATGGCCGACTCCATAATATCCCAGGCCGGCGCATCGGAAGACACCGACGACGAGGACTGACGGAGGCAGGGCTGCAGATCCCGGATGCCGGATGTGTGAATGGTGAATGGTAGGTCGCGCGTCGCGGGTCGGGAGTCGCTGGTCAACAATCGCGCCGGATGCGAGGGTGCGTGAAAACGTGATACCGCAATCCTTGGAACGCCGAGCACAAGCTCGGTTTAACTTCCAGATTTCCTGACCCGTCTCTATGAAAGATGCAAACGCCGCTGTTGACCGTGGGTCGGCAGCGGCGATAGGCGCACCCGAGCGCGGCGAGCGGTGTGCCTATCAGCATGTTCGACAGATCGGCGATAAGGCGGCTCGCTCTCTTCCTGACCGCGGCGGTCGCCGCATGGCTGGCAATCTACTTCTACTGCGTCAGCCGCATGTCCAAGCCCGCATGCAAATACCTGCCATCGCACATAAAGTTCCACAGCTTGAATTTCGAGGAAGGACTCTGTGCCGTAGGGGACATCAGGAACAATAAGTTTGGCTTCATAGACAGATGCGGGAATATGGTCATCGATTGTAAATATGACGGCTACTGCGAACCGGAGAAGGGATTAATCCAGGTTGTTCAAGACGGGAAGGCCGGCTGCATAGACAGGAACGGGAAGGTGCTTATCCCTTTTGTATACGACTCTTCGTTCAACATAAAATTCGGGAAATATTTCTCCAGAGCATGCAGGAAAAATCGGCTTGGTCTGATAAACGGCAGATTCAAGGAAATAATCCCCTGCCTCTATCAAAACAAAGGCTATAATGGGACAGATGAGTTTGCATATTCACCTTACAACGGGTATGACGGAAAAATTGGCACCTTCGAGCCGCTGCGTTATCTGCATTTTTTGCAGGACAATGCCATCACCTTGGATTTTGAAGGAATGAAGCTGCGTCTTCCGCATCCTGCAGCCTACGCCATCCACAAGTTCATCATCTTCAAACGCAGGCCGAAGCCGGACAAGCAGGAAAGGGACATCGAGGGCGCACTGAGGGTTTTCCGGCAGTTACTCAAGGAAAATCAGAGGAAAGAAATACTGCAGATTTTCTGCCGAAAGCCTAAGAAATGGCAGGCGACGGTAATACGGAATCTTAAATCCGTTGGCGAGGAAGAAATCGCCGACCTGCTCAACAAAGGCAGGACCAAGAAGTTTTGATGGCCACAAAAGGCGCAAAAAACACTGGAGTCGGATACTGGATAATTTCAGATTTCCGGCGCCCCGCACTGAAAAGCCACAAGGGCACTTCCTATCGATTCACCCATTTCAGAGGGGCGGGTGGGAAATCTGAAACTACAGCTCCTTGTCGAACTTTACGCCCTTGGCCTCCTTTTCGGTATCGAACAGGTCGGCGTCCTCGACGCGCTTCCAGTGGAACGGGTATAGGTGGACGTCGTATTTCGCGTCCTTGACGATCAGCAGTGACGTGGAGCATGCGATTTCGTCCTTGACGCCATCCTGGTCCGGCGAGGCGACGAAGAGCTGGAGTCCGAGGTCGGTGGCGAATCCCATGAGCTGGTCGCGGCGCTGGGAGTCGATCCCGTAGAAGGCCTCGTCGAAGAGAAGGACGTTGAGCTTGATGTTTGCCCCGCCGTACATGAAGTGAGCGATGGTCAGGACGAGGAGGTAGTTGGGGACGGCCTGCTCGCCGCCTGAGCCGATGCTCTTCACCTTGCTGTCCATGACCGTGCCGTCGCCTGCTCCGCTGAGGACGAACATCTCGTAGTGGAACCAGTTGCGGTAGTCGAGCATTTCGGGGATGGTGCCGGGCGGCGTGTTGATGAGGACGTCCTTGTGGTCCTCGAAGAACTGCGAAAGCTTCACTTCGAGGTCGGGGTTGTAGGACGAGAAGGACTTTATCAGCTTGAGGAGCCCCTCGTACTGCTCGCACGGCCTGACCTTGATGCGGTATGTGTTGCTGCCGAAGTATCTCCCCTTGAGGAGCTTGTTGATTTCCGCGACCATGCTGTCGAGCCTGTGGACGTTGACGTAGAGGGTGCGGAGCATAGTGTCCATGATCAGCTTCTTGAAGAGCTCGGTGGTCTTCTCGTTTATCAGCGTCCTCTGCTCCTCGACGTTCTTGTGCAGGTTCTCCCATACGGAGGCCACGGGGATGCCGCCCCTGGCGAAGAGCTGGTTGTTCTCGACGTCGAACGAGAATCCGTAGCCGGCGCCCGCGATGTCCTTTATGAGTAGCTTGATCTCGGTCTGCTTCGCGTTGGCCTGCTGCCTGCATTCGATGGCCTTCCTGACGGCGTCGGCCTCGACGTGGAGGCGCTTCTCGATGCGGAGCTTTTCGACCAGGGCCTTGGGGTTGGGCTGGCCGTACTTCTTTTCGAGCATGGCCAGCTTCCTTTCGAGGGTGGCCTCGCAGTCCTTGCGCGCCATTTCGTTCTTGGCTACGCGGTCCTGCGCGGCCTCGGCCTGGAACCTGCAGCGCATGATGGACTCCTTGACCAGCGAGATGTCGTCCCTGCATTTCTTGACCTGGGACTCCAGCTCCTTGAGGCTTTTGCTCAGCTCCTCTATGTTCTTGTCCTTGATGATCTTCTGAAGCTTCTGGAGGTGTATGTTGTCGTTGACCATCTCCTCGGAGAGGCTGTCGGACTTCTGCTCAAGATCCGCCAGCGCGGCCCTCTTGTGGTCTACGGTGATCTGGAGCTCCTTCCTCTTCTGGACGCAGTCGCGTATGTCCTTCATGGACTGGAGGATTGCGCCTTCGTTAGCGGCGAGGGCCCTGAGCCTGGCCTTGATCTCCTTCTGTTCCTTCTCTAGCTCGCGAACCTCGTTGGAATTCTCCTTGAGCCTGGCGGCGATCTCCTTGAGCCTGCGCTTCTGCTCCTTCTCCCTGGAGTCGGAACCGATGAAGCGGGACTCCTTTCCGGAGAAAGCCATCGCGTGGCTTCTGAACTTGACGGTCTTTAGGCCCTTCCAGCTCTCGAAGGCGGGCGGTTTGGGGGCCGAGAGTTCCCTCAGCAGGATTTCCAAAATCCCCGGTCCGCAGAGCTTGACGTCGAAGACGGAGGCGGCCCACTTCCTGAAGTCGGCTGGGACGTCGGCGCCCTCCTTGGAGACGGCGAGCCGGTGTCCTGGATGCTTCTTCAGGACGATGTCGGCAGCCCTGCGGTATTCGTCCTCCTCGACGGATATGATGGACAGTATTTCTTCGCCGATGAGTTCCTCGACCTGCGCCTTCTGCTCCTGCGAGAGGTCGGGATGCCATTCGAGGCCCTTGTATAGCGGGACGTATCTTATCATGGCGCGGTCGAGATCCTCGACGAGGAGGTCGAAATCCCTGTGCCTGGGCATGGCCTCCCTGCGTTCCCTTAGCGACTGATCTTCGGACTTGAGCTCCGCCTCGCCCTCCTGGCAGTCCTGGATGCCCTTCTCGCAGTAGGCCAGCGTCGTCTTCTGGTCGGCGATCATCGTCCTGATGCCGGAGAGCAGCGCATCGAGCGCCGGCTCGAGGCTAGCAGCCGCTGCTTCGTCAGGAGAACGGAGGCATTCTTCCACGGCCTCGACGGCGGCCTCGGTGTCTATGCCTTCTCCAGAGGACTTGTCTGGCAGCTTTTTCATCAATGCCTCGAGCAGTTCTCGCAGCCTCTTGCCGACGGACTTCGCCTCCGCCTCGATCTTCTGGATTTCAGCGCGGGTGGTGTCGATCTTGAACTTGTCGTTCTGGAGCCTTTCGCTCTCCCGCTTGAGCTTATCCAGGAGCTCCTGCTCCCTCACGAGGGCGCCGCCCGAGTCCTCCGCCTTCATGTCGTTGCAGCGGCTGTTGAGTTTGAATTCGCGCTCCTCGAGCTTCGCCATGGATTCGGCGAGCTTCTTCTCCTCGGCCCTGAGTTTGCTGATGTTTTCGAGATCCTCCAGGATCGACTGTCCGGCGTGCATTATCTGTATGAGCTGCTCCACGCCCTCGAAGACGACCACGTCCCTGTTGGCCTCCCTGATGCCATCGAGCAGGGACATGAGGTTCCCGATGTAATCGAGCTTCCTGGAGAGGTTGTCCAGGTCGCCGCGTGCGCCGTCGATGGACTTGAGTGACTCGATTATACGGTCGAAGACGTCCTTGTCAGACTCCGGAAGGAGCTGCTTAAAGAGGGCGTGGTAGTCGGAGGTGTGCGCTGCGATCTCCCTGTATGCCTTGCCAATCTTGAGGAATCTGCAGAAGTCGGCGAACTGGCTCTTGCCTCCGAGGAAGCGCTCCGCGAGCTGGCTGCAGAACGCCTGCGGCTGGCCGTAGAAGCCGTTGTCTCCGAGCGCCTTTTTCATTTCCTGCCTGTCTCTAGGCCTCTCGCCGTCGGCGTCCTTGACAAGGAACGGTATCTCCTCCAGGTAGCAGTCGCGAATTATCCCCCACCTCGTGACCTGCTCCTCTGGCGAGTTAACCGACATTCCGATCGCTACCGACGTGGGCCTTCTTCCCGCGCTCATGATCTCAAGCGCGGCGTATGCGACGCCCCCGGACGGGCGCATGTGGCCGGTGTCGACGTTGTATCTGGTGATGATGCTCTGTATCCTGCGGCCCTGCTGCTTGCTGCCGGAGACCCTGGCGGCGGCGTTGAACTCCATGTCCTCGCCTGCCGTCAGCACGTAGTGGATAGCGTCCAAGACCGTTGTCTTGCCAGAGGCGTTGTCGCCGAGCATGAAGAGGTGCCCGCCCTCGGCGATGCTGATCGTCTCGTTGCAGAAATTGTGGAAGTTGATTAGCCTTATCCTGCTGATGTAGAAGTTGCCGCTACGCCTGTTCATCGTCGTCCCCCTCTTCGGTTTCCGCGAAGCCGCCGTCCGCGGCGGTCTCGAAGGAGTCCTTCCCTATCGCGTTGCCCAGCATTCCGCTGTTGTAGTGGTACAGGGCCGGAAGAGCCTCGTATATGTATTGGTCCCATGTCACCTCGAGCCCCTGCGGGCGCGGAAGCTCCTTTATGAAGCGGTATCTTATTAGCCTCGACATCAGCGGGTGGAGTATGCCCTTGCGGACATGCTCCGCAGTGTATTTGTGCCTGTCCTTATCGAAAAGCTCCATGAAGCGCCTCTGCTGGTATTCCAGGAGGTCGCCGAACTTGAAGTATGGGTTGGCCCTGTCCTCGACCGTCATCGAGTTCTCCTCGAGGAGCTTCTCGTAGAACTCGATCAGCAGCATGAACGCGATGCATTCGTCGCGCCTCGCCAGCCTGAACTGGAGCCGGTTCGCCGGGGTCACCGCCTCGTTGTACCAGGTGTCCTTGTAGACCCTGGCGCACTTACCGTCCAGTATGAGCTCCCACCCGAAATATTCCCGGAAGAAGCTTCTGAACTCCTGCTGGTACCTGCGCAGGAACAGGAACAGCGTGTCGTTGTCCTCCCTGTAGAAGTAAGGCGACTCCAGGAGCATGTTCAGGATCGCCTTCACCTGCCCTGGCTGCTTCTCGTTCAATTGGTCGAAATCATTGCTCATTTTCGTCCAGCCTTCTGATCTTCATTTCATGGAACTCGAGGCTGCGCTTCCCGTCGGTGACGGACGAGAAGTCCTTTCCGAGTCGCAGCCCGTATCTTATCTTTTTCAGGCTCTTCCCCTCGCCGAGGATACCCCTCTTTGCCATGCTCATCAGCCGGACGAAGTCCTCCTCGCCGGAATATTTCGCGCCGGAAACGTCGATGGCGTCTGCCATCTCGGCGAGCGCGAACTTCTCCTCCATCCACATCTTCAGCTCTTCCAGCCTCGACTCCTCCAGCGACTGGGCCGGGGGGCCTCCGTGCGGCTTGGAGTACAGATAGGAACGGCTGGTCTTCCTCGTGCTCTCGAAATAGACGCGCGGCTGCGGCGGCTCGGCCTTGGTGAACTCGTCCCAGGGGTTGGGGTCGCCGACCATCGCGGCGGAGGAGACCAGCAGCCTGAAGAACTCCGCGGGGACGGCGTCCTCAGGAAGCCTGGCCAGATCGTTTATCCGCCTGCTGATGTCCTCGCAGCGGTTGTTCCTGCGCTCCAGCTCCCTCAGGTGCGAGCTGAGCTTGCCCCACACCTTCATCGCAGACGTGTTGACGCGGCCGCATATGGAGTCTATCTGACCCTGCTGCCTGTAGTACGACACCAGCCTGAGTAGTATCTTCTCGGGGGTGTCCGCAGGCGAACTGCTCCTCAGGAAGCGCGGCATCCTGGAAAGCTCCAGCTCGTGCATCCTTGCGCACTGGTTCAGCTTTTCAAGTAGATCCCCGTCGCGTATGCGGTCCAGCTCGGCGAGTATCTGGACTCGCAGGTCGTATATCCTTCTGAGATACGCTTCGATGTATTTGTGCAGTTCCCTGACTACGAGCTTGGCCTCGTCTATGTCGTAGGACTTCAGGAGGAAACTCTCCATGATCCCTGAAAGATCGATCAGGATGCGGCTGATACGCTCGGTGTAGTCGTTGGCACTGTGAAGGAGCAGCAGGCAAGCCGATGCCTTCCGCACTGCCTCCTCGCTTATGTGCCTGCCTGGATGGAACTTATCGAGGGCTTTCGAAAGCTCCTTGAGCCTCGCCAGAACGAAGTCGAGCAGGTTGCCCGCGTCCTTGCTCTCTCCCTCGCTCCGGCTGCGGCAGCGCTCCTCGAGCCAATACAGAAAGGCTATGGTTTCGTCGGACAGCCTGTAGCGGAAGCGGTCCCTGCGCTCGTCCCGGTAGCCCCGGAGACGCTCCTTCTCGAGCCTGCGGTAGACCAGCTCCCATTCGGTGAGCTGGTTCATGTGCCTGTTGAAGAGCGCCTGCGTATATTCGCCCTTGTGAACCGCCTCCTGCGCAATCTTGACGGCGGAGTAGATGTCCTCGTTCAGCGGCTCGAGCTCGTGCTCCCTGCGGAAATGCAGCATCCTGTGCAGGATCTGGATGTAGTATTCCCTGTGCTCGGAGTTCAGAAGCGAGCCCAGGTTCGGGTTGCGGTTCCTCACCAGCCAGACGGCCGCGCCGGACGCGAAAGCCTCCAGGTAGTCTCCTTCGAAAAGCAGCTTGCCTATATCGCTCATACAAAAAAGCCGTTAACCTCCAAAGCCCGCTTAACTGTCATCTCATGGGCGATGCCATTGGCCCCGTTAATAAAACGGCCTCGACCGTTTTTGCAAATGCTTTTGAAGGGCATCGCGCGGAGTTTTTCAAGTAACAGAATATCCCCTGTCATTACCAGCTTTTAAACTTACTGAAATAGCTCCGGAATAGCCTTTCGCCTGCATCAGGCGGGAGAGGTTTTTAGCGCTTGAAGCGTCAAGCGAAATAGGCGCGGCCGGCTGCCCCGCACAAGACTTGTCTTGCTGGACCTCTTTGAGTATCGCCCTTGTCATGGAACCGTAGCCGATGCCGATGAAGTCTGCCGTCCTCTTCATCATGCTGTCCGGCGCGCTCAGGAAATCCTCGTATTTGAACTCATAAAACTGCCGCTTCTGCGCCGACTTGAGGGATTTCGACATCTTCTCGTTCTTCGCCATGAAAATGCTCCAGTAGATGAGGCCGCGCGAATATTCGTCCGCACGCATGAAACCATCCGCCGTAGAATCCTCGACCCACCAAGGAAGATATATGCTCTTCCCCTTGAACTTCACCGCCTTCCTGATGAACGTCATCCTGGGATTCGCGAAGTTCGCGTCGCAGAGCCACCTCTTCCTGTAGATCGAGTTCGCAACGTCGAAGGGATGTCGGACGATGTGGATTATCCGTATCCTGGGAAATATCTTAAGCAGGGCCGGACAGAACTCCTGCATGTTCGGCATCTTCAAAATCAGCTTGACGCCTTTTTCTTCGGCGTATTTCACCGCGTCATCCCTGTTCCTGAGCCTTTCCCACTTGAACTTTAGCAGCTTCTCCGGCTGGCGGTTGGTCACGCAGCTGTCGTCCGACGGCCTCAGATTAAGTCCGCGGCCAAGGACATGGTTGTAGAATGTCTCGTAGACGAATCCGCGCAGCAGCTCAGAATAGGTCGCGAAATTTAGATTCCCAGCTCCGTAAAGGACGCTCAACTGTCCCATGATCCAAGGCTCGAACTCATACTCAGCCCCGCTCAGCGAGCCCGCTAGGCGCGCAAGCATCGTCGTCCCCGAACGGGTAATACCGGTGATGAAAACGATGTTTTCATCTATCAGCGGATCGCGGCAGGCAGAATGAAATCTCATAGCAGTCCTTATTCTTTCGCCCGTTTTCGGCTATGCAGCTTTAAAAGGGCGCTATTCGGTTGTATATTTCCCGAATATAGTTTAATGATAATCCAACGTCAAGGCTGCGCACCCCTATGTGCAATTGACGGGGCGGAGCGTATTTAGGTTCATTAACCATACACCGGGAGAAACAGGATGCTTAACGGAAAATCAGTTCTTATCACGGGCGGTACGGGCTCCTTCGGGAGAAGAACTGTCAAAACCATACTTGAAAGATACAAGCCCAAGAAGCTTATAATCCTCTCAAGGGACGAGCTCAAGCAGTTCGAGATGTCCCAGGAGTTCCCTCACAGCAGGTTCAAGTGCGTCAGATACTTCATTGGCGACGTCCGTGACGAACAAAGGCTTGACGAGGCATTTCACACCGTCGAATACGTGATACACGCCGCCGCCCTCAAGCAGGTACCCGCATGCGAGTATAACCCCATCGAGGCCGTAAAGACCAACGTCCTCGGTGCCCAGAACATCATAAGGGCCGCCATCCGTCAGAAGGTCGCCAAGGTCATAGCCCTCAGCACCGACAAGGCGGCAAACCCAGTCAACCTCTATGGCGCCACCAAGCTCTGCTCCGACAAACTCTTCATAGCCGCCAACTCACTCAGCGGCGACGCCGGAACCAAGTTCGCAGCCGTCCGCTATGGGAACGTCGTCGGCAGCCGCGGCTCAGTCATCCCGCACTTCCTCGAAAAAAGCAAGGAGGGAGTCCTTCCAATCACAGACGAAAGGATGACTCGCTTCTCCATCACCCTCCAGGAGGCCGTGGAATTTGTCCTGAAATCCCTAGACAGGATGGCCGAGGGCGGCGAAATCTTCGTCCCCAAGATACCAAGCTACAAGATACTCGACGTCGCCAAGGCCGTCGCCCCCGACGCCAAGATCAAGGTCGTCGGCATCAGACCCGGCGAAAAACTCCACGAACTCATGATCCCCGAAGACGAGTCAAGGCATACGATCGAATTCGAAGACCACTTCGTCATCGAACCAGACTTCTACTGGTGGACCGGAGGACAACTGCTCAGAAAGAAGGGCGGAACCCCCTGCCCCGACGGATTCTCTTACCGCAGCAACAACAACACAAAATGGCTCTCCGTAGACGACATCAGGAAGCTCGTAGATGATTATGCCAAAGAACACGGAATCATCCTATGAAACAGATATCTGAAGCAAGCCCAAGGAAGAATAGCTGCATTATTCCTCAGGAAACGCACCAAAGAACAGTGTGGCTGAGCTACACTCCCGCCGAAAGATTGAAAAAATCTTGGGAAATGCGTCGACTTTTGAAAAATATCCAGAAAATTCATGATAAAAAAATTTTTCCGCGCCCTTGAAGTCAACGGTGTTGACTACATGCTCATTAGCGGACAAGCGTCCGTATTGTATGGTGCGGCTACCTTTTCAGAAGATATTGATTTGTGGGTTCAACCTACTGCAGACAATTGGAAAATATTCGTTAAGGCTCTCGGTGAAGTCAACGCTACTATTTACAAGCTGACACCCCCTATCTCTTCCGAATTCATAAACAAGGGTCACGGCTTTCATTTCAAGATACCCGGCGAAAATGGCGGCAATCCTTGCTTTCTCGATGTCATGGGTGTACCGCCAAGGGTTGACAGCTTCGGGAATTGCTGGAAAAACGTGAGTTTCCTACATACAGAATGGGGAAGATTACCCGTCATAAGCGTAAGAGATCTAGTTGAGTTAAAAAAAACAAGGCGGCTTGAAGATTATCCTGTAATTTCGAATCTGGTCAAAATCGCCTTCGACACGAGATATAATAAAGATGCTGATGAACTGGTGTGGATACTCCAGAACAGTTTCAACCTTGATGATATTATTTCCTAAAGGCGCGCCTTCATTTTTTTCCCCCACGACAAGACCGCGATATTCATATGGCTGAAATACTTCCTGAATATTTCAAAGTCCTCTTCTGGGACACGGATTTCACCAAAATCCGCCAGGCAAAGCACAAGTTCTGCATTATCGAACGCTCACTTAAGCTCGGCCGGCCCGAGCACATCAGATGGATCCTCGACAATTATTCCAGACGCGAGATCGTCTCTGTTGTAAAGAAATCCAGCAACTTGGACAGGAAAACCGCAAACTACTGGGCGCTGCACTATAAGATCCCCAAAAAGGCAATAAAATGTTTGAACAGACAGTTGATGGACAGCTTATTTGCCTGATCGAAAGACTGCGCGACGGGGTTTCCGATCTAAAGGATTTCTACCTTGCGGGCGGAACCGCCCTGGCACTGCATCTCGGGCATCGCTTGAGCGTCGATCTCGATTTCTTCTCAGAGAACGAATTCAATGTCGTCCACTTAACTAAAGAAGTATTAGAAATCCCAAATTCAGCCGCAGTGAAATCCGAAAGGCGGACGTTGAAAGTCGCTGTTGGAAATTCCTCCGTCAGCTTCTTCCACTACCCTTACGTACTGCTTGAAAAATGCACCATTTGGAAAGGCATCAGGCTGGCGTCATCGGAAGACATCCTCTGCATGAAGATGATTGCCATCTCCCAAAGGGCCGAGAAAAAGGACTTCTTCGACCTGCTCGAACTGCTCAAACATTTTACTCCCGAACAGATAAAAGAGCTCCTCATAAAAAAATACGGAAAGGAAAAACTGAACTGCTACCACCTGCTGAGGAGCGCATTTTTCTTCGATGACGCAGAGTCGTCGCCGGATCCGATCAGCTTGAACAAAACTACGTGGAAGCAGGTCAAGGCAGGATTGAAAAAAATCGAAACGAATATCAGCAAGGAATTCATCAGATGCTAACGAAAATAAACATAAAGGGACAACTATGCTCGGCATCACTGAAATAGGCTCATACATCCCGACAAGAAGGCTTTCTAACTACGCCAGGACGGATCAGTTCGGCATAACCAACGATTTCATAGACGAAAAAATCGGAGTCAGGCACATCTCAATCAAAGACGCCGACGAGGACTCATCAGATCTCGCGATCAAGGCCTTCGAAAATCTCACAAAGAAGATTGACATCAAGCACGAGGAGGTGGATGCGCTTGTCGTAGTAACTCAGAACCCCGACTACAACATCCCCCAGACTTCAGCTATGCTCCACGGCGAGCTTGGATTCAACGACAACTGCGCAGCCTTCGACATCTCCCTCGGCTGCTCAGGATATGTCTACGCGCTATCAATCATTCTCGGATTCATGAAGGAGAATCACCTTAGGAAGGGGCTCCTCTTCACCAGCGATCCATATTCGAAAATCGTCGACCATACTGACAAGAACACATCCCTGCTCTTCGGCGACGGCGCCGCAGTTACCTATATCAGTGCCCATCCATCGTTTATTCCCGCAAAATTCTCCTTCGGAACCATGGGCAAGAACTACCAGGATCTTATATGCCGCAACAACAAGCTATATATGAACGGACGCTCCGTATTCAACTTCGCCGCAAAACAGGTGCCCACCGACGTCGCAAGAGTCCTTGAGCTAAACGATATAAAAATCCAGGACGTCGACCGCTTCGTCTTTCACCAGGGAAGCCTGCATATCGTCAACACAATCGCAAAACGTCTCGAAATACCACCGGAAAAGGTCGTATTCGACGCGTGGGACTATGGAAACACAGTTTCATCATCCATCCCCATCATACTGGAAAAAGAAATAAAGAAGCAGAACAACAAGACGATTCTGATCTGCGGATTCGGCGTAGGCCTCTCATGGGCAAGCACGGTGCTTAAGAGAATAAACTGATTCTCCATACTTTTAGCTCTATCTTATCACACAACATGTCCAATCACCTGATACTCTCATGATCCCCTACGGAAAACAATCCATCGGCGACGATGATATTCAAGCCGTCGTAGATACTCTGCGATCGGATTTCATCACAACCGGCCCCAAGGTTGCGGAATTCGAAAAGGCCGTCTGCGAATTCACAGGTGCGAAATTCGCAGTCGCTGTCTCAAACGGAACCGCTGCCCTGCACTGCGCAGCTCATGCTGCCGGCATCGGCCCCGGCGACGAAGTAATAGTCACTCCGATGACTTTTGCCGCCAGTGCAAACTGCATCCTCTACTGCGGAGGTACTCCAGTATTCGCCGACGTCCTGCCCGGCAACCTCTTGATCAATCCAGAAGAGGTAGAAAAGAAGATTACAGAAAGGACTAAAGCCATAATCGCCGTCGATTATGCTGGACAGCCTTGCGATTATGGAATTTTAAATAAAATGGCTAAAAAATATAATCTTGTCCTGATTTCAGACGCATGCCATTCAATCGGAGCCGAATATAAAAACCGTAGAACCGGAACCCTCGCAGGCATGACCTGCTTCAGCTTCCACCCAGTAAAGCATATTACCACCGGAGAAGGTGGAATGATTACCACCGACAATTCGGATTTCGCAGAAAAAATGCGCGTCTTCCGCAACCATGGTATCACCACAGACTACCGCCAAAGGGAAAAAAGCGGTGCCTGGTTCTACGAAATGACTGACCTCGGCTTCAACTACAGAATCACTGACTTCCAGTGCGCACTTGGAATCAGCCAGCTTAAAAAACTGACGGAGTGGATTTCAAAGAGACGGAAAATTGCCGAAAAATATGACGAGGCGTTTAAAAATCTAAATAATATTAGCATATTATCAGTTCAAAAATACGTTCTGCATGCATATCATCTCTATGTCCTGCGAATTTCGCAAAAAATCGGAAGAGACAACATTTTCAAGACGCTCCGCAATGCCGGAATAGGCGTAAACGTCCACTACATACCCGTCCATATGCACCCATATTATCGCGACAAGCTCCGTTATAAGCCCGGTATCTGCCCGGTAGCCGAAAACGCCTACAAGGAAATCATCTCAATCCCAATGTTTTCGGGCCTTCAGGAAAATAATCTTCAGGAAGTAATTTCCAAAATCAGGGACGCTGTTAAACAATAATGTCAAAAATCATTTTAATTCCTTTTTGCTTTATTTTGATTTTCTTCGAAGCGAAGTCTGAAGAAAATCAAACTGATCGGCCCCCAAAATGGGCTCAGCCTGTAAAGTTGGATGGTGTCCCGAACCTTCACAAGATCTCAGGTAAGCTCTACAGAAGTGCACAGCCCAGCGCCGAAGGAATGAAGAAGCTTAAAGAGCTGGGTATAAAAACCATCATCAATCTTCGATCTTTCCATACTGACAAGGACGAAATCGAAGACAGCGGCACCGACTTCAACTATGAGCGGATTTACATGAAGGCCTGGCATCCGGAAAAGGAGGATGTGATCAAATTTTTGAAGATTGTCGCCGATCCCGAAAAGGCTCCGGTCCTTGTGCATTGCCAGCACGGCGCCGACAGAACAGGAACTATGTGCGCAATATACAGGATCGTTATCGAAGGCTGGGCCAAGGAGGAAGCCTTAAAAGAGATGACAGACGGCGAATATGGATTCCATGAGATATGGCAAAATCTCGAACCGTTCATCAGCAAGCTCGACCATGAAGCCCTCAAGAAAGAGGCAGAAATCAAGTAAAGGAATAAATGAAGAATTTTCGCTATGACATCTCCGGAAAATGCTATAAAGGCAACGTCCATACGCACAGCACTGCCTCCGACGGAGGCATGACGTTCAAGGAGATTGCCGAACTATATGCATCCGAAGGTTATCAGTTCATGTTCAGGACCGACCATTGGGTCGCGTCGGATGTCGCGTCCGACAATGAAAAGTATCCCTTGCTGTGGATTGACGGAATCGAAATTGACGGCGCGGACAATGCGGGAGGATCCTACCACACACTCTGCCTTGGAAAGGTAAAGGACATCAGGCGCGAGGACGGCTATCTAACGGCCATGCAGGCCGCCCGTCAGCAGGGGGCGCTGATAGTGCTTGCCCATCCGCACTGGTGCGGAAACACCTTCGAGGACTGCCTGAGGTGGGGATTCGACGGCGTCGAAATATACAATCATGTCTGCCATTGGCTGAACGGGAAAAGCAACGCGCTTCCTCATTGGGACTCCATGCTCCGCAAGAATCCGAACGTGCTGGCATTAGCAGTCGACGACTGCCATCTGCGGCCGGAACATCCCGGCTGGAACGGCGGCTGGATCCAGGTCAACGCAAATGAATGCTCCGCCAACGCCATACTCCAATCCATCAAGGCCGGTAATTTCTATTCAAGCTGCGGACCTGAAATACACAGCCTGTCATTCGATGGGAACGAACTTCATGTCGAAACTTCACCAATCAAGTTTGCGAGAGTCGTAGGTCCGGAATGGCGCGGAATACGTGCTGGCTCCTTCGGGGATGAATTATTGACCGACTTGAAATTCCAGATTCCCGACGACTGGGCTTATGCCTATCTTGAAATCGAAGACGGCAACGGCCGCCGCGCCTGGACAAATAATCTTTGGGAAATTTCATAATAAAGGAAATGTCGATTGAAGACCTGAAGACCGCCGTAGGCTGGACGGCCGCCGAAGGTTGGAATCCCGGCATCCACGACGCAGAATGCTTCCACAGCGCTGATCCGTACGGATTTCTCATGGCATTCGAGGACGGAAGCCCCGCCGGTTCAATTTTCGCAGTCGCATATGACGGGAGTTTAGGCTTTATCGGCTTCTTCATGGTCAGGAGCGATCTGAGGGGGCATCACATCGGCCTCGAACTCGGCAGGAAAGCGCTGGAATATCTGGGAACCCGTTGTGTCGGTCAGGACGGCGTCCTCAAAAAGGTAAAAAACTACGAACACTACGGATTCAAGTTCGCATACAAGAACATCCGTTTTGAAGGTATTGCGAACAAACTTCCACCGCAGAAAGAATTGACGAATATTTCTGAAGTTTCTTCCGAAGGTCTCTACCGTTATGACAGAAGGCATTTCCCTGCAGAAAGGAAGTCTTTTCTACGTAAGATGAATGAAGTTTTTGCAACCGCGAGAATGTATTTGAACGGCGTGCCCGGTTTGCCGACCAATGAGATTTACGGAGTAACTTCGTTCGAGCTGGGATGAGACTATGATTAAGGCCATCCGTGCAGACATAACGACTTTGAAAGTGGACGCGATAGTTAACGCCGCAAATACAAGCCTTCTTGGAGGGGGCGGTGTCGACGGCGCCATCCACAGGGCTGCAGGTCCGGAACTCCTTGAGGAATGCAGGCTTCTCGGCGGATGCAAGACCGGCCAGGTCAAGATTACGAAAGGCTACAAGCTTCCTGCCAAACATGTTATCCATGCCGTCGGCCCCGTCTGGCGCGGAGGAAACAAAGGAGAACCCGCGCTGCTGGCGAACTGCTACCGGATTTCGCTCGAACTGCTTGTGGAATACAATCTGAAATCCATAGCCTTTCCTTGCATCAGCACCGGAATCTATGGCTATCCCATCGAGGAGGCTGCCAAGATTGCAGTTCAAACCGTCAAAACATTCCTCGCCGAAGGGAAAAGCGACCTTGATGTGACGTTCTGTTGCTTCTCTGCAGCAGATCTTGCCGTTTATGACAAGATATTGAAGACGTAGCTCAGAAATGCAGGAAACATAAAGCAATGAATACGATCAAGGTTGAAAACCTCTACACCGGCGAAGGACTCTTTAAAAATGCAAGCGTCAGTTTTGAAGCTTCCAAGATTGTTTCGGTTGGGGAAAATGCTTCAGGGAAATCGTCCGGCGAATATCACACTGTAACTCTGGCCAAAGGAAAATGGGCGAGCTTCGTCTGCTGGAACGGCGATCCCTTCGAAATGTCCTCATACCCCGTCGCCATTTACGCCGAAGGCATGAATATTTTCAGCGCTTAATCAAAGATTATTCCATGAAAATCGTAATAATTGTGACCGGGGGGACCTTCGACAAGGAATACAACGAGCTGAACGGCGAGATGTTCTTCAAGGACACCCATGTCAACGAGATGCTTTCACTCGGCCGTTCGCGCCTGGATATTAGAGTTCAGACCCTCATGATGAAGGACAGCCTTTACATGACCGACGACGACCGGAAGCAGATTCTTGAAGCATGTGAAAAAGCAGAAGAGAAAAGGATTCTTGTCACGCATGGCACCGACACCATGGAAAACAGCGCAATCTACCTTGGCGACAAGATTTCTGGGAAGACCGTGGTTTTCACCGGAGCCATGATACCATATAAATTCGGCAGTTCCGACGGCATGTTCAACCTTGGCAGCGCTCTAGCATTCACTCAAGTCCTCCCGCCGGGCGTATATATTGCAATGAACGGCCGATATTTTGAATGGAAGCACGTGAGGAAAAACCGCAAAACAGGCTATTTCGAGGAAAAATAAGCAAAGGAGCTGAAAAAATGAAGGCTGTCGCATTCAATGGAAGTCCAAGAAAAGGCGGAAACACCGAGATACTTTTGAAAAAAGTCCTCGCAGAGATCGATGCCGCAGGGATCAAGACCGAGCTCATACAAATCGGAGGCAAAGCTTTGCGCGGCTGCGTCGCATGCATGAGCTGCGCCAAGAAGCAGAATCACAAGTGCGCCATAACCTCGGATGATATGAACAAATACATTAAAAAGGCGCTTGAAGCCGACATAATCATCCTGGGAAGCCCCACATACTTCGCCGATGTGAGCGCTGAAATGAAAGCTCTCATCGACAGGCTCGGTTTTGTTTCAAGGACCAACGGCAGCCTCCTGAAGGATAAAATCGGCGCCTCCGTCGTAGCAGTACGAAGAGGCGGCGCAACGCATGCCTTCGATTCGATTAACCACCTATTCCAGATCTCCAGCATGATAATCGTCGGCTCGACCTACTGGAACTTCGCCGTCGGCAGGGAGAAAGGCGAAGTCCTCAACGACAAGGAAGGCCTGGAAAACATGGTCGACCTCGGCAAGCGAATCGCATGGCTGGCAAAGAAGATTAAATGAAAGAAGAAATTCTAGCTCTGATTCCCGCCCGCGGGGGTAGCAAGCGGATTCCGCGTAAGAACATCAGGCCGTTCTGCGGGAAACCTATAATCGGATATCCTATCGAAGCCGCGTTGAAATCTGGCATTTTTTCAGAAGTCATGGTCTCCACGGACGATATAGAAATTGCTACTTTCGCAAAAAGAGCCGGAGCGGAAGTTCCTTTCCTCAGAAATGAAAGGACATCGAACGATACGGCCTTGATCAACGAGGTAATAGAGGAAGTCCTTTGCGAATACCAAAAATCAGGCCGCAATTTCGAATATTTATGCTGTATTTTCGCCACATGCCCATTAATCACTTCAAAGATACTCAAGGAATCATTTGAGCTTCTCAGGAACCGCCAATTCGATTCGGTCATCCCAGTAATTAAATACACCCATCCGATTCAGCGGGCCTTCAAGATCACAGCAGGAAGGCTCTTTATGTTTTCACCTGAGAACTTCGCGAAGCGGACGCAGGATTTGGAGCCGTCCTACTACGACAGCGGCAGCTTCTACTGGATGAAGGTCGAAAGCTTCATGAAAAACAAGAAATGCCTGACCGAAAACACCGGCGCCTTCGTGATCCCAGAATATTCAGCCGTCGACATTGACACCGAGGAAGACTGGAAAAGAGCAGAAGCCGTATCAGATTTCCTTAGCCGCAGCAAAATGTAACATGAATTATTCATAAATGATCGCTGCTTACAAGTAATTCATTTCTGCTTATCAGCATAAAGATACTTCAGATTTTCGACGCATATGATTGAATGGCGCATAATAATGCCAGACCGGAAACTTTGATTTGCCACAAAATGAAAATCTGAAACATGAATGCGAAGAAAGAACTACAAATGGGGGACTTCATCCTTTATTTCATAGTCGGCGGCCTGGTAGTGTCGTTGACTACATACTACGGCTCGAAAGGGCACGGATTCCTTGCAGCCTTCATAAGCATGTTCCCGTGCATGACAATCCTGACTTTTGCGCTTCTGCACAAGGCCGGCGGCAAGATGGCCGTGGTTGCCTACGCAAAAAGCCTGATATATCTTGTCCTGCCATGGATCCTTTATATACTTGTCGTCGCGTTCCTCTGTGAAAAAATGGGAGTGTGGAAGTCCATAGCTTTAGGCGTGGTTCTATATATGCTGTCCACATGCCTAGTAATGCATCTGAAAGGAGCTACATGAAGCCGGCGATACAGATTCAACACAGGAAAATCGGACTAGCCTATCCGCCTTTCATAATTGCGGAGATGTCCGGAAACCACAACCACTCCCTTGAGCGCGCCCTGGCGATAGTGGATGCCGCCGCGGACAGCGGGGCACATGCCGTAAAGCTCCAGACATATACTGCGGACACCATCACCATAGACTGCAGCGACAACGAATTTTTCATAGGGGACAAAAGCAGCCTTTGGTATGGCAAGACGCTCTATGAACTTTACCAGGAGGCCTACACGCCATGGGAATGGCACAAGCCCATAATGAAGCGCTGCAAGGAGCGCGGACTTATCTGTTTCAGCACACCTTTTGACTTCAGCGCGGTGGATTTCCTGGAAAAGCTGGACGTGCCCGCGTATAAGATCGCCTCTCCTGAGCTAGTTGACATACCGCTGATCAAAAAGGTCGGCGCGACTGGAAAACCGGTGATAATGTCCACAGGAATGGCCAGCCGAATGGAAATCGCCGAAGCTGTAGCCGCGGTCCGAAGGGCGGGATGCAGGGAATTGATGCTGTTGAAGTGCACAACCTCATATCCGGCAAACCCGCAGCAGTGCAATTTGAAGACATTGCCCGATCTAAGAAAAAGATTCCATGTTGAAACCGGCATATCCGACCATACGATGGGCACTGCCGCCGCGGTCGCGTCGATCGCGCTCGGAGCGGTTGCAATAGAAAAACATTTTACTCTAAAAAGATCCGACGGCGGACCGGATTCGGCGTTTTCCATGGAACCGGACGAACTGAAAAGGTTGGCCGAGGATGCCGGAAATGCCTGGTTGGCGCTCGGAAAAGTCCATTACGGACCGGCTGGTGACGAAAAAAAGTCCATGATAGGCCGCCGTTCCCTTTACATCGTGAAAGACATGGAAAAGGGCGAAGCTTTTACATCTCATAACCTCCGTTCCATCAGGCCAGGCCTCGGGCTTTCTCCGAAGTATTACGAGAAGATCCTAGGCAGAAAAATCGCGAAGTCCGTAAAAAAGGGAACTCCGCTCGCATGGAATCTGGTCAAGCAGTGCGGGACTGTCTGAAAATATGTCTAAGCACGGATACATTCGAACATACGGCAGTTCCAAATTCGGGATGGGGCATATCTTCCGTTCCATGGCGGTCGCCGAAAAATTGAAGCAGATGGATATTGACGTTGAATTTCTCCTCTTCGAGGAAGAGCATCAGCAAATCAGGGATATCATCGACAAAAGCGACTTTGACGAACTGCTTCTCAGTTCCGGCTGCCAGATTCCCCCCGGAGATTTCCTTCTTTATGACATGCCATACGCCGATGCGGCAATTACCGGATCTTTCAAAAAAAGCAGTCCCGGCGGCAAAACAGTTTCCCTGGATTATCCCGATTCGACCGATGAAAGCATTGATGTCGCGATCAGCCTGTTCGATCATCCATCCATGCTTGAAGGAAGGGAAAATAACAAGCGGACAATGTTCATTTCCGGGCTTGAATATGCGATAATCAGACAAGATTTTTTTCAATATAAGAAGAACAGAACCATTTCATCCGACATCCGGAAAATACTTGTCACGTTCGGCGGCTCCGATCCGCAGAACCATACATTGAGCGTAGTCAAATGCATATCTATCGAGAGATACGATGAAGTGACGGCAATCATAGGTCCTCGCTTCACTCATGCGGAAGACATCGTGAAATTCGCGCGTAACACATCTGGACATCTAAAGGTTCTGGATCCGCAGAAAAGTATCGGGATGCTAATATCCGAGGCGGATCTTGTCATATGCGGCGCCGGAACCACGATGCTGGAAACTCTTTTTTTAGGAAGCCCATGCATTGTAATACCTCAAACTGAAAAAGAGAAGGCTTTTGGCTGCTATGTCCAGTCGAAGAAAGCCTGCTTCATCGCTGAAAAAATGGATGAAGACAATCTGCTTTCGTGTTTGGAAAAAGTAGAACCGCAGGAGACAAGGATAGCAATGTCGGAAGTGGCTTCTTCGCTTGTGCCCGGTCATGGCGTCGAATTGATAGCAAACTGTCTATTGACATGAACTGATTGATTGCTTATGGAGCTATGGAGCTGAGGAATAAAAAACTATTGGTCATCGGAGCCGGTTCCGCTCAGGCGGCCGGAATAAGGCGAGCAAGAGAGCTCGGATGTCATGTGATTGCAGTTGACGGCAATCCAAATTCTCCGGGTTTTAAAGAGGCATCAGAGTATGTGGCGCTTGACTTCTCAAAAACTGACGAAGTGGTGAAATTAGCCTCAAAAAAGAAGATTGACGCCGTTATGACGGTCTCATGTGACGCCGCTCTCTATGCTGTAGCAGAAGTGGTTGAAAAGTTGAATTTGCCGGGATTGAACCACAAGATGGTAGATTCGGCTCTGAACAAATATAATCTCCGGAAAAACTGTGCTGCCGCTGGAATTCCAGTTCCTTTTTTCGCACCGTCATATTCGCTTGAAGAATGTTGTGACGCCTGCAAAAAGGCAAAATATCCATGTGTCGTCAAACCGATGGACAGTTCCGGAAGCAGAGGAGTTACCTTTGTAAACAATGACAGCCAGATTCCGGAAGCTTATGAGAGAGCAAAACAAAACACGAAGACTGGCGTTTTAGTCGAATCTTTCATGCCGGGAGTCGAATCGAGTGTTGAAGGCTTTGTCCTCTCTGACGGAGTCCATATTGAAGCTTTATCAGACAAAATCAGAACTCCCCCCCCATATCTTCTTGACACTGATGTTATATTTCCTACTAAATATGAGGGTAAACAGCTTCAAGATATCAAGAATATGGCCATATCGGTCATGGAATGCCTGCACCTCAATCCTACTCCGTTCCATATGGAGATGATGATTACTCCGGAGGGGCCGCGGCTTGTCGAGGTCGGACTCAGAGGTCCAGGCTTCAAAGTCTTCTCACATATTATTCCAAAAGTGACAGGGTTCGATGTCCTCAAGGCGAACATCGAAGTCTCTTTCGGAATAAACCCGAAGTTTAAGACACGGAATGTCTGTGCGAGTGTGATAAAGTTCATAGCCGGACGATGCGGGGTTGTGAAATCGATTTCCGGAATTGATGAAGCCAGGAAAATCCCCGGTGTCGATGAGATTGAAATCTATGTCAAGCCTGGCGATAAAACGCATGAATTGAAATCCGGCGCCGACAGGATCGGGCATATATTGGTTTATTCGGAAACACGCGAGAAGGCGCTCGAAACAGCAGAAGATGCCGCTCAAAAAGTCAAAGTAGAATATTAATCTTAAGGAGAATAGCCATGAACAACCTCAAATTACTTTCCCGATGTGTGATCTCGGTTCCGTTAATTACGATTGGAATCTACGGATTATCTTTTTCATTGGTAGGCCAGGATGCCGGTAAAAACATAAAAGTTGAACTGCCGTCTCTACCCTACGAGGAAAATGCTCTCGAACCTGCGATTTCAGCAAAAACCGTGAGCTTTCATTATGGAAAGCACCATAAGGGATATGTCGACAACTTGAACAAGCTGACGGCAGGAACAGAGTTTGAAAAAATGCCTTTGGAAAAAATTGTCATGGAAACTTTTGGCAAGCCTGACAAGGTTGCGATTTTCAACAACGCCGCCCAAGTTTGGAACCATAATTTCTATTGGAACAGCTTGAAGCCTAAAGGCGGGGGGCAACCTTCAGGTAAAATTAAAGAAATGATTGATAAATCTTTCGGAAGCTATGATGCCTTTAAAAAGGAGTTAGCAAATGCCGCTATAACCCAATTTGGCAGCGGCTGGGCCTGGCTTGTGCAAGATGGCGAAAAGTTAAAAGTCATAAAGACCGGGAATGCCGACTGTCCGATAACCAGCAATATGACTCCGCTCCTCGTGATTGACGTTTGGGAACATGCTTATTATCTAGATTTCCAGAATCGCCGCGCTGATCATGTCAATACGATTATTGACTCCCTGCTCAACTGGGACTTCGCAAGCAGTAATATCAATTAACTATGGACTCTGATAAGCTTTACAAACATTACGAAGGGCGTTTCAAGGAGCACGGCTACAGCTACAAGACGCTCGGCTGGGGCAGTGTCGCTACTCAGATCCTGCGTTTTAAAATCCTGGCCGATATCGCAGACCTATCTGGGAAATCCGTCTGCGATGTAGGCTGTGGATTCGGCGACATCTATCCTTACCTCAAAGAAAGGTTCGGAAACATCCGATATCATGGAATTGACATCTGTCCTACTTTGATTGGCGAGGCGAAAAAGCAGTTTCCTGGCGTATCGTTCGAGGTAAGAAACATCCTTGAAGAGCCTTCTACTGAGAAATATGACTATGTCTTCGCCTCCGGCGTCTTGAACTACAAGCAGCCGAACCATTTAGAATACCTTGAGTCCATGGTTGCGGCGATGTTTGCAATGTGCAACGAAGGGCTTGCTCTGAACTTCTTGTCAAAATATGTCGACTATGAGTTGGATAAGGATTTCCACTATGCCCCGGAACAAGCCTTTTCCATGGCGATGAAGTTGTCCAGATGGGTCACTTTGAGACATAATTATCCGCTTTACGAGTTTTCGCTCTTCATCTACCGCCATCCTGATCCGCCAAAAAGACCTTGAAAGGATTAAGTGATTTTTGCGCCTTTTGTGGCTGCCCCTTAAATTTTATCCATGGATAAATTATTCCCTTTTGATCTTTCAGGCGTCAGGGCTTATGGAACCGACAGGTGGCTTGACGAAGGCAGACCTAACATCTTCTGTGGAGAATACCAAAGGATCTACAAGCTTGTCTTCAGTTCGTATCTGGACGCGTTCTCGGTCAAGGATTCGGACGAGCACGTTTATTATGCGGGCTTGGTCAACTACAAGAATATCCCCTACATTTCGCAGTACATATACAACTGCCTATGCCTGGAAAAGCTGAAGGGGAAAATGCATGAAACCTCAGGCGGATCAAAACTTGAAGCCATTGACGATAAAATATCCAGAATCCGCGGAGCCATTTGCTTCGACAAGGCCGAGTTCAGCCTTGGCTTCAAGGACTACTGGAAAGAGCAATGTCGGACAGTCCGCTCCAACTGGGGCTTCTTCGGCCCGATAGATGCGCTTTTCCCTGGGAAATGCGCATGCAAGTATCTCATCGCCGGAGACCGCAATCAAAAGGAAGTGCGGAAATTCATCGAGGAAAACGGTACGGAGCCCGTATCGGTGAGGCCGGTCCTGCATGAGCTCTTTGATCCGCTGAACACGGTCAGGGATGAACATCAGGCAAACATGGAAATCAAGACGGGGGTCTTCTTCAATTCGCTGAGAAGGCTGATTCCCGAGGCTTCGGGGCTTCTAGACGATAAATTTGAACAGAGCTTCCTTGCAAACTACCTCAAGACTATCGCAGCGCTTCATGCGACATTGCACAAGATATCTTCCTGGCACCGGGGCGAGCTGCTGGTAACGCCTGTCGGAAACATCTACAACAGGATTATGGCTTCGGCCTGGAGGATTCTGGGAGGCCATGTCACCGGCTTTTCCCACGGGAACATATACCCTTACGCATACAACCCCGGCGACATCATCAACGGAGCGCTTGAAGTCCTCGACAGGTTCATGGTCGCGTCCAACGGTGAAAAGAGGCTTCTCGAGGACGCCAGGCGGGACTATCGTGAAGGATACCATGGCGATTTTGAGATTTCAACATATAAGAGCTCAATATACAAGCCGATATTCGACAGCTTACGAGGAGGTGGAAGGGGTGAAATAAGAAAGATCGCACTAATCGGCCACCCGATGGACTATTTTAATTCCTCCTACCTCAATTTTATGAACACGATGAGCCTGTTGCATTTGGAATTAAGAGTTATCAGAGATTTGAAGGCCGCGGGCTATTACCTGATTTACAAGATTCATCCTGATACGGAAAGCGAGGCCGCAGGGATTTTTGAAGGCCGGGCCGACGAGATTTCACGGGGAAGGTTCGAAGACAGCTATCGTAATTGCGACTGTGTTCTGTTTACCAAGCCTTTTTCTACCACTTTCGGATTCACGTTGATGACCGATCTTCCGGTCGTTCTCATGGATCATCCGCATATCCGCTGGCACCGTGAGGTCAGGCCGCTCCTCGAAAAAAGATGCGCGCTCGTAAAGGCCGACACTGAAGCTTCCACGGGAACAATCAAATATTCCTGCGGAGACTTGACTGGGGCGGTAAAGGCTTCTCCTGAACTTTTAAACTACGAAATAGTAGAGAAATTCGCATTTTGAAAGGGATCGGATGAGAATCATCAAATACGAAGACAGGAATTGCGACCTCTGTGGAGGCAGGGATCTCGAGGAGATTTGGAAATATTCAATCAAGTCCCGAACCAGGAACGACATTACACAGTGGAAGGTGAGGAACGTGATCTGCCGGAACTGCGGATTCGCCTTCGTCTCCCCCTCGCCGACTCAGAAGAGCCTGGAATCCCACTATGCGGACTCCTTTGAACTCTTCGCAGGGCAAAGGCCAGACTATTCGATTGAAAAGAGAATAGCACTTATAAAAAAATACTGTATCAAGCGCAGAAATACCACATATCTCGAGATCGGCAGCAACAACTGTCCTGAATTCATGTCGGAGCTGAAGAAAGTTACCGGCAAAATCTCCACCATGGAAATAAACCAGAACTGTAATAGCTCATACAAGGACGCCGACGAGATTCCTAGAAAATTTGCCGACGTAGTCGCGGCATACTTCGTGTTCGAGCATGTTCCGGATATCAAGCGGCTTATCAGGGCTTGTGCAAAGGCCATGTCGGATTCGGGGGTCCTTATAGCTGAAGTGCCGGACCTTACGATCTACGCTAGAGATCCTGCAGGCCTTTACCTATGCGAACATGTGAATCATTTCTCCCCATATACGCTTTCCACAGCTGCCGGGCTCTGCGGGCTGGAGCTCGTTGAATTCAGCAGGAGGCGGTGCAGCCGCCCCTTCGGCTTCGTTTCGGTCTTCAGGAAAAGCCGGCGAGCACTTGCCAAGGCTGGAAAAAACAATGACGAATATATAATAAGCCGTGAGGCGATGCTCGAAGGCGTTGAGACAATGAAAAATCTTTCCAGAAAAATCGACGCCGCCAGAAAGAGGATCAGGGAGATGGCAGAATCAGGCAAATCTTCGATTATCTGGTCGGCAAACTGGAACTGCATGAGGCTCCTCGACGGATTCAAGCTTCCTGAGACCGCATTCGTCGTCGATTCCGACATCAGGAAGAAGGACTATTTCAAGGACACTCAAGTATCCCTGCCGTCCGAGAAGCTGAAGGAAATCGGCAAGGCCTCATATTTAGTCCTGAACGCTCCTTTCTACGCCGACGAGATAAAAAACTGGATATCTGACAAGACCGGGCGTAAATTCACAAATGAAGATTCGATAATACTGGACTATTTTTAAAAATTGCCGAGAAACATTTTATGATCCACATGTATGACATGCTCAAGGAACTTTTCCCTATATGCCGGAGCATTACTGGAAACGGCGTAAGAGACACTATTGAAATAATCGGGAAACATATCCCCCTGAAGGTTTACGAATATCCTTCGGGGATGCAATGCTATGATTGGACGATTCCGGACGAATGGAATGTCACCTCGGCCTGGATCAAGGACGAGCGCGGCCGTCCAGTGGTAGACTTCAAGGAAAGCAACCTCCACGTGCTCGGCTACAGCGTGCCGGTCGATAAAAAACTGCCACTTGAGGAGTTGAAAGAGCATATCCACACCGACCCTTCGCGTCCCGAAGTGATCCCCTACCGGACCAGCTACTATGAAAGGCGCTGGGGCTTCTGCATGAGCCACAAGCAGATGCTCGGACTCAAAAAGGGGATGTACCATGCACAAATCAGATCTGAGCTCAAGCCGGGTTCGCTGACTGCTGCCGAAGCCTATGTACCCGGCAGGTCAAAGGAAGAAATTTTCTTCTCGTCATATCTATGCCATCCTTCCTTGGCCAACGATTCTTTGTCCGGAGTGGTCCTGACTGCAAAGCTTTACGAATATCTTAAGAACCGCAGGAACAACCACTACAGCTATCGTTTTCTATTCATCCCTGAAACCATTGGAGCAATAGCCTACTTGTCGAAAAACGAGAAAAGGGTTAGGAAGAACACCTACTGCGGAATGGTTGTGACATGTGTCGGCGATGCAGGGCCGTTCAACTACAAGAGGACCAGGCAAGGCCGCCATCCTTTGGACAGGATAGTGGAGAACATACTTAAGCACTCTGGCCACAAGCATAAAGTCCATGATTTTTTCCTGCCGGGAAGCGACGAGCGTCAATATTCGTCACCAGGCTTCAAGCTCCCTGTCGGTTCGCTAATGAGATCCTTCTATGGCCTGCCACAATACCACAGCTCTGCTGACAACCTGAAGCACGTGACTTCGGAGGCGCTCGAAGGCTCATTTGAGGTCTATTCAAAAATAGTGGAGGGTCTCGAAGCCGATTTCACATATTTCAACACCAAGCCGTTCTGCGAGCCATTCCTTTCAAGATACGGCCTCTATGAGACGCTGGGCGCTAAAATGGATCCCAAGAACTACATAAAAAAGACTCTTTCCGTTTTGAATTTTTCGGACGGGGACCATTCGCTCATCGACATCGCAGAAAAAACCGGCTTCTGCATAACCGAGATAGCAGAAACCGCCCGTATGCTGGAAGGAAAGAAACTGCTCAAAAGGAGAAGGTTCGGATGAAGGATGTAACCATACTCGATACTACGCTTCGCGACGGCAGCTATGTGAACCGCTTCCAGTTTTCCACCGCCGAGACCTCATATCTGGCGGAAAGGCTGGACGATGCGGGCCTTGAATTCGTCGAGGTCGGGCACGGACTTGGACTGGGCGCCTACAGGAAGGGGGGCGAATACGCTGCCGCTGCGACCGACGAGGAATATCTGAATGCGGCGATACCTTCGGTTAAAAGGGCCAAGATCGGGATGTTCTGCATCCCGGGATTCGCAGAACTCGAAGATCTTGACATGGCTGTCTCCCTGGGAATGAAGTTTGTCCGAGTGGGCACAAACGTCACCGAAGTCGAGCAAAGTAGGCCATTCATCGAGAAGGCGAAGAAACACGGGATATTCGTCTGCGCTAACTACATGAAATCCTACGCATTGGCGCCAAAGGAACTGGCCAAGAAAGTGGAAATATCAAAGTCTTACGGCGTCGACATGATCTATATCGTCGATTCAGCGGGAGGCATGCTTCCGGACGAACTCGTAAGCTACATTAAGGCAATTCAGGACAATGCCCAGATCGACATCGGATACCACGGGCACAACAACCTGGGCCTGGCGGTGTCTAATTCTCTGTCCGCAGTCAAGAACGGAGTCAAATTCGTGGACACATCCCTTCAAGGCCTTGGAAGAAGCGCCGGGAACGCATCGACCGAGCAGATGTTAATGATACTAGATAGAACAGGCTACAGACATGGGATAGACTTGTTCAAAATTCTTGATCTCGGCTTCGACACCGTTCAGCCGATACTTATCCAAATGGGCCTCAACCCGATCGACCTGGTCTCCGGTTACGCCCTCTTCCATTCCAGCTACATGCCACTCATACGGGAGTTCTCCAACAAATACCATGTTGATCCGCGTGAACTGATCATTGAGCTCTGCAAGGTGGATCAGGTAAATGCCCCCAGGGAACTCGTCGAAAAGGTCGCGAAGAGCCTCAAGCCCGTCGAAAAGAAGCTTTTCTTCTCAAAATACCATCTCGAACGCTATTACGTCAACGAGCAGAAATAACACGGAGGAACAATGGCCAAAATAGCCGACCTATCATTTCCGATCGAAAAGGAAATGTCGTATTTCCCGACGCGAAGGCATGTCAGGTTCGACTGCGAAGAGACATGCACCATCCCAGACGGAGGAAGGGAGATACGGAAGATCACGATAGGCTCCCACTGCGGAACTCACATAGATGCCTTCCGTCATTTCATTCCAGGCGGGATGACTATAGACGAGATTCCGCTGGAAAGGGTGGCAGGCGAGGCGTTGCTCGTCAATTTCGGTCCACTGCCACCTCAATCAACCATTGAATATGACGATATCGCAGGGAAAATGAAGGAGACAAAGGCCGAAAAACTCATAATTAGGACTGACTGGAGCAGGTTCTGGAAGACGGAACAATATTTCAAGAACTGGCCCCGGATATCGCGGAAGGCGGCCGAGTTCATCATTGAAAGGGGTATCAGGCTCCTAGGGATGGACTTCCCCTCCCCGGATCCCGCGTACAAGGCCGCAGACGAGGAGGATTCCCCTCTCCACAAGCTTTTCTTCAAGAACAATGTCATCCTGATCGAATATCTCAACAACCTTGCCGAACTCGGAGATGGCAGGATATTCTTCATGGCCCTTCCCCTCAGGCTCAAGGGATTCGACGGATCCCCAATACGCGCCGCAGGATGGAAGATCTGAACAACATCTGGATTGCTTTTGGACTGACTCTTCTCGCCGGCCTCGCAACCGGCATAGGAAGCATCATCGCGTTTACCGCCAGCAGGACGAACTTTAGGTTCCTGTCCATCGCGACCGGTTTTTCAGCAGGCGTCATGCTCTACGTTTCGTTCGTGGAGATTTTCTACAAGGGGCTCGACGCCCTCACAATCACATATGGAGCACGTTGGGGGAGTTGGATCAACGCAGCCTCATTCTTCGGAGGCATGCTCCTGATCGGCCTAGTCGACAGTTTCATACCTGCGGCTGAAAACCCTCACGAGACTCATTCCGAAGAGGAAACCGCCCCTCTGCACAATCCATCGGCTCCGATCCCTGATTTCGGAACCATAGCAAGCGAACATCATCTCGATCCGGAACATGGCGTCCACGACCACGCTGTCCACCGCAGAAAGCTTATGCGCATGGGATTGTTCACCGCCATGGCGATCACAATACACAATTTCCCGGAAGGTCTGGTCACTTTCCTCTCCGCGCTCCAGGATCCGGCTCTTGGAATCGCCATCGCATTCGCCATCGCCCTGCACAACATTCCTGAAGGCATAAGCGTTTCGGTTCCGATCTTCTACGCCACCGGCAACCGAAAGAAAGCTTTCATCTATTCACTGCTCAGCGGTCTGGCAGAAACCGTGGGAGCCGGGATAGCTTTCATGTCAATCGTGTTGTTCGCCGGCGGAGGAACCATGGCGGTTCCATCAAGCATAATGGGATTCCTATTCGGAGGCGTGGCCGGAATCATGGTCTATATCAGCCTCGACGAACTACTTCCCACCAGCAGAGCCTATGGCAAGGGGCACGACAGCCTCCTCGGCCTTGTGAGCGGAATGCTAGTAATGGCTCTAAGCCTTATCATGATGAAAAAAAACCTATGATCTCTGACAGAATAATAAGAAACATAAAGGAAAAGCAAGACAAGCCTTTCCTCATAAGTTCTGATGCATCTGTCCAGACATACCGCGAACTTGAGGCCAGGGCGGCAGCCTTGAGCGGTTTCATTCCCGAAAAGAGCATTGCGGCGATCATGCTGCAAAGCCCTGCGAACATGATTCCAGCTATTCTCGCATGCTGGAGCAAAAATACGGTTCCAGCTATTCTCGACCCGCAGATTAAGCATGACAAGTTTGACATTATTAAGAAGATAGTCCGGTTGAGCTTGATAGTCGCCGACAATAAGCTCGACAGCCAGTTCGACAGTGAAAAAAGAGTGGATGTTAAAACCGACATTCCTCACCAGCAAAATGGATTCATACGGCTTGAACTGAATATAGCAGATGACGTTCCGGCTCTTTTCCTTTTCACTTCAGGTTCGACAGGGATCCCGAAATGCGTCCCACTATCGCTTGCGAACATCTGGGCGAACATCGAAGATTTCTCAAGAATTTTAAAAATCGGCGAGGATGACGTTTTCATTTCCACATCTCCTCTTTTCTACGCGCATGCCCTTTACAACAGCTTTTTTTCGGCGCTGTTCCTTGGAACAACTGTGATTTATAACGGAGTGCTTAACATCATGAACGCCGGAAATGCCGTCCACCTTGCCAACAAATACAAGGCAACAATTTATCACCTCACTCCTTCCATGATGCAGATAATGATAATGATGGCGGGACGATTCAAGGAGCCATTTCCCAAGTTCCGGCATATAATCTGCGGAACAGCAAGGCTTGAACCCGACTTGAAAAAAAAGTTTGAAAACACTTTTGCCTGCATCGTCACACAACAGTATGGTATGACCGAGACGCTTTTCATTACGGTAAATGTCTCCAAACAGCTTGAAGCACCTGAATCCGTCGGAATACCTGTAGCCTGTGAAATCAAAATTGCTGATGATGACGGCAATCCTGTTTTAAAAGGGATAAGCGGCGATATTGCAGTAAAATCAAAATCCTCATACGGCTCCTATTTCAATCAGCCTGAAGAAACTCAGGCCTCCTACATTGACGGATGGTTTTTAACAGGTGACGAGGGCAGGATTGATGATGACGGATATCTGACGGTCACAGGGAGGAAGAAGGAGATAATAAAAAAAGGCGGGGTCAACATCAATCCCCATGAGATAAATGCCGTCCTTAGCCAGTTCCCCAATGTCGCGGATGCGGCAACATCTTCAATCCCTGACCCGGTATATGGCGAAGAGATTTACAGTTTTGTGGCAGGCAAAGACCTGACCGAGGAAAAAATCCTGGCATTTTGCAGGGCCAAGCTTGCAAAGACTCATGTCCCTAAAAGGATCTTGATCATGGACAAGATTCCAAAGACCGCAACGGGGAAAAATGATATTGTCGGACTTAAGAACATTGCGTTGAAAATTAAGTTTTAATATGCCTGATATTTTAGGACTTTCCCATCTTATTTTCAGCTCATCCAGTAGGATCCTGCAAAACGGTTCCCCTTTGAAGAATTTTTTCTTGGATCCTGTCTTTCAAAGTTTTGACCATTTCGAACCGAAGAAAGATCTTCTCAGGCAGAAAGAACCCGGAAAGACTAATCTGGCGCTTTATGTCTCCAACGATGGAAGCTTACCAGCTTTCGAAATCGTTCCATCAAAATGTGCATCTTACAGGCCTTTGACCAGTTATGGGATAATTTTCCCAGAGAGCAAGTCATACTTGTTCGATGGGTTGATTAAGTTCTGCCCTACTGCGAAGTTCGCAGAAAAACTCCTTCTTAAAAAAATCTGCATGGCGGAGGAAGTTCCATCCCTAGTAGCTTTCAGCCCTGAACTGGACAGGCTTAACTGCACGATGGGAGCCTGGATTAATGCCTCAGACTTGGAATGCCTTTCCGCTTTCCTGACAGAAATGGCAGGGGCAAAGCTCTTGGAAAAAACAGAATCTCATGCGCTTTTTACAGTAAAAGTCATGAATAAAAAGTTCAGCAGCTTTTTCATTGCAGCTTTTAAAACCGAAAAATGTGACGCAAATTATTACAACGACGACATTGGACTCGCAGCCTTCGGTTGGTTTGCAAAAAGAATTCCGGAAATTCCTGCTAGTCTCGCTTATTACTATTCAATCTCACCGGAATTCAGCATTAATATAAAGGAAAAAATGTTCAAAGCGGCGTTTTTCTATGACAACAGATCCCAGTCGCATGAAATAATGGTGATGGCGAAACCTTGATTTCAGATTCCCTAAAATTTTCATTCAGATTCCCGGTTGCTTGGCGGTGAATGATTGATTTTGAGTATGGACAGGGACAAGATAAAAAAATTGATTGAGGAGGTTTCTGGAAAACCTCTTGAACGTGATAGCGAGCTTCTTGGTTCGGGTGTGATCGACAGTATGATGACGATGATGCTCGTTGGGCGACTTGAAGAGATTTTCGGCGTAACTTTCGACGCCGAGGATTTCACCCATCATAACTTCAATTCCCTGGATTCGATCATAGCCTTGGTTGCATCAAAGAAGAAGGGATGAAGATGGATATTTTCAAGACCAGAGGCGGCATCTTCGACGATTCCGATTTTGCCGATGCGTTGCACCCTTTGGATTTAAAAGGGGCTAACTTATATTTGTGTTCAAGTCTCCTCAGCCTGGGTCGCCCTGCCAGCATGAAAACCCCCGAAAATATTATCG
This sequence comes from uncultured Victivallaceae bacterium, assembly GCA_964636325.1. Classification (GTDB taxonomy): domain Bacteria; phylum Verrucomicrobiota; class Lentisphaeria; order Victivallales; family GWF2-50-93; genus CAZWRV01. The sequence continues at coordinate 51,686 of CAZWRV010000007.1, read as the reverse complement.
GGATTTTTCTGGAACAGCTTGGAGCTGACGGCACGCTTACAATACCTTCCTATACTTTCAGCGGATACAACAAGGAAATATTCGATCCTGAAAACAGCCGCTGCATAGTTGGGACGCTCGGTGAAGTCGCAAGAAAAATGCCGGGCTTTTTCCGGACGGTCCATCCAATCTATTCTCATGCTGTCACCGGAAGACAAGCTGATAAATACATAGCCCAGGATATGACCACATGTTTCGGGAAAGGATCTTATTTCGATATCTTCTGCGGAATCCCTGGTTCCGTCTTGATAATGCTGGGCTCAAGCCTCAGTGCGATGGCATTATACCACTACTATGATCAGCTTTTCCAGGCGCCAGGCCGCTTCATCAAGAAGTTTAATGCGAAAATCAGGAAAGAAGACCAGGTTACCGAAATCTGCTTTGAATCATATGTCAAGGACTACGACAATTTCTACGTAGATGGATTGATGAACTGCCTCGGCCGATTCGACGCGCTTGCAACAGAACTGGGTATGCTCAAGCATATTCCAATCGCAGGCAACTATCTGCACTGCATAAGAGAGGCTGATTTCAGAAAACTGTACCAGGTATGCTTGAAGGTTGATCAGAAATACTTCCTTTGCTCGACTAAGGCTGAATGGGAGGAATACTATCCCAAAAACAGGTTTTCGCTGTTCCACGGCAGTATTGATTCCGAAAAAAAACAGAAAATCATGGAGCTGCTATCAATATGAAAAAAGTGCTTGTCACCGGTTCCGACGGCTTCATCGGCTCGCATCTTGTGGAAGGCCTGGTCGCAGAGGGCTGCAATGTTCGTGCGATGGTACTCTACAACTCATTTAATTCCTGGGGCTGGGTGGATTCATTCTCTGACAAGACAAAGCGGCGTATAGAGGTTGTCGCCGGAGACGTTCGTGACTACGGGTCGGTTAAAGCGGCAGTTGACGGCTGCGACACGGTATTGCATCTGGCGGCGCTCATTGCGATTCCATATTCATATTCTGCACCTGAAAGCTATGTGGACACCAACATCAACGGAACGTTGAATATCCTGCGAAGTTCGCAGGAGTGCGGCGTGAAGAAGATAATCCATACGTCCACAAGCGAGGTTTATGGAACGGCGCAATATGTTCCGATCGACGAGAAGCACCCGCTAAACGCCCAGTCGCCGTATGCGGCCACGAAGATCGGCGCTGACCAGCTTGCAATGTCATTCCACTGTTCGTTCGGCCTCCCGGTCTGCATTGTAAGGCCTTTCAACACTTTCGGTCCCCGCCAATCAGCCAGGGCAGTCATACCTACGGTAATAACCCAGATCGCCGCAGAAAAGACAGAAATCAGGCTAGGCTCGCTCTCCCCCAAAAGGGATTTCAACTATATCGAAGACACTGTCGGAGGCTTCATCGCAGCTGCGAAATCCTCAAAATCCGTCGGTGAAGTCATCAATATTGGAAGCGGCCATAATTTCACGGTCGGAGAAACCGTGGAGATGATCGCAGAAATCATGGGGAAGAAAATCAAAATATTTGGAGAAAAGCAACGGATCCGTCCGGAAAGAAGCGAAGTAGAAGTGCTTCTTTGCGACAATTCGAAGGCGAAAAAACTCCTCGGATGGAGTCCGAAATACGGCGGCAGAAAAGGATTCATCAAGGCCCTTGAAAAAACGGTCGCATGGTTCATCGAACCGGAGAACCTCAGGAATTACAAGGCTGACATCTACAACAAGTAAAATGATGTTGATGTAATTTACGACGATGACGATCAAGATGGAAAAGATGAAGAAGCTGGAAGTTGAAAAGACTGACATCCTAGTCTCAGCCATTGAGAATGTGGTCGGCAAAGCGAAGAGGCCGGTCCAGCTTCATGAGCCGTTCTTCGACGGGAACGAATCCGCCTATGTACAGGACTGTGTCAAGAGCGGATGGGTTTCATATGCTGGCGCATATGTCGACCGATTTGAGAAAATGCTCGCGGAATTCACGGACGCCAGGCATGCGGTGGTGATGGTAAATGGGACAACCGCGCTCTTCATCTGCCTGAAACTTGCAGGAGTCCGCCATGACGATGAAGTGATTGTTCCGGACATGACCTTTGTAGGAACCGTAAATCCTGTCATCCACTGCGGCGCCGTTCCGCATTTCGCGGACATAGACTCGGACACTCTCACTCTGAGCCCGTCAAAGCTTGAAACCCATTTGAAATCAATTGCAGTGAAGAAGGGCGGAAAGGCTTTCAACAGAAAAACCGGCAGGCGAATCAGCGCAGTCGTTCCCATGCATACCTTCGGTCATCCTGCTGATTTGGACCATTTAAAGCAAATCTGCGACAAATACAGGCTTGCGATGGTCGAAGACGCGGCGCAGTCGCTCGGCAGTCTGTATAATGGAAGGCATACTGGAACTTCCGGCCTGCTATCGGCATTAAGCTTCAACGGAAACAAGATTGTTACGACGGGTGGAGGCGGGGCGATCCTTACCAATGACAGCAAGCTCGCAGCTTTGGCAAAACATCTGACCACAACTGCAAAAAAGCCGCATCCCTATGAATTTTTCCATGACATGGCCGGATATAACAGCAGGATGCCTAATATAAATGCTGCTCTCGGCTGTGCCCAGATGGAAAAAATAGAATCTTTTATAAGCAGGAAACGTTTTCTTGCCTCCAGATACGCGAAGGAGCTGAAGGGGATATCATGGATAAGGTTTTTAGATGAACCCACATATGCCCGCAGCAATTACTGGCTTAATACAATCATATTAGATGCCGAGAATGAAGGATTCCGCATAAACTTGATTGATGGGCTCAGAAATGCCGGGTTCATGGTGCGTCCTGCCTGGCGGCTGATGCACGAACTTCCGATGTTCGGCAAATTTCCAAAAATGGATCTGTCTAATGCTGTAAGCCTCCAGAAAAGAATTATAAGCCTCCCCAGCAGCGTGTCCTTGGCATAGTTGTCTTTAGGCATCACGGCTTCCAGCGCATCTATATGAGAAGAAATATATGAATAATTTACCTTATGTTATGTAGTGGAGGAGAATATGTCATACACTATTAAAGAATCTGGAAATGGCTGGTCAAACAGATATATAAGTGCAGGCGTGTCATGGCCGAGCGAAAATGTGATAAGGATTTTCAAAGGGAATTATCCCCGTTTGAACCTTGACAAGGACAGTTACTGCGGGAGGAAAATTATAGACATAGGATGTGGCGATGTTGGAAATTTGTTATTCTTCAACTCATTAGGCCTGGAGCTTTATGGTGTTGAAATCACAAAGTCTATTGTCGAACATGTCAAAAAGACGCTTCAAGAGAGGGGGGTAAAGGCCGACATTCGCCTCGGCGAGAATAGAAACATTCCTTTTGAATCCGACTTTTTTGACTACCTTCTGTCCTGGAATGCCGTTTACTATATGGGGGAACATAGAGATTTCGGCAGGAACGTCGCCGAATTCTCTAGAATCTTGAAGTTCGGTGGATATTTGATCATGTCTATACCAAAGATCACCCATGAAATATTCAAGAATGCTAAAATCATAAGCGATGGATTCGTTCAAATTCAGGTCGACCGGTTGGGCATTAGAATAGGAGAGGTATTTCGTCAATTCAAGAATACGGAAGAAATTGAAAAGGCGTTTTCCCCGCATTTTAAGGACTTCTGTTTCGGATCTGTAGAAGATGATTATTTTGGCATTGCTGGGCATTGGCATCTTGTCGTATGCACGAAAAAATGACTAACATATATCGGATGGAAATCTGCCATGGATGATGTTAAAGATTGGCTTGTTACATGGTTCAAGGAGAAAAAGGGTGCAGGACAGCATCCCGATTTCGCACGATGCAATTACTTCGAAGCCGGATTTATCGATTCATTTGGCATTGTAGAATTGATAATGGAGATAGAGGAAAAATATAAGGTCAGCTTCGACCAGAGCCATTTCCAAGATCAACGTTTTACTACAATTTCCGGGCTTGCTGAAGTTATCGGCGAAATGCAGTCTTCCGCAAACAAAAAGATTTTCGTTGAGTCGCCAGCTATAAAAGAATAGACCGTAGAGGTAATGGAGTAATTGTATTCCTGCAAGGAGCTTTATGGGGAAAAGTCTGATTGTTATCGGAGGCGGAGAGCATGCTAGAGTTGTATTGGAAGCTGCAGTGAAAACAGGATGGCATATCCTGGGATATATAGATCCCAAGAACAATGTTACGACAGAATCGCAATATAAAATTAAACGGCTTGGGGATGATTCGGACCTAATCAACATACTGGACAAGGACAAGGATTCGAACGTGATTTCAGGATTGGGAGGGGATTCTGCAAAGAGGGAGAGGATTTTGTCTTCATTCAATCTCCCCCCCGAACGCTGGGCGACGATAGTTCATCCGTCGGCAGTAATATCTCCAAACTCCGCCATAGGGCATGGAACAGTAGTTCTTGGCCGTGCGGTCATACAGCCGGGAGTAAAGGTTGGAGCTCAGTGCATTTTGAATTCCGGGACGATAATAGAACATGACTCTGTAGTCGGGGACTATACGCACGTTGCCCCTGGTGTTGTGACGGGAGGGAAAGTTGGCATAGGGAAAGGATGTTTCATCGGGCTTGGATCCAGAATTCGCGACCATATAAGCATAGGAGATAATGTCACAGTCGGGGTAGGCTCCGTGGTTTTAACTGACATCCCCGCCGGTGAGACCGTCGTAGGTGTTCCGGCAAGGCGGATTACAAAGAAGAAAATGGAGATTGATGTCATAGATCTTTGCATCCCCCTGGATTCAACCATTTTCGAGAGCCTTTCCGTGATAGGGAAGTACGGGACGATGATAGCATTGGTTACGGATTCAAACCATAAGCTTCTGGGGCTTGTGAGCGACGGAGATATAAGGCGCGCACTTCTCAAAAATAAAAATTTGAACGAGTCTATTTCAACCGTCATGAACCGCAACTTCAGCTTCGTATACCATGATGTCCCGAGGGCTGTCGCGCTGGATTTGATGAAGGCAAAGGCGGTACGCCAGATGCCCGTGCTGGATTTTGAAGGCAGAGTTGTCGGATTGCATTTGTTTACAGAGATCATAGGGAGCCTGAATCTTCCCAACATCGTAGTAATTATGGCAGGAGGAAAGGGTACGCGTCTTCGCCCGATAACAGAGGCTATACCTAAGCCTATGGTGAGGGTAGCAGGCAGGCCAATATTGGAGCATATAATACTCCATTTGGCCAGTTCAAATCTGCGTGAGATATTTTTGGCAGTAAATTACAAGAGCGAAATAATCGAACATCATTTCGGAGATGGCAGCGCTTACGGCTGCCGCATACAATATTTGCGCGAAGAAATACCACTTGGCACGGCGGGCGCGCTTGGCCTTTTGCCTGTCCGTCCGACCGAACCTTTCATTGTTATGAACGGAGACCTGGTCACACAGTTTGATGTTGAAAGGCTGCTGCACCACCACGCAGAGGGAAACTATGCAATAACTATTGGCGTCCACAACTACCGGGTAGACATCCCCTATGGCGTAATAGGTTTGAACGACGACGGGACGGAGGTCACAGAACTTATAGAGAAGCCGTCTAGGCATTTCCTCGTGAACGGCGGGATTTATGTCGTCAATCCCGAGTTGCTTGACTTGATCAGGCCTAGTGAGGAAATAACAATGGTTATGTTTATTGAAAGAGCACTGAGCAGCAAAAAAAAGGTTGGAATCCACCTTGTCGAAGGGGATTGGATTGATGTTGGAGAGCACAAGGAGCTTGCTGCGGCACGTGGTTTTGACCAATAATTCTGCAATAACGTCCGGAGAATGTCTGCGAAAATATGCGTAGGAAAATAAAAGTTCTGCTTCATTCAATGACCTTCAAGCGCGACTTCGGCTTCGTATATTGCCTGTCAAAAGTGCTTGAACATCTCGGATGCGATGCGCTTGTCTGCAGTAACACCGACTACACGTCGATGCCAATGCGCTTATGGAATCCTGATGTAGTATTTTATGTTACAATGGGGCGGACCGAACTGCTGCGCAAAACGTTCCCAAATGCCAGTCTAGTGCTATGGAATGCTGAAAGTTGTCGGTTCGGCGACTACCCGCCCTTGGAGCTTGAAATAGCTTCGGACAAGTCGAAATACCAAAGTTTGAGCAGGATTTTGCTTTGGGGCGATGAAACTAAGAAATTAATATTGCATCATGCAAGGGAGCACGGCTGGGACTGGATAACCGGCGACCTCGGCGTATTTGACAGCAAGTGCGTCGTCGTAGGGCATCCCAGGCTGGACCTGGTCAGATACGGGGCGGGGAAGCGAAGTTTTGGGAAAGATAAGATCAATATCGGGATAATAGGGTTCTTCAGCGGGGTGAACCATGGGAAATTCACAATCCCGGAAATGCTTCTGAACGATAGGGAGACCGACGACAATTTCATGATTTCCAAGGATTTTTTCTTCCAGTTGAAATATCTTCAGCTGATTAAGAAAATGCAATTCGACTTCCCCGTTGAAAGATATAGATACAGCCTGCGCCCATATTTCCTGGAGAATATTCACGGATATTCTCCCGCATATCTTGTAAAATCCGGAAAGTTGAGCATTGACGACTCAATTGAATTCACAAGCTGGATGCAAAAACAGGATTTGATTATCGGTGCGATTTCCACCACCATATATCTTGTGGCCGCAGCCGGAATGCCGTATATTAACGTCGACCATCTGCTTGGAAGGCCGGTAGAAAGGGTATACTACGCTGAAAAGTTTCTCTCCGGCATTCCAAGGAACTGTCCGCGGACATATGAAGAATTCGCGCAGATAGTGCAAAACCTCGGCGATTTTCCCCTTACTTTCGGATCCAGCGGATTATTGAGCGAAATTTACGAGAAAAACCTTTCATCGAGACAGAATCTGCCTTCGCTTTTCCTGATGGCGAGGCAAATCTTCCAGGCCGCGCAGGAATGCGGACACGCGAACGGGCTGCCGACTTCGCTTTGCCTGCCCTTAAGCGCAATGAGGACGGCATATGCCGAATTTCGAGGCTTGGCTTCAAAGGCGAACGACTACAGTCATTTCCGTAAAGACGCGTTGGGAAAGGCAGATGACGAATTTAGCGGTGTTATAAAAAATATATTGGCCGCTATCCCGCCGGAGGAGTTAGAATCAATCACATGACTTCAACAAAAGGTATTTTTGCGGTGGTCGGCGTCGGGGCGATAGGAAGCAGGCATCTTCAAGGCATATGCAAGCTGAAATTCCCATCGAACGTCTATGCGGTGGATCCTCTGGCTTCATCCCTTGCCGTGGCGGAACAGAGGGTTAAGGAAATCCTTACTCGTGGGAGGAACATTGATATAACGGTCGAATATTCTACCGATTTATCGATTCTGCCCTCTGTTCTCGATGTCGCGGTCATTGCGACGTCATCTATGTCGCGTCTGGAGGCGCTCCTTGGCCTCCTCAGGCATTCCAGAACCAAGCATGTTGTCCTGGAGAAAATAGCGTTTCCTTCCCGCAGGGCGTTTCAAACGGCGAAAGCTGCGCTTGAGACTGGCAAAGCGACGGCCTGGGTCAATTGTGCGAGGCGCATGAATCCGGCATACCAGTTCCTGAGGGGGCTTATTGCAGGGAAAAACATGCGCATGAAAGTTGCCGGCAAGAATTACGGACTCGCATGCAATGCGATACATTTCATAGACTTGTTCGCGTTTTTAACCCGAAGCCGGGAATACAGCATGGATTGCTCGGGGCTGATCCCGAAGATATTTGAATCCAAGCGCCCTGGTTATGTGGAGCTTTTCGGAGAGATCAGATGCGGATTCCAGTCTGGCAATTTAATCTTGGCTTGTGAAAATAACCCTGACCAACGGGTTGATTTCACAATTACATTGTCGACAGAACGTTTTGAGTTGAAGATAAATGAGATTAAAGGGACAGTGGAGGTCTTAAAGGATCCGGACCGTCTGCTTGAAGGTTATTCGTACAAGTCTTCTTATCAAAGCGATCTGACAGGCGTTCTTGTAACAGATTTGTTAGGTCGAGACTCCTGCGATCTCACGGAGTTTGGCGAGTCCATGGGCCTGCATTTGACTTTCATTGACGGCATATCCGATTTCTACATGAAAGCCGCAGGGAAAACCGTTGAGTCTGTTCCAATCACCTGAATCTTCTGAAATCAAACTCTAGCAGGAGCTTCTCATTATGTATTGGATTGTCGGCGCGGGGAATATGTCCAAGGCTTATGTTTCGGTATTCAAATCCTTGGAGATTCCCTTTCTCGTGATTGGACGGGGAAAGGAATCTGCTGAAAAGCTTTCAAGGGAGACAGGTGTGCCAGTGATAAGTGGAGGTGTCGAAGACTACATGCGCCGATGCGGCTCAAAACCGGACGGCGCCATCATAGCGACCGGCTCAAAGGATCTTCCAGGAACAACTATCGCTCTTCTAGATCATGGAGTGCGAAAAATATTGGTTGAAAAACCGCTATGTTATTTCAATGACGAGCTCGAAGGCATAAAAGCGGCCTCTTTGAAGGCGGGCGCGAAGATTTTCGTAGCCTACAACAGGCGTTATTATGAATCCGTGGGCAGGGCGAGGGAGATAGCCGCCGCAGACGGAGGTGTAACGTCCTTTCACTTCGAATTTACTGAATGGGCCCATGTTATAGAAAAGCTTGAAGCAGGCCGGATGGAGAAGGCACATACTGTCATTGGAAATTCATCGCATGTAATTGATTTGGCATTCCACCTGGGGGGGATGCCGATAGAAATTGAAACAAGACGGAGCGGATCCTTGAGCTGGCATCCGTCGGGTGCGGTTTTTGTCGGATCAGGGGTTGCTGCTGGCGGGGCTCTATTTTCATATCAGGCGAACTGGAATGCGCCTGGACGATGGGGGTTGGAATTGCTTACGCAAAGGCATAGGTTGATTTTGCGTCCGCTCGAATCGCTGCAGATACAAGAAAAGGGCTCATTGGAAATAAACCCCGTTGGCTTTACTGAACCGCTGGAACAGCAGTTCAAACCGGGGCTTTACCGCCAAGTAAAAGCATTTGTCGATGGCGATACCGCTTTCCTTTGCGGATTGGAAGAGTTTTCAAGGCTCTTCCCGATATATTGTAAAATCGCAGGCTACTGAGCAGGCAATTACCGCAGCGGGCGTATCGTTCCAAGGAGTTTTGATTTCAGGAGGAACTGACAGATGAGATCGACTTTTTTAGGACTAATTCCAGCCCGGGGAGGCTCCAAGGGCATACCTCGGAAAAACTTGCGCGAGCTTGCTGGCAAACCTTTGATTGCATGGAGTATCGAGGCCGCCTTGAAAAGCTGTGAAATCGACCGGGTCGTGGTATCGACCGATGACGAGGAGATTGCAGAGGCGGCCAGGAAATACGGGGCTGAGGTGCCTTTTATGCGCCCTTCGGAGCTGGCACAGGACGACACTCCCGGAATATGCGTTCAGTTCCATGCGCTAGAATGGTTGAGGGATCGTCAGGGTTACATGCCTGATTATTCGCTGCTCCTGCAGCCCACTTCGCCTTTAAGAATCCACGAAGACATAGACAATATCATAGTCATGACCCGCGAGAAAAGGGCGGAGGCGGCCTTAAGCCTCATTATTGCCGAACAGAATCCGTTCTGGATGAAGAAGATCGATTCTGACGGGCACGTCAGTCCGTTTCTGGACGAGAGTCATTATCACATGGCCCAACGTCAGGACTTGCCCAAGGTCTATATTCCAAACGGAGCTTTGTTTGTCGCAAATGCGGCGCTCCTTCTCAAGCACCGGAGCGTGCTTCCGCTTGAAACATATGGATATATCATGCCCGCAGAACGTTCAATTGACATCAATTCCGAATGGGAATTTGCGATCGCCGAAATGCTTCTTAAAAGACGTCTTCTAGGACAACCTTCCCACGAAAAACCCATATAAGAAGAAGTTGAGGATTATTGCATAATCAGGCAATCAGTTTAATATAACTGGCAGATATTAAGTGGAGCGAATCCGGCTGCAATCCAAAGCAGCAAGAGCAAGGGCACATGAAGATAGGGCCGGCAGAAATAACAATTTCAGGAAGAAAAATAGGTGCTTGTCATCCATGCCTCGTTGTGGCGGAAATAGGTGTCAATCACAACGGCAGCGTTGCACTGGCGAGCAGGATGATCTCGGCCGCAGCAGAGGCGGGTGCTGATGCGGTGAAATTCCAGACTTTTGAATCGGACAGGATAGTTGCCGCAGACACTCCCAAGGCGGAATATCAGAAAAACCGTGCAAATCCCTCCGAAACCCAGCTTGAAATGCTCAGAAAATACGAATTGGACCGGCGGGATTATCCCGGCTTAATCAAGCAGTGCAAAGATCTGGGGTTAATATTTATTTCGACGCCTTTCGACCTTGGAAGCATCGATTTTCTCGCCAGTGTCGGTGTCGATGCCTTCAAAGTCGGTTCGGCGGAGCTGACATGCCACCATTTTTTGCGGCGCATCGCGGGGAAAGGGAGTCCTGTGATACTGTCGACAGGCATGGCATATCTGGGGGAAGTCGAGGTGGCAATTTCGGAAATTAAGAGTTCAGGCAACAAGGACATAGCCCTGCTTCATTGTGTTTCGAACTATCCGTCGGAGGCAGCCGACGCGAATCTGCGGGCGATGGATACGATGTCAAAAGCCTTCCGCCTGCCGGTGGGATTTTCCGATCATTCCCTGGGGATGGATCTTTCAATAGCCGCTGTTGCCATGGGGGCAAGTATTATTGAGAAACATTTTACGCTCGATGTGAACGGCGAAGGGCCTGACCATTCCTCATCGATGGAGCCAGGTGATTTTGCCCGGATGGTGAATGGAATTCGCAGCGTTGAAAGCGCCTTGGGGGACGGTATAAAGGCGCCGCGTCCGTCAGAAATTCCAAACCGAAGCATCGGTCGCCGTAAAATTGCCGCCTCCAGAAAAATCCTATCGGGGGCGCGAATCACGGAAGACGACATAATTGCGTTGCGTGCAAGCAAAGGAATATCCGTTGAAAACGCAAAAAATGTGCTCGGTAGAAAGACCGCTCACGACATATTCCAGGGACAGCCTATAACCGACGACGATCTGCTTTAAGGTAAAATTATGCTAGAATATAAAATAGTCGAAGGAAAGTCGGACTGCGAAGGCGAAAAAGAACATCTGAAGGTTTTGTTCAACACTTGTTACGGAAGAGAACTGAGCGAACAGGTCTGGCGGCACTATTATGTCGACAACCCATTTGGCCCCTCATTTTCAATTACCGCCTGGTCGGACGGCAGGCTTGTCGGCCATTACGGGGCGATTCCGCAGCTTGCATTGAATTCAAGCGGAACACGGCGCAAATATGCCTTGGGTCTTACTTTGGCGGTGCTTGCTGAAGTCCGCAAGCAAGGTGTATTTGCAAGGCTAATGGCGGAAATGGCAAACATCGCAAGATGCCGCGGCTATGATTTCCTGCTCGGTTTTCCAAATGACAAATCATGGGTTCCACTTTCCGTTTTCTGCGGGTGGAAATTATTGCATGGCTCAGCAATGAACCTGGTGCCTGTCGGAGAGATCGAAGGAGAAGTGGATTCATTGAAGGAAGAATGGATCATCCCGCCATCGGGTTTCTCGCCGCCTTATACGGACAAAGAATATATGTCATGGAGGAGCAGGTTTTCACCTATATACAGCTTCATAGCTGACAATAAAATTGTTATAATTTGCAAGGCATATTCCAATCAAACATTGGACATATTGGACGTTTACAAGCTCAAGGAAGGGGATGGAATAGTTTACCAGGCCGCATTGAAAACAATTGCGTCGCATCTGAAATGCGCCCAGATTTGCATTACGGAAAGGCATGCTGAAATCCTTGGTATTGCGGGCAAATGCCTCCGCCCGTTTGGTCATACCGTAAGGATGGCAGGAGTTCCCCTGAGCAATACTTCCTTCCCGAATATGCACTTCAGCCTCCTTTTTTCCGATGTATATTTGTGATTATTAGCTAAATTGCGATTGTCTGCGTGAAAATATTGGCTCAAACCGCATGCCGGAGCGATTTCGACCTTCTCTCGGAGGTATACCGATTATTGCATGTGGATAGCCGTTTTCAATTCGGATTGGTGGTATCCGGGGCTCATTTGTCGAGGGCCTTTGGATCTACGGCGGAGATAGTAAGGTGTAGTGGTCTTCAGATCGTCGCCGAAATAGCCACTTTGCCGGATGAGGACGGATATCATGTCAGACCCTTTTCAATGGCCAAATTAATACAGGGGCTTCTTCCGGTCGCCACGGCCTTTGCACCGGACATGCTGATGGCTGTAGGTGATCGTGAAGACGCTCTGGCGGTCTGCGTCACAGGCGCATATTTGAAAATCCCCGTCGCTCATTTTTACGGCGGAGATTACGGCTTGACCCGCGATGTGGATGGACATGTGAGGAACGCATGTTCAAAGCTGGCGTCAGTACATTTTGTCGCCTTGGAGGAGCACAAGTCACGGCTTGTCGCAATGGGCGAGACGCCGGAACGCATCCATGTCGTAGGCAGTCCGGCGCTTGACGCGTTTTGCAGTGTCCCGAAAATTCCACCTGAGAAGTTGGAATTGCCCGGAGGCATAAAAGTTCCAGAGGGTGAGCCTTACGCTGTGATGCTGCATCACCCCTCATATGCGAGCGAGGAAATGGGATCTGAAGAGGCTGAAATGATCCTCACGTGCCTTAATGACTTGAATATTTGGACTGCAGTTGGTCTGCCGAATGTCGACGCCGGCTCCCGATCCATTATTGAAATATACAGGAAATGGCAACCGGCCCGGAAAATGTGCTTTTATGACAAGCTTGATAGGAGGACGTTTGTTAACCTGGCGCGGAATGCTTCATTCCTTATAGGCAATTCCAGCATGGGGCTCCTCGAAGCCCCATCAATTCCGTTGCCCGTCGTAAATGTGGGGGAGCGGCAGAGGGGCCGGACGGCCGCCAGAAACGTGATATTTGTCGATGCCGAAAAAGCCGCCATCAAGGAGGCAATACAAAAGGCGATGTCGCCCGAGTTCCGCAACAGCCTGTCCGGAATGGTCAATCCCTACGGGGACGGCAAAAGTTCCCAGAGGGTGGTAGAAATCTTGAGCGGTATATCCATGGAGGAAATTAGATTCAAGACGACGGATCCGCTTGAAATACACCGGAATTTCGGAGGACGTTTATGAGGAGGAAGATACTTGTTGTTTCCGCCCATCCCGACGACGAAACATTGGGCTGCGGGGGAACTATTCTGCGCCATGTGGCGGAGGGAGAAGAGGTTCATTGGATCGTCCTCACCCGGGCGTTTGAGCCGAGGTGGCCTAAAAAAACTGTCAGGGAAAAGGCCATGGAAATAGAGGAAGTGTCAAAAGCATACAAGATGAGCAGCGTGACCAAGCTGTGCTTTCCGAGCACAAGCCTGGAAAAGTGCCCCCTCGAGGATATTATGGAAGGTTTGCGTTCGACAATCTCTAACGTCTGTCCGGAAACAGTATATACGGTCCACGAAGGCGACGCACATACTGACCACCAGGTCGCATTTAGGGCGTCCTTGTCGGTTCTGAAGGCGTTTTACATGAGGGAATATGGTGTCCGCCGGATCTTGAGTTTCGAAACCCTGTCCTCAACCGATGCCGCCCCGCCCCGCCAGAACACTTTATTCGTTCCAAACGTTTATGTGGACATAACGCCTTTCATGAAGCGAAAAATCGAAATAATGCGTATCTACAAGAGCGAAATGCAAAGGGAGCCGTTGCCTCGGAGTCCGACTTCGATTTTGGCCCTGGGACGTTACCGGGGGGCTACAATAGGGGTTAAATATGCCGAAGCCTTCGCATTGATAAGGGAAACATTATGACTTTCCCAGCGAGTCCAAGTTTATATTATATCAACATAAAGTGAGAGGGAAAATGAATATTATGAAGGCTGCAGTCATGGCGGTAGTCTTGTCAGTGTGCGTAACAATGTATGCTAAGGATCTGACTCTCAATGATGGGACAACATATAAAGACATTCAGGTGACCAGGGTCACGCCGATCGGCCTTGAATTCACTTCCGACGGCAAGGCCGGCTGGGTGGACTTCAGGGATCTTCCTGAAAACGTCGCAAAGGAATATGGCTATGATCCGCAGAAGGCGGAGGATTTTGAAAAGCAGATTGCTCAAAACCAAGGAAACATGGTGGATCCTCAGGGAGCGCCTCCGTCAGACATACCACAGGATGCCAACTTGGATACGCAGACAGTTCCTCAGACTCCCCAGAACACACAAGTTGTCGAACCGGGCCAGACAGTCTTATATGAGCCACAATATTTTCCTAACGCAGCACCGGTTTACTATGGAAACTGGGTCAACTGGGGAGGAAGATATTATCCATATTACTGGTGGCACAATTGGTATTGGGGCAACCATTGGGTTTATAACAACGGCAGATACTATCCATGGAACTACTATCATAATCATGGGACTTGGTATCATGGCAAATACTATCCTTACCACCACGGGCTCCTTGAAAAAAACCGCTGCAATGAGACTAAAGCACACAACATGAGCCGCCATCCTCATCCAGAATATACCCCCGGCCGACATACGAATTATCGCAGGAATGAAGGGGCTCATGCTGCTCCGCATGCCACTCCCCATGCAGCTCCGCATCCTGCGGGTGGCGGACATGCAGGCGGTGGAAGAAAATGATCCTGACGGCAGCCAAATAATAATTGTAAGTATTTGAAATATCAAGATACATGGCTGATGCAAGGGCTCAGGTTCTGCCTATCGTCACCCCGGGAACCGGAAATGAGGTGGCGGAAGTCTAATATACTGACTGGGAATACCTCTTCAGCCACACCCCCGGCCTTTCGATTGAATATGATACACAGATTGCGCTTTTCACAAAAATAATCGCATTGATAATTGTCTGGCTGTCCGTTCTTGCAGTGCAAGTTGAAACTTCTTCACTGCAGCCGGACAGTTAAGGATATATTGAACTGCCAAACAGGAAAATTATGAAAAGAAGAGACCTAGTCAGGGCGGCTATCGCTCATAAGCCTACGGAAAGGATCCCGTATTGCATCTCATTCACAGCTGAAGGGGAAAAACGCTTGCAGGAGCTGATCGGCAAACAAAGCGCGGCTGAATATACGGACAATGATGTCATACAAATCGGCCCTCCGTGGTGGAATTGGCATCAGCTCGGACCGGATTGGCAGGGGATGGATACGCCGTCTTCCAAATCTACCGTTATAGGCAGCGGAAGCTACAAGGATTTCTTCGACACAATTAAGTTGCTCAGAGACAATACAGACAAATACATATTAGCAACTATCTATGGTTCTCATTTTGAAAAGGCATATTTCTCCAGGGGTATTGAAAATTTCCTTGCCGACATGGCCGGCGATGCTGTATTCACGAGGAAACTTCTGAATCGCATCATAGAAAAGAACATGGTGATGCTTGAGAATTTCCTTTACATGCCGGAAATCGACGGAGTCCTTCTTGGAAGCGACTGGGGAACTCAGCTGGACCTTATCATGTCGCCGGAAACTTGGCAGGAGATGATACGCCCGGGCGAACAGAAGGAATATGATTTGATTCATTCATATGAAAAAGATGTATGGGTTCATTCCTGTGGAAATGTCGAAAAGATTATCCCATCGCTTGTCGAAATGGGGGTTGACGTCCTGAACCCTGTCCAGCCGGAAGCGATGGATCTGGCGACTATCAAGAACAAGTTTGGCGATAAGCTCACATTCTGGGGCGGAATCAGCACTCAGCAAGTTCTTCCATTCGGAACTCCTGAGGAGGTGAAGCAGGAAGTCCGGAGAGTCCGAAAACTGATGGCAAAAAAAGGAGGTTATATACTGTCGCCGTCTCAGGCAGTCCAGGACGACGTTCCAGCCGAAAACATCGTTGCGCTTATTGATGCTGCGAAGGAAAATTGTTAATTTCAGATTTCCAGAATCCGCCGCTAGCCGTGGCTCATATCTCTGGAAATCCCTTGCGCCTTTTCATAGGTGCGCTCCAGAAATCTGAACCTAAATTCCCCTCCTAGTAGTCGGTATTTCACCACAAGCATTTTAACTTAATTTTATGCCAAGAACATGTTGATAAATGTCCTCACCAATAATTCCTGTCCGAACTCCAGGGCTTTCAATTTCCCTCTTCTTGCTTCAAAATGTTATTTCAAAGACGAGGGCATAACCCTTAAGTTCTTTTGGAAAATCTCCGAACCTTGCCTGAACTGCGACGTTCTTTTAATAAATTCCAATGTTTTCCGGACTTTTTGGCAAGCAAAAAAGTCGGATATTTTTAATTTTCTTGACAAGGCACGATCAAGAAAAATAAAAATATATTGGTTTGATACCACTGACAGCACCTGGTGTACGCAATTCGAGGTGATGCCGTTTGTAGACAAGTTTTTGAAAGGCCAGATTCTAGCCGATAAGAAAACATATCTTCAGAGGTTTCGGACAGGCCGTATTTATACGGATTTTTTTGACGAGCTATATGCTTCCGGAGAAAAAGATGAGGCATACCCTCTGCCCTCCGAAAACGATCTGGTCAAAATGGATATTTCCTGGAATACGTGTTTTGAAAACTATTCAGAGGGGCGTTTTTCAATTTCAGGCAAGGCGAGGCATTTTTTAAGGCCGTTTACTGCGAATTTCGCAAAAGAGGCTATTCGGGTCGGATGGACAGCGCCCGGCAAAGAACGCATGATGCGCATCAGTTGCCGTGTCGGAAGATCGCACAGCCGGCCTTCTGTGGCAGATCACCGCAAGGCCATAATCGAACTTCTGTCAAAAAGATCTGTCGGCTGTGGGAAGATTTCATTGCCGGAATATTTCTCGGAGCTGCGGAATTCGCAGATTGCCGTGAGCCCTTTCGGTGTTGGGGAAATAACGCTTCGCGACTTTGAAATCATCATATGCGGTGCGGCGCTAGTCAAGCCAGACATGTCGCATCTGAAGACCTGGCCTGATTTATACCAACCCGACAAAACATATGTATCCCATAAATGGGACTTGTCGGACTTTGACGCAAAGCTCGATTATTTGCAGGAAAACCCTGAAAAAGCGGTTGATTTGGCAGCAGGAGCACAGGACATATATCGGATGCATCTTTCGGCAGAAGGGCTTGAAGATTTCAGCAAAAGGCTGATAAAAATTGTAAAATAACAGGAAGGGCATGAAAATGAAGAGAGTCACGATGTCGGCAATCATGGCTGGAGCGGGAATTCTGTTGAGCGGATGCATCGGAACGAGCGACTTATTGATTTGCTGAGTGAAAAAAGGAATATATATTCTTGTCATTCAACTTCCTAAGAATTCAGAAATCCAAGTTGGAAGATTGGGACATTTTATATTTCCGAAAGGATGGTATGCCTATGTAGGCTCTGCCATGAACGGGCTGGATCAACGGCTTGCACGGCATTGGCGGAAGGACAAGAAGCTACATTGGCATATTGACTATCTTTTAATCAAATCCGAGCTCAAAAAGCAGATTTGCCGGGTAACTGACGACAAAGCTGACGAGTGTTTGACAGCATCTAGAATTGCGAAAATCGCAGATAAGGTGCTTGTCAAAGGTTTCGGATCCTCCGATTGCGAATGCGAATCTCACCTTTTTTATTTTAAAAAATCTCCAATACAAATATTTGGCAGCATTATGACATGAAGATACTTCTTGCCTGCAGCAAATACATGCCGGAATATTCTGGAGCCGGGTACAGAGCGCACAACCTTTATAAGAGGCTGACATCCAAAGATTCTTCTATAAAGCTGACAGTTCTTGCCGGATCAGTTTCCGAAAACAGCAGCATGAAGTATGAATATGATGGGCTTGAGATTAACAGGATTTCCTGCAAGCCATATCCCGATTCGGCATCATGTTGCTGTGCATATTGGCGGAACTTCAGGAATTTTCAGGCTGAAAGCGGTGCGACGGGTCTGTTTTTGAATTCGCGTCCTGATCGGCCTGACTTGGTGCATGTGTTTGGACAGAGCTACGTGACGGTAGTTGCGATAGATTATGCTATCAAAAACAGCATACCTCTTATAATTGAACTTGTGACGGACCTGTCGAATCCCTTTTATTATGTGCCCTGGCCTTGGAGCCTGGCCTACAGCAATAGACCTTTGGCAAAATACTGTTTCGTGTGCATTTCTGAAAAGCTGATGAAGCTTTGCCTTGACGAGGGGATTGAGGCTAGGGATATATGGTGCAGGCCGAATCCTGTTGATGAGAAGTTGTTTCATCCCGTTGGTCGTGAAAGAAGGAGCGAGCTGCGTTCGAAGTTGAGCAAATTTGGCCCGGATGACAAAGTCATTGCATACATAGCGAAATTCAGGCCTTCGAAGAACCATATTTTTCTCGCGGAGGTATTGAGCCATCTGCCAGAGGAATTCAAGCTTATTGTCGGGGGGCCGGTGTTGGAGACCGGACCGGAGGCGCCACAAAGCTGCGGCCTGGCCGAGGAACTCGAGAGAAAGATTTCCGAACTGGGTCTTTCCGGAAGGGCGTTTGTACTAAGGGGATTTATCAACAATGTCGCTGAATACTATCAGGCCGCCGACGCGTATGCTTTCCCATCTTTGCAGGAAGGACTAGGGACGCCTTTGCTTGAGAGCATAGCCTGCGGGACGCCGGTGGTGGCTAACAGGATTGCAGGTGTTACTGACCTTTGGATTAAGGAAGGCCGTAACGGTTTTTTGTGCGGCAGCGACCCTGTGGAATTTGCGGGAAAAATTAAGGAGGCGATTGAAATTCCAAATGAAGTCCGACTTGATGAAGCCGAAAAGATACTCAAGGTTGCCGGGAACAAAGTCATTGACGACGAATATCTCAGGATTATTTCAAGGCTGACTAAATGAATCTTATCAAATATTTCAAATTCTACTATTCGCTGACGGGGGGCAGGATAATACTCTTGTTCATCATCGACATTATCGCGGCGGGCGCTCAGATGGGCGCGGCGGGGGCGATAATTTCAGTTCTACAGATAGGGACAAGCGGAGATAATTTCTTCACACGGACTGTCTTTGCTGTCGTCAGCTACCTGGGCTACGAAGGGGATAAGGAAATTCTTGGGGTTCTGCTGCTGTTTGCGGTGCTTGCTTTTTTCACCAGCGGTATTCTTCTCATGGGTTCGATGCTTTTTGTAGCGAAGCTGCAGGCGGAGATACTTATGGAGCTGCAGCCAGGAGCCGTAAAAAGGCTTGTAAATTCGAAGTTCGAATATTTCCTCACTCAGAACATCGGCTATTTGAACAATGTGATCGTATCCCAGGTCAGGGTTGTGGCGCAGTCGTTCAAGCTGTATGCGGACATCACGTTGAGTATTTTCTTTGCTGCCAGCTATCTCCTGATAGCGTTTCTTGTGAATCCTCTCCTTTCCTTGATAATGATGCTTTTCGGACTGCCTCTGCTCGTTTTAGTGAAGCTGATAAACCGCAAATCGAGGGAGATTTCGGTGGACAATGTGAACGAATATTCGGGTTTGAATGCGATAATAATCCAAATGATATCTAACCTGAAGTATCTGAAGTCTACAGAGACATATCCGGCCGTTGTCGAGAAGCTGATGCAGTCCAGCAGGAGGATTGCGCATCTGATAGTTAGGCTGGCGTTCTGGAGCGGACTCAGCTCCTATGGGGTGACCCCTTTTGCGGTGGCTTTTATAGCGGCGTTGATATACTGGCAGGTGGTATTCATGGGCGTTCCGGTGATTGTGGCGGTTTCGACGCTGGCGTTCCTGTATGCGGCGGCGCAGAAGTTCATAGCGATTCCGTCTTCGTATCAGAAATTCCTCAGTTCGGCAGGAGCAATAATCATCTATGAGGATTTGGACAAGGCCCTCATTTCGAACCAGGAACCTCCAAGCGACAGCCTTTCGAAGCCGGACTTTGGAGGCAAAATGGAATTCAGGGATGTTAAGTTCGCATATAGCTCAGGCAAGGAGGCGGTATTGAAAGATGTCAGCCTGGAAATCCCTCCATGCTCATCGGTCGCCTTTGTGGGCGGTTCTGGCGCGGGAAAATCTACGCTGGTAAATCTGATAACAGGGATATTAAGGCCGGTGTCGGGCGAGATAGCCTTGGGCGGTGTCGAATACGGAAAAATGAACCTGCGTGAATTGCGCCGCGGGATAGGCTATGTCACGCAGGAATCAGTCATTTTCAACGACACGGTGGCGAACAATATCTCCCTGTGGTGTAGCGATGGCGGAACGTCAAAGGTGGTAGATGCGGCAAAACTGTCACATGCGCACGGCTTCATAGAGGATATGCCTAAAAAATATGAGACAGTGCTCGGCGACAGCGGATTGAACATTTCCGGTGGGCAGAGGCAGAGGATTTCAATAGCAAGGGAGTTCTTCAGGGATCCGCCGATCATGATTCTTGACGAGGCCACCAGCTCCATGGATTCGGAGACAGAGCAGTTCATACATGAAAGTATCGAGAAATACCATGGAAGGAAGACCCTGATAATAATTGCCCACCGCCTTTCCACGATAAAGAGCTGCGACATAATCTATGTCCTTGACAAGGGATATGTGGTGGAATCAGGCACATACGACGAACTTTACCGCAGAGGCGGCAAGTTCAGGCAGATGGTTGACAGGCAGTCGCTAGGGGAAGCGTAGATGTGCGGTTTTATAACAGTCGTATCCAAAAGAGGACAGCCCTTTCCTGACGGGACATTGAAGCGGATGACTTCGTTGATTGTCCACAGGGGGCCGGACGATGAAGGTTATTTCTCGGCGCCCGAATGGCTGTCGATGGGCTTCAGGCGGCTGAGCATACTTGACCTGTCGGCAAAGGGGCATCAGCCTATGCTCTGCGCCGACAAAAGGTATGCAATTGTCTTCAACGGAGAAATATACAACTACCGGGAGATCCGGGAAGAACTTGTTTCGAAGGGGTTCGCGTTTTTTTCCGACACCGACACTGAAGTGATTCTAAACGCCTACAAGGCTTGGGGAGAGAAATGCGTGGACAAGTTCGTCGGAATGTTCGCATTTGCCGTGGCAGATCTCAAAAGGAGGACGGTGGTGGCCTTCAGGGATCCTCTCGGCATCAAACCCCTCTTTTATTTCGAGGACCAGGAATACCTCATCTTCTGCAGCGAAATCAAGTCGCTCCTTCCTTATACCGAGCTTTCTCCTGACTGCAACAGCTTCAACGAATATCTTGTGTTCAGGTCAGTGATCGGCAAGGAGACCATGTTCGAGGGCGTGAAGAGCCTCCGCCCGGGCTTTTACGCGAACTGGGAGCTTGGGAGGCTGGAGGAGCACGAATACTTCAACCTTGTCTCCACCATGAATCTTGAAATGCGCCGTCCATTCGAGAAGACATGCGAGGAAGTGGAGGAGGAATTGAAGGAAAGCGTTAAGATACATCTGCGAAGCGATGTCGAGCTTGGCGTGCAGCTCAGCGGGGGCGTGGATTCGAGCCTGATTACCGCGCTGGCTTCCATGGAGAGCGGCAAGAAGCTCCATTCCTTTTCGATTTCATTCGGCGAAACGGCCTTTGACGAATCCGAATACCAGAAACGCGTATCGGAAAGGTATCATACCGAGCACCACGACTATCCGTTCGGCGAGAAAGCCTTCACGGAACTTATAGAAAAGACGCTGTGGCATTACGAGCACCCTCTGAACGATCCGAACACCGTCGCCACCTATTTCCTCACCGGCCAGGCCAAGAAATACATTACTGTCATGCTTACCGGGGAGGGAGCTGACGAATCCTTTCTCGGATATGCAAGGTTCAACAAGATATCTCTTGACGTTTTGAGGAGTCGGAACTGGCTTTACAAACATCCGGAAACAAGGAAGAAGCTCTACCACCTATGGCCGTTCAACAAAGGACGAGACGTGTTCAAAATCACCAAATACAATCCACCAATGTATGTCTTGACATATGCGGATCTGAACCTGGTGGACCAGCTTCTTCTTGGCGACGACTCCTACATGCACTACCGGAAGGATGTCGAACGGCTCGCTTCAGGGAACATTTTGAACGAGGCAATTCTTCAGGATCAGCTCTGCGATTTGCCGCAATGGTTCTGGCGGGCCGACAGAATAGGCATGGCCTCCGCCATGGAGCTTAGGGTGCCCTACTGCACCGTCCCAATGTTCAGGCTCGCGAATTCCATTCCATACAGCCAGAGGGTTTACAAAGGGGAGAAAAAGGCCGTTCTCAAAAAAATCGCGGAGAAATATATCGACAAGGATCAGATTTACAGGAAGAAGATCGGCTTCGGAATGCCTCTCGACGAATGGATGAGGAACAAGGGCGAATATTCGAGCTTCTTCGACGATATTGCAAATTCAATGGCTTTCAGGCAGCGGGATTTCGTGAACTTCAAGCACTTCAGCTCTATATACAAGGCCCACAAGGCTGGCCAATACAAGGAAAAGAGCTGTTCATTCCTCTGGACATACCTGAACCTGGAACTCTGGCACAGGATATTTTTCGACGGCGGATGGAAAAAGTTCGCCTGAGCACATGTGCGGCATACTTTTAAATATTAGCGACGAATCCATAGGCGCGGATCATCCGGCGCTGGAGACTATAAGGCATCGCGGGCCGGACGGGTTTGGCGTGGAGACATTCGACTGCGGAACTGCGAAGCTGAGCCTTGGCCACCGTCGGCTTTCCATCATCGACTTGTCCGAAAGCGGGCATCAGCCGATGTCCTATGATAAAGGAAGGCTGTGGATTGTATTCAACGGCGAGATTTACAACTACCGTGAAATTCGCAAGGAGTTGGAAGGGGAGGGATTCGGCTTCAAGTCGTCATGCGACACCGAGGTCATACTTGCGGCTTATAATAAATGGGGGCGGAACTGCCTTCACAAGTTTAACGGCATGTTCGCCTTCGTCATATACGACGATTCTGAAAAACGGCTGTTCATCGCCCGTGACAGGTTCGGGATCAAGCCGGCCTACTACGTCAACACCCCGAAATGCTTCCGTATCGCCTCGGAGATAAAGCAGTTTGTTTCGATTCCGGACTTCAAACCTGAAGTCAACAGGATCAAGCTGTATCATTTCCTGAACAGCGGAGACTTCGAATTCGACGATGATACGATGTGGAAGGGTGTACATGAAATCGAGCCGGGATGCTTCACGGAAATAGATTTGAAGAAATGGAGACCAGGCAACGGATTCAAAATTGAAAAATGGTATGAGCCGCCTTTTTTCGAACCGAGGCTAAAGATTGGCTTCGAAGACGCGGTCTGCGAATTTCGCAGGCTGCTGCAGGATTCGGTGAAATTGAGGTTGCGTTCGGATGTGCCTGTAGGCTTTCTGCTTTCCGGGGGAATCGATTCATCGACTCTAGTTGGGCTCGCGCATCTCATGCCAGGCGAACGCTCCGAGCATCTCAAGACTTATTCTACCTGTTATGATGGAAGCGACATCGACGAGCGCGAATATATAAATGAGATGCTCAAGTTCACCGGTGCGGATTCATGCCTTCACTTTCCAAAGCCGGAAGATGTTGCGGCGAAAATCGACAAGGTGATATGGCACAACGATGTTCCAGTCCTGCATGGTTCACCGACGGTCCATTGGCTGCTGTACCAAAGGATAAAGGAGGAGAATGATGCCCGCAAGGTGATAGTCGAAGGTCAGGGCGGCGACGAGATAATGTGCGGCTATGGGGACTTCCACTGGGCGTTTTTAAACGAAACGCTACATAGTCGTCCTTATACTTTCATCAAGCAGCTGAAGACATTCCAGAAATTCCATGATGAACCTTGGAAGATAATTGTCAGGAAGATGCTTAGGGTGAATTTTCCGTCGTCCGTCAAATATCCGCCAAATCCGCTTTTGAGGCCGGAAACACTACTGGAAAAAGACGAACTTAGGAGTTGCAGGGCATGCGCGGGGTGCCGGGCGGGAAAAGCTTTCAGGACTCCTCCTATTGCGATACGACGAGAGGAACCGACTGTCGCGGAGCTTCATAGAAACAGGTTTAAGATTCTTCGTTACATACTTCATAATGTCGACAGAAATTCGATGGCCCATTCGAGAGAGGCGAGAGTTCCGTTCCTTGACTACCGGCTTGTGGAATTCTGCTTGAAGCTGCCTTCTGAACTGAAGATTTCCGGTGGGCATACAAAACGGGTGCTTCGGGAGTCTGCCAAGCAGGTGATTCCATCAAAAATAGCAGAGCGCGTGGACAAGCAGGGCTATTCGAGTCCGGTCGCGATGTGGGCGAAGAGCGGATTGAAGGATTTCTTCCGTTCAGAAATTGCGAATTTCGCAGAACTACCTTTCGCGGACTCGAAAAGATGCTGTGACTCTTTTGAAGCCTATATTGCCGGAAAGTCGCACCTTGATCCGGTAATATGGAGGATTTTATCCGTTAGTAAATGGATGAAGATATTCCAGTTTTGTTTTTAAGTCTGTAAGGATTATAAAGTGGGATTTGCATTTCTTGTCTGTATGTTGTGTTCGACATAAGATCCGACAAGGACAGCTTCTTCCTGAACATCAAGCGTACGCTTATCAAGAACGGGAAGTTGGCGAAGGAGAAGACCTGGGCGGAGACAATTCCGAGGGATTTCCAATAATTACTGAGGCGATTGCCATGCGAACTGTGCCACTGGTTGAATTGCTTATCCTTTTTGCCGCCTCTCCGCTCGTATTTGGGGAGCAGTCGTTCAATCTTACTTCGCCGGCAGGTGGGGAATCATGGATGATTGGTTCGACCCAAAACATCACCTGGACATCGTCAGATGTCACAGGGACGGTTTGTGTCGAGGTATTGAAGCGCAAGAAGGACGGTTCTACGGTTTGTTTCGCCAAGGCAGACA
This sequence comes from uncultured Victivallaceae bacterium, assembly GCA_964636325.1. Lineage (GTDB taxonomy): Bacteria > Verrucomicrobiota > Lentisphaeria > Victivallales > GWF2-50-93 > CAZWRV01. The sequence continues at coordinate 26,872 of CAZWRV010000007.1, read as the reverse complement.
ATATTCCGGTGGAGGACGGGAAATGGCAGTGGGAAATACCGTTTGAAATGCCATTGACTTCGTTCTACGTGAAAATCTCGCTTTCCGGGCCGCTCGAAATGGAGGCTTCCGGCGAGGATTTCTCGATAGTTGACAATCCAGATCCATTCCTCAAAATCCGGGCGCCGCTGGGCGGAGAGACCTGGGCGCGCGGCACAAGCCATTATGTTTCATGGGAGTCGCACGGGATAAACGGTGAATTGCGGTTAATCGTCAAGAAATCAGGCGAGCAGCTTGCGTCCGTGTCCGACATTCCTGCCTCGGACGGGCGCTATTCATGGACGGTTCCTGCGGATTTTGAACCCGGCGGCGACTACACTGTGACAGTGCGGAGCCCGGATGCGGTAATTGGCTCGACGAGCGGACAATTCTCGGTTTCAGAAAGCCCACCCGCCAAGAAGAAGTGGACGTTCATGAAATATATCGACTGCGACAATGATCTTGAGGACTGCGAGCTCGATGTCTTCAACACGATATCTTCCGTAGGCAGCGATGCGGATGTGAATATAGTTGCACAGGTGGACCGGCATCCGGCATACGACATCAGGTTCGGGAATTGGACTGATGCGAAGAGGTTTTATGTCACCAAAGGAATGGAGCCGGTTCCTTCGGCGGCAGTCCAGGACTTGGGCGAACTCAACATGGCCGACAAGGCGACTTTGGCCGATTTCCTCTGCTGGGCCATGGACAACTATCCGGCCGACAGATACTTCCTCGGGTTCAGCAACCACGGACTCGGATGGGAAATCGACGAGGGAGAATATGACAACTGGGCAACAAGTGAAGCCAGGCAGGGGGGAGGACGCGACGACACCAACGGCAAGCTTTATCTTTCCAACCGGGCCATCCAGGAGGCGATTGATCTTGCGCCAGCGGATCTGGCTGTCGTCGGCTTCGACGCCTGCGACATGGATATGATAGAAGTCCTATATCAGCTGCGAAATACTGGCGCGAAAGTCTTCCTCGGCTCCCAGAACACCGAGGACTACTGGGGCTGGGACTATGTCGCTCTGCTTTCGGCTTTGCAGGCCCGGCCGGGCGACATTACCGAAACGGAAATAGGCTCGCTTGTCTGCAACACCTTCATGGACAACAACGAAAGATACACGCCTTTCTACAATTCAACCCAGGCGGCCATTGATCTCGGCAAAATTGAATCTCTGTCAGGAGACATAAGCATCCTGGCCGACGCAATGCGCCTTTCCCACAACGACAAGGGCAAGGTGAAGGCCGCCGCTGAAAAGGTCAGCCAGTCTGTCCGCCAGGCAGTCATCTGCGAACGCCACAGCAGCTCCATGGATGGTAAAATATTCGGCATGAACATCTACTTCCCCGACAAGAGCATAGATCCGAAATACAATGCAGAAACGATCGATTTTGCGACAGGGACAACCTGGAAAAGCTTCCTGGAGGCGTATTTCGAGCAGGATCTGAAGTCCACTTGGATCGGAAAGGCGCGCAAGGGGCTCTGGGAGGAGTATGAATGGGAAGATCCCAGCACGGATTTCGGACACATTGACATAATCGGATTCTGCCAGGCGTTGAAGCCGGAGGCCGACAGCATACGGGTGAACATATCGGCATCGCCTGCGGACATCGCCGAAGCGGTTCCGTCTGGCGGAATGATTTTAAAATATGGAGAGAAGACGACATTGGAGGTGAAGCTGAAGGATGTCCCCGATGCGAACGGCTGGCATTTCGTGAAATGGATCACATATGGCAAATCAATTCTGGCGAATCCGCTCTCAGCGTCGACCACGTTGACGGCATACGGCGACGGCTCGGCGACTGCGATATTCGCGGAGGACAAGGACAGCTATACCGTCTCGTTTTCTTCCGCGCAGCACGGCACCTTGTCGGGTGAGACGACACAGACCGTCCAGTCCGGCGGAAACTGTTCTACGGTGACAGCAGTTCCCAACAAAGGATATGTCTTCATAGGCTGGGTTGGCGATTACCGGGGTAATGAAAATCCTCTGACCGTGGCAAATGTGATATCAGACATGAGAATCACTGCGTCATTCGGGGCGCCGGTTTCGATGCTGCCCTTTGCCGTTTCGATCAATGTCAACAATAAAAAGGCCGACGACAAGATAAGCATCAAGAATTCCGTATATCCTTTCACGGCGGACGTGGCGTTAGAGTCAGCGAAAGTAACGATCGACAGCGTGATTGTTTTTGACTGTCCCCCAGATTCCGGATGGTCTTCGAAGAATGGTGTCTATACATATTCCAGCTCAAAAGGGACAAGTCCGTCATTTAGGCTTGTCGTGGATACGAAGAACCGTGCCTGGTCGCTCTCCGCCTCAAAACTTTCCGTGGCGACGCAAATCAACCCGCTTGACGGCGTCACAACCGAGCTGGAAGTCAACGGGAAAAGCGCCGGCAAGACCATAATTCCTGTTGAGAATCTCAGCCTTAAGAGCAGCATCAGCTACAAAATGCGGAAATGATATTGTAATATATATGAATTTAATCCGTTGTTAAGCAAAGCTCGGAAAAACTGAAACAAGGAGCAAATTTGTGTTGAAGCATTTTATCTCCATGACGTCCGTTTTATATTTGACACTCGCCTCCGCATCCAGTGTCATGGCGGTGGAGAACGCTGCGGCCGCTCCCAAGACCGACGGAGCGGGCAAGGCCGACATCATTGTAGTCGGCGGGAAAATATTCACTTCGGATCCCTTGCAGCCCTACGTGGAGGCCTTCGCCGTAAAGGACGGCAAGTTCTCATACGTGGGCGATTTTATCGGCGCCATAGATCAGATAGGAGAATCTACGGTATTTATCGCTGACCCTGACAGCTTCGTTTGCCCCGGCTTCGTGGACAACCACAACCATTTCCTGTGGATAGGCGCGCTGACCTCGATGATGCCATGGAACCTCTTCAACTGCCAGAGCGTAGATGACGTCAAGAAGGTCGTCATGCAGATGGCGAAAAACAATCCGACTCTTCCATTCGTGGGGGGCATCGGCTGGAAGATGGAATACATCCCTGGCAGGCATCCGACGAGCTCCATGATCGACGATGCCGTTCCGGACCGCCCTGTCCTGCTGATGTCCGACGGCGGCCAGTCCGGATGGCTCAACTCGAACGCCGTCAGCCTGCTTTCTTCGAGAAATCCTGATGCATTTGAAGAAATGGGGCCGGTCCGCGACGGATCGGGAAATCCGACCGGAGAGTTCGCCCGCTTCCACTGCTTTGATCCATTCGAGTTCTTCACGGCAGATGAGATGGCCAAGGCCGAAAGGCACATGATTTCGGCCATGTGGCGCGTCCAGCGGGAGGCGTTGTCCTTCGGAATAACCAGCTTCCACGACGTCCAGCTCTACAAAGGATTCTACCCTTACCTTCTGAAATTCAAGGAGCAGGGCGGCTTCGACCGAATGCGCGCCACGTCGGCGTTCTACATCGGCCCGGGCATGTATAAGAACATTGAAAAGCTCACGGAGGATCTCGAATGGTGGACGTCGCTCGCCGACGCGGAGCACTCGGACGAGCATCTCATGCTTGGCAAATCAGTGAAGTTCTACATTGACGGCGTGTCCTCGAACAACACGTCCTTCCTTTTCGAACCGTTCACAAACGATCCCACGACGACCGGGGTTCCAGATTGGACACAGGAGGACTTTGACAAAGTTGTGTCGCTGGTCGATTCGATGAAAATTCAGGCATGCACGCACAGCTGCGGCGACGCCGGCGCGAACCGCGTCATAAATTCATACGAAGCCTCGATAAAAGCGAACCCCGCTTGGGACAGGAGGCACCGCCTCGACCACTGCGAATTGCCGATAGCCGCCGATCAAGCCAGGATGGCGGCGCTCGGTCTGATAGCAGCAATGCACCCGACTCATTTCTTCGGCAGTCCGCACGATTTTTACATTGGGGACAGGGTAAACCGGCTCATGCCATGGCAAAGCATGCTCGACGCCGGAGTGGAGGTCTGTTTCGGAAGCGACTGGTGCGCCGGCCCTGCCAACCCGCTTTATGGCATCCTCGTCGCCTCAACACGCCTGAATCACAAATTCGAGACTTCCTGGGGGACGGAAAACGCAGTTTCCTTGGAAGAAGCAATAGTCCTCTACACTGCAAAATCCGCGTTCGCCATCAAGATGGACGGATGGACCGGCGTCATCAAGGAAGGTAAAAATGCGGATTTCGCAGTCTTCTCCCGTGATCTCACCGACATAACAAGCTACTTGGACATCCTGAAGCAGAAAAACGAAATGGGTACAGGCCTCGACGACCTCGTCCTTGCGACATTCACCGACGGCAGGCTGGCCTATTGCAAGAGCGGATGGACTTCACTCGACGTCTCGAAAGCCGACATCACATTCAATTTCTCCAAGCAGAAATCCGACAGCCTCCTCATAAAAGGCTGCTTCGAATGGCCCGTCGGCCTCGATGCGGAGGGTTCCGAGCTGAAAATCGAGTTCGGCGATCTGAATATGAATTTCATCCTCGACAAAAAGGGCAAGGGGAAAACAGGCGGAAACACATCGATCTCCGTGAAGATAGACAAGTATGGATTTGCGAATTTCGCAGTCAAAGCTTCAAAATCCAATCTTTTCGACACTTTAAAGAAGGACGGTTTTGTAAGCGATGCGAAGATTAAGAATGAAATTTTCTCGCTTCCTCTTGTGATAAGTCTTGCCGGCGACATGCATTCCGTCATGGTGGAACTGAAATACTCCGCTAAAAAAGGCAAATCCGGCAAGGCGTCCGGCAAGGCAATCCCCTTCGATCTTCCGTCCTTCCTGGCAGACTTCTGGTGGGAAGATCCGATTTAAATTTCGACAAATAATTTGTCGAAATTTAAAAAGTTCAACATTCAAACCTGATCATGAAATCTGAAATGAAACCGGGAATTCTCCACATAACCAGCGGCGACTGCGCGGGCGGCAGTCTTGCGAAGGCGGGCCTGCCCGGCGAAGTCTTCATATGGCATGATGTCCTCTACGTACGGATCCCGCAGGCCTGGCTGGCCGGACGATGCAACCTTGAAGGCTCGGATCTGCTTTTTGGACACTCTGACCGGAGGAGGCCTGGGCCGTATCAATATCCTTGAAAAACTTAGCGGGCAATATCTCAAGCTGGAGTCCGCAAAGACATATGGTATGAATCTGAAACCCCTCCGGAAGTCGACAAAAATAACGACAAAGATGTCGAGTTTCAGGAGTGTCGGACTGCGGGGTTCGCAGTTTTTTGTCGGTCTGAAACTCGATGGAGGGCGGAATTCTATTCCGCCGCACGGCGGGTTGACCCGCCGTAAAGAGGACGGTTGAATAGAATTCAACCCTCCATCCGCCAGACGGCGGATAGGAAAACGATAATCGAGTTTCAGGAGTCGCTCTGGTGGGGAAATCCGCCAGTTCTGTCGGGGAGAAACTTAAAGTAGCGCAGGTATTCCTACCTGCGATGCCGCAGACAGGAATGCCTGCGTTACTTCAGGTGAGTTTCAGAGGAGTGCCGCTCCGGCGAGGAAATCCGCCAGTTTAGCAGGGAAAACACGTCAGGAGACTTCTCTGGATAAAGCTTTCAAGATTCTCTTCGCAGTCGCCGCCATAAATTTCGCCGTATTCGGATTTATTTTCTTTGCGCTGGGCGGCAGCGCGGTCGGCGGCAAGGTGGACGAGGGCAAGTATTTTCTCCGCAACAAGTCGAAATATGCCGAAGTGTCCAAGGCGGTCTTCTACTACAGCTATGCCCACACAGTCGCTTCCGCAGGACTGATCGTCGCCGTCATCGGCATGGCGTTTGTGAACGAGGCGGTCAAGATAATAAGGGCATATAAGTGAGCCGATTTCAAAACTCTGGATGCGGCAAGGGCATCCCTCCATCTCTTCAGTCCTTAAATGTTATCGTTTAATCGGCTAAAGCTGAATTGTGGAAGCTGGCGTTGTTCGAGCATCTTAATCTGGAATCTGGCATCCGGTATCCGTGAAATAATGTCTTACATTCTTGAAATCTCGGGAACTTGCAGCTCCTGCGGGGCGGAGATGGACGGTTTTGTCCGGTCTCTTCCGCAGGTTGACAGCATTACATTGTTTCTTTGCCGGGACTGCAATAGGCTTACGGGGTGGGTGAAGTCGGCGGATGGGACAGGCAGGATACCTGAAGACTTGGCGCAGCCGTTTGTTTCGCCGACTCCGCCTGAGAAATGCCAGCATTGCGATGCTTCAGGGGCGGGCGAGGATGGGAAGCCTGTTTTCAGCGAATGGCGCAGTATCCGGATCGGTTGGGATCAGATACGTATTGGAGAGCCGTTGCCTGTAACAGCCCCGTGCTGCGGATGCGGCAGGCCTGCGAGGATAAGCTGGACTGTCAGGAAGATCGGATTTTTCAGCTTTGAGAGGAACGCTGGATTATATATGTGGTCGATGGTGGCGCTGGCGGTGATTTTTTTACCTCTTCTGTTGGCTTTGTCTCCTGTCATTGTGCCGGGATGGCTTCTCTGGAGGAAGTTGAGCGGGAAATGTCTGCGCTGCGGACACATGTTTACGTCCTACGCTTCAATGCCGCTGGTCTGCGAGGACGGCGGGGGGAGCCTTCACCGTTGCCCGAGCTGTAAATCCTTCTACTATCTTCCCATCTATGGGCCGGTGTCCGAGAAGAAGATGACAGCGGAGGAGATCCGTCGGACATGGCCAAATCTTGACGGGAAGCTTACGATTTGAATTCCGTCAAGTATCTTATATTTTTGCAAGGCACATTAAATATGGAGATGTCTGTCATGAAAAGACTTTTAATTGTCGGTTTTGCGTTGGTTCTTTGCGGCTGCAGCATTTTCCCGAAGGGCCCGGACATACAGATCAGCACCTTTGACCTAGGCGTTCCTCATGCAGATTTGAACTTCGGCAAATGCTCATTGGAGGCCGGCGATTTCCAAGGGAAAATGCCGTCGCGCCAAAAGATGATTTTCAGATCCGGAACCAATAGGCTTATGGCTGACGAATTCAATCGCTGGTCGGATGTCCCTCCGGAGATGTTAAAATCCTTTCTGGACAGAGCCTTTGCAGCAAAGCCTGCAGATACTGGAGCAAGGAAGCTGTTGGTGGAGGGGGATATTTTCCAGTTCGAGGGCAATCTTGACAAGATGACCGCGGATTTGGAGGTGGAGCTGAAGGTTTTTGAGCTCCCTGGCAAGAAGCCGGTTTTGAAGAAAATATACAAGGAGTCGGTGGCCTTCGAGGGGAAGGATGCGTCGCTTTTCGCAGCCGCGATGTCGTCCGCCGCCAAGAAGATCGCTGAAAGCCTGGCCTCCGACATAGCCAAGGCGGCCCCCTGAGGATTTATTCCCCGTCAAGACACAAGGGTTCCAATAATGTTTATCTGACACCTGACACCCGGTAACCGTATTACATGGCTTTGTTTTGTAATCTTCCCACACGAATGTTTATTAAATGAATATCCTGCTCCAGGACAATCTGCTCATTGTTGAGGTATGCAGCGACAAGCCCCTCTCCTTCGAGGAGATCCGCGACTTTGAAGGGAAGATCAGGCAGGAGTTCAAGAAGCATGTTTCCAAGATCGACGTTGACCTGAAGGGCGTTTCGCATACGGACTACTCTTCGATTTCGCTTGTCCTGGCCTGCTCCGAGCTGTGCCGTGAGCACTCAGCGGAGATGGCCTTCAGGAACCTTGGAGACGACAGGCTGGCGCAGGCGCTTGAAAGGCTCGGCTTCGACAGAGGTGGCAAGCGCCATGCCATCAGCAAGAAGCGGCAGAAGCCCGCCTCCACTCTTTATGTACTCGGTGATACGGCAATAAAGATAACCAAGGATCTCGGCAAGTTCGTCGGATTTACCGGCGAGACCATGTCGGACATCGCCTTCCTTGTCAGGAATCCTAGGAAGTTCGACGTCCGCGAGACGCTCTACTACATGGACAAGAGCGGGGCGGACGCCGTTCCGATCGTAATAATGATCTGCTTCCTTGTGGGAATGATTCTTGCGTTCCAAGGGCTGGCGCAGCTGAACAGGTTCGGGCTTGACGTATACATAGCCGATCTTGTCGGACTGTCCATCTTGAGGGAGCTCGGCCCGCTAATGGTGGCGATGATCTGCATCGGGCGCGCAGGATCGGCGTATGCGGCCGAGCTTGGGACGATGAAGGTGGCCGAGGAGCTGGATGCGATGAGCACGATGGGGCTTAATCCTCCACGCTTCCTGGTCGTCCCCAAGATAGTAGCCCTGATGACGGTCATGCCCATGCTGACGGTTATCGGGGACATTTCCGGCATCGCCGGGGGGATATGCGTCAGTCTAAGCCTTACGGACATGAGCCTGACAGAATATTTTCAGAGGACCATCAACTCGCTGGTTCCGGAAAACGCTCTGGAGTCGCTTGTGAAAAGCGGAGTTTTCGCGTTTATTATCGCCGGAGTCGGCTGTTTCCGCGGTATGGAGGCCGACAACGATGCGAAGGGTGTCGGCAAGGCGACGACGTCGGCGGTGGTCACCGGTATTTTCCTGGTGATAATCGCCGACGCGCTGGTCACGTTCCTTTTCCCCCAAGTGATGCACTTCCTAGGCGTCAGCTATTAAGAACATCCAAAATAGCAAGACAATGCAAGATGCTCAGGACAAGAAGGCAGTGATCGAGGTCAGGGATCTGACCATCGGCTACGACGATTTCGTGGTGCTTGAAAAGCTCAATTTCAACATCTACGAGAAGGAGATTTTCATAATTCTGGGCGGGTCGGGCTGCGGGAAGAGCACTATTCTCAAGCACATGATCGGGCTTTATCCGCCGCTGAACGGCGACATTTTGATAAACGGTTCGAGCATTGTCTGCGCGGACGAGGCCGAGAAGAAGCGCATATCAAGGATGTTCGGCGTGCTCTATCAGTCCGGCGCTCTTTTCAGCTCGATGACGCTCGAGGAGAACATCGCGCTTCCGCTGAGGGAGTTCACGCCGCTTTCGAACGAGATGATCTCGTCCATGGCGCGGCTGAAGCTGGAGCTGGTGGGACTGGAGGGCTTCGAGGAGTTTTCGCCGGCCGAGATCAGCGGCGGCATGAAGAAGCGGGCCGGGCTTGCCAGGGCCCTGGCGCTGAATCCGAAGATACTTTTCTTCGACGAGCCGTCCGCAGGCCTTGATCCTATATCTTCTGCGGAGCTTGACCAGCTCATCATCGAGCTCAGGGACACGCTCGGCTGCACGATGGTGATAGTGACGCACGAGCTGGACAGTATCTTCACTGTCGGCGACAGGGCGATAGTGATAGACAAGAGCATCAAGGGCATCATCGAGCAGGGGAATCCGAAGGAGATGCGCAGGAACAGCTCCAACGGATGGGTGAGGAAATTCTTGACGAGAAATTCAACCAAAGGTGAGGGATAATGAGCAACATAGGCAACAAATACAAGATCGGCGCATTGGTGATGGTCTCGGGAATACTTCTGATTTTCGGCCTTATCATGCTCGGCGTGATGAAATACTTCAAGGAGAGCATCGCGTTCATGACCGTGGTTGAAACGTCCGTGCAGGGGCTGAACAAGGGATCCATGGTGAAGTACAAGGGCGTCCCGATCGGGGAAGTATCGAAGATACAGATAAGCCAGACCGACGACAACATCCTCATATACATGAACTTCAACCCTGATTCTTTCAGCTCAGCCGAAAAGGAGGAGATCAAGCTGCAGGGAGGGATGCCGTTCCTGGAAAACGAATTCAAGAAATATGTCGACCAGGGGATGCGCTGCAAGCTGAAATATGCCGGCATAACTGGCGAACTCTATGTTGAAGTGGCGATGTATGATCCCGAGAAGTTCCCCCCCAAGTCATACAAGCTGCCTGACGATCATCCGCCATATCTTCCGTCCGTGCCGCAGACTTCGCTGGGTGACGTCCTGGACGCGGCCCATGACTCGCTCATCAACCTTACCAAGATCGATTTCGGCAAGATTTCAGGAAAGCTCGAAACCTTCCTGGACTCAATCAACGGGGTGATCAAGGACGGCGACATAAAGAAGACCATGACTGAGCTCAGGACGACGAGCGAAAACCTTTCTGAAATGTCCACGACCCTTAAAAACACATTTACGACGGAGAGGATCGACGACATCGTCAAGAAGATCGATGATACCAGCGCCAAGCTGAACATGACACTGGATCAGATCACCAAGCTTGCGAAGAACATGGATGGCAGGATCGACGAATCCAAGATCCCAGAGACGGTAGAGGCCGCCAGAAAGCTGATAGACGACGCCGTCAAGTCGCTCAAGTCGCTTGACGAGTTCATCAGATCCGCCAAGGAACTGATGGACTATCTCGAAGAGCATCCCAACTCCGTTATCACCGGCAAGTCCGAGCAGCCGGTCTTGAAATAATGAAATCCTTGCCGATTATTTTTTCGAAGAATCGCACATTGCAGCTCAAGTCGCTGCTGCTTTCCCTGAGGCATTTCTCGGACGTCCCGGAGGAGGACATTCATGTCATCTACAAGTCCGATCCGGGCATAAGCTACGAGCCGCTGATCTCGCAGTTCAAGTGCAGGTTTATGAGGCAGGGCCAGTTCCTTGAGGACATAAGAAGGATTGTCGGGGAAAATCCTTCCGACTATGTCTGGTTCATGGTTGACGACCTGATCTACCGCGATGAGTTCAGCCTGAAGACGGTCGAAAGCTTCATGGACGCGCACAAGGATGTGGAATCATTCTGCCTGAGGCTTGGTAGGAACGTCAGGAAGGGGAGGCAGCCGGACTTCCGATCCATGGAGGACGGCATCCTCGTCTGGGACACCGACGCCAGCCTTGGAAGATACTGGAACTACTTCTGGGAGCTCTGCAGTTCGTTCTACAGGCGTCCGCTGGTGCTGGATTATCTAGGCAAATGCCGACCGGACAAGGAGACCTTCCCCAATCCGTTCGAGTTCCATTATTACGCATGCATGCCGACCACACGCACCTCAGGACTGCTCAAGCTTTATATCGCCTTGCGCTTCCCTTTCTCGAAAAAAAGCAACAGGCTGGCCTGTTTTGAAAAGTCCAAATGCTTCATCCACGGAGTCAACCTTGTGGCCGAACTGAGCGAGCCGCGCGAAGAGACATACAGCATAAAGGATCTTCACCAGAGGATGCTCGACGGATATGTGATAGACTTCAAACGCATGGCCGAGATAGAGCTGGACACCCCGAGCCCCGGCGGGAAATATTTCAAACTTATCAAATCGTCTTGATATAAAAAAGTGAAATCATATGAGATCAAGCTTTGCACGGCATGAATTATCCGTAAGGCCGAGGCGAAATGGTTGACACGGTAGAATTCCAGCCCGGCTTCAATATCCCGCACTTCCTGCTCGTCATTTCGGAAGATGACGGAGGGAAGCTGTTCTTTCCAGGTCAAGGGTGCGAGTCGCGTACTTTTGTTTCGGCCGAAAAAAGGCTGACAGTGGAGTCGTCGGGCCTTGCGTCTCCGCCGCTGGTTTCCGACACGAAGAAGGCGCTGACGCTGGTCTTCGGCGCCCCGATATGCGAAGGCAGGATAAACCGTCAGAAATGCGCGGAGCTTTTCAGCCGCGAATTGAAGGGCAGTTCAGCTCTCGACCTGGACGGCGAATTTCTTGTGATCAGGTTCGGCAAGACGGACGCTTCGCTGAAAATCGTCAACGACAGGTTCAACTCTGTCCCGCTATACTACTTCATCGATCCCGAGAAAAGGATATTCTGCTGTTCTCCGTATTTCGGAAGCGTATGGAAGTTTCTCAAGGGCAACAGGCTGCTGAAGATAAACCAGGAGGCGCTCTTCGAATTCCTCTGGTTCCAGCGGCTTTTCGGCATCAAGACGCTGGCCAGGGACGCGCTCTACATGCCGGACGCCTCAGTGTTGTCGCTTGTCGGCTGGAAGCTCTCGACGGAGCGCTACTGGAGCAGGACATACAGGAAGAATTCGGATTCACTGCGCGAGAACGCCCATAGGCTGGCCGATCTTGTGAGGAAGTCGGTCGGGATAAAAGCCGGGGACGGCAGGCGCTACGGGCATTTCCTGAGCGGCGGCATGGATTCGCGGTCCGTGCTGGGGGCCTTCGGAAAGAATCTGCCGACATGTTTCACGGTGGGAGTCTCCGACAACCGCGAAGTCCGAACCGCCAGAAGGATCGCGGAGACAAAGGGTGCCCCGCACATATATTTGCCGCTGCATCCAGAGCATTACGGCATGATCAGGGAGGCCGCGGCCGCGATATGCGGCGGCCTATACAACTACGACCACGCGCTCTTCCTCGGCTACGGCGAGGCGGTGAAGAGGCACGCCGACGTCTGCTTCAACGGCTACGGCTTCGACTTCATGTTCCAGGGGATGTATATACCGGGCAGGAACGTGAGGATAGGAGGCCGCACCCTTTATCTGCGGTTCATGTCCCCTCTGCCGGAGAACCTCGTCGAATATTTCATCAACAACGCCTCATACAGGATAAAGGACGCGGATATCTGGAATTACATCGTCGAAAAAAGAAGACAGGCCCTGCAGGACTTCCAGTTCCACAGCATAAACCATATCTACCATCTGGGCTCAAAACTGACGGACGACAGGAATGACCTGTGGGAATATCTCACATTCCACCACATTACGAGGCACTACAGCTACCCGAACGTCCTGGCGCTCGGATCGTTTTCAGAACCGAGGATCATATCCTTCACCAACGACATCTTCAGCCTCTACCTTTCACTCCCCGCTAAGCAGCGCTTCAATGGGGCAATTGAGAAGGAGGCTCTGAAAATCCTGGATCCAAGGCTCGCCAGAATCAGAAGCGCCAACACCGGACTGCCCGTCACCGCATCATGCTGGACCCAGACCGGCCTCCAGCTCGCGGAAGCCGCGAAAAGGAGGCTGTTCTGCCGTAAGGACTGGGAGGAATGGACAGAGAGAACATGGCCTTCGCGGGAATACGCCCTGCGAAACCAGGCCTCCCTGAAAAATGCGGTTATTGCCATGATGAGGTCGGGAATATTTGAAACGCTGGACTTCCTAGATATGAAAAAGCTCGGTGAAGACATCCCCCGCTGGCTCGAAGGGAAGAAAGTCCCGGGCGTCAGCGGCGACCTCGTGCAGACACTCGCCACAATCGGAACCTTTCTGAAATTGTAGTCCTGCTTGCCTTTGCAACCGCTTAAGATAGAATAAAATGAAGCCGGCCAACTGCCCCCCTCTGCTGAATTCATCAACAAATAATCTATCCATAAAAACTGAAATAACGCCATGAACATACTTGGAATAAACAGCAATCTGAACGCATCCGCCGTCCTGATGCAGGACAACAGGGTCGTCTTCGGAATCCAGGAAGAGCGCATTTCGAAGATCAAGAACCAGCCCGGATTCCCGCATCTTTCGATAAAGGCGGCTCTCGACTTCGCAGGTCTTTCGTTGAAGGATATTGACCACGTTTTCGTGGGCGACCTGGCTTCCAAGGTCGAGCAGAGCCGTGAAGCCGACCTCAACAAGTTTGTGAACAGATACAAATCGATAAAGGAGGAGTGGTTCGGCAGCGAGGAGCCTGTGTTTTCCAAGGTGGCTGACCTATCCAGGAAGGCGTTGACCAGGCTCCGCGAGGGGCAAGCCAGAGAGAAGCTGCTCGAAGACTATCTAAGGGAGATAGGTCTTCTTGAGAAGCACCAGCGCTTCGACCATCACCTCTGCCATGCGGCATCCGCCTACTACGGGCTTGCCAGGCACAAAGAAGATAAATATCTGGTCTTCAGCATGGACGGCGGTGGCGACGGGAGAACCAGCGCCGTATTTATCGGCGAAAACGGACAATTGAAGGAGATTGCAAGCTCCGATTCGTTCTCGCCGGCGTGCATCTACGCCCATATCACCTTCATAATGGGATTCATGCCGCATGAGCACGAATACAAGCTCATGGGTCTAGCACCATACGCTTCCAGCAAATATTCAAGAACCATCAAGGAAAGCCTTTCGCAGTTCGTCGGATTCAGCAAGGACAACCCTCTGGTTCTGACAAACACCGAAAAATATCCGGGTGTCCGGAACACGGGGGGCGACGAGAAGCAGACCCTTATAAAGGAGCTTTTTAAAGTGACCTTGAACCAGCGCTTCGACAACCTCTCCGGCGGCTTGCAGATGCTCGCCGAGGAGACTGCTGTGAAATGGATCAAGGCCGGAATCGCTTCGACCGGAATACGCCGAATCCTGCTTTCCGGCGGCTTCTTCATGAACGTCAAGGCCAACAAGCTCATATCCGAGCTGCCAGAAGTCGAATCAGTGTGCGTTTTTCCGTCCTGCGGCGACGAGACGAACGCCTTCGGAGCGGCGTTTCTCGGCTGCCAGAAGGTCAGGGGGGCTGGCGTTCCTGATGTCGAGTTCGGGAACTTTTGCGTCGGACCGACCGGAGGCTCGGACATCCAAGCGGCAATGGACAAGTTCAATGGCAAGGTGCTCTTCGAGAAAATAACAGACATAAATGCGAAAGTCGCAGAACTGCTTGTTCAAAAAAGAATCGTCGCCAGATGTTCCGGCCAGATGGAGTTCGGCGCACGCGCCCTCGGAAACAGATCCATCCTAGCCTCGCCCGACGACGTCAGAATCATCAACAAAATTAATGCGGCAATCAAGAAGCGTGATTTCTGGATGCCGTTCGCTCCGGCCGTCCTCGAGGACAAAGCCGACATGATAATGAGCGTACCAGCGTCTCTGAAGGAATACATGTCCCCATACATGATGTTCACGTTTGAGTCGAAGAAGGAGATGGCCGACAAGATTGTCGCCGGAATACATCAGTTCGACAAGACCACCCGTGCACAGACCGTAAACCGCGAACTCTACCCTGACTTCTACGAAATAATCTCGCATTTCTACAAAAGGACCGGCATCCCCGCCGTCCTCAATACCTCGTTCAACCTCCACGGATTCCCCATCGTCCTAGGCGCTTGCGACGCAGTCGAGGTCTTCCTCAACTCCGATCTAGACATGCTCGTCGTGGAGAACTACCTGATAAGAAAAGCTTAGCAATTGATAAACCAATCAGATTGTGATTAAGAATTTCAGGGAACCATGATTACATTGAAGCAATTTCAAAATCCGAAAATTGAAAAATATATAATCCCATTGATTCTTTTTATTCCGGCTATCTATGCTGCTTAACGGCGTAACTTGGGAAACGCCTTTTCACAGACAAAGACCGGAGATGAGGACGAGAGACAAACATAATCGAATTACAGGATAGATATATGAATGCGATAAAACTGTTCACAACTCTGTCGTTAGCATTGCTGCTGCAGGCCTGCACCTTCGCCGGAAACAAGGACGGCGACTATTATTATGCGCTCGCCCATGAGCAGGAGCTGGAAAATCTCTACACGAAGGCGTTCAAGTCCTTTTCTAAGGCCGCGTCCCTTTATCTCAAGGAGGGTCAAGCTGAAAAGCTTGTCAGCGCCAAGGAAGGGATGTACCGGACGAAGAGTGTCCTTTCCGAATACAGCCTCAGCCTTTCCAAGTTCAAGGCCAAGGCTAAAAAGCATTATCCCTGGGCCACGTCCTCGGAAATCGACGGCTGGCTCGGCTCGATGCAGCTCCTGACGATGGACATCGACGGCGGCAAGACGATGTATTACCACAGCGAGATTGAAAACCTCGCCTATAGGAACCAGGCGATAATGGACGCCAATATGAGATACAAGGGCAACCCGCTCAAGAAGTTCATGGACTTCATGCTCGACGGCTTTGTAAAGATTGATTATACTGATTTCAATCTCCCCTACGACCGTCCGAAGGACATACTCGCCGACCTGCAGTTCATAATCAAGAAGTCCAAGATCCCGAAGAACGGCGACGGGAAGGTACGAGTGTGGCTGCCATCCCCGATCAACACGGCATGCCAGGGCTCAATTGTCGAAATATATGTCAGTCCCTCCGAATACGTCGTAAAAAAACCGGATCCCGGTTCCGACATCGGCGCGGTATATTTTGAAATCCCGGTAGACAAGATAAGCAAGGACCTGGTGATACGCACACAGACACGCTTCATCCGTTACCAGCAGAGGTTTGTGATCGATTCCGCCCAGATACAGGCATACGACAAGGAAAGCGATCTCTACAAGGAATATACGAAGCCGTCGGCTCATACGGCTCTCACCCAGGAAATAGTCGACAAGGCGAAGTCCGTCGCCGGTTCCGAGACCAACCCTTATCTCGTGGCCAAGCTCTTCAACGACCATATCATCAAGAACATCCCCTATTCCTTCCCGGATTACAATACCGCCGACTCATCCGGAGCTCCCCTGTCGACTTACGTGCAACAGCATCAGTTCGGCGACTGCGGCTACCAGAGCGCGTATTTCACCGCCCTGTGCAGGAGCGTCGGCATTCCTGCGAGGACTTGCGGCGGCTTCCAGCTGTTCACGGGGCGACCGGCAAGCCATTTCTGGGCGGAATTCTATCTGCCCGAGCCTTACAACCGCTGGATCCCGGTGGACGTGACAGCCTCCGAATTCTACACGCAGGTTGTCAACTACCCCCATGAGGACCTTGACGCGTTCAGGGACTATTTCTTCTCCCAGCAGGATCCCTTCAGGATGGTTGTGCAGAACGACATAGACCTCGCGCTTCCGCCCGCCCCTGAAGCCGGCGCATACTTCTTCAAGGCATGCCTGCAGGAGCCGGTGGCACTCTTCTACGGCTCGGACAAGATAGTCTTCGAATTTTCCACGGACAGGCATTTCTACTGCAACGGAACCTACAGCTTCAACTACGACAAAGCCATAAAGGTCCCGGCCGGCGCAGAGATCCAGGTCGGCGCCGCGGAATTCGGCATTGGATCGTTCGATGAAAAGTCGAAATTCATGCTCAAGGACAAGTATCTCGGCAAGGACGTCGTAACAAAACTAAAGATCAAGGAGCTCAACGCCGAGAATACCTTGGCTACGCTTCTGTTGCCGTCCAAACTGGAGAAAATCGCATACAGGCTCTTCTGCGCAGCTCCAAAAACAGACGAAGTGCCTTCAAGCAGATGGGTATGGATCGTGGAGTAGCCAAATCCCGGAACTGTTCAGCCCAGACCTGGCATTGTCCGTCTATAAGTGCTATGGTAAGATAATAGACTTTGTATTCCAGCATGATGCGCCGGTAGAATTGGCGAACGACTGCGTCGACAGGTTCCTTATGACAGAGGAGGTATCGCATCTTACCCAGAGGTGCGGGGGAACGCAACGACTACCACATGACGCGCTGGCAGTGGCATGACGTCCTCAGGGACGGACTGGGCAAGGATTTCACGTGCCTTGCCGACGCAGACTGCTATTCCGACGAATATCTTAACTTAATAATGGTGCACTACGGCAGATGAACTTCTGGGACAACCACGGAATATTGTTTGTGATCTGCATGTTCTTCTTTCCGCGGATCACCATGTTTTTCGCGACGGCCTGGGGCGGAGTCCTCTGGTGGCTCGGCTGGATTTTCACTCCGCGCCTTCTCGTCGCCATACTTGCCACCAACAGCTACTGGAGCACTAACAAAATCATAGTCATCCTCGCATGGATATGGGCGCTCGGCGGCGAATCCTGTGAAAAAGGCGGCGGGATAAAGATTTTCAACAGGAAGATTCAATAACCCTACACGCCCTCCCCCATGCGCTACGCAGTCATTTCAGACATCCACTCCAACAGACACGCGTTGAAGGCCGTCCTCACGGACATTCGGAGCCTTAAGATAGACGAGATCATATGCCTGGGCGACATCGTCGGCTACGGGCCGACGCCCAAGGAAGTCTTCGAGGCCGCATACAATAACATCCATCATTTCCTCCTGGGAAACCATGACGCCGTAATCGCGGGAATCATGGATCCGGGCTGCTTCAACGACAACGCCCGCCGCCTGATCGAATGGACCGGCTCCGTCCTCGACGGTGCTACAGGAAAGTTCTTCCGCACACTGCCGCTTGTAATCGAAGGCTCATGTTTCCGCTGTACGCACGGAGAGTTCGCCGATCCCGGCCGCTTCGGATACATAATCGACCAGGACGAGGCCGCGGAAGCGTTCAGGGTCTGTTCGGAACAGCTTCTCTTCGCCGGGCATAGTCATCTGCCTGGAATTTTTGTCATAGGCCAAAGCGGGACGCCTCATCAGCTTCCTCCCCAGGACTTCAGCCTGGAGGACGGCAAAAGATACATCGTTAACGTCGGCTCGGTCGGCCAGCCCAGGGACAACGACATCAGGGCAAGCTACTGCATATTCGACATCACCAATAAGAACATACTTTTCAGAAAAATACCCTTTGACATAGAAGCATATTGCGAGGACTTGAGGAGGAGCAGGATTCCAGAGGAGACAAGCTATTTCGTAGGCAGGTTCCGCAATCAGCCGGTCAAGCCAATCAGGGACATCCTCGACTTTGGCCGCCTAGACGCCAAGGATGCAGTCAAGACCGCCAAGGATGTCGAAAAGTTAGAGAAGACAGTCAAGTCCCTCAGGAAGACCAGAGCTGTCCTTCTCGCTTCGCTCGCCGTCATACTTGCGCTGGCCGTCGCCGCCATGCTCGGCCTTTTCAAGAGCAGGAAGGAGGCGGCGAAGGCCCTGCAGGATTCCGCGAACGCGAAAAGCGAGCTGAACGAGGCTAAGGAGGAAATAAAGAAGTATGCTAAATTCTCCTATGGTCCAAAAATTCAGAAGCCTGTGCCAAGCTCCGAGATTATTCCGGAAAAGGAGATACTCTCCGAACCCGAAGGCGAAGGTGAGATAGGCGAAGCTTATCTGCTAAAGGACTGGACAGTCATATTGACGGATCCGAAGGTGCAGAAGGTCATAGTCGAGTCGCCGGAAGGCAAAGCCGACGGATCCGACAAGATTTTCAGGATTCAGTCTTCATCCCCTTCAGCCATAAAAATTGAGTTCAAGCCCGTCCAGGTGGAAAAGGGGATGCGATTCAGGATATTTGCCCAGTTCAAAAGCGTGCGGATGGAGTCAGGATTCGCCGGAATATTTCTTGAGCAGGAACTCAGCCCCGGCGCCAGGACGATCGTCGCCCAGAAAATCCCTGACAACCTCAAGAACTCTTCAAAGTGGACAGGCAAGAATAATTCGGACACCATGTCCAAGGACGATGCGATCAAGGAGCCGGGCAAAGTGTTCTTCGTGATCCGGGCTGAGTTCAAAGGTGAAATCCTAGTCCGCAAGTGCAGCCTGACGCTGAAAAAAGATTAGGATGAAAATCGCCCAGCTCATATCCCAGTTCTACCCTCATACAGGCGGCGCCGAAATATGCGTCCACAACGTCTGCCGAAACCTGGTGAAGGCTGGCCATCAGGCAGTAGTGGTCACGACCACCCCACCGCCGGAGGTCAGGCCGGATCTCCCATATGAGATTGAATACCTCTGGGACAAAACCGGAGGGCTTTTCAGGAATCTCCCGTATTGCGTCGGGAAAATCTACCTTGAACATGGGATCTCCAAGCTTCAGAAGAAGCATAAGTTTGAACTTTGGCAGGTCACCAACGGCTGGCCTTACGGCGTTTTTTCGGTGCAATATTTCAATGAAAAGAAAATCCCCTGTGTCCTGCGCTGTTGCGGCGAAGACATACAGAAGTTCCCCCAAATAAACTACGGAATGAGGCTGGATCCTGCCATTGACGGACTTGTGGCGGAGAAATATCCTCTTTTTGACGGGCTTGTGGCGCTCACCCAGAGCGTCAAAAACGAATATTTGAAGCTTGGCATCCAGGAATCCAAGATAAAAATCATACCGAACGGTGTCGAATTTGCGAAATTCGCAGAAGTAAAAGAGGAAAGGAGGCTGAAGATCCGCCAGGATCTTGGATTGGCAGAGGGCGAGACCTTGATCCTTACTGTCGGCAGATATCATCCTAAGAAAGGCTACGATCTTATTCCCGAAATAGCTGGCATTCTTAAGGCTAAAGGCATAAGATTCAAATGGGTAGTCTGCGGTCGCGGCAGTTCTGAATTGTGCAAGGACCGCACCCGTTCAGACTCTCTAGGCTTAGTCCCTGTAGAAAGGTATTCCAGCTCGAAATCGGAGATCTTTTCCTTGCCTTCCCAGGAACTGGTTGAGCTTTACTGCTCAGCGGACATTTTTGCGTTTCCGACATTGATTGAGACATTTGGAATGGTCCTAGTGGAGGCGATGGCCGCAGGACTGCCGATTGTCACGACCGAGGCGGAGGGGGTCAAGGATGTCGTTGAGAACGAAGTAAACGGCCTCAAGACCGAGCCCGGGAACTCCGCGAAATTCGCAGATTTGCTATACTCTGTGATAGAAAGCAGGCCACTGGGAGAAAAGTTAAGGGCAGCTTCGCTTGAGAGCGCCAGGAAATATGACTGGAGCCTTGTCGCTCACGCATATATGGATTTTTATGCTGAGCTGATGGGCGCAAAGCGATGACTGCGCCGAAGAAAATCATTTGTCTGATAGGGCAGCTTGGGGGCGGAGGCACTGAAAAGCAGCTTTATCTTTTCTTGAAGCATCTTGACAGAAGCTTATTTGAGCCGAGCGTTGTTGTCAGCTCCGCAAAATACCGTGGAGGCATCTGGGAGGCTCGGATCAGGGACGAGCTTGGAATCAGGCCGCTTTATCTTTTCCAGATGGGGAACCTCCTGAAGTTCATGCATTTCAAATATCTTCTTTCGAGAATACGGCCCGACATCGTTTTTTCATGGAGCTTCTATACGAACGCCTTCAACGCGCTCTGCGCCGGCGGGTCGAAGAAGGTGAAGTTTATCGGCTCGCTCCGCGGGAGCTTGGATGTCGCGAGGGCACAGCTTTCCCCGAGCCACTTCAGATACGCGCTCTCGCCGCCCCGGATCGTCGTCAATTCCGTCTTCCTGAAACGCCAGCTACAGGCCGATGGAACGCCTCCCGACAAGATTACTGTGATCAATAACATCTATGAGATGGACGAAAAGCTTTTCGACGCGAAGGTTTTCTCCGGCATCCGAGAAAGGGCGAGAAAGAGGCTTGGAATTCCTCCGGAAGGGACGGTCATAGCCGGGGCGGGCCGTGACACTCCCGAAAAGAACTTCGAATTTTTCATCGAAGTGTTCGACAAGCTGTCAAAAAATCACCGGGACATGTATGGATTGCTTGTCGGCAGCATAGGTAGCAGTTTGAGGCGTAAAATCCGCAACAGGGGGCTCCAGGACAAAATCCGCCTGGCCGGCGAGGTGTCGGACGTGGTCGAGGAGCTTACCGCCGCAGATATATTTTTCCTCTCATCGAAAAGCGAAGGCATGCCGAACGTGCTCCTCGAGGCCATCGACGGTGGATGCGCGGTGGTGGCCACTGATGTCGGCGGCGTAAGGGACATCCTTGGAGACGGCGGCCAGTATGGCAGGATCGTGAGGAACGGCGACGTCAATTCCTCCGTCGAAAGCCTCGCCTCACTAATAAAGGACAAGAATTTGATGTTCCGCCTCGCCATAAAAGGTAAAGAACGCCTGACCGAATTCGGGGCAGAACACACTATGCCGAAATATTATGCGGTGTTGGATAGATGAAAAGACTTCCTGCGACGACAGCCTATCGAGCGGCTGCGGTCTCTTCGTCGAAAATATAGGATTTTGCTGTTGAAGTGTAAATTGGATTGAGGAGATATCCATGGGTGACAACATTTTTTTCACTCAGAGCCTGGTAACTTCAGACGAACGCGAGAAGCTTCTCCGGCAGAAGGGCTGCGTCATCTGGCTTACAGGATTGTCCGGGTCGGGGAAGTCGACAATAGCCAAGGCGCTCGAGCGGAAGCTTGTGGACTCAGGGCATCTCGCATACATTCTTGACGGTGACAACATCAGGCACGGACTGAACTCGGATCTCGGATTCTCGGATTCGGACCGGACGGAGAACATACGCAGGATAGGCGAGGTGGCTGCGCTTTTCGCGGACGCCGGAGTGATCACCATAACGGCCTTCATATCGCCGTTCAGGAAGGATCGCGGACGGGCGAGGAACGCGGTGAAGAGCGGCAGGTTCTACGAAGTTTTCGTGAACGCCCCGATTGAAGTCTGTGTAAGGCGCGACCCCAAAGGGCTTTACAAGAAGGTGAAGGAACAGGGAATTCAGAATTTCACCGGCATAGATTCAGGATACGAGGCTCCCGAGAAGCCGGATATCGAGCTTATGACCGACGAGGAGTTGCCGGAACAGAACATCGAAAGGATTTTGTCATTCCTTTTCTTGAAAAAGGTTATCGAACCTTCCTGAAAATATTAACGAATGTTCTTTCGAAGCCTCAGCAAGTAGTTTGCGACATCCCTGGCACAATCCCGTGTTGGCTTCCGCCTTTCCGCGGTTCTTTTAAAATCTTCAATAAAACTTTATAACAGTACCTCAATCCGCCACACCACAGTATGCCACGCAAGCTGAAAATCCTTTTCCTCGGCGAGCCGAAGAGCCCCAACACAGTCAGTTGGGTCGAGGGTCTCCGCGAGGCCGGCTGCGACATCGAGATCGCATCCGTCAGAACCTCCGGCAAGGAGGACGCGCTTGCTGTAGGCCTGTGGTTCCTGCCGCCCAGGCTTCGCGTGCTGACCGGCACTGCCAACCTGATGGAGATAATAGACAGGACGAAGCCCGACATCATAGTCGCCTACAGGATAACGAGCTATGGCTATCTCGCGGCAAGTACCGAGTTCAAGCCGCTTGTCCTCGCCGCACAGAACGAGCAGATAACCTATATGCCGCGCCCGACCTTCTTCAGGAAGGCTCTTCTAGGCTTCTTCGCGAGATTCGCCATCAGGCGGGCGCAGATGATCCACGCCTGGGGTGAAAACATTAAGAGGGGCCTGCTCAAATTCGGCGCGGACGAGGGAAAGATTCTTGTCCTGCACAGGGGAATCGACACGGATGTTTTCCATGCTGCACATGCCGGAAGGGAATATTCGCAGACGCAGCCCGTCTTCATTTCCACTCGTTCCCTTGAAGAGGAATACATGATCGACAGACTGATCGGCGCCTTTGCGGAATTTCAAAGGCAGGTTCCCGACGCCAGACTGGTCGTCATCGGCGATGGAACAAAGAAGGACGAACTTGTCAAGATGGTGCAGGACATGGGCCTGGACGGGAAGATAGCCTTCAAAGGCAGGATTCCGGCCGCGCAGGTGGCGGACGAGCTGAGGAATGCCGACTTTTATGTGTCGCTTATCCAGACCGAGGGGATATCCAGCTCGCTCATCGAGGCGCGCTGCTGCGGACTGGTGCCGATAGTCGCGGACATCCCGGCGTCCAAGGAACTTGTGGATGGCGGCAAGGACGGCATACTCCTTGACGATATTTCCACAGCCTCCATAGCAATGGCCATGAAAAGCGCCGCCGGAGATGCCGCCATGCGAGCTAAAGCGCTGGAAAGAGCCGCAGATATAAGGTGCCGCTACGACAGGAAAAAAAATCTTGCCAAGTTCGTCGAATGCTACAGGACGCTGGCGGGAATAAACAGTTCGGATGTAAAAAAAACTCATATATGCCATATAACGACCTCGCACGGCCCTGACGACATCAGGATTTTTCAGAGGCAGTGCAGGAGCCTTGCGGCAGAAGGCTTCAAAGTCTCGCTCGTCGCCCGCTGCCGAAACAACGCGTTCCCTCCTGCGGCCGACGGAGTGAGGATTTATCCTATCAGGAACATTCTCGGACGGCCCGGCCGCAAGTTCATCCTGCCGCGCATGGCTGTGGCCAGGGCGCTCAAGCTTAAGGCGGACATATACCACTTCCATGATCCCGAGCTGCTGCCATGGATGTGCTACATCGCCAAGAACTACGGCATCAAGGTCGTATGGGACGTGCATGAACTTTATTCCGCCACCATCAAGGAATTCCATCTCAGAAGCTTCCCTTTTCTGGCGGACATGCTGGCAAAATTTTATAACAAATTCGAGAAGCTATGGTGCAGCCCCTTCGCCGGAATCGTCGCCGTCACCGACCCCTTGCGGCACCGGTATGAGAAAATGGGCTACGGCGGCAATTGCGTCGTTGTGAGGAACACCATCGACTTGAAAAGGCTGCCGGCACCGGTTCCGGAGCTCCGGAAAAACTCATCCTTTTCCGCCGTGGCCAGCGGAACCACGAACAACAGCCGATGCGTGATGGAACTGGTCGACGCCTTCGGCCTGGTAGTGGAAAAGCACAAAAACGCCGTCCTCAATCTCATATCCGTCTTCGACTCCGGCAAATCCGAGCGCAGGATCAGGGAATACATTGACGGCAAGGGGCTGGCCGGAAGTATTAGGATATCGGGCTTCATCCCTTGGAACAGGCTCGTGGCCGAAGAACTGCCAAAAAACCACGTCGGACTGGTTCTCTACGCCAAGACCGAGAACAACTGCGCGGGGCTCCCGAACCGCCTCTTCGAATACTGGGCGTGCAGGCTGCCGGTCATCGCGACCGACACACCGCTTCTTTCAGAACTCGTAAGCGCCTGCGGCGGCGGTAAGATTGTCAATTCGGAAAATCCGACTGAGATTGCTTCGGCCATCTGCCACTACATCGAAAATCCCGAGGCCGCCATCGCCGACGGCATGAAAGGCCGCCAGGCCGTGGAAAGGGAATACAACTGGAACAACGACTTCAAAGTACTCTCCGGCTTATATGAAAAGATACTTGGCGGCAGTATTGCCGTAGACAAACATCCGTCGGAAGGGAAAAAAATTGAATCCACCAGATGACTTTGACAATACGATGCCTGCGGCGTGGAAAGCTTCGGAGAAATAAAGGGATTGCAAATCAATGTGCGGCATAGCCTGTCTGATTGACAACTCCGGGGCATACAGTCCGGACATCCTTGAGCGCTTCACGGATGCGGTAGCGCACCGCGGCCCGGACGGGCGCGGCTTCGCATTCTTTGACGGAAAAGGATCACGCCTTGAGAATCCGCCGCGCTTCCGCATCGGGCTCGGGCACAGGCGTCTATCGATCATGGACCTTTCCGAATCTGGCGCCCAGCCGATGTCTTTCGGCGACGGCAGCTTCACTATTGTCTTCAACGGCGAAATATACAACCACATAGAACTGCGCGCCGAGCTGGAAAAAGAAGGCTTCCGCTTCAAATCCCACTGCGACACCGAAGTCCTGCTCGCCGCATATGCGAAATGGGGCAGCGGCTGCCTGGGACGATTCAACGGCATGTGGGCTTTCGTCATATTCGACAAGCGGAAAAACCGCATCTTAATGTCAAGGGATCGTATCGGAGTCAAACCCCTTTACTGGTGGAAAAACGGCGGAACCTTCGCGGTCGCCTCCGAGATCAAGCAGTTTTTTACGCTGCCCGGTTTCAAAAGAAAACCCAACGGCAGGATCTGCTGCTTGTATCTCGCCACCGGATACGAAAATCCTCCCGAAACCTTCTTCGAGGGAATCCATGCGTTCCCGCCGGGTCATTTCGCTGAAATAGACATCGAGAACCCAGATGTCCGGCCTGAAAGATTCTGGATCCCCGCAGAGATAGATCCGGCGTACCGCGGGCAGAGCCGCACCTTACCGAATGAGAAAGAGATAACCGACAAGATTTCCGGAATGTTTTCCAACGCGGTGAAATTCAGGCTCCGGTCAGATGTCCCGGTCGGCGGATGTCTGTCGGGCGGTCTCGATTCTTCAGCCATCTTCATGGAGATGGAGAATCTACAGCCCGAAACCACATTCAACGCGTTTTCGGCCTGCTTCGACGACGAATCTATTGATGAACGCCCGTTCATGGAGGCCGTGGTCGGCGCCTCCGGCGCAAGACATATAAAGAGTTTTCCAACCGACGATGAACTTATAGACGACTTGGAAGTTTTCCTCAAGCAGCATGACGAACCGGTCGGTAGCATCAGCATGTATGCGCAATACAGGATAATGAAGTCAGCGCGCGAAAACAAAATACCAGTTCTTCTCGACGGACAGGGCGGAGACGAGCTGTTTTCAGGTTACTGGCCCTCCTACTTTCTCTATTTGAACAGACTTAAGAGGGATTCCGGCGTCGTTGCGCTGCTTTCGCATCTTGCCGGCGCGGCCTCGCCCGGTGGAAACCGCGCCCTCATATCGGAGATATGGGGCGGGATCCGCGAATTCCGCAGAAGAAGCTCCTCGTCAGGCATGCCCTTCCTGCTCAGGCCGGAATCCAAGGCACTCCTGGAGGGAATCGAAGTTTCACGCTGGCACACAAAGGCTCAGGCCCTGGAGCCTGAAGAATACAGGAAGGCTGAGATTTTCAGGATTCATCTGCCGCGCCTCCTTAAGTGGGAGGACAGAAACTCAATGGCGTTTTCAATAGAATCAAGAGTGCCTTTCCTGGACGTCAATCTAGTGCAGTTCGTCCTTTCGATCCCGCCTGGGATGAACATGCGGAACGGCTGGACCAAATACCTTTTCAGGAAGGCAATGGACGGCAGACTGCCGGAAAAAATCTGCTGGCGTAGGGACAAGAAGGGTTTTGAAACCCCCCAGGACCGATGGATGAGGAACGGCCCCCTCAATGCATTTCTCCGCAAATGGGCATCCGGCAGTTCGCATCCTGCGGCTGAGTTCGTCGAATCTGACTTTAGCGAAATACGCGGCCAGTTGGAAAGCTGTGATTTCAACTCCACCGCCATGTTCAGACTTTTCTGCCTGGACAAATGGATGGGGGCCAATCCATGAACTCCTCTGAAACTCGCCCATCTTTGTCGCGAACTTTGTCGTTATCTTTGTCGTCTTCCGGAGGGTTGAGCCAAGCTCAACTGCGGCTCAGCACGGCTTCGCCCTCCATCGAGTTTCTGAACGACAGAACTGCGAATCTCGCAGATGGTCACTCCTCTGAAACTCGCCTCGAAGTGGCGTAGACATTTCTGTCTGCGCAATCCGCAGGTAGGAATACCTGCGCTACTTCGAGTTTCTGTTCGACAGAACTGGCGGAT
>CAZWRV010000006.1:0-119628 GCA_964636325.1 uncultured Victivallaceae bacterium | reverse complement strand
CTGAAACTTGAAATTCTTCGTCGTTATCTTTGTCGGTAACTATGTCGTCTTCCGGAGGGTTGAGCCAGGCTCAACCGCGGCGGAGCTCGGCTCCGCCCTCCACAGAGTTTCTCATCTACAAAACTGCGAATCTCGCAGATCGCCACTCCTCTGAAACTCGATTATCCTTTTCATATCCGCCGACCGCGGTTCCACGTCAGTATCCCGCATTCCAGTCCGGCGCGACAGGAGCTGCAATCTTGTCCGAGACCCAGATATCGGCCTTCTTGAGTTGTATCACGGAATCGGGAACGAGCGGAGTTACCGGTCCGAATAGGGATATCCTTGCTATGAGCCTCTGCCAGGACGAGTCCGTTCCGCGTATGGTGATTCCATACATCCCGATGTTGTTCTTTGCCTCGAGGAGCTGGCGCGGGCCGATCGTGGCGGCCTTCGGAGGAACCGCGGCGATGTCTCCGCTCGAGCCGAAGCTTCCGTGCAGCGAGTTCTGCGCCAGTGTGAACGGGCTCAGCGTGACGATCATCGGCCCTGTCCGCTTGAAAGTCTCGATATCCTTTGGAACTTCCTGAGCGTCCGGCTCGATGAACGCGAGGTGGCCTGTCCAGCCCGGGCCCGAGTAGCAGATGTCCGCTCCACCTAGGTCTGAGATCATTTTTCCATAGTCCTTGAAGTTCTTGTTCGTCAGGCCGACCATCTGCCTTTCCGGCGGACGCAGTTTCGGATCCAGCCGGCTGTAGAAATATTTTTTTAGCGCATGTGTGAATCCGAACTCCCAGCTCTCCGGCGCGATGTTCCCGTCCTGGTCGGCGTATTCGTCCATGTTGAAGGTGTGAAGGTTGCGGCAGTCGATCCGGCTCCGGTTGATCATCTGGGCGACCCATGAGTAGAGCGGCCAGGGCTGCGGCAGTATCATCACCAGCCGCCTGCCGGCTTCCATTGCCTCCTTGATCCTGAAGTAGATGTCCATGATGAAGTTGAAAGTCATCTCCTCGCCGGACATTATTTTGACCTTGAAGCGTTTGTTCGGATGCCTTTCGAAGTCCTTCCTTGTGATCTTGCGGGCCATTTCGAGGACCTTCATGTCGCGGAAAGGCACATGCTTAGACGGCTCGAATGCGAATTTCGCCATTTTATCCTCTCTTCTTTATATTGTTAAGGAATTTCTCCGTGTTGCCTGATGCTGTTTTTTTTATCATGGCCGCGGGTAGGGCTTTCAGTATTCTGAGTTCCGCGTCATACGACGATGTCAACCTCACGTCAGTGACCTTGCCCTTCGCGTCCTCGAACTTCTGTATGAAGTAGTGATAAGGCGTGTCCGAGCCCCATATGATCGTCTCAGGATACGATTCGACGAGGCTGCGGAATACCGTTGCAGGCGAGCGGTAGTCGGCAGGAAAGCGTTTCGCGCGCGGCGGTATGGACGGGCTGTCCGAGGCCGCAAGATCGCAGTGGATCTTGAAGGCGGAACTGTCGACGAAGCAGTTCGGAAGATCGTCCGCAATTTCAAGAGCCTTCATCGAGAAGCGTGCCGAATGGGCGACGCAGATGTTCAATTCGGGATTTTCCCGGACGATGTCCAGGACGTCGAAGACGTTGGCCCAGGGATCCGTCTTCAGCCACGAACAGTGGAAGGTGAGGGGGAGCCTGTGCTTCCGCGCAAAACTTCTTATAGGGTTCCCTTTCTTCTGGAAATCCTTGACGAACGCCTTCGTGTAGCTGGTGACGGTCTTCAGGCCGCAGACGCCGTATTCCCGGTGCAGCTCATCCAAAAGGCCTGCCTGCTCCTTCGTCTTCCTCGACGGATCGAACATCGCGAACGGGATGAGCATTTCCGTGTATTCCGGGAATGTTTCGAATACCTCCTTGAAGAGGCTGATGTTCTCCTTTTCGTAGGGGAAGGCCGACGCTCCCGCCAGAGATCCGCCGCCGGCGGCGATGTAGTAGCTCGATTCGATCGGGAAGACCACGGAGCGGGATATGCCAAGATGTCTCATTCTCACCACAATATCCTCGACGCTCATGGCGTAGGGGTATGCTCCGCCAAGATAGTTGCCTATCGAAATTCCCACATGCGTGTGGCAGTCGATGATGGATTGATGTGCTCCCATGGTGTAAGATCCTAAAAAGTGATAGCGCTCTTGTCCGGTTAAATTCCATGTATCCAAGCACCAAATACCAAATAAATATCAAATCTCAAAATTCAAAATCCAAACTCTGAATCGATTTGTTTGGAATTTATCAGTTGAATAATTATTTGTGATTTGGAATTTGGAGATTGAAATATCGGGTTGTCTCGTGACCGCATTGGGTTGCGGAACGCAGCTCGCAAACGGCGGGCGAAGCCCGCCTTAGTCCCTTAGGGTGCGACTTGGAAAACGTTTTTACCAAAAGTAGTTTGCGCGCGCCGCGCGCAAGCAACATAACACAGCATTGCTCGTATGCAGAGTTTGCCCTTTGCGCGCGGCGCGCGCAAGCTACCAGCGCGCCTCAAGGGCGCCTTTTTCCCGCAGGGAAAAACCTAGCATCTTCGCCGTTCCGTGGAGGGCGTCCGCGTCCGCCTTGACCAGCTTCTTGCCGATTTCACTTTCAAGCATTTTCACCCAAACTTCGTTTCTGCTTCCTCCGCCGGCGACCAGTATCTTCCGGGGCGGAACCGCGCATTCGGCGAGCATTTTCTCATACATTTCCTTCATGCTGCCGCAGAGGTAATGCAGGCATGAAGATGCGATTTCCCCGGGCGGGGTTTTACGGTCAAACGAAAAAGTCCCATTGCTGCGGACTTCGAATGTCCCTGGCTGGGGCTTGCTTGCAGACGCCGTCTTTGCCGCGGCCTCGAAGAATCCGTCGAATCCCTTGAATCCGATTCCCGCGCTGATTACCCTGCTGATCAGGTTGCCGCCGAAATCGCCGACAAGCAGTCTGTAGTATCCCCCGCCCGGATATTCGCCGCGCACGACGCCGGGTTTCGGCGCAGCTAGTTCAGGCGATCGCTGATAAAGTATCTGCGCGGATCCGAGGTTCGCCAGGATCATCCCGCTGCCGAGGCCGGCGCCGAAAGCTCCCGCCGTCTGGTCGTTCCCGCACGACAAGACCGGTATGCCCGCAGTCAGGCCGAGGCGCGCCGCGCATTTCCCGGTGAGCGACGCGACGCTTCCTGCGCGGACCAGCGACGGCATCTGCCGGATATTCAGCCCGCAGAACGAGAGATATTTCAGGTTCCAGCCGCCTGTCTTGAGCGAATAGAACCCGCTCATCGCCGCTATGTTCGTATCGGTGAAAGCCTTTCCGCAGAGGAGTTTGATCAGATACGAGGGCAGAGGGATGATCTCCGAGGCTGTTCCAATTTCTTCCTTGTCACTCAGCATTTTCACCTGGCAAATCTGCAGGTTGGGCAGGAGGCTGTAGAAGCTCGCATGCTCATGGAAGTCCGAAAAAAGCGGATCTTCACTCATCGAATCGCAGACGCTTTTGCTCCGCATGTCCTCCCAGCTTATGAAGGGGGTAAGGAACCTGGATTTACCGTCCGTCACCGCGAAGGTCTGCGCCTGGCTTGTCACTCCGATGGCGGCGACGGATCCGGCCGGGATTCCGGACGCCGACAGCGCGCCCTCGATGGCATCCTTGAAGGCCGATTCGGCCTCATCCACCGCGAAGTCGACATGGACGTCCCTGTGCAGATAAGAAAGCTGCCGCTCGGAAACTCCGATACGCCTCAGGCGGCCGTCAAAGATCCCAGCCTTGAAGAACGTGCTGCCGAGATCAACCGCAAGATAATAAGACTTCTTTTTAGCAGGACGCATATGGGCAGTTCCAAATCTTTGGTTTATTTTGATCGAAGTTACTTCCCTTGATGAGAAATCCTTCTTGTATCCGAGTCTTTGTGAGGGGTAAAATCAGACCTTCTCCGTTGTTCCGTCCTTCTGGCTTTTCAGCGCCGCTGTGAAGAGGCGGTGCGACATCGCGACCTCGTCCGGCGTCACGCACGCGGCGAAGCGGCTCTTGGGCTTTCCTTCCGTCAGCTCGTATATAAACGCCGCCCACATCTGCAGGATGCTGTCCGAGAATCCGAACTCGAAGATGTCCCCGGTTATCCCCTTGAACGCCGTCTCCCAGCCCATGTCGATCTGCTGCCAGGCCTGCGCGCCGCCCTTGTATTCAAGGACTTCCAGCCTCTTCGGATTCCTGCTGGACCAGCGGCCGCAGCCCTTCATGCCCTTGACCTCGAAGTACCATGTGTTCGTCTCGCCAGGGGCGATGCGCTGGGTCTTTATCGTAAGCGGGAAGATCGTCCCGGACTCAGGATCTTCCGCCTCGCAGAGGAGCGTGCCGTTGTCCCATGTCCGGCAGGGGACCATCTTTCCGCTCTTGTCGGGCCTTTCACGGACGATCTTTGAAAGGACCGCCCGCACGTTCTTCGGATACCAACCGGCCTTGAAGACCATGTGGCACGGATGCATTCCCAGGTCGCCCAGGCAGCCGTATTCGCCGTTGACCTCCACCATGCGCTTCCAGTTTATCGGCTTCATAGGGTTGAGGTCCGACGAATGCAGGAATCCGGAGTTGACCTCTATGATCTGACCGAAGGCCTTCGCATCGATCATCTCGCCGAGCCTCTGCATCGGCGGGAAGAAGACGGATTCCGAGCTGCAGCGCACGAAGACGTCCGGATGCCTCCTGATGCATTCCATAATGGCGTCGTTCGCCTTCTTGTCTATGCCGAACGGCTTTTCGCCGAGCAGATGCTTCCCCGCCGTTATCGTGTCGCAGAAAATCTGTTCATGAAGGTTGTGCGGCACGGCGCAGTAGACCGCCTCCACATCCGGGTTCCCGAGCAGCTGGCCGTAGTCGTCGGTGATCTGACTGACCGACGGGAAATTGTCCCTGTACCAGCCGTGCAGGTCGGGATTCTTGTCGCAGACCGAGACAAGCTCCGGGGCTGCCTTCATCGCAGTGAGGTGGCACCAGCGGGCGCATGCGCTGGCGAACTCCCGGCCCATAAGGCCCGCGCCGATTATTCCGAACTTGATCTTCCTCATAGCTAGTATGTCCTTTCTCTCTCCTGAGATTTTCCTTCAAGTGGCGCAGACATTCCTGTCTGCGACTCCGCAGGTAAGAATACCTGCGCTACTTAAAGTTCCACACCGACAAAACTTCGGTCACCAAAGACAGCCACTCATCTTAGGCTTGGCAATCTCGATCGCTATTGCCATGTGAGTCACGTGCCGATTACCGACTATGATTCGAATCCGCCACTAGAATTCCACCAATGCCAGCGGCGGAATATATTTGCACGACTCGGCCAGCGCTCCCTTGTAGTCGCCGTATGCCATGGCGGTGTGGTGGATGAACGGGCCGTTCATCAGCTTCCTCTCCCATCGGGGCCAGTCGTCGACCTTCATCCAGATGTAGTTGTTGAGGGTATCCGGCCCGTCGGTTGAGACGCCCTTGCCGACCCCCAGGCAGTATTGGCCGTGGTCGCCGTCGAAGCGGCAGACGGTTATTTCCCCGTCCTTCAGTTTGAAGTGCGTCATTCCGGAAAGAGGGGAGGGGAGTATCCAGTGCTTTCCGAGTCGCACCTTGCAGTCCGGATGGCGCATCGACAGCGGCGCGCCGCAGTGCCACATCAGGACGGAGTTGTCGTCCGAAGGGTGGCGGACCGTGAATTCGGTGAGGAAGGCTGGCTCCAGTCCGTATGACGCCTTTTGAAGCATGAGGCAGCTCAGGACGCCGTGTATGTCGGACTCGTATGCGAACGGTATCTTCTCAGCCGCGCAGCTTTCGGCGTAGCTGCAGTAGGCCCCGCTCTCGTCGATGACCGACATGAAGTCCTTGAACGCGATCCCGTCGAGCTTCTCCTTCTCCGCCGTGCGCAGCAGCATGTCCCTTACGGACAGCACGTTGATGAGCGGCTCGTCGGACGGGAAGTCCTCGATGATG
This sequence comes from uncultured Victivallaceae bacterium, assembly GCA_964636325.1. Lineage (GTDB taxonomy): Bacteria > Verrucomicrobiota > Lentisphaeria > Victivallales > GWF2-50-93 > CAZWRV01. The sequence goes on along the minus strand of CAZWRV010000006.1, from coordinate 113,691 downwards.
CAGTTCCTCCTAAGCCTTTTGACCTCGCGCAGGTAGGAGGCCCTCTCCTTTGCTGCGAGCTGTTTCGCCTCCCTGATGAACTCGACAAGGTCTATCGGCAGGACTTCGATCTTGAATCGGTCGAGCAATTCGCTCTCGTTTATGATCGTGGTCCAGAAGAAGTCCACGCGCTGCCCGATGTGGCCTATCCTGATGCCCTTCCTGAACGCCGCCGCGATGTTCGCGGCCCTCATGAAACGGTCGAGCCCCTTGTCGAAGGCCGCGTCGTCGATCCTGCAGTTCTCCAGGTATGTGTAAGGAACCCTCATCTTGTGGAGCACCTTGGTCGACGCGAAGAGGCCGCAGAGCGTGTCCCTGAGCCTGGTTCCGTCCGCAAGCGGCGCCTCGTCGCGCGGCCCCCATACCAGCGCCGGCCGGCCCATGTCCCTGCCGATGAGCCCAACCGCATGTTCGGTTCCGAAGTTGCAGTGCGGCATGAATACGGCGTCCACATTGCTGTCCTTCAGGCAGGCTATAGCCGGAGCTATGTCGCCCGTCCCCCGGACCACACCGTCCTTGACGGCGGAGTCGATTCCCGCAAAAGGTATTTTCAGCTTTCTCAGCTTCCTCTCTATCAAGGCCTTATATTTCAAGGCGTCCTCATGGCTGAAGACAAACTTCCCGATCGGGCAAAGGCCCAGCAGCGGCATGTCTTTCATTGGTAACTCCTTTCAAATCATTGCACGGGTGATTGGATGAATGGATGGTTGGGTATTATCCCCTTAAGAAATCTTGGTAAATGTCTTTGTCGAATCCTCGTCGCGATCTTCATCGCTGTCTTGGTCGTCTGATTTACATTGACGCGCGCCGCACGACGCGCGCCGCACGACGTCTGAGACCTGACACCCCAATTGTCCTAAAATATTCTCAAGTCAATTCCCTTATGAGTCTGAGCGCCGCGGAAAGCATCAGTTCTCCTGATTCAGGCGCGAAGACTGCATTTGACGCCTCGTATCCGCCGAGTGCGGCCGCCTCTTTCGTAACGACATATCCCTGGAGTTCCCCGTTGGCCAGGCTTACGGGGAAGACCTTGCACGGCGCCTTTTTCTTGAGTTCGAGTCCGTATTCGACGAAAAGCTCGCATGGGAATCCGACGATGCATGCGCCGCCGATTCTGAATGCTGTGATTTCCGCAGGGCTGTATTTTTCAACAAGCTCCCGTATCAGGCCATCTTCCTGCGCCTTGGCCAAGGTCAGTGTCTCCTCGGCGCCGAAGACATCGCATTCGGCGGTGCGGACCGGCCCGTGGCCGGCGTCTTCCTCCTTGAGGCGCCTGAACTTCTCTCTCGCGTCCGCCAGCTTCTGCTCGGCCTCGGTTACCGACGGGAACTTCCGCGACGGGAGCGCGACCTTGGCGCTTGCCGATTTGAGCATGAATTCTCCAGAATAGTCTGAATCATTCAACGACGCGACCGCGGCGGCCGCGGCCTCGCCTGCAATTCTGCCGATGCGCTCGGCCTCTGCAAATGTCTGGCCGCGGACGTGGTAGCGCGGGCTCTGGTTGCCGGCAGGCCCGGTAAGGTAGACGACCTCGGCATCATCGCCGAATTTCTCCTTAAGGCATAACCGGGCGTATGCGGGAAAGTCCGACGAGACCAGCTTGGAATCCTCGTGCAGGACTGTAGGATGCATCGAATAGACCACGAGTATCCCCGAGATTTTTCTCGTCCGTCCATCCCTGGCTGCGATTATACCAATCTCAGGATCGCGGGGACCTTCGGGGCTGTGCCGGTTGCAGCCGGCGCCGGAGACCATGGCGGATGTCACTGCGACTTCGGCTTCCGAACGGGCCGCAGCCGCCTTTTCAGCCACTTCCACCACCTTTGCTTGGAGGAAATTCATGTAGTCCTTGTCCGGCGGCGGGACGACAGGATCGTTTTTCCATGCGAGCATGTCCGCGCACTGAGGCCCCGAATGCGTGTGCGTGCAGGCTATCAGCATGTTGGCGTAGGGGATTCCAGTCGCAGCTTCAATCTTCCTGCGCAGCTCAGAGGCCGTAGCCGGCGAAATGATAAGGATATCCAGCGAAATCAGCAGGAGCGTGCCGCAACCCTCCCCTAGGCAGGCCGCCGACGCATAAAGCGGGTCGTGTATGCCTGTAGAAGTCCGTTCGACATGCGGATAGCCTACGAGGAAGCACGGCTTCCGTGGAGATATGTCTACGGCTGCGAATCCGGCCTTCATCCGCACAGCTCCTTCTCCGTCTCCGCGATGGACTCCTCGATGATGTCGAGCCCCTTGAGCAGCATCTCGTCGTCCATCACCACAGGCGGGCTCATCCTGAGGATGTGCCCTGCTGGAATCCATGCGAGCCCTTTCCTGAAGGCCTTCTGGTAGACCAGCTTGCCCGCCTCGTTGAAGGGTTCTTTCGTCTTCCTGTCCTTGACAAGCTCGATGCCCATGAGGCAACCCTTGGCCCTGACGTCTCCGATGATCCTGTGCGAGTCCATCATCTTCCTCATCTTCTTCAGGGACAGCTCGCCCAAGTGCGCGGACCTCTCAAGGAGGTTTTCCTCGATTATAACTTCGGTGCTAGCCAGTGCCGCGGCGCAGGCCATCGGGTTTCCCCCGTAGCTGCTCGAGGCGGATATCGATTCGAAGGACTTGCAGTAGGGCTCCCTCACGGCCACGCAGGTGACGGGGAATCCGTTGCCGAAGCCTTTGCCGATCGAGACGACGTCGGGGACGACGTTCCAATGCTCCATGCACAGCCATTTGCCGGTACGCGACCAGCTCGTGAGGACTTCGTCCGCCATGAGGAGGATACCCTTCTTATCGCACAACTTCTTGAGCTTCGGGAAGTAGTCGTCCGGGGGCATGACAGAGCCGCCCCATCCCTGGATGGGTTCAAGCACGAACGCCGCCACGCTCCCGATCGTCCCCCTGTCCATATACATCTCATAAAACTCGATGTATTTGTCGGTGTCGATGCCGCCGTCGGGCTTCGTCCACATCGGCCTGTAGCTGTCCGGACGAGGAACCATGTGCGAGCCGGGCGCCCTGACCGCGCCGTAGGCGGTGGACCTTATGTGCCCGAGCGAGACTCCGCCGTATGTCTTGCCGTGGAAGTCGTAGAACGCTGATATGAGCTCGTGCCTGCCCGTCGCGGCCCTGCATATCCTTAGCCCCGCCTCGACCGCCGCAGTCCCGCAGTCGTAGAGCTGGAAGCCCTTCAGATCCCCGGGAAGGACCTCCGCAAGCTTCTCCATCAGCAGCGTCTTTATCGGAGTGGTGAAGTCGTGCGCGTTCATCAGGCGGCCGGCGTATTTCGCGACCGCCTCCGAAATCTTCGGATGGCAGTGCCCTAGCGTAGTGACGTAGATACCCGACGAGAAGTCGATGAACCTGTTCCCGTCTACGTCCGTAAGGATGCAGCCCTTGCCCGATTCGAACGCCACAGGGAAAAGCTTCACCTGTTCGCTCAGCCCCTTGAAATACTTCGTGCACCTCGAATGCCATTCCACCGACTTCGGGCCCGGTACTGTCCCGCTTACGATCTTCGGCACGTCCATCGCCTTCCTCTTCGCCATACGGAACCTCCAAAATGATAAAAATAGTTATAAATGTTATGTCTTAACAATACTCCGTGTTTCATCCACGGCAAATGAAGCGCTCAAAATATTTTCAAATAATATTTGAAGTGGGCGAGGACATGTTATATATTAACAGCATGAACACCAGACAGCTTCAACTGTTGGAGAAGCTCGCCCGGACAGGAAGGCTTGACGCCGGGGAGGAGGCGAAACTGCTCGGGGTGTCGGCCATGACGCTGTGGAGGGACTTCAAGTCCTTCGAGGAGAAAGGGCTGGCGCTCAGGACCCACGGCGGACTTGTGACTGTCGCCGGCAGGACCTCCGGCTTTCTCGACGCGGCCGGATCCTCCGTGGCGCAAAAGAAAATCGCCGCCGCGGCGGTCTCGATGATCAAGCCCCGCGCGACGATAATGCTGAGCACCGGGACGACCACGCTTGAAGTCGCCCGGCAGCTCGCGTCCTCCCGCAGGACCGACGTCACCGTGATAACCAGCTCCCTCCGGGCGGCGGCCATCTTCTATCAGACCGACTTCAGTACGATACTGCTAGGAGGCTCGCTAAGGAGAAACGCGATGGATCTGACCGGCCCTATCGCGGAAAAGAACCTCGACGACCTGCACATAGACATGCTATTCACCGGCTGCGACGGGGCGGTCTCGAGGGAAGGCTTCTTCACCTCGGACCTCTCTATCGCCGAGCTCGAACGCAAGTCGGTCGCCAGGAGCGGCACCGTAGTCGTCGTGACCGAAAGCAAGAAGTTCGGCAGGCGCGCCCTAGCGAAGTTCGCAGATCCGAAGGACGTCCGGACTGTCATTACAGACTCCGGAATATCCCGTTCCGACAGGCTGTCCCTCGAAAAGGACGGAATAGAAGTCCGCATCGCCCGCTGAGGTCAGAACGTGACCATTCACAGCTCAATGAAAAATCTCTGCAAATGTTTTTCCCGTAGCATGCCGCTTTCGCCGAAAGCGGCACCGGCGACTTCGGCGAAGTCGCCATACTCAAGCACCGGCACGCCACAAGTGTTTCTTTCCTCCGCAGGGGAAAACCTAGTCCCTTACGGTGCAACTTGGAAAACGTTTTTACCGAAATTAGTTTGCGCGCGCCGCGCGCAAGCAACATAACACAGCATTACTCGTATGCAGAGTTTGCCCTTTGCGCGCGGCGCGCGCAAGCTACCAGCGCGCCGTAATGGCGCCTTTTTCCCAAAGGGAAAATCTTAGATACTTCCGAGGGATCGCTGGCGGCTCTGGTCCTATCGGAAAACTCCGCCGCCGAACAGCCCGGGGCCGCATCGGCCGCCCGGTCCGTTCAGGACTCCGACCCCGTAGTTCCAGTTGGGGCTGCGGCCAATCCCATGGCCGTAGCCGCGGCCGTGGCATGGGTGGCCGGGGCCCCAGGGACCGCAGCGGCGATTCCATCCCCACCTGTTCCAGCAGCCGTTGCCGTAGAACGGATAGCCATAACCCCAGCCCCAGCCGCCGTAAAAGCCGATGGAGACAACGCTGGCGCCGGCGTCAGATTCCGGCACGTCGTAGAACGGCGGCGCAACTGTTCCGTCCGCCGCCGCTTCATCCTGGACGTCGCCGTCTTCAGGCTTCGATTCTTCAGCATCTTTTCCAGAATCGCCGGACTTGGCGAATGCGCGCTGTTCCTCGATGAAGTGCCGTATCCATTCCTTCTCAGCCTTTTCACGCGCGGCCAGATATTTATTGGCGGACTTGGGATCGTATTTGTATTTCTTCTGCAGCTCCTCCGGCAGATCGGGGAAGGCGACCTGGAAGACCCCGTCGGTATTCATGACGACCAAGCCCGCCGGATTGACCTCGGCGATCTTGGCGTCCTTGTAGACCTTGCCGTCAATGGTCCTTATGTCGGAGGCAGCGGCGGACAATGCCGCAATGGAAGCGGCAAACGCGCAGACAAGAAGCTTTTTCCGAAGAGAATTATTCATGGCCCGGCCCCCAAGAGGCATGGTCTTGCAAAGCTTTATAAAATAACCTCCTTCCCCGACTCTGTCAAGTTTATGTCCCGGCATCGGCTGCGTCTGTTATGTCCGCAAGATAAGCATATTTCAAGGACCGAAGGAAAACATGTGGCGGCCGATTGAAATCTGAACCCCTGCGAATATTTTGCCAGATGCTGGAAATGTAAGAATCATAAATCGGCGATTTGGGAAGACAATATGTTGTTTGACAGGAAAGATATAGGACGGGAAATACAGGGGATACTGGACAGGGCGGTGCAAGAAAGTCAGAGAAATTTCCGCAGCCGCCAAGGAAGGAGGCGGCTTCGGCCTCGGATACCAGCTTCTCGGACCCAAGGTTAATCCTTCCGCCTTTTGGGGCCATTGCGGTTATGGCGGCTCGATGGCCGCAGTCTGCCCTGAAAAACGCCTGGCTGTCGCCGTCACCAAGAATCGGACCTCCACGGCCCAGCCCGTCCGAGAGGCGGTATTCAAGGCGCGGTATCGGCGGCCTCTCAGAATACGGGGCAATTCCCGAAATCTCCGCAATCAAAATGCGCAATTTTCAGCCTAAAGGAGTATAAACCCGCATGTCCGCCTCCGCGTCCAGGTAACCGTTAAGCCGGACGATTTGAAGCGGACATCAGCGGAGTATGTGCTGGCTTCAGCCTGCACATTAGGGGACAGGCTAAAGCCCGCCCCTACTTAAGCGGCATGCCTTTCACTCTGCGGCTAGCAGTTCAACGGTTACGCGTCCCGCGCCATTTTCTACCATGTGCGACAATATGTCGCGAAAATCTTGTGATGTCACTGATCAGATGCCATGCTATAATATCCTGTCTATGAGCCATTTATAATTCAATGCTTTCTCCTGGCAACGGAATTGCTATTCATTATAATCGTCCGCTGACTTTACGCTAATTGTTGTTTAATGTGGAAAAGGGTTGGCATTAAGGATCATAAAGTTCAGATTTTCGGCTCGCGACGCTTATAGGCTGAAGGTGAGATTGATATGCTGCCTTCCCCATGATTGCAGCAGGACGGAAAATCTGAAATAAAATCTGAAAGTGAAAATTTGAAAGAAAGGAAAATCAAATATGGACATGGAAAAACTTACTGTTAAGTCGAGGGAGGCTCTTTCGGCCGCCCATGAAGTGGCCGTCGAGCGGAAGCACCAGCAGCTTTTTCCGATGCACCTCTTTGCCGCGCTTGCCGCGATGAAGGAAGGCATCGTCCCGGAAATATTCAAGAAGCTGAATGTGCCGTCCGACGAACTGCGCGGGGAGATCGACAGGAAGTTGTCTTCGATACCGTCGGTGAGTGGTTCCGGCGCGACCGAGATATACAATACCAGGGAGTTCAGCGCCGTCCTGCTTGACGCGAAGAAGAAGGCCGAGAACCTGAAGGACGAGTTCATAAGCGTCGAAATGCTGCTGCTCGCCGTCCTCGATACCGACAAGGACTGCGGCCGGATCGGCGCGAGGCATGGCCTGACGCCTGACGCGCTTCTGCACATCCTAAAAGATGTGAGGGGCAATGCCCGGGTCACCTCAGAATCGCCTGAAAACACGTTCCAGGCCCTGGAGAAGTACAGCAAGGATCTTACCGCGCTGGCCAGGAAGGACAAGCTTGACCCGGTGATAGGCAGGGACGAGGAGATACGCCGCGTGATACAGATTCTCTCGCGTAGGACAAAGAACAATCCGGTGCTGATCGGAGAACCCGGCGTCGGAAAAACCGCGATCGTCGAAGGCCTCGCGATCCGGGTTGTCCGCGGCGACGTCCCTGAAGGCCTGAAGGACCGCAGGGTCGTCGCGCTCGACCTGGGCGCGCTGGTCGCAGGCGCCAAATACCGCGGCGAATTCGAGGAACGCCTCAAGGCCGTCCTCAAGGAGATAACCGAGAGCGGCGGCGAGATAATACTCTTCATCGACGAACTTCATACCGTCGTCGGAGCCGGCGCGGCCGAGGGCGCTATGGACGCCGGCAACCTGCTCAAGCCCATGCTCGCCCGCGGAGAGCTGCATTGCATCGGGGCTACAACCCTGAACGAATACAGAAAGCACATCGAGAAGGACGCCGCGCTCGAGCGGAGGTTCCAGGCCGTCGTAGTCGCGCCGCCGGATCTCGAGGAGACAATCTCCATACTCCGAGGCCTCAAGGAAAGGTATGAAATCCACCACGGCGTCAAGATTAAGGACAGCGCCATAGTCGCCGCGGCCACTCTGTCAGACAGATACATCTCCGACAGGTTCCTCCCGGACAAGGCGATCGACCTCATGGACGAGGCCGCCGCCAGGCTCAGGACCGAGATCGACAGCTCGCCGGTCGAAATCGACGAGGTCGAACGCCGAAAGATGCAGCTTGAAATCGAGGCCGCCGGCCTCAAGAAGGAAAAGGAGCAGGAGTCGCAGGCCAGGCTGAAGGACATTGAAAAGGAGATCGCGGAACTCAAGGAGAAGAGCCACGGACTTCGCACAAAATGGGAGAACGAGAAGAAGGGTATATCCGAGCTGCGCGCCCTCCGCGAAAGCTTGGAGCTCGCCAAGCAGTCGCTCGACCGGGCCGAGCGCGGCTACGACCTCGAGAAGGCCGCCGAAATGCGGCACGGGACGATTCCAAAAATCGAAGCCCAGATAAAGAAGGCTGAGAAGAAGCTCGCCGAATCCGGGGAATCCCGCCTGCTCAAGGAGGAGGTCGACGAGGAGGACATCGCCGAAATCGTCAGCAAGTGGACGCACATCCCCGTCAGCAAGCTCGTCCAGGGCGAACGCGAGAAAATCCTAGCACTCGCGGAGCATCTCCACCGGAAGGTGATTTCCCAGGACGAGGCCGTAGACGCCGTAGCCGACGCCGTCCTCAGGGCGCGCGCCGGACTAAAGAACCCGAACAGGCCCGTCGCCTCGTTCATATTCCTCGGGCCGACCGGCGTCGGAAAGACCGAGCTTGCGCGGGCGCTCGCCGCCAACCTCTTCGACGACGAGAGGGCGATGATCAGGATCGACATGTCCGAATACATGGAGAAGCACAGCGTCTCCAGGCTCATCGGCGCCCCGCCCGGATACATCGGATACGACGAGGGTGGCCAGCTCACCGAGGCCGTCCGCCGCCGCCCTTATTCAGTCATCCTTTTCGACGAGATAGAAAAGGCGCATCCCGACGTCTTCAACATCTTCCTGCAGATAATGGACGACGGGCGAGTCACTGACTCGCACGGCCGCACCGTCAACTTCAAGAACACGATAATCATAATGACCTCTAACATCGGCAGCCAGATGCTGCAGGATGCTAAGGGCAAGACCGATTCGCTGAAGGATGATCTGCTCGCGGAGCTGCGCCGCCACTTCAGGCCCGAGTTCTTGAACCGGATCGACGAGGTCCTTGTGTTCCATTCGCTCACGGAGAAGGATCTGCTGAAGATCACCGACATCCAGGTTGCGGACTTTGCGGAAAGGATGAAGGCGCGGAACATCACATTCTTGATCGGGGACGATGTGAAGAAGCATCTCGCGAAGTGCGGCTACGACCCGGTCTACGGGGCCCGCCCGCTAAAGCGCGTCATCGTCAAGGAACTCGAGACGCCTGTCTCCAGGATGATTGTCTCCGGCGAATGCCCCGACGGCACCGCACTCTCCGCCAAGATGAAGAACGGAAAGATCGCCTTCGATGCCGTGAAAGGATGAAAACGGACAGGGCAACAGGATTGACAGGATAAGAGGATGGCGGGGGCTGTCCGCTCCAGTTTTGTTTCTCGTGCCGTCATAGGTGAATTATACGCCTTTCCTGTATTTCTGCGGCGAGCGGCCGGTCTTGCGCTTGAAATAGTTCGAGAAATAATACTGGTCGGTGAACATCAGCCGCGACGCTATCTCCTTGACCGACAACGCGGAATGCCTTAGCATCAGGCGTGCCTCGTCGATCCTCCTGCGCATCAGGTAGTCATAGGGTGTGCTTCCGAAATTCTTTTTGAACTGCCGTATCATGTTCGCGTATGAGCAGCGCCTTTCTCTGCAGTATTTGTCCATGTTTACCTTCGCCTCGACGCTGTTGTCGAGGAAGTTCTTAAGATCAAGGATTCCTTTCGGCGCAAGCTGTCCGGGCTGCCGATGCAGGATAAGACGGCATTCGTCCAGGAACCTGTGGAAGACGACCGACGCCTGGCTGTCGATGTCGCCTATGCCGTTCCTTAGCCGAATCATTTCATCGAAATATTTCTTGAGCTGCGGGCAGGAGGGGATGAAATATGATCCGGCGAGGCCATATGCCTCGAACAGGGAATCCATGAGCGCGCCGTCTATTACGAAAAAGATTTTCGCCCATGGCGCGCCCTTGTCAGGCCAGTATCTGTGATCGCTGTGCTTGTGGAGGATGTAGACGCTGTTTTCCACGGGGCAGAAAGACTCGCCGTTGATCTCGAGGAAGCCCTTTCCCTTGTATATGAATTCCACAGTGGTGCATTCGTAGTTCCTACGCTCTATGGGCGGAGTCCTGGAGTCGGCGATCCCGTGCGTGGCGGCGAGCAGCTTGAATGGAAAGTCAATATTGCTCATTATAAAAGCAATTTTATATATTCAATATAACCTGAAAAAGATTTGACTATAATATTGGCATGTTAAAATATTACATTATATCAAAGAAACAAAGGAGCTGGCGGGTGAAATGAGGGAAATTCTTATAGGGGTCATCGGAACCGGCGGCAGGGGCGGACTGTCCAGGTGCGCGCATCTGCCGGAAAAGGGATTCAGAGTGGTGGCGGGCGCCGACGTCTCGGACGCCAAGGGCAAGGAGTTCAAGGACTTCTTCGGGCAGGAAGCCTTCTACACGAAGGACTACAGGGAGCTTCTGAAGTTGAAGGAGCTCGACGCCGTCTTCGTATGCTCCCCCGACTTCCTGCACGAGGAGCACGGGCTTGCCGCGCTGAAGGCGGGAAAGGCCATATACCTTGAGAAGCCGATGGCGATCACCATCGAGGGCTGCGACCGCCTCCTCGAAACCGCATACAGGACAGGCTCGAAGCTCTACCTCGGGCACAACATGCGGCACTTCCCTGTCGTCCTGAAGATGAAGGAAATAATCGACTCCGGGCTGATCGGGGAAATTCAGGCCGGATGGTGCAGGCACTTCGTGAACTACGGTGGGGACGCCTACTTCAGGGACTGGCATTCGGAGCAGAAATATACGACGGGCCTGCTTCTTCAGAAGGGTGCGCACGACATCGACGTGATACACTGGCTCATGGGCTCCTATACGAAGACTGTCGTCGGCATGGGCATGCTGTCCGTCTACGACAAGTGCAAAAGGCGCGATCCGAAGACGCCGGGTTCCGCAAGGTGGGACAACGCACAATACCCTCCGCTCGAGCAGTCCGGATTCTCCCCGGTCATCGACGTTGAAGACCACAACATGGTAATGATGCAGCTCGAAAGCGGCGCCCAGGCCTGCTACATGCAGTGCCACTACACCCCGGACGCCGAGCGTAACTACACTTTCATCGGCACGAAGGGCCGGGTCGAGAACATCGGCGACTACGGCGCCTGCGAGGTCCATGTATGGACTCGTCGCGGCCCGCGCGAAACCCCGGACATCATCCACAAGCTCAAGCCGGTCGAGGGAACCCACGGCGGCGCAGACCCTAGGATCGTCATGGAGTTTCTGAACTTCGTGAAGAGCGGCATAAAGACAAACACCTCGCCCATAGCCGCCAGGAATTCCGTCGCCGTCGGCGTCCTCGGACACAAGTCCATGCGCTCCGGCTGCACGCCCCAGCAGATCCCGAAGCTGCCTGGGAAGCTCGTGAAATACTTCCAGTCAGGTCAGAAGAAGGGCTGAATGTCCAAGGGCCGGCACCCAATATCCAGCCGGCGAAGCGAACTTCATCTCCTCTGAAACTCGCCTTTAAGCGGCACAGGCATTCCTGTCTGCGGCATCGCAGGTAGGAATACCTGCGCTACTTCTAGTTTCTCCCGACAGAACTGGCGGATATCCTCGCCAGAGCGGCACTCTCGTCAGGCATCATCCCCCAAAAAAGAGGAAAATAATTTTTCCGCCCTTGACTTCCCGCCTTTATATACTATCATAGCGATAGAAATAATAGGAAAAGCGGGGGCGGAATGGTAGACAGGCACTGGCGCAGCATGGCGAAGGCGATATCCTGGAGGACGGTCGGGACTCTGGACACCATAATCATCTCATGGCTCGTCACCGGCAGGATGTCGTTCGCCTTTTCAATAGGCTTCGTCGAGCTGTTCACGAAGATGTTCCTCTACTATCTGCATGAGAGAGTCTGGAACAAGACGTCGTTCGGAAGGGCCGCCCCCAAGAAAGCTGAATATGAGATATGAACAGGCTGGAGGCAGTATGACTGCAAGGTTGGAGATGAATGAATCTGATTTGGGCGGGCTGGACGACAAGTTCGCGGCATCGAGCCCGCCGGAGCTGATCGCGTGGGCGCTGGATCTTTTCGGCAGCGACAGGATTGTGCTTTCGTCGAGCCTCGGCGCGGAAGACCAGGTCCTGACCGACATGGTTTCGAAGATTGACAGGAGGATCAAGATACTGACGATAGACACGGGGAGGCTCCATCAGGAGACATACCACCTCATGATGGAAACAATGCGTCGTTATGGGATCAGGTATGATTTCCTAGTTCCGGACGCCAAGGAGCTATCGGAGATGCTCGGCGTTAACGGTCCGAACCTTTTCTATGAGAGCATCGACAAGCGGAAGCTCTGCTGCGAGATCCGCAAGATCAGGCCGCTCAAGAGGCATCTTGCTTCCTTTGACGCGTGGATCTGCGGGCTCCGCAGGGTACAGACTTCGGCAAGGATGGACTTGAGGAAGATCGAATGGGACGCGAACTTTGGTCTCGTCAAGCTGAATCCTCTTGCGGATTGGACCGAGGCCGATGTCTGGGCATACATAAGAACGAACGATGTCCCTTACAACAAGCTCCATGACAAGGGATATCCAAGTATCGGCTGCGCCCCGTGCACCAGGGCTGTGGCGGCGGGAGAACCGGCGCGGGCGGGCCGCTGGTGGTGGGAGCATTGCGGAAAAAAGGAATGCGGGCTTCATTTCGCCGACGGCAGGCTGGTCAGGAAGGCTGAACATCCAACATCGAATATCCAACACTCAAAATTGAACGGCCATAAAAAGGAAAGTATTTCAGTTCAGATTTCCGGCGCCCCGGTCTGAAAGGACACATGGGCATTTCACATCCGTTTTAAAGCTTTTCATGGCAAACGGGTCAGGAAATATGAAATATTGCCGCACAAATAAAATCTGAAAAGACAAAGGAACGACAAATGACACACCTTGAAGCACTTGAATCGCAGAGCGTCTATATCCTGCGCGAGTCGTATCGCGAGTTCAAAAGCCTTGTGATGCTCTGGTCGATCGGCAAGGACAGCACTGTCCTTCTGTGGCTCGCACGGAAGGCGTTCTTCGGCCACGTGCCGTTCCCGCTAGTCCACATCGACACCGGCTACAAGATTCCGGAGATGATCAGATATCGCGACGATCTGGTCAGGCAGTACCGCCTGAACCTCATCTACGGGACGAACATGCCCGCCCTGGAGGAGAAAAGGACATTTCCGGACGGGAAGCTGTCCAGGATCGAATGCTGCCGCTCGCTCAAGAGTGAGGCGCTGAAGCATACGCTTTCAGGCGAATGGCCCCGCTACAGGTTCGACCACGGCCAGCAGAAATATGTGCCGGACGACAACAAGGAGCCTTATACCGGTGTCATAGTCGGGGTCAGGGCCGACGAGGAGGGCAGCCGTTCCAAGGAGCGCTGCTTCTCCCCGAGGGACCGTGAGAACGACTGGGACATCGGCGACCAGCCGCCGGAGCTGTGGAACCAGTACAAGACCGACTTTGCGCCGGGAACGCACCTCAGGATACATCCGCTGCTGGACTGGACCGAGCTTGACATCTGGGAATACATCCGCGCCGAGAGAATACCGGTGACCGGCCTGTATTTCAACAGGGGTGACGGGACAAGGTACAGGTCGCTAGGATGCTTTCCGTGCACGAAGCCGATCGAGTCGCAGGCTGCCAGCGTCGACGAGATAATCGAGGAGCTGAAGACCGGGAAATACGCGAGTATCCCGGAACGCGCCGGAAGGGACCAGGACAAGGAGGACGGCGGCAGCCTGGAGACGCTCCGCAAGAGCGGATACATGTGATTTCAGATTTCAGCTCTTGCGGGCATCCGGGCTTGGGCGTATGGAAACCGTGCAGAGCCGCAGCCTGGCTTGTCCGCCGGAAATCTGAACTGGGAAAATTGCAGATTCCAGCATATTAAAGTTAATGATCGAAGTATCAGGAGATAGATGCAAATGAATGACAGCAGCGCCCAGATGAACATCACGGTGGTCGGCCATGTCGACCACGGCAAAAGTTCGCTCATAGGCAGGATACTCTGGGAGACCGGATCCGTTCCGCAGTCCAGGATGGACTACGTAGGAAACTTGTGCCGGAAAAGCTCGAAGCCGTTTGAATACGCATTCCTGCTGGACGCGCTGAAGGACGAGAGGGACCAGGGCATAACGATAGACACGGCGCGCTGCTTCTTCAAGACGGAGAAGAGGCGCTACGTCCTCATCGACGCGCCGGGGCATGTGGAATTCCTCAAGAACATGATAACCGGCGCTTCCCGGGCAGAGGCCGCCTTCCTAATAATCGACGCGAAGGAGGGCGTAAGGGAGAATTCAAAGCGGCACGGCTACATCCTCTCGATGCTGGGGATACGGCAGATATCGGTGGTAATCAACAAGATGGACCTTGTCGGATACAGCAGGGAAGTGTTCGATCCCTTGAAGGACGAATGCACAAGCTTCCTGTCGCATCTCAACGTCCATCCCATAAGCTTCATCCCCGTCAGCGCGCTGAACGGGGTCAACATCACCGCAAAATCCCCTGAGACGCCATGGTTCGACGGGCCGACCATAGTCCAGCAGCTCGATTCGTTTTCCGCCTCCGCGCCGAAGACCGAATCCACGTTCAGGTTTCCGGTGCAGGACATCTACAAGTTCACGGAGATGGGCGACGACAGGAGAATCTTCGCAGGCACCGTCCAGACAGGCCGGGCCTCGGCCGGAGACGAGGTCGTCTTCTACCCCTCGCTAAAGAAGTCAAGGATATGCAGCATAGAAAGTTTCAATACCCCAAGGAAGGACAGCGCATCCGCCGGCGAGGCGGCAGGATTCACGCTCGAAACCCAGGTCTACGTCAAGCCGGGCGAAATCATGGCCAGGGCCGCCGAGGCCAGGCCGTGCCTCGTGAGCTCGCGCTTCCGCGCGAACATCTTCTGGATAGGGAGAACGCCCATGATCCAAGGGAAAAGATACAAGATCAAGATCGGCACCAACAGGATGCCGCTGAGGCTTGTAAGCATCCTGAACATAATCGACGCTTCCGACCTCACCTCCGAGGCGAACAAGAAGGAGATCGAGCGGCACGACGTCGCGGAATGCATATTCGAGACCACCAAGCCCATAGCTTTCGACAGGATCGGCGAGATACAGGAGACGGGAAGGTTCGTCGTCGTCGACAACTACGACATTTCAGGCGCCGGCATAATACTGGATTCCGTGGACGACGGCAACTCGACCCTCAAGGAGCATGTCCGCGAGAGGGAGTTCGAGTGGAAGGGCAGCGGAATCTCCGCGCCAGTAAGGGCCGCCGCATACGGGCACGGATCCAAGTTCGTGGTCATAACCGGCAACGACGAGAACAGGATAAACGAGCTGGCCGCAGCGTTGGAGAAAGGCCTCTTCGACAGCAGGTTCAAGTCCTACTACATGAGGTTCTCAAGCCTTCTACAAGGCCTCGACACCGACATCAGCATCGAGGGCGAGGCGAGGGACGAGCATATCCGCCGACTCGGCGAGCTGGCGAGGATCATGACCGACTCCGGGCTGATCTTCATCACCGCCATATCCGGCGCCGACGAATATGACATCTCCACCCTCGAACTGCTCAACCGACCGAACGAGATACTCGTAGTGGCACTGGACGGCAGCAGCCTGGAAAACTACACGCCAAACCTCAGCCTGGAATCGGGAGAAGGGATTGAAAATGCCCTCGGGAAGATATACGGTCTCCTCAGAAGCAAGAATGTATTGGTGGAGTATTATATTTAGGGCGCAATCCAAAGTCCGAAATCCCAAGCTCCAAGTTCCAAATCACAAGTAAAATCCAATTCACAAATTCCAAACGACACGATTCAAAGTTTGGTTATTGAATTTTGCGATTTGAGATTTATTTGGAATTTGGCGCTTGGAGGTTTGGAATATAAATAAGGCTTAAATCATAGAACCCTAAACATAAAGACGCAAGGAGGCATGCAATGCCTGGAAAATTATACGGTCTTCCAGAGCTGGTTCACGAGGAGATAATACGCCACTCCGGCGACGTCCGGAGTTTCGCCGCCGGCGAAATCGCTCCGGATCTTTTCAAGTCGCTCAGGGTGCCGAGAGGCATTTACGAGCAGAGGGCCGACGGCAAATACATGCTGCGGGTGAGGATTGCCGGAGGGGCGATGACCGCCCGTCAGGTTCGGACCATCGCCGAGGCCGCCCTCAGGAACGGCTCTGACATCCTCCATGTCACCACGCGTCAGGATCTGCAGCTGCACAATCTTGACATCGGGGCCACCCCGGCCGTCATGCAGGAGCTTGAAAAGGCCGGACTCGCAAGCGTCGGCGGAGGTGGAAACACCGTAAGGAACATCTCCGCATGTCCGTATTCGGGAGTCTGCCCGCAGGAGCTCTTCGACACCACCCCCTTCGCCGCGGCGCTGACGCAATCCATGATGGCGTCTAAGTCGAGCTTCAACCTCCCGCGGAAATACAAGATCGCGTTCAGCGGATGCCGCGCCGACTGCGCGATGGCGGGTTTCGCCGACCTCGGCTTCATCGCCCGAATCAAGGACGGAAAGCCGTGCTTCAAGCTGTATTCCGGCGGAGGAATGGGGGCCGATTCGAGGATCGCTGACGTCATATGCGATGCGTTGCCGCTTGAGGACGTCTTCAGGGCCGCCGAGGCGGTCAGGAGGATTTTCGACAAGTTCGGCGACAGGAAGAACAGGAACAGGGCGCGCCTCCGCTTCGTATTCGAAAAGCTCGGCCTCGAGCACATGAAGAAACTTTTCAGCGAGGGGATGGATGCCCTTGCCGCGGAGGGATGGCCGATCTGTTCCGTTACTCCTGAGTTCAACACAGGAAGAGAAGAGGGCGGGACTGCCGTCCCGCCCCTGGAGACAATCCATGGACTCAAGGCCCTGAGGCAGCGGCAGGAGGGGCTTTGCTCAATCCTTCTTCAGCTTAAATTCGGAGACATCAGCCCCGAAGGCCTCTCGTTCGTCGCGGAAACCGCGGAAAAGTTCAGCCGCTCCGGAATCATAAGGACGACACAGTCACAGAATCTCATGCTGAATTCGGTGGAAGAGAAGGAGATTCCTGGACTTGCGGAACACATCAAGGCGCGCAGACCGGAACTCACCCATTACGGGGCTTTCCGACACCTCAGGGCCTGCACCGGAGCGAACACCTGCCGCCTGGGCCTCTGCCTCTCGCAGAACTTGGCCGAGGCCATCGCTGCGGAAATCGCCGGAAGCAGCGGGGTCGACACCGACGACCCAATCTTCCCCGACATACGGGTCAACGGCTGCCCCAACGCCTGCGGGCAGCATCCTGCCGCCTCAGTCGGGCTCGCCGGCCTCGCATTGAGAAACGGTGACAGGCTGTATCCGGCATACAGACTATTCCTCGGGGGCAGGACCGGCGACGGAATTTCCCGGCTGTCCTCCAGCGTCGCGAACATCCCTGCGAAAAAAATCCCGGCGCTTCTCTCCAAGCTGCTCGCCGACTATTTCAAAAGGCGAAAGGGCAAAGGTGAATGCTTCAACGATTATTTAGACCGGATGGGCATGGATTATTTCAAGGAGATGGCCGCGGCATATGCAAAAGTTCCCGACCTGAAAGGAAATCCCGGCGCCTATTCCGACTGGGGAACGGACAGGCCGTTTTCCATCGAGGGCAGACGCCCCGGCGAATGCAGCTCCGGAATATTCTCCATGGTGGCGTCCGACATATCGTCGGCAAGGAAATATCTCGAGGAAGGTAAATCGGACGGAAGCAGGAGGGATGATCTTTTCTGCAAGGCGCTGCTTGCAGGAGTCAGGGCGCTTCTCATAACCAGGGGGGTGTATTCAGGCAATCCAGGTGAATGCGTCGACGCCTTCGAGAAGCATTTCATGGAGACCGGGCTCGTGGACAGAAAATATCTGGGCCCGCTTTCAGTCCTCAAGGGATGCTGCTCAGGCTCCTGCTGCTGCTTCAGGTGTCCGGACGCGGATGTCGAGGAGTTCATCGCACGGATTGAATATCTCCACTCCACTCTCGATGCGGGCCTCAACTTCCATCCGGAGAAGAAGTGACCAGATGAACAGGGACAGGAAAATCCTGCCTGTGGCGCTCTTGCTTGAGGGAAGGCGGTGCCTGGTGGTCGGCGCCGGCAGGGCCGCCTCAAGAAAGATACAGAACCTACTCGAAGCGGGCGCACATGTAAGATGCGTCGCCCCGGAAATCGGATCCGACGTCCTCCGCCTTGCCAAGGAAAATCCAGGCCTCAAACTCTCCAGGCGACCTTTCCTCTTGCGCGACCTGCGCGGTGTCTTCCTGGCATATGCCGCGACAGACGACAGCGCCCTCAACCTGAAGATCGTCCGCGAGGCGAAAAAAATGAAGATCATCTCCTCCGCTGCCGACGAGAACTGGCCCGAGGGCGATCTCATAAACCCCGCCGTCTTCAGGGACGGCGACTTCTGCGTCAGCGTCTCCACCGGCGGCAAGTCGTGCAGGCGGTCCAAGGAACTGAGGGACATTATCGCCGCCAGCCTTGCAGAAATGCGGAATGCCGAACTGTACGTGGCAGGAGCGGATTTCAAATCCTGTCCGCCGGCCGTCCTTGAAAAGCTTTTTAGATCGACATCCGGATCGGAGAAAATCTCGGAGAGGCTTGCCGCGCTCAAGGGCGTCCTTGAGTTCACCGTCCTCAAGACGTGCAACAGGATCGAATTTGTCGGAATCGTCTCAGCCGGGAATGTGTTGGACGAGATGATTTCCATCGTCCTGGGCTTTGACAGCCTGCCCCCGGATGGATTTTACAAGAGGATCGGCTATGACGCCTTCATGCATGCGGCCATGCTGCTGGCCGGGCTCAAGTCGCAAAACCTAGGGGAGACGCAGGTCGTGTCCCAGGTGAAGGACGCCCTGCAGGCTCCGACCGCCGGCGCAATGATGAGGACGTGGTTCGACAAGGCACTGTTTTTGTCAAGGGAGCTGAGAAGGGCGACCTCCGGCATCCTGAAACCTGTCCCCCTGCACGTCGCATGCGCCGACATGCTCGGGCGGAAATATGCGGCTAGCAAATCTGCGGAGGTCGCCATAATCGGGACAGGACATCTCGGCGCCGCCCTGGCGGAAAAACTCGCCGGCGGGAAATTCAAGGTGACATGCTTCTACCGCGAAAAAAGGCCTTCCTTCGACATCCCATCCGCCTCTACGGCGGACATCAAGATGTGCGGAATCGGCAAATTCTGGTGCCATGTCCACAAATTCGACGCGATCATCCTTTGCACGGACAGCGGCGTCCCAATAATTACGGCGGAGGATGCCGGAAGGCTTGCGCGCACAAAGGTGGGGCTTCTAATGGATCTTTCATTCCCTCGCAACATCGACCCCCGTCTAAAGTCCATGCTTCCCGGGCTCGAACTGCTCGGCCTTGAAGACTTCGCGCCGCGGAAACTAAGCCCGCAGGATACGGATGAATTGGAGCGGCTGGCCAGCGTAATTATGGATTCAAACAGGAGCGCATATGAGAAAATCGTCGGCACATTTAAGTGCGGGCGCCAGATCTAGCAGACTTTCCATCCTGCAGTCGGAGGACGCCCTTCAAAGGCTCAGGACGATTTTCCCCTGGCTGTCCTTCGAACTTGTTCCGTTCTCCAGCCCCGGAGACCGCGACCGGAATACGGATCTGCGGGATTCCGCGCCGGACTTCTTCACTAGGGATATCGACGAGGCCCTCCTCTCCGGAAAGATCGACCTGGCCCTCCACAGCGCAAAGGACGTCCCGGAAAACATGCCGGAAGGCCTGGACTGGTTCTGGCTGCCGTGGAAGGAAGATACAAGGGATGTGATTGTCCTGCGCAAGGGGTTGGCAATCAATAGACTGCCGAGCAGCCCCGTCGTGGGCATAAGCTCATCCAGGCGCGAGGAGTTCGCGCACAAAAGGTTCCCCTGCTCAGGAATGAAGACCTTGAGGGGCAGCATCGAGGAACGCATTGCGAAGCTCGACTCAGGAGAATACGACCTGATCATCCTGGCGGCGGCAGGCCTGAGGAGGCTTGGGCTCGAAAAGCGTATTTCAGAATATGTTCCGCTCCGGGACCTCCCGACTCCGGAAGGGCAGGGGAGCATAGCGCTGGTCTTCCGCCGCGGCGACAATCTGCCGACTGCGCTCAGATCATTTTTCATCCGGCCTGCGGTCTTCGCCGGCTCCGGCCCGGCCGGACCGGAATTCCTCACCGCTGCCGCACTTGGAGAGATGCGCAGGTGCGAAGTCTGCCTCCATGATGAACTCATTGAAAAATCTGTCGTCGGGCTTCTTCCACCAAGCGTTGTGAAGATCAATGTCGGCAAGCGCTCCGGCAATGCTCCGGTAGCTCAGGATCAGATCAATATTCTGATCTCAAAATACGTCAGGCAGGGGCGGAAAGTCCTGCGTCTCAAAGCCGGCGATCCTGGTATTTTCGGAAGGCTGGCCGAAGAGATTGCTGCAATTGAAAAATATTCGCTGCCGTACCGCGTCCTGCCCGGAATAAGTAGTCTTTCTGCGGCAAGCACCGCCACCGGCCTTCTGCTGACCAGGAGAGATATGTCGAGGGGATTTACCGCACTCACTCCAAGGGCCGCAGGATCGGGCGCGCTCGTCGGCATAACTTCAAGGGAAAGGAAGAAGCTGCCGCTCGTCCTCTTCATGTCTCTCTCCTGCGCCAAGGAGATAGCCGGTCAATTGATGAGGGACGGAATCTCCGCGAATGAATCGGCGGCGGTCGTCTTCAACGCCGGTTCTGTCGAAGAGAAAATTGTTTTCTGCGCGCTTGGCGGTCTCCATGATGCGGTAGAACGCTCTGGCTTGAAGGGATGCCCGGGATTAATAATCATCGGGAAGGTCGCGTCGGAAAAGTTCGCTTTCCGCCGGAACCTTGGCGCATTGCAGGGCCTCAGGATCCTGCTCTTGTGTTCCGAAGACGTCCAGCAGCATGCGGTCGAAGCCGTGCTCGACTACGGAGGAATTCCAGTCCCGCTACCTATGATTAGGACTGAACAAGCGGGAAACGGCGAAAAGCTGATCGAGCTGATCCCGAACTATGGCTGGATCATTCTGACATCGCCGTCTTCGGTGAGGCATTTCATGGAAACCATAAAGGTGGAAGGCTTCGACATCAGAAGGATTCCGAAGATAATGAGCTGCGGGCCGGCGACCTCGGCCGCCCTGGCCGCATATGGGCTGAACGCCGATCTCGAGCCCGACGGCGCGTTCAACGCGGAAGCTCTCGCGGAAAAGGCGGCAGGCAGGATCAGGAAGGGAACCAGAATCCTCAGGCTCGCATCCGACATCGCGAGGAAGAGCCTTAGCAGGTCCTTGAAAAAATACGGCCTGAACGTCGACGAGTTTGCAAACTACAGGACTGTAGCGCTGAAATATGACAAGCTGCCGGAATTCGACGCCGCCTTCTTCGCGAGCGGTTCGGCCGTGGATGCGTTTATCGGCAATTTCGGCGCGAAATCGTTGGAAATGAAAATTGTCGCCGCGATCGGAAGGGAAACTGCGGGCGCCTTGGAGAAATCAGGAATTGCCGTCCATATCGTCCCTTCCGTAAACTCAGCAGAAGCAGCCATTTCCAGCCTGGCGGTGGAAATCATCAGAATGGCGTGCGTAAAATCGACTTGACTCTAATTTGTGCATGAATATCTTAGAGTGCGGTCTAATTCATGCAAGCAAGGATTTCCTATGGAACGCTATCTGGAAAAGGCAGTTTCTGAAGATCTGGCCGAGAAGATGGTCTTTGTCGGCGGCCCAAGGCAGGTTGGCAAGACTACGCTTGCCCTGAGGCTCCTGCATGGTGACGAAACGCATCCCGCCTATTTAAATTGGGATAACCCCTCTTCAAGGAAAATGTTGCTGGAAGGGGCGCTCCCGGGCGGTGAACAGCTTATCGTTTTCGATGAGATCCACAAATATAAAGGATGGCGCAACCTTATTGGAAGCGCTGGCAGCGTGAACACCAGAGCAGAGTGATCAATGAGGATCTTATAAGCCTTGAGCATGTAAAGGATGTGACTCAGCTGGACCTTCTCGCACAGTTGCTTCCTGAACGGATCGGTGCGCCTTTGTCCATTGCCAGCCTGAGGCAGGACCTTTCCGTCGCCTTTGAGACCGCCGACCGCTGGATCACCATATTGGAAAACCTGTATTTTTGCTTCAGGATACAACCATACGGTCTGACCCGGCTGAGAGCGGCCACCAAGGAACGGAAGCTTTATATGTGGGACTGGTCCGTCTGCCAGAATCCGTCGGCGCGATTTGAGAATCTCGTTGCTTCGAACCTCCTGAAATACTGCCATTTTACGGAGGACCGTGAAGGCGGCCGGATGGAATTGCGCTTCGTGCGGGATTCGCAGGGGCGTGAGCTGGACTTCGTCGTTGTCCGGAACGGCAAGCCTGAGTTTTCGGTGGAATGCAGGACAGGAGAAAGGAATCTCAGCCGGAATATTTCATATTTTGCGCAACGGACCAATATCCCTTTCTTTTATCAGGTCCACCTCGGTGACAGTGATTATGAAGTCGCGGAGCATAGGGTTCGCGTAATGCCATTCACCAAAATGTCCTCCCTGCTTGGAGTTTGATATGAGTGGACGTCTGCGATATTCGCAATTTTCTCGATATGAAACTCGATGGAGGGCGGAATTCTATTCCGCCGGGCGGCGGGTGTTCCCGCCGCCGAAGGACTCTTCGTCGTCCATCTTCGTCCCGTATCTTTGTCTCTTTGAAAAAGACGAAGAACAGAGACGAAGACAAGAGACAAACAAAGAATTTTGAAAAGGCGGTTGAATAGAATTCAACCCTCCATTCGCCGGCCGGCGGATGTAAACAAGGTAATCGAGTTCCGGGAGAGAGAAAGAGAATGGAATTTATGCCAGCGCAAAGGATTAGCAGAATTCGTATGACGGCGTCGCTTAGGGGCCTTGTCGGCCTTCCTTTCCCGCCGGCGGAGAAATTCATATGGCCGGTCTTCATAGTGCCTGGTAAAAAAATGCGCCAGGAGATCGCTGCGATGCCCGGCCAATACAGGTGGTCGTCGGACATGCTGCTGCCGGAGATCGAGAGGGTTCTCCGGTCCGGAGTCCGCTCGATCCTTGTCTTCGGAGTCCCAGAAAAGTCTAAGAAAGACGCTGAGGGAAGTTTCGCGCATCATCCGAAGAACATGGTCCAGCTTGCTGTCCGCGAGATGAAGAAGCGTTTTCCGGAGCTTAACATCTTCACCGACGTATGCGTTTGCTCCTATACCAGCCACGGGCACTGCGCGCCCGTATGCGGGAAGAGCGGGGACATCGACAATGATCGCGGGCTTGAGACTCTTGCGAAGATCGCAGTTTCGCATGCCGAGGCGGGAGTGGACGGAGTCGCGCCCAGTGCGATGCTCGACGGCCAAGTCGTTGCGATACGCCGGAGCCTCGAGTCCTCTGGTTTCAAGAATACGATCATCATGAGTTATTCCACTAAATTCGCGTCTTCGCTTTATTTCCCTTTCCGCGAGGCGGCCGGTTCCG
This sequence comes from uncultured Victivallaceae bacterium, assembly GCA_964636325.1. Taxonomy (GTDB): domain Bacteria; phylum Verrucomicrobiota; class Lentisphaeria; order Victivallales; family GWF2-50-93; genus CAZWRV01. The sequence goes on along the minus strand of CAZWRV010000006.1, from coordinate 90,250 downwards.
CGCCGGAGTTCGGAGACAGGCGCTCATACCAGGTGCCCGACAACAGCCTGGGGCAGGCAGTCAGGGAGTCGCTCGGGGACGAGAAGGAGGGCGCAGACATCCTGATGGTCAAGCCGGCCCTGTTCTACCTCGACGTTATCGCAAAGATCAAGGAGGCGACGCATCTGCCGGTGGCGGCGTACAACGTTAGCGGCGAATATTCGATGATACAAGCCCTGGGAAAACAGGGATGGGGTTCCATTTATCCTCTGGCGGCGGAGGGCATTATGGCGATATCTAGGGCCGGCGCCGACACAATAATCTCCTACTGGGCGGACCGATATGAAGAAGTCAGAAAAGCTGTTTGAGAAGGCTCTAAAGATTATCCCGGGCGGTGTCAACAGCCCCGTGAGGTCATTCCGCTCCGTTGGCATTAACCCCTTCTATGTGAAGAAGGCGGAAGGCAACTTCCTCCACACGGAGGACGGACGCAAGCTTATGGACTTCTGCTGCTCTTGGGGCGCGCTCATTCTCGGCCATGCGCACCGGGAAGTCGTGGAGGCGGCCTCCTCGGCCGCCGCGAAGGGCATGAGCTACGGACTCTGCCACAAGGCAGAGATACTTCTCGCGCAAAAAATTGTGGCCGCAATACCGTCGGTTGAAAAGATCCGCTTCATGAGCTCCGGAACCGAGGCGGTGATGACGGCCCTGCGGATTTCGCGCGCCGCCACAGGAAGACCTAAAATCGTGAAGTTCGCCGGCTGCTACCATGGACATTCCGACTCGCTCCTCGTAAAGGCCGGAAGCGGCCTTCTGACCTGCGGAATACCCTCGTCGGAAGGTGTCTGCTCCGAGGTGGCTTCTAACACCCTGCTGGCCAGATACAACGATGCGGCCTCGGTCGAGAAGCTCTTCTCCGAGTTCCCCGGCCGGATTGCGGCGGTTATTGTCGAACCCGTCGCCGGAAACATGGGGCTCGTCAAGCCGAAGGACGGATTCCTGAATTCCCTCAGGACTCTATGTTCGAAGAATCATGCGATCCTCATTTTCGACGAGGTCATCACTGGCTTCCGGCTGACATTCGGCGGATACCAGAATATATGCGGAATAAGGCCGGATCTCACCTGCCTCGGAAAGATCATCGGCGGTGGAATGCCTGTAGGCGCCGTCGGCGGGAAGGCCGCGCTGATGGATCTTCTCGCGCCGGTCGGCAAGGTCTACCAGGCGGGAACTCTCAGCGGCAATCCCGTCGCCATTGCCGCAGGCAATGCGACGCTGGAAATCCTCAAGGTGGTTGCCCCCTACGCCAGGCTCGGAAAAGAGACGCTCGCAATTAAAAAGGGAATTGATGCCGCCGCGGCGCAGCATGGCGTCCCGGCATGCTGTAGCACTATCGGTTCGATGTTCACAGTATTCTTCAACAAGGATGAACCTCAAAGCCTGGAGGACGCCCAGCTGGCCGACGTCGGGAAGTTCAACATCTTCTTCAAGGCCCTCTTGGAGGATGGCTTCTTCCTGCCTCCGTCGCAGTTCGAGACCGCATTCGTCTCGACCGCGCATAAGAACTCAGACATTGGAAAATTCACCTCTGCCGCGAGGAAGGCTATGGGCGGATGCTTCCGGCAGCAGTAATCGCCTGCCCCGGCCAGAAAAAAACGTTGATAAATTGGTGAAGGGCTTGAAAACGGCAATGACAATACTATTATTGCAATAGATAACATAGTGATATATGCATTCAACAACAATGCCTTAAGGGGGAAGATGGACATGGGAAAACAATTCCTTGAGACGGCTGCCCTGCACGCCGGGCAGGTTCCGGATCCGACGACAGGTGCGCGGGCCGTGCCGCTCTACCAGACCACGTCGTACGTGTTCAAGAGCACGGAGCATGCTGCCAACCTGTTTGCGCTAAAGGAGTTCGGGAACATCTATACGCGGCTGATGAATCCGACCACGGACGTCTTCGAGAAGCGTATCGCCGAGATCGAGGGGGGCACTGGGGCTCTGGCGGTCGCCTCCGGCCAGGCGGCGATCACGTATGCGGTCCTCGCAATAACCAGGCTGGGCGACGAGGTGGTGGCCGCCAACAACCTCTACGGCGGCACATATCAGCTGTTCAACAACACCATGGCGAAGCTGGGGCGCAAGTTCGTCTTCGTCGACTCCCAGGATCTTGATGCCTTCAAGAAGGCTATCACCCCGAGGACAAGGGCTATCTATGCGGAGACCATTGGAAATCCCAAGCTGGACGTGCCTGACTTCGAAGCTCTTGCGAAGACAGCGCACGATGCGGGGATTCCGCTGATTGTGGACAACACGGTCGGAATCGGGCTTGTCCGGCCGTTCGACCATGGGGCGGACATCATCGCAAGCTCCGCGACAAAATATATCGGCGGGCACGGCACGTCGCTCGGCGGCGTCATCGTCGACTCGGGCAAGTTCAGCTGGGACAACGGGAAGTTCCCTGAGTTCACTGAGCCGGATCCCAGCTACCACGGGATCAAGTACTGGGAGGCCCTCGGCAACGTACCCGGCATGGGCAACGTGGCCTTCATCCTGAAGATCCGCCTGACATTGCTCCGCGACATGGGTGCCGCGCTGAGCCCGTTCAACTCCTGGCTCTTCATTCAGGGGCTCGAGACGCTGGGGCTGCGGCAGCAGAGGCATTCCGAAAACGCATTGGCCGTGGCCGAATGGCTGAAGTCGCATCCGCTGGTCAGCTGGGTGAACTATCCAGGGCTCAAGGGCGGGCCGAACTACAAGGTCGCCGCGAAATATCTGAAGAAAGGATTCGGCGGCATCGTCGGATTCGGAATCAAGGGCGGTCTCGAGGCCGGGAAGAAGTTCATCAACTCTGTGCAGCTCCTTTCCCACCTGGCCAACATAGGTGACGCCAAGTCGCTGGTCATACATCCGGCCTCCACTACCCACCAGCAGCTCACGAAGAAGCAGCAGGAGGCGACAGGCGTCACGGCGGACTACATCCGTCTCTCGATAGGCCTCGAGCACATCGAGGACATAAAGGCGGACATTGACCAGGCGCTCAAAAAGGCGGCGGGGTAGATGGTGAATGGACGGATTACTGATTTCAGATCACCGATCTCGAAAGAAATGCGGTAGAATCCGGCAGCTATCGGCAGGCATCGAAAGGTATCGTGATATTATGGATAATGCCGCAATTGTGAACGGCGATGACGGCGAACAGCCGACGCGGAGCGGTCGCCACGGGGAGAACAGATGAAGATTTCCACTAGGGCCCGTTACGGGACGCGGCTGATGTTCCAGCTTGCGCTTGACTACGGGAAGGGATTCATCCTCCTGAAGGACATAGCGAAGAAGGAGTATCTGTCTGAAAAGTATCTCAGCCTAATTGTCATTCCCCTCCGTGCGCAAGGTCTTCTGACATCGGCAAGGGGTGCCAAGGGTGGCTATGCGCTTGCCAGGCCGCCGGCCAAAATATCCGTCAAGGACATCGTCGTCGCCTTGGACGGCGAGATCTCCGTCTCGGCTTGCGTGCGGGATTCGAAGAAATGCAGGAGGTTCTCCGGCTGTGTGACGCGCGAGATTTGGAGGACGCTGGACGACAAGATCGAGGAGACGCTCCAGTCAATAAGCCTGGAGGACCTTGTGGACATTCACAAGCGGAGGGGGAGCTCCCCGGTCATATATGAGATATGAGCCGCTTGAAGTCGGCTCAACCGAACAGGAGGAATTTATCATGAAGGTATTGGACGACATCACCAAGGCCGTCGGCAACACGCCCCTGGTCAGGCTGAACAAGCTTGCGAAAGGGCTTCCCGGCAAGGTGTTCGTGAAGCTGGAGTCCATGAACCCGTTGTGGAGCGTGAAGGACCGTATCGGGGTGGCGATGGTGGACGCCGCAGAGAGGTCCGGAGCGCTGAAGCCCGGCGCGACAATCGTCGAGCCGACCAGCGGGAACACGGGAATCGCGCTTGCTTTCGTCTCCGCCACGCGAGGCTACAAGCTGATACTGACAATGCCGGAGACGATGAGCGTGGAGCGCAGGAAGCTGCTCAAGATCCTTGGCGCCGAGCTTGTGCTGACCCCCGGCGACAAGGGGATGACCGGCGCGGTCCAGAAGGCGGAAGAAATACTCAGGAGCACTCCCGGCGCATTCATGCCCCAGCAGTTCAAGAATCCTGCGAACCCCGAAGTCCACAGGAAGACGACGGCGCAGGAAATCTGGAAGGACACGGACGGCAAGGTCGACATATTCGTCGCCGGAGTGGGGACAGGCGGGACAATCACCGGAGTATCCGATGTGCTGAAGGCGAAGAAGCCCGGCTTCAAGGCGGTAGCGGTCGAGCCGCTCGACTCTCCGGTCCTCTCTGGAGGCAGGGCGTCGCCTCACAAGATACAGGGGATCGGCGCGGGCTTCGTCCCCGACGTATTTAGGAAGGATCTGATCGACGAGATAATCAAGGTCCGCCATGAGGACGCCGGCGAGATATCCAGGCGCCTTGCCAAGGAGGAGGGGATACTGTCCGGAATCTCCTCGGGCGCCAACGTATGGGCCGCGCTCCAGGTCGCCGCCAGGCCCGGGAACAAGGGGAAGATCATCGTCACGGTGATCTGCGACACCGGCGAGAGGTATCTTTCCACATGGCTCTACGAGGACGCCCTTGCATGAGTCCGTTGGTCATAGGCGGCAGGAAGTTCCGCAGCAGGCTTTTCCTGGGGACCGGGAAATATCCCTCTTCCGAAGCCATGGCGTCCGCGATCGAGGCGTCGGGCACGGAGCTTGTGACTGTGGCGCTGAGGCGGGTAAGGCCCGGCGACAAGGAGGACTCAATCCTCTCGCAGATCGGCAAGGATGTGCTGGTGATGATCAACACCAGCGGTGCGCGTGATTCGGAAGGCGCGGAAAGGATTGCGGAATTCGCAGGCGCGGCCGGCTATCGCTGGATTAAGCTGGAGATACATCCCGATCCCCACCATCTTCTCCCGGATCCTGTGGAGACGCTCAAGGCGGCTGAAGCGCTTGTGAAAAAAGGGTTTACGGTTCTTCCTTACATCAATGCCGACCCCGTGCTCGCCAAACGGCTGGAGGATGCGGGGGCCCATGCGGTCATGCCGCTCGGTTCGTTGATCGGCAGCGGGCAGGGCCTCAGGACTGCGGACATGCTCAGGATAATAGTTGAGCAGTCTTGCGTGCCTGTCGTCATTGATGCCGGACTGGGGATGCCGTCCCACGCTGCCGCTGCGATCGAGCTCGGAGCTGACGCGGTTCTTGTGAACACTGCCGTCGCATGCTCGGGAAATCCCGCGCTCATGGCCGAGGCCTTCGCCCTTGCGGTGTCAGCCGCGGAGAAGGCGTTCGACGCGGGCGGCGCAGGCTGCAGAACCGGCGCGAGCTCGACGTCGCCGAACGAAGAATTCAGGAACTAGATGGCCATCCACAAGCACATGTTCTCATGTTTCCAATAGACGACATAATGGAGGATTCGGTCGCCAGGCGCATAGCTGCCGCCGCCGGGGAGTCGGTCAGGAGGAGCCTTGAAAAGGATTCCCCATCCCCCGACGACATCCTGAACCTTGTCTCCCCTGCAGCGGAAGAATTGCTAGGTGAAATCCGCATTTTGGCGAGGCGGCGGAGGCTTGCTTATTTCGGCAGGACGATGAAGCTGTACATGCCGCTTTACGTCTCCAACTTCTGCATCAACGGCTGCACATACTGCGGCTATGGCGCCAATTCGAAGGCCGTGGCGTCGAAGGTCAGGCGAAGGCTGGCCATGAAGGAGGTTTTCGCAGAAGCGGAGATCATAAGGAGCTACGGCATCGATTCAGTCTTGATCGTGAGCGGTGAGGATCCGGAATACGTGGACGGCTGCTATCTCGCCGAAGTCTCATCCAGGCTGAAGGGCCTGTTCTCTTATGTCGCCGCGGAAATATTCCCTCTGACGGCGGACGGATACAAGAGGCTCCGCTCGGCGGGAGTTGACGGCCTGACGCTGTATCAGGAGACTTATGACAGGCAGGTGTATTCGGCAGTGCATCCGTCAGGCCCCAAGAACAATTATGACAGGCGTCTCAGGGCGGTCGAGGACGCCGCAGACGCAGGATTCTACAACATCGGAATCGGCGCGCTGCTCGGTCTTTCCGACTGGCGGACCGAGTCCTATTTTCTGGCCTCGCATGCGGCCTGGCTCAGAAAGAAATACTGGAAATGCCGCCTGCAGTTCTCCTTCCCGAGGATAAGGGATGAAAGCACAGGCTTCAAGATTCCAGCGCCGCTGACGGAGCTGAATCTCGAACAGATGATCCTCGCGTTCAGAATTGTCTTCCCTGAATGCGACATCTCGCTCTCCACCCGTGAGAGCGCGGACTTCAGGAGAAACGTCGCTGAAAATGCCGTCAACATAATGAGCGCGGCGTCGTCGGTGGTGCCGGGCGGATACAGGCAGGGCGCGGCTTCCGGCCTCGGACAGTTCAAGGTCTGCGACTCAAGGCCTGTCGCCGAGGTCGAGGAAGATCTGCGCGGAATCGGCATCGAGCCGGTCTTCAAGGACTGGGATCCTGTAATCGGGTGAATTGGTAATGGCGGGAAACCGGATGACGGATAGTGGATACCGGATGCCATCCAGGAGCCTTGGACGATTTTCGGATAAAGGTAGCATAATCGCTGGTCGACCGTCGCTAGTCAGTTGATTACGAATGCCAGATTACGGATTTAGCCGGCAGATCACGGTAGGAATCGGTAGATACCGGCAGGTTTCGGAGACGACTTTTCGCGAATGGAGTAAATGGAACCTCAAGATACAATCACTCTTAATGTGAACGGCGAGGGCAGGGTGGTCCGGGCAGGAATCAGCCTGCACGAATTGATTTCCATATCGGGTTATGACCCCGGGAAAGTGCTTGCCTCGATGAACGGCGAGATCGTCGGGATTGGCAGCTACCCCAAGACCTTCCTCAGGGACGGCGACAGCATAGACCTATTCTGCTTTGTCGGAGGAGGCTGAGATGAACGCCGTCAACTCGCTGGACTACGATCGCATCTTTTCATCGAATCCGCCGGGTCTGAGGCAAGCGCTGTCGAGGATGAAAATACTGATCTGCGGCGCGGGAGGCCTGGGGTCCAACGTCGCCTTCATGCTTGCGAGGGCGGGGGTGTCCGCGCTGCATGTGATAGATTACGACGTCGTGGAACATTCAAACCTCAACCGCCAGCAGTATTTCTTCGACCAGATAGGAAGGCTGAAGACCGATGCGCTTGAGGAGAACTTGCTCAGGATAAATCCGCTCATAAGGATGATCAAGTTCCACGAGAGGCTCGACTCCGGGAACTGCGAAAGGCTGATTCCGCCCGGATGCGACGTCATCTTCGAGTGCTTTGACAAGGCGGAATCAAAGGCCGTGCTCGCCGACTTTTGCCTGAGGTGCCGCCCGGATACTCCCCTCATATGTGTGTCGGGGACTGCGGGAGTCGGCGAATGGTCCGACATAAAAGTGCGCAAGGGGCCCGGCAGGCTGATTATCGTAGGGGACGGTACGACCGAGGCGAACGATGTGAACGGGACATTGTCATCAAGGGTCGCACAGGTCGCCGCCATCCAGGCGCACATCGGCATCGGCATCATGCTCGAAAAGTCGCGCCGGCCTCATCCATAGAACGGCATCCTTCAGGACGGCAGCGATGTCATTTCATGAACACGTCGATGGACTTTACTGACGGCATGTCGCGCCAGCCGGTCATCTCGTCCCAGGTCGTCAGGCGCAGCCGGCTGGCCTTGACGGGTTCGAACTCATGAATGGACACCTCCGAGTCGTTGTTGCGGCGGTCCTCGACGAGCTTGAACTGGCTGCCGTCCCAGTATTCGAGGGTGTACCAGTTCTTGTAGAGCCTTCTGTCCTGCCAGTTGATTCTGACGGCGTTGAAGGACACAGGTTCTCCGCTCCAGACGAGTTCGAACTGGCGCGTATTGCGGTCACCGGGCTTGAACGAGACGCCCTTCTGGAGCGCGGGATCTGAAAGGTTCGGCTTGTCCTTGATCTTCTCGTTGAAAGCCGCAAGCCGCTTCTTCTGATCGTCATATTTCTGCGAGCTCCGCAGGAATTCGGCGTTCATCGTCTTTTCCAGGAAGGATATGTCTTTCGGGGCGTCGCCCTTGAATTCGATGATGCTCCATGAACCGAGGTTGTATTGATGGAACTGGTAGCGGGGGAGGTCCGACCAGCTCGAGAACTTCTCCCCGTCGTCCGCGGACATGCACGGATGGACGAGGTTCGCCGGCCATGTTGTCCATTCCTTGGGTTGAGTGTCCGAGAGCATCTTAAGCGGGAAACGGGCCTCGAGCGTCCAAGCGTCGTTCTCGTAGGCGGTTCCGCATGAGAAGTCGGGATCCTCTATGGGCTGGTGCGAGTTGACCTGTCTGATCTTCATCGGCCCCCAGGACTTGCCTGCGGAGTCGATCATCGTCTGGCGGTAGTACGGCGGCGCTTCGGGGGCGTGGAAAATTTCAATCGCATTGCGGTACTCGAAGGCCTTCTGCTTGGCGTCGGCCTCCTTGGTCTTATCAATATCAGGCTCCATGCATCTCATGGCCAGATAAAGGAATTTATCGTCCCAGCCCATCTTGAAGCTGGTCAGGTGCTTGAATGCGAAACGGCCCGGATGCGCCGCATCCATGCGGGTGGCCGCTATGCGGAAACCTTTCATCTCGGGCAGGGATTTCCATGATGCGTCGTCCATTTTCCCATCTATGACGGGCGCCTCCTTGACGCGGTGGCAGGGATATGGGCGGTCCTTGCTCGTCGTCTTCCACTGCGATTTTTCGTAAGTCCATTCGGTGTCGTCTGCGGCCGTGCTTATGCGTTCCTTGACGAACCATCTTTTCGCAAGCTTGCCGGCCTCGGCAATCAAGGAGCGGAGCTTCTCTATCCGGCCGCCTTCGAAAAGGCGCGGGTCGGGAGCCTCGGTGTCGATGTTCTTCTCCAGCGCCGCCTTTTCCATTTCCTCATACCATTCGAGCATCGGCTCCCATGCCTCGCCGTAGTAGCCCTTGAAGAAGTCCTCCTGGACCGTTTCGGGTGCGAGGTCGGGCCTCCATGTCGAAACGGCGAAGGCGTAGAATCCCCACGGCCAGTGTTTCTGCGGGCCGTATAGCTGCGTGCTGACCTGGCGTATGCCGAACTCCTTGTAGAACTTGTTCTGGTCCAACAGCGCCCGGAGGTTCGTTACGACGAGATTCTTTTCTCCGGACGGATAACCGAAGGTGGTGTCGGAGTAGATGAGCACATAGCTCCAGATTCCGATGGATCCGCATTTGGGCCCCCATGCCTTTATGTTGTCGCGGATCGGCGCGTTCTGTGGCGCGGAGACGGGGAGCGGCTTCCACCAGGGGCAGATATCGACGAGCACATTGTCCGGCACCTTGTCAAATGATTTTGGGGCGAGCTCGTGGTTGCTGTAGGCGAGCGTCTTGAGGAAGAGCTCCGGATGTTTTTCCTTCAGGCGTTCCGCCAGCGCGTTGATCAGATAGAAATGGCGGTCGGCGTAATCGTAGGTTCCGTTCGAGTCGTCCGCGCCGTCGGGATCTATCCTGCGCGGCTTGCCGAAGATCTTCTCGCAGTTCGGGCATTCGCAGAAGCACGGCGAATCGTTCGGATGGACACTGAAACCCTGCAGAGGCGGCAGTTTCTTGTCGATCCTGTCCTTTACTGTGTCCTCCATCTTCTTTAGAATGAACTCGAGGACTTCCGGATTCGAGACGCATGGGATCTTGCTCCAGCCTTTTCTGTAGGGGCCGGGCCACCATTCGGGATGCTGTTCCTCCGGGCTTTTCCCGTCCTTTCCCTTTTCGGAGAAGAGCCCGCCCATGGTGTGTGCCCAGCCGAAGCCGCAGTTCATGCGTGGAACCGTGCCGAGAGGAACCCTGCCGCCCATTCCGGAGGCCATGTTGAAGCGGTGCCTGAGCTGGAAGAGATTGAAATCCTCCTCCGACATCCCCACCACGCCGGGCCATATAAGGCCGCGAGTGGTGAAGGGCGGACGGTACATGAGCGGGAGCATCGACAGGTCAAGCTCCTTCTTTTCAGGAACCCAGTCGCCGTTAGGATCTGCGAAGAGCCAGCGCACGCCCTGCGCCTCCAGGAACTCGTAGACGCCATACAGGACTGAGCGCGCCGTCAGGCCGGAGATGACGACATCCTTCGCCACCTTCTTGATCGTGACGTCGTCGAGATTGACCGGATCCGGCTCCGGACTTGGCACCGTCTCGGGCGGCGGCGTCACCAGGTGGAAACGTGCACCGGTTACGGACTTCGCGTCCTCGGAAGGTACGATCACCACAGGGGTGTCGGTGAGCTCCATGAGATAATACTGGAGTTCCTCGGCGGCCAGCTTCATAAGGTTGAAAGGCGCGGCCTTGCCGTCCTTGGATTTCAGGAAGCTACCGTTGAGCACGATCGAAAACTCCTTCCCCTTGCCGGGTTCCTGCGCCACGGCATGGATGTCCATCTCGGCGATCGCCCATGGCATCGCGGTGCCGTTCGGGCCGATCTCCAGCTTCACATAGCGGCCTTTTGCCGGAGAAAAGCGGAACAGGGATTCAGTCCGCAGCGCAGTCAGGTCGCCGGAACTGTTCTCGTCAGGATTGTTCCGTGAAACCTCTGACGCCACCGGTTGCAGCGATTCGGGTGTTTCGCCGACGTAGATGTTGAGCGATCTCGGGAACTTGGACAGTTCGCGTCCGCAGTTCAGATATACCCGGTAGACGGACATGCTTTGTCCCAGGTCTATAGTAAGCGACACACCTTTCGTCTGCGGGCAGCCGCTCTCCCATGCTGTCCCGAGGTCGTCGTCCAGGGCCTTCTTCATATCTGCGGCGTTAGCGCCGGTAAAATTCCATCCCGCCGGATCCAGTTTGCCAGCTTCGGCTGAAAATGCGAGAGACAGCGCAAAACACCCGCACAGCATATTCAAAGAACATTTTCCTCGCTTAATCTCAGAGTTCATAGCAATCTCCTTTTTGTTATTTTGTGGCAGTCGGATTCCACCATATGTCTGTAGCGGGAGTGGATGTGTCCTGAGGAACGCTAGACAAGGTGCCTGAAACAATGTGACCTGCAAAAAACAATATGTTGGCGGAACGGATATGACGAAAATACATCCAGCTTTTCTTGCCGTACCCGGAGCCTGACGACCATACCAGATTAAGGCTGCCGCAGTCGGCCATAAGCACTTTGCGTTCAGGCACCTTCCAGCTCCTGAGAAGTGCCCAGGCGGATGGATACCCGTTCATGATCCCGTAGTTGACTCGGTATGTTGCTCCATAACATATTCCCCATTGGGGAATGGTTTCGTCGAGGTTGTCCTTATATGGTTCGGCGGGGCAGTTGAAGACGCAGTTCTTCCATGAGCGCAAAGTCCAGTGGATGTTCCGCTGGCTTGGCATGCCGCATTGTTCTCCTATTTCACATGGCCATCCCCTCCACATATCGTCCAGCACCGGCCAGGAAATCATGTTCTTATTCGGATATGTGGGAAAATAGTCCACGTTGTCATTGGCATAGTTTAGAACACCGGTATAAATCTGCTTTAAATTGCTTTGACAAAGAGCGTTCTTGGAAATGTCTTTTGCCGTCTTCAGTGCCGGGAGTAGTATTGCCATGAGAATGGAGATGATCGCGATAACAACCAGGAGCTCGAGCAGAGTGAATAGCGTTCCCCGCTTTGAACGACCATTGCGATAAGCAGAGATTGTCATTAGGCATCCTCTTTTCTTAAGCCGGGCTTCGCCTGCAACCCAAATCCGAAATCCGAATATCTAAATTCGAAACAATAATGAAGATCATAAGGTTTTTCCCGCAGGTAAAAACCTAGAAATTATAAACGCTTAAAGCTACGACGGACATATTTATCCGCGACGAATTCGCATGCTGACCGGGGTGTCACTCCTTGTCGCGCCTCCACCAGATTTCATAATTGCCGACGTACCATTGTGGGACTTCCCCGAACTTTCCCGACCCTATATGTCCGTCGAAAAACATCAGGTTGGCGGACTTGAGGTGCCTGAAATAGAGGTATGAGTAAGGCCTGTATCCGGAACCGGGGACCTGGTAGAGCAGATTCATGCTGGCGCAGTCGGCAAGGAGGACTTTCCTGGACGGAGCCTTCCACTTGCGCAGCATGGCGTAGCTGAATGCATACCCGTTGTGGACCGCATAATAAACCTCATAGTTCGCGCCGTATCCGACCCCATATTGGTTGGGCAGGTCAGGGGGATGGAAGGAGTCGTCGCCCGGGAGCGGAGGATTCAGCGGTTCCGGACAGTCGAAAACGGAGCCTTTCCAATTACGGTTCCACCAGGAGACGTTCCGTTGGCTGGACTTGCCGAGATATTCCCCGATGTCGCAGGGCCAGAACCAGAATTCGCAGTCCTCTGCATTGGTGCATTCTCCCTGACCCCACCGAGGATACGTCGGGAAATAATCGCTGAAGTCATGCGAATATACCGTTACACCGTTGTATATCTGCTTCAGGTTGTTGATGCAGACGGCGCCCCTGGACATCGCCCTCGCGTTCTTCAGCGCCGGCAGGAGCATCGAGGCGAGTATCGCGATTATCGCGATAACGACCAGCAGCTCTATAAGCGTAAAGCAGATACTCGCGGCAAAAGATCCGGCAATCACGGTCACAGCTGTTTCCCTGCCTGGAAAACCATTATTGTCCGGATGAGTTTTCATCGTCCCCCCCAGGTTAGTTCGTCTAAAGCCTATGCCGGTATCGATATCCTCCTGCGATCTGCCGAAAAACTGAGGCGCCTCTCCTGCGCATCATGGAAGAGCTTCAGCTTCCTCTTGACGGTCATGAAGAACTCCTCGGCGGTAAGGGCGCCGGAATGCCATTTTATCATTTCCGGATAAAGCACCTTGCTGTCAAAGTCGCTGTCGTAGAGATTTTTCTTGACCATTATCCTGCCGGTTTCGAAGGGAGCGATAAGGTTGGCTATGGAAGAATCGTCAAGGTGTTCAATCCTTAGGCTCCTGCAGGCTTCCCTGTTGGCCACCAACCTTCCTTTAAGGGCGAAATATCTCTGCACTTCGATGCGCCCCAGGAAATTGAGCAGATCCAGGCATTCGGACGGATGATATGTCATGGAGGACATGACGTTTAAAACCCCGTACAGCTTTGGGAATCCGGTCTTCTCGACAGGCAGGGGGGCGATGCTCCAGAAGTTGAACTGCGACTTGCGATATGCAGGTATCCAGGCACTTGTCGCCAGCGCCATGACGGAGCTGCCGCCGGAGAAGATGCGCAAGATGCCTGAAGCATCGTATTGGGGCGGGAAGAATATCTTCCTGTTCTTATAATACCTTTCAAATCTTTCGATGAATCTGAAATAATCGGGAAGCCCGTATATATCGCCAGATGCGAAATCCTTGCAGCAGGAATTCGATGCGCAGTGCAGGAAGATATCCGGGAGAATATAGTCGTTAAGGATAAAGGACTTGGCCGACGAGCTCAAGGGAAGCCCTCCCGTGCCGTCAGCCAGCCTTTCGAGCTTGCCAAGGTAGTCCCAGAATCCTTCCACAGGGAATATGCGGCCGTAATATTGCTTGTAGCGCCGGTTGAAGTAGAGGCAGGTGGTGTTTGCGGCAAGCGGCATGCCCCAGAGGGTTCCCTTGTAGTATGAAGTGTCGAAAAGGGGCTTGAAAAAATCATCCGCCGAAATTTCGATTTTCCCCGCCGCCGCCGGATTGAAGATGTAGCCTGAGTCGGCATATGGCGGAAGTAGGTTCAGCGATATTTGGAAGATGTCCGCCTCTCCGCCGCGGATCTTGCCGTCCAGGTCGTCGCCGTCGACAATTTCAACTGCCTCTATCTCGATCCCGTCGTTTTCCCTCTGGTATTCCTGGAAGATTTTTCTCCATGTGCCGCCGAAATATTCAATTTCAGCCTGGGCAAGGGCGATTTTTATGGTTGTTTTGCCTGATGCGGTGCCTATGGTGATCGCGCCGTCGGCAAATATCGAGGGCTTTCCTGGCGGCTTTCCGTGTCCGGGTGCGGAAGAAGGGAGCTGCTTGAGGTATGATCCGCTGCCGTGGACGGTTTCCAGGACACCTTCCTTCTCCAGCAGGCCTAGCGCCCGCTGGACTGACTTCCTGCCGGTCTTGAGAGATTTTGTAAGACAGTTGATTGAGGGGAGCAGATCTCCAGGTCTGCAGTCCTTCCGGACAAGCAGGTCCAGGATCCTCCTCTTCGCAATGAGATACGCGTGGCTGTTCCCGCTTTTCGCCATAAAAGATATATTAGGTTACAGTAGGTTACAGATATTTTACAGCGCCACCCGCGGACAGTCAAGGGGCTTTCGGGGGAATTTCACCGAGAATATTTCCCTCTTGTGATGGCTCAGTCTTGCATTCGGGGGCGCTGCCGGTATCGGAATCGGTATCAATTTCCAGCGCATATATTCGATTCCGATAGCGATTCCAACCCCGATACCGATTGCTGTCGGGGAAAGACTGAGGGGTTACTCCGTCCTATTGGCTTCCCGCGGTCGAGGGGGAGATGGTGAATCCCTTGACGTAGAGAGGGCCGGCGTGCTGGGGGGACATGATGCCGACTTCCCACACTCCTTCCGGCGCGTTGATCTTGATGGAATATTCGTTGTCTCCGTCCGGCGCGTCGACGAATCCGAACTTTTCACTTCCGACATATGCGACGAGTTCGCGTTTGGCGTCCTTGCGGTCGAATCCGTCGGCCTTGAAAGAAATGAGATATTCGCCGGCCTTTTCGAAGCGGACGATGTGCCCGACTCTGCGGGACTGCATTAGGTAGCAGTCGCCGTCCCTTGGGCAGGGGAGGATGTCGGCGTTCTGCATCGTCACCTTGAACGGAGGGCGTCCTGGCGCCATTGCCGGAAACCTAGCCGTGCCGCCAATATCTTCAGGCTTGAGGCCTGTTGAAGAAAGGAGCCAGTTGAAGCCTTCGCGGATCGGGACAAGTCGTTTTTTCACGGTCCAGGCTTTCGCCGTGGACTCCGCCTTCTTGAGATGTCCGGACATTTCGACGAGAAGCTCATACGGGAATGCGCCGACCGGGAGGTTGTACTGGTAGCCGCCGACATGTAGGTTGATGTTCTTACGCGTATGATAGTCTTCGGCGGCCTTGTAGTATGCAAGCATCGCGTCGCCGGACTCGCGGTAGCATGAGCTGAAGAAGTCCGTGAGTATCGCGGCCGCGGCGTCTTCGCCGGGGCTTGGGTCGATGTTCCAGCGTATCCTCGGATATGCATGGAAGTTCCAGGGGCAGAACCGGATCATCTCCGGAGAGCCCTGAGTGCCGCTGGCGAGAGCGTTGATCTTCCTCTGCAACTTCGCCCAGTCCACGATCGCGGAAACGAGCGGAACCGGCATCGGCCAGGTCTTCGAGTTCTCGTTGAGCAGGACATAGTCGTAGTTCTCCAGACTGCCGCATTTCCTTCCCCATTCCTCGAGATATTTTTTCGACAAGGTGTTCGGCGGCGCCTCGACGGGGAGATTCATCGCACCATACATGCAGACCTCGACCAGCACATTTTCCGGAAATTTGTCAATCTTCCTTGGAGGGACGAAGACGTTGGCATAGGCGAGCGCGCCGATTGTGACTTCCGGCGAGGTCTTGGCGACACGCTTGGCGACCTCGCAGACGAAATGGAAGTAGGCGTCGGAGCTGTAGTATGTCGGATGGACGCTGTAAGGGATGTCAGGTTTCATGAGCGGCTGGTTGAGCGCAAGGCACTTCTCGCATTCGCAGTGCACGGTGGCGTCCATCGGAAGAAGATTTATCCTGCGCGGCACGCCCGGCGTAAGCGCCGCCCAGGCCGCCGCCTTGTCCGCGACGAACTGGATCATCCCTTCGTCCGTGTAGCAGGGGGAGAGCTGGGGAATCCGCTTCCCAGCGTTCTCCTTCCCGAACCGTTCGTCCCTTATGAGGCCCATCCAGTCCGGATGCTTCTCCAGTATCCGCGGCGGAACCACCGACGCGAAGTTGTGCGGATAGCCGTCGAAGCCTTCCTTGTATTCGTCCTTCAACGACGTCTTATCCTCCTTGGGCTTGGGGACTTCCGTCCCGCCGAAGCATGGGAATCCGTTCCAGGAGCCGTTCCACCGGTTCCGCCAGAAGTAAAGGTAGGCCTGCGTGTATGGATATCCGTCCCACGGCTTCCCGTACAGGAAATCGGAGACGGCGAAGTTAGCATAAATCCTGTCGGCCGACGGAGTGTATCTCAGGGGCAGGAAGCCGACATCTATCTTTTCCCGGGGCGGGACGAGATCGCCGTGCGGATCGGGGTACGCCCAGCGTACACCCTGCCTTTCTAGAAATTCCCATGCGCTCAGGATGACGTTCCGGTACGGCCAGGCGCGGAAGATTACTTCACGGCCATCCAATTCGATGTTGACTGTTTCGGAGGGCAGCTTGCCGCTCTTGATGTTCTCGTTCATCTCTTCGTATGTTGGAGCAAGCTCCTTCATGTCCATTATTTTGTAAAGAGCTCCGGAATATTCCTTCGCCGCCTCGGGGGGGATGATAGGATGCGGCCTGCCGGTAAGCTCGCCAAGATAGTAGCTCAGCTCGGACGCCGCGAAAGACAGCGGGGCAGGGGGATTGGCGGGAAGTACTATTGCGTCCTCTTGCAGCTCCGCTGCAGCCGCTTCGAATCCGTAGACCTCCAGTTCGCCGAGTGTCCATGCGAAATCCGCGGGCGGCTTTTCAGCTTCGATCCGGAGATAGCGGCAGAGGACATCCTGGAAGCGCCAGTCGCCCTCGGAATTGAAAGACTCAGGGATTGAATGCTCCGGACCTCCGCTCATGCCTGCCGGTGGCTTTGTTTCCGCCGGAAGAACTGGCAACGATCCGATCTTTTTCATCGATGAATGGTTGTCCCCGGCGAACAACGTTATTGAACCGGAATTCTCGTCCGCGCGTTTTTTAGGCGGCGCGTCCTGGCCCGCAAAATTCTGATTGCCGCACCAGTAGACTCGGTGGATCATAAAGGGCTTCTGCATGTCGATGGTCAGGGACAAGCTCTCCTCAAGCTCGTCCGGCTTCAGCACGCAAAAACTTTCAAGCTTTCCGTCCGCAAGGCCTTCGAGTGGATTGCCTCCGCTGTCTTTGAATGACCAGCCGTCCGCCTTGAGTTGCCCTGCGTCCGCAGCCTGCGACAAGATGGTTCCCGCGAAGATAACAGAAGCTGCGAAGACGCGTGAAATTAATGTTGCTGCGTACATATGGATTCCGCTCCTTATTCAAGCTCCAATATCGCTTCTGCTGCCAGACCGGTGGCGATTTCGCGCAGACTGATCTTATGCGCGCCCTTTACGGAGTTGAGCGGGAGCTGCAACTTCGTCGTCAGGAGCCCGTTTTCCGCCTTGTAGTTTTTCCTGTAGTGCGTGAGTTCCTGGCCTTTGGGGTCGAAGACGCGCAGATGATAGGCATGCATCGCCTTTCCGGTGCCCTCCTTTTGAAGGTCCGCCTTGAGGGTGAAGACCTCGCCCGGCCTGAGCTTGCCGGGCGTTTCGATCCTGATGCCGGTCGCATGATAAGGCAGGCTGGCGTAAAGCCGTCCGCGGCCGGGGACGCCGCGGAACTTGAAGCAGTCGGCGTAGCCCAGATATTTCCCCGCCGATACGTCATAGACATGCGACTGTTTCGGAAGCAGCATGGCCAGATCCTGCGTGCCGGCGTCGACATCGGCCTGGCTTGCGTCGTTCAGCTCCTTAGCCGGATCCACCGCGTAGCCGAGGTCCTGGTAGAAGCCGAAGTAGTCGGCGTCGCCCCAGGAGTGAACGAGCGTGCGGCCCGGAGTCCTGCCCTGGTCGCCGACGACCCTGTATTTGCCCTTGAGGCCGACGACATTATCCAGCAGTTCGCGGTAGAGGGCCGTAAGCTGCGGCTTCTGCTGCCGCCCTGAGAAATATTGGCCGAGGAATCCAAGATAGATTGTCCTCCCCCTGCCGACGGTGTTTACGATTGCCAACGGCAGGCCGTCCGGGGAGTCCTTTGTGATGAGTCTTGCATAAGGCTTCCCCGCAACAGGGACAATACCCTTCTCAACATAGGCGTTGACATTCCCATGCTTGCCGGGGATGAAGCCTTCGACCAGGTCGAGGGTGTTCTTGTGTTCCGCGTCCCTTTTTATCCCGAAAAGCTCGTCGAGCGGAGGTTGCGCATACGGCCTGCCGTGGTTGTCGCGGAGGCCGCAGCAGACGTCGGCGAGTACGGCGCCGCCGTCCTCGACAAAGTTCCTGATGCATTCTATCTCCTTGGCCGACAATGATATGGAAAGCGGAAGGACGAGCAGGGCCGGCTTCTCCTTTTCGAGGTCGCCGCGCTCGATCTGGCCGTAGGCCATGTATCCGAGGTCCAGTGATGCGTCGTAGCAGGCCATCTCCATCCCCCAGCGGTTCTGGCGGTAGAGCTGCAGCCCGTCGTTAACGGCCTTCTGCCAGTATTTCATCATCCAGCACGTATGGATCGACGGCTGGGAGTAGTGGAACTTTATTCCGCCGTCCATGCGTTCCGTCTCCATCCACAGCTTGCCGACTCCGTTCTTGAAGGTGGAGAGGATTTCCCGCACCGGCTTAGCGTGCTCCTCGGCGATGGTGTAGTCCGGGTGTATGAAGAGCCCGCTTGTCCAGTATGAGTATCCCTGGTGGCCCTCGAAAAATCCCTTCCAGGCGTTGTCGACGAGGACGAGATACGGCCAGTTGTAGCCCTCGTATCTGCTGAACTTGCCGCGGGGGGTCATGCTCCGCAGCATGGCGCAGTTGGTGTATGTGTTTACGTTGTCGCAGATTCCTGCCATCTCCCACCAGTCGAATCCGGAATAGGGATGGCCGTCGTTGACGCCGCAGGGGCCTACGAATACGCCCTTGTCGGCGGAAGTAAGCGCCGAGTGGAAAACGCGATACGCATTGGCGACCTCGTGGTTCATGTGCGCGCGGAAGTCCTGCCAGGGGGCGAGGTTCGCCTTGTCCTTGACCTCCTTTTCGACGGCTGGTTCGACCTCGTCGAAGCTCTTGTAGGCGGTCTCCCATTCGGCGTTAAGCTTGTCGATCGAGCCATAGACCCCGGGCAGCCATTTCTTCCGGAAGTTGTCGAGGCTCCACACCGACCAGTCGAACTGGTTGTGCGTCTCCCAGGCGCCGAGGCTGGGCTCGTCCGCGAGGTTGAATGCGTATGCGCCGTAGTCGGCGGCGACTGCGGCGAGAGCCGAGAGCTCCCTCTTCTCCTTTTCAAGGTATGCAGGATCGCTGAAGGAGACCTTGCGGACAAGACGGTCGCCGCTCTGCCAGTCGAAGCCGAGGTCGGAGCCGACCTGGCAGGGAAGGAGGCGGAATCCGTAGTCCAGCGCCCTGTGGCTGAGCCTGCGCATCATCCAGGAGCTTGGGTTGCGGCAGTAGGCATAGTAGTATGAATCGAAGCCCAGGCTCATCATCTGGAGGATGGTCATCTTGTCGGAACGCCCCCAGCTGAACGCGATGTAGTCGTCGAAGCGGTTCGTCACGGAAGGCACCGTATATTCTGCCGCGGCCGAAGCTATGCTGGCGTCCTCTTCGAATAGGTCTGCCCGGACCCTGTGCAGAACGCCGACCGGGATCCCGCTGCCGAACGAGAATGGGATTTCCGCCTTTGCGGACGGTTCAAGCGCATGTTCCGACTCCTGTCGGTGGAATTCGCGGCCGTAGATGTCGGCGGCCGTGATCACGCAGCGTATCTTGTGAACCTCCTTGCCGTTGTTTTCCAGGAGCGCTTTCCCTAGAACCTTTTCCTCAGGAACGAGGACGTTCTTGTCGAGCCTAACTTCCTTTACGGCGACCGAAGGCGCAACGGTGTAGTCGATCTGGAGACTCCTAAGCACTTTGCCGTCCTTGAGCAGGCGGACCCTGGCCTCGTTCATTCCAGCCCGCGCCGGCCCGCAGGGCAGGGCGAGCTGCTGCTCGCCGGCCTTCACGTGGCAATCGGTCTTGACAGTTCCAAGCTGCTCCCATTCAGGTAAATACCAGAGGAGCTTGCCCTTCTCGTCGTACTTCAGGAAGTCCGGGACGGGCTTTTCCGCGAACCAGTTTGTTTCGGCAGTGAGACCTGTAATGTCCGATGTGCTCTTGCAGCTCAATAGAAGTTCCTGCTCCTCCCATTTCTCCATGTCGGGCTTCGGATCCAGCAGCGCGAGAGACGCGGCCTGCAGCGGCGAATCCTTCCCGGAAGCCCATAGCACCAGCTCGGCCAGCGCCTTGTAGTGCGCCTCGTTGTCGTCGGCGGGGACGAGCGTCCAGTCGGAAAGCCTGAAGAGGACGCGCCCCTTGCCGAACTGCCCGTAGACGAGCTGCTTGCCGGCGACTAGGCGCTTGATCTCCTTTTCCGGCAGGACATCGGGCGGCGGCACAGGCATGGAATTCTCCGGCGTTTGCGCCTGCCCCTTGAGCTTCTCATAAATTTCATATAGCGCGCCATACTCCGGTGTGGGTTCGGCCATGCATATGAGGCCGCATCCCGCCTCGACCATGTCGGCCATGCGCTTCTTGGCGCCGGCGGGTATTTCCTTCCAGAGCGCGGCGCGCTGATCCTTGTTTCCGCCCTGTCCTGTCCCGATCTCTATCAGGATGGTGTCGTAATGGCTTTTATCGGTAACATATTCGCCCAGACGGCTCAGGTATTCCTTGTTGTCGGCGAATCCCGACGTGGAGTTAAGCGGCGGCGTGACGGCCGAATGCCCGCCGGGCGTCAGCGCCGGCGCCGTGAATTCCATGTCGAGGCGCTGCGCGAGTTCGATGATGGCGCGGGACGTGGTGTTGACGGTGCTCCAGGAGGTGTAATTGCCGAGCCATAGGACATTCGGTTTTCCCATGGCGCATGGGTCATACCAGTCGAAGTGCGGAGTCTCCACCGTCCGCGAAGGCGACCACGGCCAGTATGTCTTGACGACGATGCTCGCCTCCGGTGCCTTCTCCATGGAGGGCCTGTAGACATAAGAGAGCGTCTCCGCCTTCCTCTTCAGGTCGAAGGACTGCCCGAAGTCGGCCACAGCCCTGCCATTCTCGGATGCGACGGCTTTCAATACGTAAGTGCCTGGCGCTGAGTCGGGTATGGCATATTCAAGTTCGGCGGTCTTCCATGCTTCGCCGTCAAGGGATGCCGACTTGAGCTCCTGGAATTCATACGGAGGATCGTCGGGAATTTTTACAGGGCGCATGCTCAGGCTGATCTTGACCGAACGCTTCGATCCGAAGGAGAGCCGCATGGTCCGCTTGCCCGGCTCCTGGACGTTCTGGCCGATGCCGGACGAGTAGACAATGCCTTCCTGGGCGTGCGTGACCTGGGGGAGGTCCGGGAAAGGCATGACCTCGACCTTCGTCTGGAAGGCCTTGCCTGCGTCGAGAGGTATAGGCACGTAGCGCCATTCGGGAGTGATGTCGGTGTTGCTGAACCAGAAATACATCCATTGGAGATATCGCCAGTCCATCGAAAGCGCGACCCCCGGCGCCGGTTCGTCGCCGCCCCCCTTCTTGACGGCCATCCAGCCCTGCGGAGTCTTCGGGGCGGAGAGGCTGAGCGGACCACCTGTCCCCTTGCCCGCGGTGAAGCTCATCTGACGGATTCCGGGTTCGTCGGCGAGATAGCACGTCGCGTCGCCTTCCGCGGGCGTCATCCAGTTGTGGAGCCAGAGGCGGATCGTCGCCTTGCCCATGGCCTCGCTGGCGTTCTGCACGCTGAAGGCGCATGTGAACGAGCTCTGTCCGCTCTTCAAGCTCATCCTGCTGTGCACGGAAATGTAGCGGTAGTCGTTCTCGCCCTGGCGGTACTGGTGCAGGACGACCTCCTCCGGGCCTTCCTTCTCGAACTCGAACGTGAAAGGGGTCTGCGAGAAGACCTGCCCGTCGCCCCAGTTCCTGCGCCAGTCGCATACAGCGAAGAGGCCGTACTTGAACATCTTTGCAGGAAGCCTGCCGTCCTTGCTAGAGACGCCGACGCATTCCCCTCCCTTCTCCGGCTTGAAGACAAGCTTGACAAGCTCGTTCTCGACGACGATCTCCTTCAAGCCGTCGCCGTCGACGTCCTCGACGGACTTCGAACATGCTGCGGAAACGTCCATTCCTGATGTCAGAGCGGAAAAGAGGGCCAGCAGGATTGCTGCCTGGAACCGGCGGACGGCGGTGAGTGGTTCTGGCATGTGAATGTCTCCGTAATCTTGATAGCCAATTGCAGAAGTCTGCAATTGGCGGTGTTCAGGTGTCAGAGTTCAGGTCTCGGCAGGATGGAAAAAGCTATCCCATTTCGTCAAAGAAAACACTATACGCATCCGTCCATTCCACCGTGCAATAAGATCACGGGACTGTGTCGCGCTGCCACCATAGCTGCCATCCGGTCACCTCGTAGGCCCTTGGGACGGTCCCATATTTCCCGGGTGCGACATGCCCGTCGACGAACACGATGTTTGCGGAGAGATTGTGCCTGAAATTCATCTGCGACTGCCATCCGAATCCTGAACCGCTCTGATACAGAAGGTTGTAGCTGGCGCAGTCGGCGAACATGACTTTGATGTCGGGCCGCTTCCAAAGTCTCAGGCAGGCATTGTTCGGAGACCATCCTCCGACTTTGATGCCAATATGCATGAAGTAGCTTGCCCCGTAGGCTACGCCCTGGACAGGATTGGCCCAGACGTCCGCGGTTATCGTCTGGGCTGGGCAGCAGAAGGGCGAGGTGTACCATCGGCGGTTCCACCAGTCCAGGTTTCGCTGGTCGGGAAGTCCCAGATAAGGGGCTATTTCACATGGCCAGTCCCATATCCCGTCTGCCGCCGGAACCTGGAACGTCGGGAAAAAATCGCCGTAGTCGTGAGAGTATGTCTGGACTCCCAGGCTCGTCTGCTTCAGGTTGTTAGTGCATATCGCGCCCTTCGCCGTATCCCTCGCCTTCTTCAAGGCCGGAAGAAGCATTGCCGCCAGGATGGCGATGATGGCGATGACTACCAGCAGTTCTATAAGTGTAAAAATATTCCCGCCACCGGAAATATTTTTGCCGGAAGGCTTTTGTTCCATGTCAGTCTCCTGTCTCATGTGCTTGATTGGTTCGATTACGGCGGCATGCGGATGAAGACTTACTTCTCACCTCAGCTCGGCGAACGTCACGAAATTGAAGTCGCGGTATAACGCCCAGGCGCCGAACTGCAAAGGCGACCAGGAGCTGGCTGCGGTCGGGCAGTTCCTGGCGATGTTGAAGCGCCACCAGTCGCCGTTCTTC
This sequence comes from uncultured Victivallaceae bacterium, assembly GCA_964636325.1. Taxonomy (GTDB): domain Bacteria; phylum Verrucomicrobiota; class Lentisphaeria; order Victivallales; family GWF2-50-93; genus CAZWRV01. Next base: position 67,023 of record CAZWRV010000006.1, on the reverse strand, counting down.
GGGGCTCCTTCAGCCAGCATCTTGAACGGTATTGCGATTTCGCATGTCCAGAACCCGTTTTCGCGCGTTGTCGCCGACTTTATTTCACCGCCCTTCCATTGTGTGTCCTTGTGGAACTGATCGTGGTTGAAGCGCGTGGGAGGCATGGTCCTGTTGAACGCCGACACGGCGGTCTGGTAGTATGCGGCGGTATAAGATTTCTGCGGAACAAGGAAGAGTTCGACGCTGTCTGTGCTGCCGCCCCAGATGGCGTCGGTCTCCTTCAGCTCGCTTATCTTCGGGTTACGGCATTTGACCGCGATAAAAAGATTATCTTCGTCCCTGAGCATGCGGAATTCGCTCTGTATCTCGTCGGGGACGGGTTCGTGAGTCTTCGGCTTTATGAAGCCTGCCGAGACGGGTGCGCTCTTCCAGGCGTCCTCGTCAAGCCTGCCGTCGATGGTGATTGCGCTATTCGCGCGAGTGCATGCGTATTCCTTCTTCCCGTATTTCAGCGCGAGCGCTTTGTCTGGGCTGCGCCGCATTGATGCAGGGATTGACCAGTCGAGATCCTTCTGCGCCTGCTCGACGCGCTGCTTGACGAACCACGACTTTGCGGCCTTCTTCGCCTCGTCGAGCGCCTTCTGCATGGAGGCGACTATTTCCGGCGGGAAGGCGTCGGGGTTCGGCCCCTGGTCGTAGCCGAAGGTCTGGAAATCAATGTTGTTGGAGAGGACATGCTTTTCAAATGTCCTGTAGTATTCGAGCATCGGGACCGCAGCCTCCTGGTAATATGCCGGGAAAAATTCATTCAGTATCTGGTCTGACGTCTGATCCACGTTCCAGAGCATTCTGGCAAAGGCGTAATGGTTCCAGGGGTTGTGCGGCAGGCAGTGGGTTCCGCTCTGCGAGCCGCCGTTCCATGCGCCGAGCTTGTGAAGCAGTTTCGAGCGGTCGCATATCGCCGCCACGGAAGGCAGGGGCATCGGCAGCTCCATCCATTCGCCTTCAATGAGCTGGTATTCATAGTCCTCCAGTTTTTTGCATTTTTTCGCCCATGCCTCCATATATTGGCGCATCCCTTCGTTGGCAGGGCTTGACATCGGAAGGTTGCGCGAACCATATTGGCAGACTTCGACGAGGACGTTGTCGGGCAGCCTGTCGATCTTGCGCGGCGGCGCCAGGACATCGGCGTAGGCGAGGGCGAAAATCTGCACATTGGGCGCCTTGGGGGCGACCAGCTTGGCAACTTCGGAAACAAAATAGTAGTATGCGTCGGAGACCATGTACGGCATTCCGGGAACCCATGGGATTGTCGTCGGCTCATGCGGCTCATACATCGTCTTGCAATCGGGACACTGGCAGTACCTGCAGCCGTCCATCGGCAGAAGGTTGAACCTCGCGCGGTATTCGGTATTCGGCCCCACCCAGTCAAGAATCTTGTCGGAGACGAACTGGATCGCGCCTGGACTGGTCATGCAGAAAGTGCTGGGGCCGCCCTTGTTTGGCGGAAGCCGCTTGCCGTCGGCGTTCATCCCGCACCAATCTGGATGCTGTTCCAATATCCGGTCCGGAATCACGTTTGCGAAGTTGTGCGGATAGCCGTCGAATCCTTCTGTGAACTCTGGTTTGACCTCATCCTTTTTCCTTGTCGCCGCGGAAGGATCAGGCGGAGTTTCCTTGTGCAGGTTCCAGAACTGCTGGAGCTCGCCCCACGAGACGCCGTAGCCGTTGCGCGCGAAATACAGGAAGGCGTCCGTATACGGATACAAACCGCTGTCCATTATTGCGAAGTTCGCATAACGCCTTTTGGCCGACGGACTGTACTTCAGGGGCAGAATATCCTGATCCACGCCTTTCCCTGATGGTACGAAGTCACCATGGTTCCCGGGGTACGCCCATACGACGCCCTGGCGGCGCAGGAACTCCCATACGCTGTGCAGGACATTTGCGTAGGGCCAGGCCTTGAAAATAATCTTGCGCCCTTCCTTTTCGACGTTCACGGAATCGGTCGGGATCGCGCCAGACTTCCTGTTCGCTTCCATCTCGCCGTAGGTCTTGGCCAGCGGTTTGAGATCCGCAACCACATAGAGAGCGCCGGGATATTTCTCTTCCTGGCCGGGAGCGATTATGGGGATCGGCCTTCCGCTGAGTTCGCCGATGTAGTAGCGCAGGTCCTCCGCGGCGAGGCGCAGCAGTTCCGGCGCGTCGGCGGGCAGCACGACCGCTTCCTTCTTTTCGAAGGCGGCAGGATCGGCGCTGCCGTAAATCTCAATCTCCGCGATTTTCGCAGGCCCCTCTATTTTCAGGAAGCGCGCCTTGACAGGATTGAACTTCATGTCCGCATCCGTCTTCGGCTCGCTCTTGACGTGGCTGGCCTGGGCAGGAAGGAGGTCTCCTTCTCCAGTCTTCAGGATTTTCATCCGTTCCTCCCGCACCTTGAACCATTCGCATGCCGGCATGATGAAGCTGAGCGATGAGGGAATGGCGTCGTCCGGCTTCTGCAGAAAAGATATCTTGACCGACTTGATCTGGTCCTTGGCGTCGGCTCCGGGGCTGATGTAGATACGGTGGATCATCGTCTCCTTGCCTAGGTCGACCAGAAGCCCCTTTCCTGAGTTCTCACGGCCCGTCGCCAGATCATTGTCTGCAACCTCGGGCGCCTTCTCGCCGCTTGCCGCGTCAGTTATGACCAGCATCTCGGGGGAAAATTTTTCAGCGAAAGTGTTTACGGAAAGAAGCAGGCTGATCAGCACGGCAGACAGGAACATGGGGACAGTCTTGTTCATGATATCTCCTTTATGACAGTCATGGCACTTCCTCTATAAATACGCCGTCAGCGCGGAGCCTGGCCTGGAGGTCGCCGATGCCGACATCGGCGATATCCCTGTTTCCGTCGAGCGCCATTGCGGCGGCGGTGCCGACTCCCTGACCCATGACCATGCAGTGCGTCTGCACTCTTACCGACGAATGCGCCTCATGCGTAGAGGAGGCGCAGCGTCCGACGACGGCGAGGTTTGGGATGCGCCTGTTGAGGCACATGCCCAGCGGTATATGGTAGCTTGTGCCTGCGCGGAGTTTCTGCGACTCCTTCTGATCCGTAAAGGTGGTGTGGCCGCTCCCCTTGGGATCATGGATGTCAATCATCCATACGCCGTGGCCGACGGCATCGCCGCATTTCTCGGCGTTCAGCACCATTTCGGCGGTAAGGGTTTTCAACCCCTTTATCCTGCGGGATTCGCGGACGCCTAGCGCGAAGCCGGTCTGTTCGATTTCCGCGTTTTTCATGCCGGGGACGCTGGCGCGCCAGAAATCCAGGTATTTGAAGACATATTCATGGGCTTGGGCGTTGAGGCGCGAGAGCTCCTCCTCGTCCAGCGGATTTCCCGCGACGGGGCACATGTTCCACGGTGTGTGGTTGGGCGCGCCCCAGTATTTTAACATACCGCGGGTGTTGCCTTCGTTGTACGGCGGAATTTCCCCAAGTTCCCTGAGTTCGTTCATCTGCTTGAGCGCCTCGTCCAACTTTTCCCTGCCGGAACGGACTTTCTCCGAGTCAATCCCGCGCAGCGCGAACATGAGCGTCATGCCCTGGACAAGCCCGTCGGATTCGCGTCCGAAATCGAAAGGAAGGCCTGCCTTTGCAGCGATGTCTCCGTCTCCGGTCGCGTCCACGATGATTTTCGCGAGCAGCGCGCGGCGGCCGCGCTTGGTGTCCGCGAGGACACCCTTAACACGCCCTTGATCCAGAAGCGGATCTCCGGCGCAGAGGTGGCAGATTGTCTTGACTTTCGCCTCGTCGAGCATCCGCTGCCAGACGATGCGCATGCCTTCCGGTTCGAACCAATGGGTCTCGTGGGCGAGCGGGAAGTTGGGATCTTTCCGGATCCACCCATGTTTCTCGGCGCGCCGCGCGCTTTCCTCGACAAGGCCGTATATGACCATCTTTTCGCGGTCGCTCCTGTGCCATCCGTTGACCATCGCGTTTGTGGCCATGCCGCCTATGGTCGGCCAGCGCTCGACCACGGTCACGCGGCAGCCGTGCCGCGCCGCGCTCACGGCCGCAGCAACCCCGGCGCATCCGGCGCCGCAGACGAGCACGTCGCATTCGTCAAGGACGGGCACTTCCTGCGCCGGCACCAGGATATTGCAGGCGACTTTCTCGCCGAGGGCTTTAATCCTTGAATTATTTTTCTCCGCCATGTCAGGTGTCTAATCCTTTCCTGAAATCAGCAATCTTCGTCTTCGGCCTTTGTCTGTCACTTGAAAGGCAAAGACTTCAAGTTAATCAGCGGTGGCTCACTGCAACGGCAGCCAGTAGAGCGGGTTGGCGTTCCTGTTCAGGTCGGAGCATGGGATCCAAACCGCGTGCTGATCGACAAAGATGGAGTTGGCGCCGTTGTGATGCACGGGGCCGATGCGACCCTCGTTGCTCATGGTAGAATTGCCGGGCATGCCGTATGTCCAGTGGCCGATCCCGTATGCGCCTTCCCACTGGGCGCCGGTACCCCTGCTTGCGACTTCCGTGAAGGTGATCACTCCGGAAGGACGTTTGATCTGCAGCCTTTTGACCGACAGGGAGTTGGTCGAGTTCCACTGGCCGAGGTAGAAGGCGAAGCAGAACGGGGTCATCCAGCAGTCTGTCCCCGTAGAGCCCCACCAGCCGTTCTGCCCGCGGTACTGCGGCCGCGAAGGGCAGGCGAAATATTCTATCCCCGCCTTGGGATACTGGCCTCCTGCGACCTCGAGATCGTCGAGCCACCAGTTGTAGTATGGGTAATAGTCGTTGGTTCCGGCGGGCAGGTTGTAGGTCGTCTGCATCCTCGGCTTCTCGCCTTCGAGCCACTGCTCTAGCGGCCCCAGGCTGAACTGCTTGAGGTTGCTTATGCAGATCGCGCCCTTCGCCGCGTCCCTAGCGCCCTTGAGCGCCGGCAGGAGGATCGCCATAAGGATCGAGATTATGGCGATGACCACAAGCAGCTCTATGAGTGTGAAGCTTTTCTTTTTCACAAGAATTTCTCCCCGATGGCAGAACTGCGAAGTCCGCAGACGGCCGGGCCTTCTCCGGATTCCCGTCAATGAGGCGCTGAAAGCAGCTGTCCCTGGGTCATGCCGACCATTCGGAACCTGACAGCGCCGTCGAAGAGCTCCTTCCTCTTCCTGAGATCGTTGAAAAGTTCGGCTGTCGTGACCGAGCCGGCATACCATTTGAACATCGTCGGGCTGGCCACGTGCATGAACTCGTTCTCGTATAGGTACCTGTCGTGTATGAGCCTGCCAGAATCAAAGGACGCCAGTAAGATTGCCTTGGACTCTTCATCCAAGCCCTTGATTGCGAGGTGACCGCATGCGTCCCTGCGCGCGACCAGGCGGCCTTCACCTGCGAATGCGCTCTGGACTTCGCGGTCGGCCAGATAGTTGAGGAGGTTGAGGCATTCGATGTGATGGTAGGTTGACGACGTGATGGTGTTGATGATTCCGAAGAGGCGGACGAAGCCGTTCCTTTCATGCACCGGCGGCAATATCCTCCAGGAACCGAAGCCCTCCTCCTTGAACTTGGGTATCCAGCAAGTGTTGCCGAAAGACATCGCGGAACGTCCGGCGGCGAAGTTCTCGAACGAATACTGCCGCGTGCTGCAGACTTCGGGATGGAAGATCCTGCTGTCCTTGTAATATCTCTCGAACTTCTCCACAAATTTTCTGAAGTCGTCCGACTCGGTCGCCCTTCCCCAGGCGAAATCCTCCTCGCGGAGGGCACCCGGACTGTTGGCCAGGATGCCCAGAAGGCCCTCGGCGTTGGCGATGAACGATTCGAACCCGTGTTCTTCCAGCCAGCCTTCGTCCGCCAGTTCGGCAAGCCTGTCGAGGAAACGCCAGAAACCGTCCTTGGACGGAAGCAGTCCGGCAAGATCTCCGCATCTGCTGTTGTAGAAAATGCATGTGCTGTTGGCGGCGAGCGGAACACCCCAGCAGACTCCGTCGTGGAACGAACCGGCGTAGTAAGCATCGAAGAAATCCCCCTCGCGCACTTCGAGCTCCCCCGCGAGCGAGGGATTGAATATGCAGCCGGACTCAGCGGCCGGCGGCAGCTCGCTCATCGGGAGCTGGAGAATGTCCAAGTCGTTTCTCGACAGTATCTTGCCCAAGTCCTTCGGCCTGAAGAGTCCGGATTCGACCAGCTCTATTGAGACGTCGCCGCAGTTCCTCTCATATCCGCCCAGGATCTTGCGCCATAGGACTCCGAAATCCTCCAGCTCGCCCGGGAATATCCCGAACCTGACGGTTATCTTCGGCTGGATTATTGAGATGCCCGAGAAAAGTTCGCTGCTGGCCGGGCCTTTCCTCGCAGACGGGCTGGAGGCGGACTCCGCGCCGGAGCGCGGAACCGCGTCCACGTAGCATCCGCTTCCCTGCACGGTCCTGAGAACCCCCTCCTTCTCCAGGAGCCTGATCGCCTGCTGGATCGACGTGCCTCCGATCTTCAACTTCTTCGACAGCGCGTTCCTTGAAGGTATCAGTTCGCCGGGCCTGAGGTGCGCGTCGGATATCAGCCCCAGTATCTTCTCCCTGGCGACCGCGTATCCGTGTTTTTTCCTGCTTTTCATCGTCCGTCCGCTTGACATCTTGATTAGACTTGATTAAAGTTGTTTGCAGAAAAATACACCCGCCATGGGCCATGTCAAGCGGGCTCAGGAAAAAAATCCGTAAATTCCGATTTGGAGGATGCAGATGAAAATCCCTTGCAGGATCAGCGACGAAGCTTCCCCTCGTGTTTTGTTTTCCGCGTTCGGCGACGTGAGCACGTCGGTAGGGCAGGGCGTCTTCGACGACCGGAAGGACGCCGTGGAGCTGAATGACGGGACAAGGATAGCTTCGTATTTCAAGAGCAGGCTGGGCTTTCCGCATTTCAAGCCGCAGGACAAGTCGGTCTTCAGGCATCCGCCGACCGGTTGGATATCCTGGATGTATTACGGAAGGGACGTCACCCCGGAGGAGGTCCTGGTCAACGCGCGCTGGATTTCGGAGAACCTGCGCGAATACGGGTTGGAGTTTGTCGTTCTCGACGACGGGTGGCAGGCGGACGGGCGCAACTGGGAGGGGCTGCGCGAGACTTTCCCTCAGGGCATGAAATGGCTGGCGGACGAGATAAGGAAGCTTGGGCTGGTTCCCGGAATATGGATATGTCCGCACGGACAGGACAATGAAGCGTTCATCAGGAAGACCGGCGGCTTCGCGAGGATCAACACCTTCGGCGGGCCGTTCACTGTGGATCCGACCGATCCCAGGGGGCTCGCGTATGTCCGCGGCTTGATCCGCCGCCTTACGCGGGAGTGGGGCTACGGCTACCTGAAGTTCGACGGGATCAGCGACAAGAGCGGCTACGGAGTGCTCGCCGGATACAAGGAGAACCGCAAGCTTCTCGGCGACAAGTCCGTATCCCCCGAGGACGCATACAGGCGTTTCTTCGGCGCAATAAGGGACGAGGCCGGCCGGAAAACTTTCATCGACGCATGCTCGGTCGGCGTCTGTCCGGAGATGATCGGCCTATGCGACGGGATGAGGACCGGCGCGGACACCGACGCCGAATGGAGCGGATTCATAAGGGCTGCCACGGCGACCATGAACGGCTACTTCGCCCACGGCATCGCCGTCTATTCGGATCCGGACTGCTGCCTGCTGAGGCCGCCGCTCTCGACGGACATGGCAAGGGCCTGGGCGACGCTATACGGGCTGACGGGGCAGATGCTCATGTTTGATGACCGCATGCCGGATCTGGGTCCTGAGCGCGTAAGCATTCTCAAGAAGATTTCACCTGCGGCGGACATCCGTCCGTTCGATCTCTTCCCCTCGCAGAGGCTGAAGACCGTCTTCGACTTGAAGGTGAACCATATGGGCAGGCACTACGACATCGTGGCAGTCTTCAACTACGATGAGTCCGTCCAGAGTGTGGAGAGTGTCGACTTCAAGTCCGTCGGGCTTGATCCGTCCAGGCGTTTTCATGCCTATGACTTTTGGAACCGGGACTACCTGGGCGTCTATGACGCGGGCCTCTTCCTCGAGGTTCCTCCCGCCGCATGCCGCGTCGTAACTCTCTGCGAGGAAGGAAGTTTCCCCGTCCTCATCTCATCGAGCCGCCATATCCTGCAGGGCTGGCCCGACCTCGATAAGTTCAGATGCGACCCGCGCAGGATGGAGATTTCCGGACGCAGCCGCGTGATAAAAGGCGAGAAGTATTCATTGACATTCGGCATGCCGAACGACGGGAGGGGCACGTTCGCAATCGATCGCGTCGAGGTCGGCGGCAGGCGAATATGCCCCTCATCGGAGGGGCGAGGGGTGGGCGTCGTTTCCTGGACGCCGTCGAAAAGCGCCCCGGTCAGCTGGAAGGTGAAGTTCAAAAGGATTCCGGCCCCTTCTCCGATTCCGATACACTCCTATCCTTATATGATAGGGGTCAGGGACATAGATCCGTGGTCGGTCGAAATATCCTGGGTGAGCTTCGGCTCTCCGGCGGGATTCTACGTCAAGCAGGATGGCAGGCTGATCGGCTACACATTCGGCACGCGCTTCCGCGTCGGCGGCCTCGAATACGGATCCCGCCATGAGTTTGAAGTCGGAGTCGCCGACCTCGACGGACGCAAGGGTGGCAGGACCGGCAAGGTCTCGGTCGTCGCCGGGCAGGCCCTGCCCGATGAAATATCCCTGTCGGATTTGGATTGGGCTTCGGCATCGTCCGGCTATCTTGCCGCGCGCAGGGACAGGAGCGTTGGCGGCGCCGGACTGAGCACCGGGGGACGTCGCTTCCTCAAAGGCATAGGCACGCATCCGTCCTCATCTATCAAATACACACTCAAAGGTATCTTCAGACGACTGAGCGGCCTTGTCGGAATTGAAGACCAGAACGGTATCCCCTCCACGAAGCCGCACGAGGATAGCGGCCAGGCGTGCTTCTCGATCGTCGGCGACGGGCGGGTGCTCGTGCCCCCCCTGCGCATGATCCACGGCCGGAAGGCCAGGCCTGTGAGCGTCGATGTCTCCGGAGTGAACATCCTTGAGCTGCTCGTTGAAAGACCGGAGGATGTCTCTGTCAACCTCGCACCCCATTCGAACTGGCTGGACATGAGGCTGTCGTTGAAAAAACTTGCAGATAACGTAAAGGAGTGAAATGGGAATTATGAAAAAGGCCGGCGAGTTGAAGAAGGAACTGCGCAAGTTCGCGCTGAAGCAGGGAATAGACATGATCGGGTTTGCCGGGATCGAGAGGTTCGCGGAGGCGCCCGAGGAGTTCCATCCGAGGAACATATACCCGAAGACAAAGACCGCCGTAGTGCTCGGGATCAGGGTTCTGAGAGGCCTTATGGAGTCCCTCGACGAGGGGATGCACATACCGTACAACGCCCACGGCTACGGCGGGATAAACGAGTGGTTCATGCGCGACGCCCGCCAGAAGGTGTCATGCTGGATCGAGGATCATGGATATTCCGCCGTTCCGGTGATCCAATGGACGGGAACTCCCCACCAGGAGCCGATCATGTGCCACCGGACTGCCGCGGTCGCCGCAGGCCTCGGCGAGTTCGGATGGTCCAAGGTCTTCCTTAGCAAGAAGTTCGGTCCGCTGCAGCGTTTCGGAATCGTCCTCACCGACGCGGAACTTCCCTCGGATCCCCTGCAGATCGGAGAGATCTGCGACAAATGCATGGCGTGCGTCCGGGCATGCCCCGGAAAGGCAATACCCAAGAAGGAAAGCGTCTCCCTTAAGATAGACGGGCGGACCATCACCCATGCGAAGGTCGACATGTTCCTCTGCACGAAGGCGCACCATGGCGGGACGAAGGAGACTCATCCCAGGCCGCCGGAGGATTTCGACGTCTCGGAGATCGACATGAAGTATGAAAGGCTGCGCAAGGAATCGAAGGACGACACCTCGGACTACGCGCTTGGCGGCGCGGCCGCGCGAGAAGTTCAGGCGAAGTATCCGCATCCGATCTTCGGACTCGTCGGAAACCTGACGAAGTCCTGCGCATATTGCGGGGCCAGAGGATGCTTCCGAGCCTGCCTCGAACATCTTGAGAAAAGAGGCCTTGTAGACAGGCGCTTTCTTTCCATTTACAGCTGCAGGCCGGAAAAGAATGCAGAGGCGAAACAGGTCAGGAAGGCCAATGGGCAGGAAGTATACACCGAGTAATGAAGGGAGAAACGCCGATGAGGCCATTTCCGATTAGGGCATAGGACATATGCCCTAATCGGAAATCAGCCTATCCCGGGATAATGCAAGTTCGGGCCAGCAGGCTCAGCAATCTTTCCATTTCCTGCCTGGGGGCATTGTCCTCGGCCCAGAGCTTTTCGAGGCCGCCGGAGACTAGCGCCCTGTCTGCGCCGAAAGCCTTTTCAGCGGCGATGCGCGCGCCGGCGAGAAGCTTGTCGGGCTTGAATCCCTGGTCGAGCACCAGCCTGATCGTCCCGACGATGCGGTCCTTCCAGCCGAGCTTGCGGCTGAGGTCGCGGCAGATGCGGTCGACCTTGTCTTCAAGCAGAGGATTGGTCATCCGTTCCAGGAGATCGTCCGCATACTCCATGAATCCTGCCTCCGTGAAGAGAGTGTCCACGCCCTTCCATTTCTTGCGCAGCGCCCTGCCGCATTCGTCGATGAAGGCGGTCCTGGCGTCCCGCATCAGTGACGGATGCTCGCGGAGCTGATACATGTATTCAAGGCCTTTTTCTATGGCATGGAGGCCGAGGAGGACGTGTATGGCGTTGTGGCCGTAGAGCTTGGCCTCCTCGAAGGGGAGGAGGTCATTCTTGACATGGAGCCCTTTCATCCGCCTTTCCTCGACGCCGGGGCAGGAGCTTATGAGTATCTTGCTGAACTCCTCGACGAGGTGGCCGCGGTCGGCGGAGGGAGTGAGCTTCCTGAGGCCGCGCCTGGCGCATCCTTCGGCGTCGACGACGCCGCTCATCTTTCCGATGACGGTGTTGAGGCAGAAAGTGCTGCGGAATTCGCGGCCGAGCATCTCGGCCAGTATCTCGGCGGCATGGTTGTCGTTCTCGGAGGTGTAGATGAACCTCCTGCGGTCCGGGTTCTTGCGGAAGCCTTCTGAAAGCCATGGCGCGATGTTCCTGTAGAACTTGACGCTCGGAAGGGCGGTGGCGATTTCGTCCGCCGCCGCCGCCGCGTCATGCAGCTTTGCGAGTTCCTGCGTGTCGCTCGGATTTAAAATCTCGACGCCGGCCATCTCCTCGACGCTGACTGCTCTGCGGCCTGCGATGTTGATCGCAATCCTCCCGTTGCCTTTCCTCACGGCCTCGCAGAGTTTCGCGTCGACCTCCGCGACGACTATCCTGTCGAAGCCGCCCTTCGCGGCGCCGGAAAGGAAAATCCCCGTCTGTATCGGTCCCAGCCCTATTCCAAGAAAAACGCTCATAGTGTGAACTTTTATCCCCGTTTCGGTTATAAATCGTATCCGGCGCAATATATTAGACGACATTTGCCAATAAACAATTATCAGTTGAGGTGATTGCAAAACTAAGTTTTGCATCCCAGGTGTCAGGTTTCAGCAGAATTAGCAAAACTCAAGAGATAGCAGCTTTTTCATTTTCCCGACACCAATGACTCATAACTGATTACTGATCACTGAACCAACTCGGAGGTTTGAAACATGGAACGTAAGGCGTATCAGATCGATCTCGGACGGCAGCTGGAGAGGCCGGACTTCGTGGAGAAATGGATTCCGCCGCACGCGGACTGGGGCTACGGGACTTTGATGCTCTACCTGGAGGACGCCTTCCGCTTTCCATCCCATCCGGAGTTCGCTCAGAAGCACGCATATACGCCGAAGACGTTGGAGCGGATTTCGAAGGCGGCCGCCCGGAACGGCATGGATTTGATGCCTGTAGTCCCGGCGCTGGGGCATACGGGCTATCTCTTGAAGCATCCGAAGTATCGGCATCTCGGTGAAAAACGGGAGACCATGGGCGCCGACGGCCTTCCCGTGACATCTGGACAGATATGCCCATCCCTCGAGGAGAGCTATGAGATCCTTGACGACCTTTTCAAGGACGTCGCGCCGTTCTGCAGTTCCGGATACCTGCATGTCAGCCTGGACGAGTCGCTAGATCTCGGGATATGCTCCCTGTGCAGGGAGAAAGCCGCGGACATAGGCCGCGGAAGGATCTATCTGAAGCATTTGATCAGGCTCAGGGACATGGTTGCCTCGCTCGGGCTCCGCATGGCCGTGTGGGGAGACATGTTCTACTATTTCCCTGAAATCATATCGGCGATCCCGAAGGACGTGGCGGTCTTCGACTGGTATTATTATCCGTTCAAGAAGTATCCGCGGGTCGAGCTTTTCAACTTCCGCGAGGTGGACTCCGCAGGTCTCTTGAGGAAGGCGTCGCTTGAAGCGTGGGCCTGCCCCAACAACGGCCCCTTCATCTGCGAGACGTACCCGCCGTTCCTCGACCGGATCGAGAATATCAGATCCTGGTGGGACTATGGATGCAAGTCCGGCTGCAAGGGCATGGCGGTGACATCTTGGTCGCCCACATTCGCACCGTGCGAGGCGAACTTCCTGGTCAACGCGGCCGTCGCGGATCTATGGCTTGAGCCGAAAGTCTCAAGCTCCGCCCAGATGATGGAGCACGGGCTGGCCCGGGTCTATGGGAAGAAGGGGCCGAAGATGATGTGGCTGGTGGAAATGCTGAACAGGGATCAGATATGCGGCTACTGGCGCTATCAGATCGTCAGGGACAGGCTCATAAAGACTGCGTCGCTCGGCAAGGACGGCAATCTTGCGGAGCTCGCAAAGGGATACGAGGCCGCACGCAAACGTCTGAGCGCGATAAAGCCTCCGGCGCTGTTCTCGGAAATCTTCGACATCAGGCGCTATCACCTTGTCAAGGAGAGGCTTTCTTCAACCGGTTCCGGCCTTGTCTTCGACGCGAGGAAGGCCTTTGCCGCCGGCAAGATTCGGGAAGTCCGGAAAAAACTGGGGCAGATATCTCGCCTCGTGGAAGACGCACAGGCAATGGCCAAAACGGCATTGGCGGCGACGAGGGCGCTATGGAAGTCCGCGAGATTCGCAGATGCCGAGAACCAGCTCGAAAAATGCATCCTTGGGGACCTCGCCGAATTAAAAAGACTGACGGACTTCCTGGCTTCGTGCGGGAAAGAACCGGAGGCAATAATCTCTCCTTCCCAGCTGCTTGGAGAGATGCATCTTTTCATAACTGTCCGTACGCGGAAGCCCTGCCTGCAGGGCATGAAGGTGGAAGTCTCGTCCGACGGCAAGGATTACAAAATGATCCACAGGCTGTATACGTTGGAATTCTCCGCCGAGGCCGGCCGTCCGGACACAGATTTCATCAGGAAGCATTCGATACCGCTGTACGGATTCGTTTCCGGCTCGAAGCTCTTCGTGAAAATTTCATCTACTGGCATCGGCGAATTCCTCGTCGGCGCTCCGCTGCTCATCGACGGCGCCGAGGAGCGGAAGGCCTGGAAGCTCGAAGAAAAGAATGGAAGGGTTGTCAATGCGGACAAGTTCGCGAAGGGCGGATGGGCCCTGCTTGGCACCAAGGCACCGTCCAAGGGCCTGCCAGCACCCGAGGATTTCAACCTTGAGAATTCTGTTACGCTCAGTGTTTGAGATAGTTTGTCGGCGGGAAATTCGATGGAGGGCGGAGCCGTGCTCCGCCGCGGTTGAGCTTGCCTCAACCCTCCGGAAGGCGACGGAGATAGCGAGGAAGATCGCGATCAAGATGTTCGAGTTTCAGAGGAGTTTTCCGTGAACTTGGATGACGGGCCTCTGCGGAAATATCTATCCCGGTGCGGCGGGCGCCGGTCTTTCCGCCGTGAATTCAGCGGCAGGAAATTCCGTAATGCCGTCGTGATCCCCGCGTACGCGGAGCTGGATTTTCTTCCGGCGACGCTGCGGAGCCTCGCGGGAAATCCCCCTGAACTTCTGCGCGAGACGCTTGTGGCGGTGGTGGTGAACAATCCGCCGTGCGGGAAATGCGATCCTGCGAAGTTCGCGGAAAACCGGCGCCTGCTTGAAATCCTGGATTCGGACGCGGAGCTGAACCGCCGCCTGAACCTCGGCTTGGTGGACGCGTCGGCTCCGGGACTGGAAGTTCCTGAGAAGGACGGTGTAGGCGGGGCAAGGAAGATCGGGATGGATCTCTCCCTTTGTTTTCTTGATTGGGAGTCCGATCCGCTTATTTTCTCGCTTGACGCGGACACTATTGTAGAGGGCAACTACCTTGGCGAGGTCGTCGAGCATTTCCGTTCGAATCCGGATTCCGGCGGCGCAGTGATCGCGTTTTCGCATCAGCCGGGGCGTACCAGGCAGGAGGACGCGGCCGTAAAGGCCTACGAGCTTTTCATGAGATGCTATGCGGAGGGCCTGCGTCTTGCGGCCTCGCCGTATGCGTATCATTCCTTGGGCTCGGCCTTCGCAGTAAGGGCGCGGGAATATGTGAGGGCAGGAGGGATGAGGAGGAGGCGCGGCGGAGAGGACTTCTACTTCCTGCAGGCGCTCCGCAAGATTGCCGGCATTGGCTTTGCAGCAGGGACATGCGTGCATCCGTCGGCGCGTGCCTCAGACCGGGTTCCGTTCGGGACGGGGCCCGAGCTGTCGCTCCTCTCCAAGGGCAAGGAGCTGAAGGCTTTCAATCCGGCCGTGTTCAAGGTGCTGGGCGCGATTCTCAGGGGCGCCTGCCTTGAATCGCTCGGAAGTGCGGAGGCTGTCAGGCGCTGGCTGGTTTCCCTCCCGGAAGAGGCCGCCGAGTTCCTCGAGTCCGAACGCTTCATGGGCGACTGGCCGAAGATACTCGAAAACACTCCGCGGCGCGAGACGAAGATCAGATGGGCCTTCCACACCTGGTTCGACGCGCTGAAGACCCTGCAGTTCATCCATTTCTGCGAAATTCGCAGACCGGAAAAATATCCAAGGCTCCTTGTAGAGGATGCAGCGGCCGCGCTTGCCGCCATGGGCGTGGACGCCCGGGCGCTAAGGCCGTGTTAAAAGAGCGTTAGAATTGCGTTAGGCGGTTGAACTGCAGATAATTGCAGTCATAGTTATGTTGCCTGTACCATCAGGCTGAAGTTATGCGCGCATGCGGATTGAAGGCGGGTGTTGATGAGAGCTGCGCCTTTCATTAGGAGAAAAATTTCGACAGGAGGAATTGCCGATGTCCAAGGCCAAGATTCTGGTTGTCGACGACGAGACGGACATACTCGAGCTTGTGAGATACAACCTCGAGCGGGAGGGCTACAAGGTCATATGCGTCGAAAACGGGGAGGACTGCCTCAGGAAGGCGGCCGACAAGCTTCCCGACCTGGTGATACTGGACCTCATGCTTCCCGGAATGGACGGGATGGACGTATGCAGGACGCTGAAGGGTGACAGCAAGACCCGCCACATCCCGGTTCTCATGCTCACCGCGAAAGGGGACGAGTCGGACATCGTCAGCGGCCTTGAAATGGGGGCGGATGACTACATCACTAAGCCGTTCAGCCCCAAGGTTCTTCTCGCGAGGGTCAAGGCCGCGCTCAGGAAGTCTTCCACGGCATCCTCCGCAAGCGCCGACAACGTCGTCAAGAGGGAGAATCTAGTGATAGATCCCGGCCGGAGGGAGGTCCTCGTCTCCGGCAGGCCGGTCGAACTTACGTTCACCGAATTCGAGATACTTCTGCTTCTTGCCCGGAGGCCCGGCTGGGTCTTCACCAGGTCGCAGATAGTGAGCGGAGTGAAGGGGGACGGATATCCGGTCACGGAAAGGGCTGTGGACGTCCAGATCACCGGGCTCAGGAAGAAGCTCGGCGCCGTCGCGGACAGCATCGAGACGATCCGCGGGGTCGGCTACAAATACCGGGACTGACGCATGGCAAGGAAAAGGCTCTTCTCGCAGATTTATTCCGCCTTCCTGGCGATGATGATACTTTCACTGCTCGCGGCTGGATGGTATCTGGCCATCCTGATGAAGAGCGAGCATATAAAGGACGTGGAGACCACGCTCAGGACTCTTGCCGAGATGATACGGACGACGCATCCCGGTGCCATCGCATCCTGCGACGGTGCGGCGCTCGCGAAGATATTCAGAGACCGCCTCCCTGATTCCCTTCGCCTTACCGTAGTGGCTTCCGACGGAAGAGTGCTTTACGATTCCGAAAAGGACGCCGCCCTGATGGAAAACCACTCCGACCGCCCCGAGATAATCCAAGCCCTTGCGGAAGGACGTGGCTGCTCGGTCCGCTTCAGCACCACGCTCTCGCAGGACATCATGTATTACGCCGTTCCGGTTCCGGCGGAGGGGAAAGCGGTGGCGGTGGTCAGGACGGCGGCGATGGTGAGCTCGCTGAAGAAGTTCATGGGGAACATATATCTTGAGATGCTGCTGGGCGGAATCCTGATTGCCGTTGTAGCCGGCCTTATCAGCCTTACAATAGCCAGGAGGATAAGCGCCCCGATCGAGGAGCTCAAGAGTGCGGCCGCGAAGTTCGCGAAGGGCGAGGCCGCAGGCAAGCTTCCCGGCTACGGGACGGAGGAGATTGACAGCCTCGCCGAAACTATGGACATGATGGGCCGCGAGATAAGGAACCACATACAGGAGATAACCAAGCAGCGGAACGAGCTGGCCGCCGTCCTGGAGAGCATGGACGAAGGCGTGATCGCGGTTGACGGGGAATCCAGGATCATCACCTTGAACCCCAAGGCCGCAAAGCTTTTCAATGCCCAGGAGAACTGTGCCGGCAGGTTGTTCAACGAGGTCGTCCGGAATCCCGAACTCCAGGCATTCCTCGACAAGGCGATCGGCGGACGGAAGTCCATGGACGAGGTGATCGAGTTCTACAACGGCGGGGGGAGCACCTCCATGCATGTGAAGGCCAGCGCGCTTGACGGCGGCGGAGGGGCTCCGGGCGCGCTACTAGTCCTGGACGACATCACAAGGATGAGGAGGCTGGAGAAGATGAGGAGCGAATTCGTCGCCAACGTCTCCCATGAGATAAAGACTCCGCTCACGGCGATCAAGGCGTCGGTCGAGACGCTCATGGACGACGATGTCAAGCGGAAAGACTTGGAGAAGTTCCTAAAGATCATCGTGAAGCACACGGACAGGCTCAATGCGATCGTGGAGGACATCCTTAGCCTCTCCAAGATGGATCAGCAGGAGGGGGCAGGGGAAAAGATCATCCTGGCCGACTCGCCGCTGGCCGATACTATCGGCACCGCGGTCGATCTGTGCCGTGAAAAGGCGGACAAGAAGAGGATTTCGATCTCGGTCAGATGTCCTCAGGATTCGAAGGCCAGGCTCAACCCCTCCCTGATGGAACAGGCGCTTGTCAACCTCCTTGACAACGCCATCAAATACAGCCCCGATGGGGGCGCGGTATCCGTATGTGCCGAAAGCGCGGAAGGCATACATATAAGCGTCTCTGACAACGGCTGCGGCATAGCCGAGGAGCATCTTCCACGCATCTTCGAGCGCTTCTACCGCGTGGACAAGGCTCGCAGCCGCCAGCTCGGCGGGACGGGCCTCGGCCTCTCCATCGTCAAGCACATCGTCCAGCTCCACGGCGGACGCGTCGAGGTGAAGAGCGAGCCCGGCAGGGGAAGCACGTTCACAATCGTCCTGCCAGCCTGCTGATGCCGGCTGCGGAGATATCCTCCGAAACTCGCCTGAACTAACGCAGGCATTCCTGTCTGCGGCATCGCAGGTAGGAATACCTGCGCTACTTTAACTTAATTGCCGCAGTTGAAAATATGCTTTATAAATTAACACTCTCATAATAAGACATTTACATATTAGGTTTAAATATCACACCGGCAAAACTGCGGTCACCGCAGACGGGCGCTTCCTCTGAAAATCCGTTTCCTTCATACGGATAAACATGGCGATTTTATCCATTGCTAACAGCCTCCTAACAAAGGCCTAACAATGCCGGGCTAATTTCACTGTCCATAAAAGGCAGATCCGCGTTGATACATTAAAAAGGGAGAAGCGTCATGAAATTGCTACGCATCTGTGCCGTTGGCGCTATAGCATGCGCCGTCGCATTCGGTGGAATGGTTGTCGGAGCCCAGACAAAGATCAACGGTGCGGGCGCGTCGTTCCCGCAGCCCTGCTACCAGAAATGGATCGCGACATATTCGAACCTCTCCAAGTCCAAGATCAACTACCAGTCGGTCGGCTCCGGAGCCGGTCTGGCGCAAATAAAAGCCAAGACCGTCGACTTCGGGGCGTCCGACGAACCGCTTTCCAAGGAGGAGCTTGACAAGGACGGGCTGATGCAGTTTCCGACGGTGATGGGGGGAATAGTCCTGGTCGTCCATCTGCCCGTGATCAAGCCCGGCGAGCTGAAGCTAACCGGAAAAGTCCTGGCGGACATTTTTCTCGGCAAGATCAGGAAGTGGACCGACCCTCAGATCGCCAGGCTCAACCCCGGTGTGAAGCTGATGGACATGGACATAGTCGTGGTGCATCGCGCAGATTCTTCAGGGACGACGTGGAACTTCACCAACTATCTTTCCAAGGTATCCGAGGACTGGAAGAACGGTCCTGGCTGCGGCAAGGAAGTAGCATGGCCCTGCGGGCTCGGCGGGCAGAAGAACGCCGGAGTCGCCACCCTGGTCGACCAAACTAAGGGCGCGATCGGATATGTCGAATCGGCGTACTGCTTCGAGAACGACATGAAGTATACCCAGCTCCAGAACGCCGCAGGCAAGTTTGTCTCGCCCAACATGGATTCATTCAAGGCCGCGGCGGCCAACGCCGACTGGAAGAATGCCAAGGGCTTCTTCATGGTTCTGACGGATCAGCCCGGAGATGAAAGCTGGCCTATGATGGCAGCAACATACATTCTGATGCACAAGGAACAGGCCGACGCGGCCAAGGCCGGCGAAATACTCAAGTTCTTCGACTGGGCGTACAAGAGCGGAACTCAGATAGCGGAGGAGCTCAACTATGTGCCTCTCCCGGACGCGGTCAAGGACATGGTCCGCCAGGCGTGGGCCGCGGATATAAAGGCGGGAGGGCAGCCGGTGTTCAAGTGAATGGAGAATGCGGTTTTGGCCTGCCTTCGCACATAAGCTGCGGCAAGGCGCGCAAGCAAAACCCTCCGGAAGACGATGAAGATAACGAGGGAGATCGCGATTACTGATATAGCCATACTTGGATTGACATTTGCAGCCACGGCTTTATGGGCCGTGGGCGCCTCATGCAATGAGGCGGCTACATGTCGAGTTGTGTCAATTCATTTATAGGACTATTAGTAAGATGTTCGAGATTAACGGGAGTTTCAATGGCGCAGGCGATGAAGAAGGCCCGTTCCGGCAGGAACCTGTTTTCAGACATGCTCTTCAAATGGGCGTCGTGGCTCTGCGGGACAGTTGTCCTTCTGCTCATGGCGGCGCTTTTCCTGCAGCTCGCGCTGCATTCCCTCCCGTCGATCGCCAAGTTCGGGGTCGCCTTTCTCTGGTCGAGCGAGTGGAACCCCGTATCCCAGCAGTTCGGCGCGCTGCCGAGCATCTACGGAACCCTGGTTTCGACGGCGATCGCCATGATTCTCGCTGCCCCTTTGAGCTTCGTCATCGCGCTCTTCCTTGTGGAGCTGGCGCACCCGTCGCTAAGGCGCGTGGTAAGCCAGGGGCTCGATCTTCTTGCCGCTATACCCAGCATCATCTACGGGATGTGGGGTCTCTTTGTATTCTGCCCGTTCATGCAGAACCATATACAGCCGTTTATGGCGTCCAAGCTGGGCTTCATTCCGTTCTTCAAGGGGACGCCGATGGGCATAGGCATGATGTCCGCCGGGATCATCCTGGCGCTTATGATCCTGCCGTTTGTAAGCGCGGTGATGCGCGACGTCTTCCTGATGGTTCCGCCGGTTGTGAAGGAGTCGGCCTACGGGGTCGGGGCGACGACATGGGAGGTGACCTGGCATGTGACGATGCGGTATGGGATGAAAGGGATGCTGGGGGCGCTCTTCCTCGGCCTGGGACGGGCGATCGGCGAGACGATGGCGATAACGTTCGTAATCGGGAACGCCCATACGATCTCCATTTCCCTCTTCGACGGCGGAACCTCGATAGCCTCGACGCTGGCAAGCCAGTTCTCGGAGGCGGTCTCCCAGCCCCTTTTCAGGAGCGTCCTTCTTGAGCTGGGGCTTGTCCTCTTCATCGTCACATTTGCGATCCAGCTTCTGGCGCAGCACTGGGTCAACATGGTCAGGAAGAGTTCCGGAGGTGGCCTGTGAAAAGGCGCTCGGTGAAAATCAGGAAGTTATTCAATGGGGCGGTCAGCGCGATGTCAGTGCTTGCCGCCCTGCTAGGCATATTCTTCCTCGCCTGGATACTCCTCGTCGTGCTGCAGAGGGGCTTCGAATCGTTCAACTACAAGTTCTTCACGGATATCACACTGAACGGCAAGGACGGCGGAGTCGCCAACGCGACGCTCGGGACTTTCATGATAACGGCCGTGGCGTCGCTTATGGGCGTGCCCCTGGGGCTGCTCGGCGGCATATTCCTCTCGGAGTTCGCGCGGCATGGCAGCAGGATCGGCGACTGCGTGAGGTTTTCGGCGAACGTCATGATGGGGATGCCATCAATAATAGTCGGTCTGTTCGTCTATACGGTGCTTGTCGCACCGCAGGGTCATTTTTCCGGATTTTCCGGCGCGGTCGCGCTCGCGATAATCATGCTGCCGGTAGTTCAGCGAACTACCGAGGACATGCTTTCGCTGGTTCCGAACTCGCTGAGGGAGGCGGCGCTCGCCCTAGGAACGCCGCGGTGGAAGGTGACGCTGCACATTGTCTTCCGGGCCGCCAAGACCGGCCTTATAACAGGCGTCCTGCTCGCGATCGCGAGGGTTAGCGGGGAGACCGCCCCGCTGCTCTTCACGGCATTGAACTGCTATTACTGGCCCGCCGAACCATGGTACAACGTCGCGCATTTCTTCACCGGCCCGACCGCCAATCTGACTGTGACGATAAACGACTATGCGATGTCGCCGTTCAAGGGGCTGATCAGGATCGCCTGGGGCGCGTCGCTGCTCATCACGTTCGCGGTCCTCTCGCTAAACATCGCGGCAAGATATTGCTTCAAGGACAAAGGCTCATGACGGCGGAAAAGAAAAACGGCGGGCCCGAAGTCAAAATCTCCGTAAGGGGGCTCAACTTCTTCTACGGAGGGCATCAGGCCCTCTTCGGCAACGAGATCGACATCGCGAAGAACAAGGTGACCGCGGTGATCGGCCCGTCCGGGTGCGGCAAGTCCACCCACCTGAGGGTCTACAACAGGATATACGAGCTCTACAGGGAACAGAGGGCGGAAGGGACGGTTATTCTCGACGATGAGAATATCCTATCCCCGTCCGTTGACATCCTCGAGCTGAGAAGGAAGGTGGGTATGATCTTCCAGAAGCCGACCCCCTTCCCCATGTCGGTCTATGAGAACATTGCATACGGACTCAGGCTGCATTACAAGCTCAGCCGCGGCGATATCGCCTTGCGGGTTGAGAAAGCCCTGCGCAACGCAGCTCTCTGGGATGAGGTAAAGGACAAGCTGAACCAGCCCGGCATGGCGCTCTCCGGCGGGCAGCAGCAGCGCCTGTGCATCGCAAGGGCCATCGCCATCGAGCCGGAGGTGATTCTGATGGACGAGCCGACCTCGGCCATCGACCCCATCGGGACATCCAAGATCGAAGACCTCATACAGGAGCTTGAAAAGGACTTCACCATCGTCATCGTCACGCACAACATGCAGCAGGCCGCCAGGGTCTCCGACTACACCGCGTTCTTTTTCGAGGGCCATATCGTCGAATTCGGCGCGACCGAACAGATATTCACAAACCCTAGAAATAAAAAGACAGAAGACTATATCTCCGGAAGGTTCGGATGACCGCAGGAGGATACCGGACGTCAGATACCGGATGGCAGATTGTAGATATAAGATGGCGGATTTGAAAGAGTGAAAACGTGAATGGCCACCGTGCGCGGTTATTATTAACCGCGATTAAAACAACCGTCAACCATCAGCAAATAACGAATAACCAACAACCCGGACGGAATCCCCCATGTCAGTGCATCTTGTCAAGGAAGTGGTGAATCTCAAGAGGAGGATACTGCAGCTGTCGGCCATGGTCGAGACCAACGTCAGGAGGGCGATCTGCTCGGTCAAGGATCTTGACGGCAGGCTGGCGCTGGAGGTGATCGCGAAGGACGACGAGATCGACCGCTTCGAGATCGAGCTCGAGGAGGAGTGCCTCAAGATCCTCGCGCTGCACCAGCCTGTCGCCTTCGACCTGCGCTACGTCACCTCCTGCATGAAGATCAATTCGGACCTCGAGCGTATCGGCGATCTTGCCGTGAACGTCGCGGAGCGCGCGGCCGCAATGGCGGAGGAGAAGGAGGAGCGCTGCCCCTTCGACAATCTCTTCCTGATGATGGACAAGAGCATGGTCATGCTCAAGGAGAGCCTTGGCTCGCTGATCAATATGGATGCCGAAGAGGCCGCTAAAATCCTTGCCATGGACGACGAGGTCGACGCGCTGAACCGCGAGATATACCGCGAAGTCAAGAAACACATAAGGAAAAAGCCGAAGAAGACCGCATACTATCTTCACGTCCTGGGCGTGGCAAGGCAGTTCGAAAGAATCGCCGACTACACCACCAACATCGCCGAGGACGTCATATACATGATGGAGGGAAGGATAGTCCGGCATCGTTCGTCGCTGCCTGACAAGCTCAACGATCCTTCCGAGAAGGACCCCCCAGACGAACTGCCGTCGGAGGAATGACGAAGGCGAAGTTTTCCCCCCGCGGAACAAATGCGCCCTTACGGCGCGCGCAAACTGCTTTTGGAAAAAACGTTTTCCAAGTCGCACCGGAAGGGACTAAGGTGCGTCTTCCTTCTTGCCGTATATCGTATTTATTGCTGTTCCGGCGATCCCTCTCCAGGCCTGCCCGCGCTTTCCGGCGTCGCCGCCGTCGTCCAGTGTGTCAGGGAATATACTTGGAAGCTCTTTGGCGACAGAGGTTTGCGCCTCCGTCAGCGCTTCAATACGTTTCTTGATTTCCGGATTCTTCGGATCGGCCGTGGCGGGCATCTGGACGATGATGAACGGCATTCCGGGATTCCCGAAGTTCTTCCGCCATGAGCCGACGAGCGTCTTCAGTGCGCTTGCGTATTGGGGGATCCTGCCGGTGTTCGCCTCCCCCTGGCATAAGACTATCCCTCTGGATGGGAGCGGCGCCAGGGGATGGATCATCCCGTTGTAGAGATGGGCGGGGGATGAAGTCCCGGCCGGCGGCTGCGGCGGGCTTGGCCTTAGTATCGGATTCAGAGCCTTCTCCACCATATATTTCCAAGGTCCGCCAAGGTCTATCCTCTCCTGACCGAAGGCGATGTAGAAATTCCGCGACCAGGTGAATCCGCCTTTGCCGGACTCGTTGAACACCCTGACTGCTATCAACGACTTCCCCTGGGCGACAGCCGTGGCGGGGATTGGATATTTGCGGGGCATTTCGGCATAGTTAAGCGTTCCTTCGCCGGTCCTGCCTATCTCCTTGCCGTTGAAGTATGCGGTGTCCATGTCCTTTATCATGCCGAGGGAGAGGGTCAGCGGCCTGCCCGCCCATTTCTTCGGGATCTCTATCTCCTTGCGGAACCAGACAGCACCGTCGATATCCATTAGTTCCTCCCAATAGGCCGGCAATGTCATCTCCTTCCACTCCGAATCATCGAAGTCGGGCTTGGCCCAGCCCTGCTCGCAACCCTTGTTCCCCTCGTCCACATAGCGGTTCTCCATGAATTTCCCGTTCCTGTCGGATCTCTCCCATTCGGCAACCTTCTTCTCATGCTCCTTGAGCTTCTCCGCATATTCCGCCCGACTTTTCTCGAAAGAATTGAGGACGTCTGCGAGCGCCGGCTCCGAGGCGAGAGCTTCGTATGGGATCCATGCCTCCAGCGGGCTTCCGGGCGAATATGCCGCATAGATGCCTATCGGTACTTTAAGGTCATTCCGAAGCTCGTCGGCAAAGGCATATATGGAACAGTTGGCGTTTATGTTGTCCCACCTCGAACTACTCGACATCTCATCCTGCGGCTTTCCGCAGGCAATTAATGGAATTCCTCGCATCCTTGTCTCAGGCCTAAGCCCGGCAGGCGGCTGCTGAGGCTCAGGCGGGCTGTTCGCGGTTGTCTTACAATAATAGTCCCACTGGCCGCAGAAGAGCCAGACTTCCCCTACCATGATGTTCTTCAGCGTTGTTGTCTTGCCCCCGGATGAAGCGGAGAGTTCGTATGGGCCGCCGGCCTCCATCTTGTCAAGAAGGATCATCCATCTTCCGCCGGCGTCCGCCTTCGCAGCCTTCTCCTGGCCGGCGAACTTGACCGCAATATCGGCCTCGGGCGCCGAAGTTCCCCAGACCTTCAGCGGCGTATTTCGCTGTACGACCATGTTGTCGGAGAAGATGGCGTGGAGCTTAAGCGGTTCCGGTTTCCGCTTCTGCGCCAGGGACGGAACTTTCCCCTCTTCGCCTACTGCAAGAAAAGCCGCGAGCATTAGGGCAAGGGCAAGCAGCAGTCGGACGTTATCGCCGAATCCGGAAAATCGTAATAACGCAGTTGGCAGGAGCATGCATCGCATATTGAACACAGGTTGAAATATCGTCTCATGCAATATAGTATGAAATGTAGTTTAATCTATAAGCTCAAGCAGATACTTTACTCCCAATATACGGAAATCAATAAAAGGAAAATTGATGCGATGAAGATTTTTACGTTCGGAGGTTCGGGGTTCGAGGGGACGACATCACCTTCGCCGAAGATTGATGTGTTCATGCCCGAAGGGATGCACGTGAAGGCTGGCATCGTCATTTTCCCGGGCGGCGGCTACTGGGGGCTGGCGGAGCACGAGGGCAGGGGATACGCGGAGTTCTTCTGTTCGCGCGGGATAGCTTCGTTCGTTGTGAGCTACCGATTAGGTTCTGCGGGCCACAGGCACCCCGCGATGATAGAGGACGCCGTCTGCGGCATGATTTCGGCGAGGGCTAAGCTTGCGGAACTCGGATTCAAGGACTTGAAGGTCGGCACGATAGGTTCATCTGCGGGCGGACATCTCTGCGCGCATCTTCTGACGCGCTGGCACAAGTTCGCCGGATTCGAGGCCTGCCGCCCTGACTTCGGTGTCCTGTGCTATCCTGTGATAACTATGAAGGGCGAGTTCGCCCACACCGGTTCGCGTGACAACCTGCTGGGGCAGAACGCCTCCGCCGCACTTGTCGACGAGGCCTGCAACGAACTTCACGTCTCTCCGCAGACGCCGCCCTGCTTCCTGTGGCACACGTGCGACGACGCCGGAGTGCCGGTTGGCAACTCCCTGATCTTCGCCGACGCGCTCAGGAGGAACAAGATACTCTTCGAGCTACATGTCTACCGTTCCGGCCGTCACGGCCTCGGCATGAATTGCGACTTCAAGTGGAACGAGGACTGCGTCCGCTGGATAGGTGAAGTGATCGCCTGAAAGGGGCAGGATCCGGCCGCAGTCGGCCGCGGTCGAATGCAATCGACTGCAGTCGGAAAAGTAATACTTCGGTCACAAACTTAAAACGACAAAGTTAGCGACAAAGCTAACGACAAAGATCAGCAAAGTTTCAGAGGAGCACCCGTCTGCGAGCCTCGCAGTTTTGTCGTTCAGGAACTCGATGGAGGGCGAAGCCGTGCTGAGCCGCGGTTGAGTTTGGCTCAACCCTCCACCGTAAGGAATCGAGTTTCAGGAGAGCGATCATCTGCGAGCCTCGCAGTTTTGTCAACAAGAAACTTTTCGGTGAACGATTACGGACGACGATTACGGTTCACGAATAACTGATAACGAATAACCAATAACGGAAACGAAGTTTCAGGGCAGCGTATCCATTGCGACCGGCCTGCCCCTGTCCGCCGAAATCTCCGCGGCCTCGACGAGTCTCATGGTCTCGTAGGCGTCGCGGGCAGGCGTCTTGGGCGGTCTGCCTTCCATCACCCTCCTGATGATGTCGAGGTTCTGCCCGCGCGTATTGTGGTAGTATTCCTGGTCCTCCTTCGGGTCCCAGGTGATGTCCTCGACCCATTTGCTGGTCATGCACTTGTCTGAGTCGCCGAACTCCCAGCGCTTGATGCGCCTGAAGAAGACGTCGGTGGATGCTGCGCCCTTCGTTCCGACCACGAGATATCTCAGCGCGTGTCCGTCCTCCTTCTGCTGGTCTATCACGTCGCGGAGGGGATCTCCGCCGAAGGTTTGGCCGACGGCCATGTGGAACGTGAGGTGGCTGACGGCGCCGTTCTCGAACTTGTAGCTGGTGTGGTAGTTGTCGCGGACTTCGTAGTATGGGATGACGTTCGGAGAGCAGACGCTGTAGACTTCTGTCACCTTCGATCCGATCCACCAGCGCGGCAGGTCGACGTAGTGGGAGAGCTTTTCGCCGAACATTCCGCCGCCGGTCGAAAGCTTGTTCCGCCAGCTTCCCTTGTGGTGGAACTCGCTGCAGATGTAGTAGCAGTGCGTGTTCATGACGTCGCCGAGCAGGCCCTGGTCGATCCAGTCCTTTATCCTGGTGTAGAGATGAGAATACCGCAGTTCGAATCCTATCTGGAAGAAGAGCTTGCGCCTTTCGGCCTCCTCGACCATTATCCGCGAATCTTCGAGGGTGGTGGCGATCGGCTTCTCGCACATGACGGCCTTTCCTGCCTTGAGCGCGGCCATCACCAGCGGCTTGTGAGCTGCGTTGGAGGAGTTGACGAAGACGAGCCTGACTTCCGGATCCGCGAGGAGTGAGTCCAGGTTTTCTGCGCAGCTGTGGCCGTTCTTCCTCATCCATTCGCAGCTCGACGGCGAGACGTCGTAGCCGATGACATCCTTGAGGAGGCCGCTCCTCCTGCAGTCCTCCATGGTTCCTCTGCCCATTCCTCCGACACCTAAGACAGCCGCTTTCATAATTGCTCCATATTTAGATAAGTATAAATCGCCTTTGCCATATCATGGCCGAGGGCTCTTGCGCTTGCAAGATTCACTTCCACGCCTTCCGCGTTCGCATACGGCACCTCGAAGCTTGCGGAAAGGCGGATGCCGGGGAGTTTGTCCGTCCACTGGCTGAAGCAGACGCCAGCCTGCCAGTTCGCCGCCACGTTCCATGACTGGCCGTATGGGATATCGTTCCTGGCGCGGCATGGGATCGGGCCGGTGTGGACAGACTCAAGTATCCGGGAGAACGCACGCTGCCTTGTCCACATCTCCTCGGACTTGGAGCCGACCAGGTAGAATCTCTCGTTGTCACCGCCGCGGATGTATGGGCAGTGCAAGTCCAGGGCGAATGCCAGCCTGCTCCCGGGAATATTATCGGCAAGCCTGCGTATGGCGCGGGTCTCCGGATAGATTCCCTCGCCGAAATAGTCGCGATTGTGGTCGTGTGGGATACGGTTCTTGCCCTGGTCGCCGTCCTCGACACCGTCCTTGTCCACGAAGGGCACAATCAGGCATTCCACATTATCATGGAACCATCTTCCGGTCTCGGAACCGGACAATGCTTCAGAGATTATACCTTCCAAAGTATAGCTTGCCATCATCTCACAGCAGTGGTGCCTGCATGTGATAAGGCCGCGGAATCTAGGCTCTTTCTCCCGTCGGCCGATTGCAATAAGTTCCACCTCGCGTCCTTTCCTGCTCGTGCATAGGACACCGCGCCTGATGTCCGGATTGGCATTATGCTCGTCCAGGAATTCGCGGAGATTGGTTTCTGTGTAAGGCATGCCTGAACTGAAAAACAGCTCATTTTCAGACGAAGCGAACCGGCATTTGAAAGAAGTGTCCTTCTCGGAGACTCTGACGTCGTCCATGCCCAGCCATGACCAAGTCCTGCCGCTGTCGCGGCTTATTGCAGGGCCTCTGGCGCCGATCAGATTCTCGGGGAAGTGGAAGGCAATCGTTCTGCCCGCCGCGCCCCGGATCCTGAAGCACCAGTAGAACCAAGCGCCGGAGGTGTCCCGGAGATCGTGCCTTATGAAGACATTGTCCCCTTCAATCCTGTCAAGGATTATGTTTCCCGCGGGGAATGCGCAGTCGATCATGATTTCGTCGCAGTTCATTTGAGATCCATCTGAGAGTTATGCGTCAAAGACATCAGCATTGCTAGGAGTTCCGGGACCCATCCGGAATTCCAGTGGTGGGCCATCGGCAGCTTGTCATCGTAGATGTGCTTGATTCCTAGGCTGCCGAGGAGCCTGTGGTATTCGGCAGTGTGCGAACCTCCCTGAACTGGAAACAAAGGGTCGCCGTTTGGGCCGAACGATTTTTCGCCTGCCAGCGCGATCCTTGTCCGCTCCTTGAAATGCCCTGCGCTCCGCCGGGCCAGGCGTGTCGGGAGATATTCCGCGAAATTCGCAGGAGTCCCGAATGTGACGGCGCTGCCCCAGATGGCGAAATTGTTTTCGTCAAGCATCAGCGGCGCGTCCCAGCTGGCGGCGAATCCGAAGAAGTCCGGATTGCGCATCAGGAGTGTCAGAGCGCCCCAGCCCGACTTGCTGAAGCCTAACAGAAGACGCCCGTTCCTCTTTCCTAAGGTTGAATAGTGCCCTTCGACGAATGGGACGATTGTCTTGACAATGTAGTCCTCGTTGCGGACACGCGGATTGTCCGGATTGTTGCCATACCATGGCAGCGTGTCGAAATAAGGGCAGGCGCAGATGATGTCGTATTTGTTGTGCAGACCATGCCTTGAGATTTCTTTAATGCCGTCGCCGAAGACGCATTCCTGGTTCGCTTCGACGGGCAGGACGTAGAGGACTCTGTATTTTTTAGACCTGTCATAGCTGTCAGGGAGGAGCACTTCGAGCAGGTTTTTTCCAGAAGTATATTCGCTTTCCAGGTAATGCCGCCATGCGCCTCTTTCAAGGTCGAAGGTGCCTATGTTGTTGCCGTCCATGGTCTTTCCCGCAGCTTATGAAATATACGTCAAGGCCGATTAGGGGTCGGCAGGGGAGTGAAGATGGCATATGAATTTCCCAATGCAAGCAGCCGCGAGGTTCTAGGGTCATCGCGGCCGCAATTCGATTTTTATGGCGGTGCCCAGCGGATCCGGCGGGGCGGCTGGGAGGCCGCGCAAGGTCGCCCTGCCGTGAGGCTTGTGTTCGACGGTCAGCCGCTGTCCGGTCTTAAGGATGACGGCGGATTTAATTCTTCCGTCGACGTTGGTTAGCGTGAATTCCCTGCCGGGCCAGTGGAGGACGATGAAGTAATATCTGCCGCCGACCCTGGCCGGGATTCCGGCGGAACGGCATATGAGCTGCTCGCTCCGCTCGGCGCCGTATACGGCTTCGCCGTTGTCGGCGAGCCATCTGCCGAGCGTCTCAAGGCGGCTCTTCGTCGATTCCGGAACGGAGCCGTCGGCCTTCGGTCCGATGTTGAGCAGGAAGTTGCCGCCCTGAGACGACGCTGTGACTAGAGCTCCGACAAGTTGTCCGGCCGTCTTGATTTCCGGATCATGCATCAAGTAGCCCCAGCCCAATTCACTGCCTATGGTCATGCAGCATTCCCAGAGGCGTCCCGGCTCGGGCCTGATGTGCTGCTCCGGAGTTCCGAAGTCGCATGGCAGGCCAGATCTGTTGTTTATCAGAATCTGCGGCTGAAGCTTGCGGACCATTTTGTTGAGCTTCTCCGCCTGCCAGTATTTCGCGACCTCCTTCATGCCGTCGGAAGGCCGTGAAGGATATACCCAGCTTCCGTCATACCACAGGATGTCTATTTTCCCGTAGTTGGACATCAGTTCCCTGACCTGCTCATGAGCCTGCTGCAGCATCATCCGTCCTTGTTCGGGAGTGCCGCTGAGGCCTTTGACCTGGGGGAATCCGAAACGCCAGTCGCCGAGCGAGTAGTAGATGCCGACCTTCAAGCCTTCTTCTCTGCAGGCGGCCACATATTCGGCGACGAAGTCCACCCCCGAAGGACTTTTCACGCTGGTGAAGTCGCTGGCCTTGCTGTCGAATAACGCGAACCCGTCATGGTGCCGAGAAGTGAAGACCATGTATTTCATGCCCGCCTTTTTAGCCAGGCGCGCCCATTCGCGCGGTGCCGACCTGGGCGGCTTGAACTTCGTTGCGAGCTTCGCATATTCCTCGTGCGGTATCAGTTCGTGCCGCATGATCCATTCGCCGCGTCCTGTCAGCGAATAAAGACCCCAATGCACGAACATCCCGAGCTTAGCCTGTCTGAACCAGTCCATATAAACTCTCCTTGAACTTGTCATCTCAATCGTAATTTTAATCCTGCTCTTAAACTCCTCTGAAACTCGATTCCTTTCGGTGGAGGGTTGAGCCAAGCTCAACCGCGGCTCAGCACGGCTTCGCCCTCCATCGAGTTTCTGAACGACAGAACTGCGAATCTCGCAGATGGCCACTCTCCTAAAGCGTGATCCCGCTGGATGGAGGGTTATGCCATGCTCAACCGCGGCTCCGACAAGCGTCGCCCTCCACGGCTACGCCGTATTATTGCACCATTTTAGCCGTCCGCCTTCGCTGGGAAGCTATGGCGCGACATGAAATTCCGCCCCGCATGGAGTCCGAGGGCGATCTCCAGCCGAGCTGGTGCTCGGCGTTCCCAGGCCTGGCGCATTTACGGCTTCCTATATTTCGGGATTTCCGCCAGGTATTTGGCCATTACCTCCTCGGGCGTCATTACGGTTTTATACATCTGTATCTTGCCGATGGTACCGATGAAGCTATACCACGGCGGGCGCTTGGGCGAACCGCCGAAGCGCCAAATTAGTTCCTCGGTGCCGACAGGCTTGTATCTCTCGGCGTTCAAGGCGAAGCGGAAGCGTCCGTTTTCATATACGGATATTTTCCTTCCGTCGTTCGCGAAGGTGATCATGTTCCATGTTTTAGGGGCAAGTTCGACGCCGGCGGGGCCGTCGGCGCCGAGGAGTTTGCCGTCGGGATCCTGGTTCAGGAAGCCCATCTGCCTGTGAGGGACTCCGAGCCTGGCCTCGACCGAGCCGTTCCTGTATATAAGCAGATGGCCCTGGCGGTCGGCGTCAGGATACTTGAACCACATGTTCAGCGTCCAGTTCGTCTCGTCAACTCCTTTTATCATGGGGATCTCGACATACTGGCCGCCGTCGGAGATATCAAGCCCGGCGACGGTCCTCCTGGGCTTCCCGAAGATCGTCCCGTCGTTTCCATGCCCCGAAATGTCAGCGACCTTTTCGCCTTCGCCCTTGAAGTCCCAGTCAAGCATGAGATCCTTGTCAGTCGGCGCTTTCAATTCGCCTGCAAGCGGCATGTCGAATGAGACCGTTGCGCCGGTCTTGCCGGAATCAAAGCTGTCTCCTGTCGCTACGAGGACAGGGCTGTCCTCTCCTGCGGCGTCGTTTCGCCTGATGTTGAAGAAGAGCCTTCCGTCCTTCTCCCTCAGGGATTCGGGTATTGGCATTGAAAAGGCCAGGTTCCATTCCCTGTCTGAAATCTTTGAAACAGCTCTGGCACCGTGCGTGCTCCATTCCTGGGGTGCGCCGCCGTCCTTGATGATCTGGCCGGTGATTTTTCCCGAGGCTGCGATAAAGAGTTTGTGGAAGGATTTGCCGTCCGGACTGCGCATGAGTATCTCCCATGAGTCGCCGTCTCTGGCAATGCTGTCCATATCCTTCTCATCAAGCGAGATGTGGAGATTCTTTCCGTCGTGTATCATCCTGGAGGTGATTTTGCGCAGGCTTATGTCGCCGCTGTCCTTGAGCCATCCGTTGAATCCGCCGAAGCTCTGCGCGTCGCGCCAGTCGATTTCCCCGGACGCTGAAATATCTGGCTTCAGCATGTCGACCGGGCATGCCACGGCGATGGAGGAGGAAGCCTTGGCGACCTTGCTTTTCTCGTAGCTTTCGCGGCCCTGGCGCATGTATTCCCATGTGCCGAGCTTGAAGACGGCGAAGCGTTTTTTCCAAATTTCCGGCGCATCGGCAAGCTGTTCTTCGGCCTGCTTTACAAGCTGGGAGAGCTTACGCATCCTGGGGCCTGTGCCCAGGGTGCCGTAATAGAGTTCAGGGCCCTTTGCGCCCTGCGGATAGTTCCTGGGGTTTGCGTAGATGCTTTCGGCGAACTTGTAGAACTCCTTGAGTGTCGGGCCCGCCTTCGGCCCATACATCCGCGTGAAGTAGTCGTCCATGAGTTTTTCGGTGTCCTGGAACGGATCGTCGGTGAGCTTGAACAGGAAGTATGCGTCGGTCTCCTGCGGGATTCCGTTGAAGAAAATACCCTTTACCCCGGACTTGGAATATTTGCGCATAAGCGGTCCGTAGTGGTCGGCCATCGGGGCGGGGAACATCGGGACCTGCGGCTTGTGGCCGGTGGTGAGCCCGGTGTAAAGCCAGAGGTACAATGGTCTTCCGTCGGCCCACTGGTTCAAAATCATGTCGTCGTTGTCGAGCATCTTCGGATTGTTCGCCGCTGCCTGCGGGAAGAGGCACATCTGGACGGCGATATTCTTTTCTATGTCCATTCCTTTCGGCCGCCATGCGTATGAGGCATATGCAAGCGCGGAAATCATCTTGTCCGGATTGCTCTGCTTTAGGCCTTTTGCCACTTGGTTGACGAAGCTCCATACGAGGGCGCTATGCTGTCCGTTGGAGAACTCCGGACCTGCGTCGCCGGCAGAACACAGCTTGGTGCAGTTGGGGCACTTGCAGAAGCTGCCGTTGTCCATCGGGACGACTGGGAAGAACTTGTCCGTCCCGAGGCGCGCCTTCTGGCGCTCCTCCTCGGGCAGGGCGAAGAACGCCCTGGCATCGGCGAGGCACTGCTTCACGACCTCCGGGTTGGTGTAGCATAGCTGGGGCGGAACCTTCTCGTCCGGATAGCCCTGCGCGAACCACTCCGGCTTTTTGGCGACGAATACGTCCGGATTCTTAGGGTTCTTCTCCCAGAAGCGGTCGTACCATCCGTAGAAGGAATGGTTCGTCTTGAAAGGCTCTCCTCCGATTTTCCGCCGCGTCAGGAACGCGAAGACGTGGCTGCGCTCGTATGCGAGCCAGCGGTGTGGATGTGAAGTGCAGGCGGGCAGCTTCCTTCCTTTCTCGTAGATTAGGTCGAGCCATTCCTGGAACTTCGGGGTCGATTCGCTCCATCTGACTGTCCATAGCGAGGACTCTCGGTCGAAGAGCTCCATGTTGCCGGCGATGTAGCCTGCGTCGCTGTAGCTGAAGGCCGGCGTCCGGCGGATATCCTTCGGCGTGACCTTCAAGGTCTTCGAATTCGCCACGTCCGTGCCGAACTCGGTCTGGTCGAACCAGCGGACGCCGCAGCACTGCTCGAGGAAGTCGTATGCGGCGTGCAGGGTGCCCTTCGCGTCGAACATCTGCGGCCAGCTCATGTAGTCGTAGCAGCCTTCGATCGTCGGATTCCCTGAATGCCAGTATTTGACTTCTCCGAAGTCCTGCTTGTCCTTGCCCGCGATGATTATGTCTCCGCCTTGGAAACTGACCGCGTATTCCTGGTCCTTGAAGGGGGCAAGGGCTGCTGCGGCGTCGGTCGCACCGACATAAATCCTTGCCCCGTCGCCGCCAGCGGCACCGCGGATGATCGGAAGTTCTGCGCCCGTGATCAGCTTCACATGCTCCTGTATCTCGAACGCGGCGAGCTGCGCCGCCCTGGTCGGCTTCTCTGGAAGCAGAATACTTGCTACGGGTTTCCCTTCGTCTACAAGCATGACATCCTTTTTTGATACGAAGGAGCCGCAGCCGGACAGGACGAGGGCGCATAAAAGCGCCGTAAGCGCAGAAATGACCTTCATTTTTCACCTCACGATAAAAATGAGATTGTCAGAATAGTCCGAGCAGTCTGACGAGTCGGAGAAGTCTGACGCAACACCGGGCGTAAACGTTATTTCTCCAGCGTCAGCTCGGCGGCGCGGACGGGGTCGTGCACCGTGGAGAAGCTGACCATCGAGCTCATGTCATAGTGGCTTGAAACCTTAGATAGCGCCTGGTTTGCGATGCGGATTACGTTGAGGAAGAGCTTGTCGCCGGGATTGACCGGCTTCGCGAGCATCTTCTCCAGCGGCAGCGCCATTCTGACCCGCCAGAGGTCGGGCTGCTTTTCGGAGACGACGGCGACGCCCGGGTTTTCGATGGTGACGTTCGTGCGGAAGTTCACTTCTCCGTGTGAGAGTGCGACAAGTTTTCCGCTTGGGCCGGCCGCATACTGCCGGTAGGGCATTCCGCGCTGGAGGGAGACGAAGACCTCCCAGTCGTCGCACGGGAAGACTGCGGCGGCGGTGACAAGTTTGTCGGTCTCGCAATGATCTTCAAGCTGGACATAGAGGAACTTGCCGTCGTGGACGAACCTTGCGGAAAGCTGCCGGGTCGCCTTGGTGCCCTGGCCGAAGTTGAACCATTCCTTCAGCTCGGCCGCCTTGGACCAGTCGGCCTTGGCCGGGTCTCCGTCGGCGGCGGGGACTTTCGGAACCGTTGCGGACGGCATCGGAGCGCTCATCTTGTCGTTGTACATCTGCGCCCCTTTCGTCATGTAGCGCCAGACGCCTTTGTCCCAAAGCGCGACGCGCTCCTTTTCGGGGGAGGCGGAGGCGAGCGTCTTCGCCTGGTCGAGCAGCTCCTGCAGCTTCCTCATCCTGTCAGGTGTCCCCTGGCATGACCATGAAAGCTCGGCGCCGCGGACGCCTTCGGGATGGTTCTTAGGATCCTGGTATATGCTTTCGATCGTCTCGTATATTTCCTTCATCGGCCGAGCTGCGGGGCCGTACATGAGCTTGAAATATTCGTCCAGGACAAGTTCGGTGTCGAGTGTCGGATCGTCCATCAGGCGGAAGGTGAGATAGCTTTCGACCTCCTGCCCGTATCCGCAGTGGAACATCCCCTTGATCCCGAGCTTGTGGAAGAGCTTGAACTGTTTTCCGATGGTGTGCGCGAAGAATCCCGGGAAGCAGTGGTAGTTCCCGTTCTGCGCGAACTCCAGAGGGAAGGTGTAATAGAGCCACAGGTAGAGCCCGCGCGGCGGATTCTTCTTAGCCCAGTCCATCAGATAATCCTGCTCGTACTTGTAGCCCTCCGAGAATTCGGGCGCGCGGTTGCTGTCCCAGCAGAAGTGCACGGCGACATTGTCCGCGAGCGGGAAGCTCGGCGGAGCCATGTAGCCCGCGTATGCCAGGGCCGATATGGTCTTGTCAGGGTTTGTCCTCTTCACCTTTTCGGCGACTTTGTTGACGAAGGTGAACATGAGGTCGGTTGAGAAGTCGCGGCCCCTGTTCTGGTCCTTGTTAGCTTTGAGCAGCTTCTGGCAGTTGGCGCAGCGGCAGTGGAATTCGTTGTCCTGTGGAACCACGGCGAAGTTTGTCCTGCCCCACTGCGGGGCGCGTTCGCCGTCGCCCTTTATGTTCTTGCCCGCGAAGTAGTTTGCGGCCTCCTTCGCCACCTGTTCGGCGAGGGAGTCCTGGGTGTAGCACATCTGCTCGGGCCTGCCTTCGCCCCAGCCCTGCGCGAACCATTCGGGATGAGGTTCGATGAAGGACTTCGAATCCTTGTTCCAGAAATATTCATAATAAGGATAAAGGGAATGGTTGGCGGCCATCTTCTCGCCGCCGTTGCGCGAGCGCAGTGAATAGCGGTATGCGATGTTCCTGTATGCGCGGTCGAACTGGCCTTTGTCGGCGAACTGCGCCGTCATCGCCGGGTATGCGAGCGAACGCCATTCCAGGAATTCGGGATCGCTCGTCCTCCACATCACATTGCAGGCGTCTGCGCTCTGGGGCGATACAGACAGCGGATACGCCTCCCGGTATCTGAAGAACGGGGAGCGCCTGACGTCGTCACCGGAGACGGCCAGCGTGGACTTTTTCGGGAACGAGGTTCCGAACTCCGTAGGGTTGAAGTAGCGGACTCCGCAGAAGCGCTCCAGGAAGTCGTAGGCGGCGTTGAGGGTTCCTCTCTCCTCCCATAGGTCGGGCAGGTTCGCCCATGATTCCGGCTTGGCGGGATCATAGACGACCTTTGTGCCGACCGGCGCGTCAAGGCCTGCCAAGATGATGCCGTTCGGGATGAATTTGACGGCGTATTCCTGCTCCTTGAACTGCTCTTGGCCGAGTCCGGCCTTTTTCGCTTCCTCGCTTTCCCCAACATATACGGCCGCCTCGCCCTCTTCCGGCCTGGCCTTGATCGGCAGGGCCGCGCCCGTTATGGACTTTATCTGATCCTGCAGCTCGAGCGCCGCGAATTGGGCGGAGCGCGTGGCGTCATCAGCCAGGATGATCGCGGCCGCAGATTTGCCGTCCTTGACAAGCGTCAGTTCTCCGGCGTTGATTTCGCTCAGGCCCAGCGCCGCCGCAAGACAGAGCCCCAATCCCGCAAACCCTTTACGCATCGTTTCCTCCTTTATATTATTGAGCCAGTTTAGAAAAGTCTGCAATCAGCGGTGTTCAGGTGTCAGCAGTATGAAAAGCCTGCTATCTCATGTTTTTATTTCTAAATTTACTGACACCCGACACCTGGGATGCAAAACTTAGTTCTGCAATCACCTCTATTTTTATTCCAGCGTCACTTTACCGAGGCGGTCGACGTCCTTTACTGTGGTATGCGAGACCCAGGTATATATCCCGTATGGTGATTCGCCGCAGGAGTTCGGACCGCCTACGCGCATGATGTTGAGGTAGACGGTGTCGCCTGGCTTGACCGGGCGGTCTGACATCGTCTTGAGCGGAAAGGCCAGGCGAAGCGTCCATTTGTCGCCGGAGGTGTCGGAGTCCGCCTTCAGGCCGAAGCTCTTTTCTCCGCCGTGCTCCTTGGCGCTGACACCTTGCCGCCAGTTCAGCTCGCCGTAGGAGAGTGCCTCGGTCATGGCGGATGGGCCGACGAGATATTGGCGGAAGGGCTGAGCCTTCTGCAGCGCAAGGACGATCTCCCAGTCGTCGTAGCAGGCTATCATAGGAGATGTGGTGAGCTTTTTCGGATCGATGTTGTCGACGAGTTCCAGGTACAAGTAATTGCCGTCGTGGCATATGCGCCCGCCAAGCTTCATGGCGGAAGGCTGGTCTCCGCCGCGCTTGAACCATTTGTCGCCAAGGGGGGACGCCTTGCTCCAGTCAGCCTTGCCCGGGTCGCCGCCGGCTTCTGCCACCCTCGGCGCCTTGACGTCGGGGACGGGCGCGTTCATACGTTCGACATAGCTTTCCCGGCCGGCCTTCATGTAGTTCCAGACGGCCTCCTTCCAGGCCTGGACGCGCTTCTTCTCAATATCGGTAGATGCCGCCTTTTCCGCCTCCTCCATGAGCGCCTGCAGCGATGCCATGGTTTCCGCATTTCCAAGGTGTTCCCATGCGACGCCGACGGTCTGGTGCCCATCGAACGGCTCTCCGCCTCCGCCCTTCGGATAGTTCGCCTGGTCGCAGTAGCGCCTTTCGATCAGCTCATACATCTGGCGGAGCGGCTTTCCCGCGGGGCCGAACTGGGCGAAGTATTCGTCAAGCAGTGGTTCGATCGGAAGATCCGGATTGTCCATCAGGCGGTAGGTGACGTAGTTTTCGACCTCGCCGTTGAACCCGCAGTGGAAGATTCCGCGGATGTCGAGCTGCTTGAAGAGGTCGAACTGGCGCTTGGCCTCGTGCGCGAAGAATCCGGGGAAGCAGTGGAACTTGCCGTTGTTGGCGATCTCCACCGGGAACGTGTTGTACAGCCAGAGATACATCGGTACGTCCTCCTTCTCGCTCCATTCGCGGAGGCGCGCCTCCTGCTTCTTGAGGAGGGGGCTGTAGGGCATTCGGTTCCCGCTTATGCAGAAGTGGACGACGACGTTGTCCTCGAGCTTGAGCCCGGCAGGCAGTCCCTCCCGAGTCCCGTAGGCCAGGGTGGAAATCCTCTTGTCCGGATGGCTCTTCTTAAGTTCCGCGGCGACCTTGTTTATGAAGCGGAACCAGTATGTGCTGTGCTGGGAGGATTCGGCCGCCCGGGACGGTTCATACTGCTTGGCGCAGGCTTCGCATTTGCAGAAGGATGAATTGTCCATGGGCTCTATGGCGAAGAACCTTTCGCCCCATTGGTATCCGGGCGAGCCGATTCCGCACATGGGTTTCGTGTAACCGCCCTGGTCGAAGTAGTCCCTGGCATCCTTGACAATCTGCTCGACCGTCCCCGGATTGCTGTAGCATAGCTGCGGCGGCTGACCCTCGTAGCCCTGGGCGAAATATTCGGGATGGTAGCCCTCGAAGTTCTTGTGGCCCTTGTCGAGGAAGCGTTCGTAGTAGTTGTAGAGAGAATGGTTGCAGTGGGACTTCTCCCCGCCGTCCTTCATCCGGTACTGGAAGAGGCGGTTCTGCGCCCGCCGCGCCATCGCATTGAGATGCTTGTCCTTGAACGCCTCGGCGTTTTTCGCGTAGGCGATGGCGTTGAACTTTTCCGCCCCGTCGCTTCCAGCACGCCAGTTCCCTCCGCCGGAGTTCAGGTTTTCGGAATTGTTCCCGCAGGCCTCGCGGTAGTCCATGAACGGCTTCCTGCGGATCTCGGATACGGAGACCTGAAGCGTCTCGGCACTTGGAGTTATCGTACCGGCGTCGGTCGGGTTGAGCCACTTCACGCCGCAGCAGTCCCGGAGGAAATCATAGACAGCATACATGGAGCCGATTTCATCGAATATGGACGGCCATGTGTTTATGGCGGAACCAGGATTGGACATGTAGTCGTAGAGAAGCTCCCCCTTGTCGTTCTTGTCCTTCCCCATCAGGATTACCGTCGAAGGTAGGACGGCCTTGATCATGTATTCCTGGCTCTTGAAGGCGCCGCCTTTGAACCCGAGCTTTTCCGCCGCGGAGCTTGCGCCGACCAGGAGCAGGTTTCCGTCAAGCGGCTTGTCGTCCGTGATGATCGGGAGCGTCGCGCCGGTGATCGTCCGTATGTGCGACTGCAGCTCTAACGCCGCGAACTTCGCAGCCTTGTCCGCGTCCTTGGCGATGACGATGCTCGCCGAAGGCACGCCGTCCTTTACGAGGTCAAGCTTCATCTGTTCGCCGGCCAGCGACCCGGCGGCAGCAATGCTAAAAGCTGCAATGCTTCCCAGCGCGAAAAGAGTTCTCATCGTGACAACCTCCTGACTGTTGTGTTATTGAACAACGGTGTGTTCCTCCTCATATCCGGGCTCCTATGCCAGTTAAGGTTTTCACTCGGCTATTGGATGTTCCTTGTTGGATATTGGATGTCCTACAGGTCCTGCGGCGGATCCATCGCCGGATCGGTCCATGGCCCGCCCTGGGCGTGGCCTTCCGCCCAGCTTGAAAATCCTCCCTTGGGGAGCGGGGGGGAGCCGTAGCACTTCACATGCCCGTCCAGGAATGCGATGTTAGCCTTTCTTCCGAGATGGCGCATATGTATGACCCCGCTGTAAGTTCCGTTATGGCTTGGATATGCGGAATTATGGAAGTAATAAGTCGCCATGATCCCGTCGTTGTATGCGTGATCCACCAGGAAGACTTTTCCCCATGGTGCCTTGAAAGCGGACAGTTTCAGCGCCGAAGTGTTCCAGTTCCCCATAGGGTTGCCGCACGCGTTGTTCCTGCCGAACGAAGGATAGTTTCCGTTGAAGTTCCCCTCCGGCTGCTCGTAGCAGGTGAAGACGCTTCCGGGCTTGTTTTTAGGCGCATATTCCTGGTTCTTCATTCCAAGGTAAGGCTGAAGCGCCTGTTCCCACCATGCGACGGAATAGTTCGGAACCATGTAGCCGTCCCATTCGTCCTGATACATAGTGTGGGCTGTTCCAAGGCTCTTCATGTTGTTGGCGCAGCCCGTGATCTTGACCATCCTCTTG
Organism: uncultured Victivallaceae bacterium; assembly: GCA_964636325.1. Lineage (GTDB taxonomy): Bacteria > Verrucomicrobiota > Lentisphaeria > Victivallales > GWF2-50-93 > CAZWRV01. The sequence goes on along the minus strand of CAZWRV010000006.1, from coordinate 27,226 downwards.
GCGTCCTTCAGAGCCGGCAGGAGCATGGCCATGAGGATGGAGATGATCGCGATCACCACCAGAAGTTCGATGAGAGTGAAGCCTTTGGTCCTCTCCATAAGTCAGTCCTCCATGCTATAGGTCATTTTTTACGGCGATGCGCTTCTTCTGGGATTCCCCCGCAGGCGGACTGCCCGCAGTCCTTGTGGTTCCTCTGTCGACGAACTCGCTCGGGAACAGAAGGCTGCGATCAAGCGTCAATCCCGGCTCTGGCATATTGACGCCGGCAATCTCGAGCATCATCTTTCCCGCGGCCCTGCCGACGCCGATATAGTCGCGGCTGATGTGGCTGAACCTGCTTTCAGCCCTCTCTGGCAGATGCACGTAATGCTTGAAGCATGCGACCGACAACTGGCCCGGAACCCTGAGCGCCAGGCTGGATATTGCGGCATCGGCGTAGCTGGTGAGTTCGTTCGTTGCGACAAGCAGCAGGTTTTCCCTGTCGGACGAGAGATCCCTCAACACTTTCTTGACATCCGCAAAATAGTCGGAGCCGGGGGCGAGGCGGAACGAGGAGACCTTGAAATTCCTGATGCCTCGGGAAAGGTTGAAGAGCCGTATGGTGCGGTCGAGCTCGCTGCCGTCAGTCCCCAGAAAGCTGAGACTCCTGTAGGAGTTCCTGTGCTGTTCGAGGAAGATGTCTATGCCGGCGGTCTCGTCTATCCTGACTGACGGGATGCCCGGCGGCAGGGCGGGGGAGTCGGTCGACGTCGTGGCTATGAAGACCGTCGGGATTTTATTCTCCCTGAGGTATCCTACAATGCCCGCAGTATATTCCGCCATGGGGAACAGGAAGAGCCCGTCGATTATGTTTCGACCGACGATGCTCTTCACGTATTCGAGCTGGTTCACCCCGGGCGCCAGTGTGAAGACGTTCAGGTTGGACTCCCAGATGTTCAGGCTCTCCGTGATCCCCTGCATCACCGGCGAAGTGTCAGAAAGATTCCACTGGTCCCTGCTTGCGACCGACATAGTCCCAAAGCTCAGGCCTACGCGGTTCCTGCTGCGGCGGACGCCCTGCCTGAGGACCACAGTGCCCCTCCCGCGGCCCCTTTCCTTCCTCAGAAGATCTTCCTGGACAAGAAGTTCCACCGCGTTCCGCACCGTCATCCGGCTCACATGGTAGATACTCCCGAGCTCGGGCTCGGAGGGGATCAGGTCTCCTGGTCTGTATTCGCCGCGGACGATCTTCTGCCTGAGCGTCTCCGCCAGCTCCCTGAACCGGACCGCCGATTTGTCCCTTCTGATGATGTTCATCCCGCCGCCTCAGCGCTTGAAGCGCATAAAACATAATAACGTTATGATGTTTAATGTCGCACTCAGGAACATCATGTCAAGCGGGGGATTGAGGAAAATACAGATTTTCTGATCAGGAGGGCAATCCCTCAGTCTTTCTTCGAAGACAATCGGTGTCGGGGGCGGAATCGCTATTCGGAATCGAATATAGAAACTGGGGCTCGACCCCGATTCCGATACCGACTGCGACCCCGAATGTAAGACTGAGCCATTACTCAGCGGAGCAATGCCTAAGTCTTCTCTGAGAGAATGTGCGCCTCTACGGGGATTTCCCCCGCCGGGCGGAGAACGGGCGGGGGCGACCCTCGTTGCCTTTCAAGCATGGTCGGGGCCGCGGATCGCGCTACATCCTTTTGACATTGTCCGCAGCCATTGTATCTTTAGTCCCTTACGGCGCGACTTGGAAAACGTTTTTTCCAAAAGTAGTTTGCGCGCGCCGCGCGCAAGCAACATAACACAGCATTACTCGTATGCAGAGTTTGCCCTTTGCGCGCGGTGCGCGCAAGCTACCTGCGCGCCGTAAGGGCGCCTTTTTCCCGCAGGGAAAAATCTACTTCCTTACGGGAAATTGCAACAAAATGTTCTTGGTATTTTTAACGTCTAACGCTGAAAAATACAGCATCGAGGCTATGGATGGCCGTAAGCAATCTGATTCCTGTCAAAGCGCATAACAGCTCCGATGGGAAAGCCCCTTCAGCCCCAGGCCAGTCATACGAGACGGTCATCTTTGCGGGGGCCGACGCTCCGATGGAAAAGGGCGCCAGGATCGGACCCTACGAGATACAGCGCCTCCTCGGGCAGGGCGGCATGTGCAAGGTCTATCTTGCGCGCCAGCTCGCGTTGAACCGCATGGTAGCGCTCAAGGTCGTCGAAGGCATCGCCGCCGACGAAGAGCTGCTCGAAATGTTCAAGGCCGAAATCAAGACCACTGCAAAGATCAACCATCGCAACGTCGTTACCGCGATCGAAGGCGGCGTCTCCGGCAGAAACTACTACCTCTCGATGAACTACATTGAGGGCGACACCCTCGAGGGCATCGTGGAGCGCCTGGGGCCGTTCTCCGAGAGCAGGGCCCTGGAAATCGTCAAGGTCGTCGCCGAGACACTGCGCTACATACACGAGAAGGTCGGAATCTTCCACAAGGATATCAAGCCTAGCAACATAATGATAGACAGGGAGGGAGAGATATTCCTGCTGGACCTCGGCATATCGCAGTATGTCGGAGACAAAAGCCGCCACAGCATACTCGGTTCGCCATACCATATGAGCCCGGAGCAGATTCTCGGCGGACAGCTTGACTGGAGGACGGATCTGTATTCCCTTGGAACCACCCTTTACTTCATGCTTTTCGGAAATCCGCCTTTCCACAAGGAGAACGACGTAGGCAGGATACTAGAACTGCACCTCAAGGGGAATTTCCCTGTCCCGTCCGATTCCGTGGCAGGGGCCCGGACAAGCGCAGGAGCAATGAGGCTTCTCCGAAAGATGATGGAACGGCACGCCAAGGCGCGCCAGCAGTCGTGGAAAGAACTGATCGACGACATAGAGAAGCTTCAGAATCCGGGCAGGACGCCCGCGGCCGGCGGAGTCGGCTCCGGAATCGCCACGCAGTCCATGGCGGCGCCCGAAAAACAGGCGAACCGGCCGCGGAAGCAGGCGCTGCAGGTCATATCCTCTTCGAACATGAAGATACCCCTCCCGATGAAAAAGCATAAGCCCCTTGCAATCGTTGACTCTGTAAGGCACTATCAGAAAAATTGAACCGACGCAGGAAGCAACCGATGAAGTCGTATGGACGTTTTTACTTTGCCGCAGGCAGCTGTTTATTGCACAAATCATTCAGCATTCATCACTTGTCAATCATAATTCAAGGAGTTGAAAATGGGCATCATGGATTCGATCTCGAAGTGGCTGGACGACAGGCACAATCACAGGGAGCTTGAAAAGCACCACGTCCAGTACAAGACCTTCCCGACAATCAACGGCAGGATCATGATTGCGAAGTTCGCGGACGGGGGAACCATAAAGCTTGGAAGCAACGTCGTCATCAATTCGAGCTTCGTAGCGAACCCGGTCGGCGGACATCAGACCGTATTCCTCATCAAAGGCAAGGACGGCGTGATAGAAATCGATGACAACGCCGGAATGTCAAACGTCATCATCGGCGTATACTCGCACATCTATATCGGCAAGTACGTGAACATCGGCGCCGGCACCAAGATATTCGACAACGACTTCCACTCCCTTGACTTCGAGGAGCGCATGAAGGACATCAACATCAAGTCACGCCCAGTCCGCATCGAATACGGATGCTTCATCGGAGGCGACACCATAATCCTCAAGGGCGTCACCATCGGCGAGAAGTCGGTCATCGGCGCCGGATCCGTCGTCACCAAGAACGTCCCCCCAGGGGAAGTCTGGTGCGGAAACCCCGCGCGATTCGTCAAGAAGCTGTGAACAGATCGCCATTCAGGCAGCTTCCCGCCTCTCCCAATTCCGAATTTAAGTATGAATTCAGCAAAAGGGCGTAGTTTGCTGAATTCATGCGAAGATCGGTTCCTGTAGCGTAGAAGCGCATCAGGGGATTTTGAGCAGCAGCGTGTTTCCGAGGATGAATCCTGTGAACAGGAGGACGATGCCGAGGCTGATGAACGGGAATGCGAGGTCGCGGTAGTCGACGAAGCGGGGCTGCTCCATGCTGGTCTTCTCGAGCTTGTCTATCTCGTTCATCGTCTTCTCTAGGCCTACGGCGTCCTTTGCCGCATAGTATCTGCCGCCTGAGACGCCTGCGATGTCCTCGAGGAGCTTCTTGTCGAACTCTGCGTTGAGCGGGACGAGCTGCGAGCCGAACATCTTCATGTCCTGGACGATGAAGGCCCTGTCCGTTCCGATTCCGACTGTGTAGATGACGATGTTGAACTTCTTCGCGAGCTCCGCGGCCTGGCGCGGGGTTATCTTGGCGTTCACGTTGTTCTTGCCGTCGGTGAAGAGGACGACGACCTTCCGTTTCGCCTCGGAGCTCTTTAGTCGGTTGACCGCGCTGGCGAGGGGGCCGGCGATGCCGGTGCTGTCGCCGATGATTCCGGGCTCGAGCTTTTCCAGGTGCCTGAGCAGGATGCCGTGGTCGAGCGTAGGCGGGCAGGCGACGTATGGCAGCGGGGCGAATGCAACCAGCCCTATCCTGTCGTTGGGCCTTCTCTCGACGAACTTCCTGATCTCCTCCTTGGCGATGTCGAGCCTTTTCCTCAGCTTACCCGAATTGATGGCGTCGGTGACCTGCCGCGACCTGGTGTATTCCTCCGGCACGTCTATGGCCTGCATGCTGCCGGAGACGTCTATCGCGAGCATGATGTCGATGCCTTCAATGTGCTGCTTGAGCTCCTCGATGCCTTTCTGCGGCCTCGCGAGCGCGAAGATGAAGAGCGCTACCGCCAGGCAGAAGAGGAAGAACGGAATCCTCTGAAGGATGCCAGTGCTCCTGCGCTTCGACAGCGCCGCCTTGAACGGTTTCGCCGAAGGTACGACGATCGCCGGATCCGCCCTCAGATATGCGAAGACCGCAAGCCCCGCGAAGGGGATGTAGAGCAGGAGCAGCCATGGGGAGCCGAATTCCATTTCAGTTGTTCCTTGTATGAAGATGGACCGGGAAATTGACCGAATTGACCGGGCCGGCCTGGTTGACGGTATTGAGAAAAATGCTGGGGCTCATTTCTTCACCTCCGGCGGCGTGGTCGACTTGACCAGATCCTCGGCCTTGGATACGGCGTTCTCGACGATGCCGATGTCGGCCGGAAGGTTCGCGAACTTCACGAGGTCTGACGCCTGCATGAACTCCTTCAGGAAGTCCTTGTGCTGTTCTGGCAGCGGACTGCCGGGCCTGCCGAGGTCTAGGAGGAATTCATAGGTGGTCTGTGCCGTGGCGTGTATTGAGAAACGCCGCTGGATGTAGTCGCGGACGATGTCGGACAGCTTGACTACGCAAATCATTGCGCCGAGGCCTCCTTTATTCTTCAGTTCGTCGCGGAGCTTTTGCAGCTCGATGATCGCGATCTCCCATGGGGTCAATGACGGTGCGGCGCGTCTGGCGCGCGACTTCCAGAACAGGAATGCGGCCAATGCCAAGGCCAGCGCGGCGACAGCTGCGGCAATAATGTAGTATCTTCTGCCGAGCTGCGCCTTCGGAGATATTTTTCCGGCCACGGAGAGCTCGTTATTAGTGCCGGTGTCGAGCGCCGCGGAGGTGAACGCGGGGATTTCGAGCATCATTTCGGCGCTTCCGGTGTTCACCGGGGCGTTCATCTCGACGGACAGCTTCCCCGCCTCGGTTTCACCGTTGATGAAAGGCTGGATTTCCGCGGTCACAGTCCATTCCCAGGAGCCCCAGCCGGTCGATTTCCTGGTTATTTGCGGCTTCCCGACCGGCTGAGTTCCATTTCCGGGCGAAAGCTGCGCCGATATCGGCCGCCGGTTCCAAGGGCATTTGATCGAGGCAGAAGCGGAAACAGTGTCCCCAAGCACGATTTTCGAGTCGGGCGTAAGGCTCACCTTTGAAGCCACCGCCTCCGGACTCTCCCTCGGGAGCGTCCAGTATTTGATTCCCGCCGCGAGCGCCGCCAGCAGGCAGACCGCCGCGAGGGACAATGACAGTATTTTTATCGACTTTCTCATGGTGCTCCCTGTTGGGGAGTTATCAGTTATTGGTTGATGGTTATTCGTTATAAGTTATTAGTTATATGTCATTAACCAGTAACGAATAACGAATTTCACTTCCTGAATTTCTCGCGCTGCCTGAAGAACTTCACAAGCGGCTTTACCAGGTCCTCGCCGCACTTGAGGTCTATGAGGTCTATCTTTGCCTTGGAGCATATTTTCCTGTTCTCCTCGTGTATTCCTTCGGCGGAGCCTGCGAATTCGCTGCACAGTGAGCCCGATGCCGGAAACTGGACTGCCTCCCCACTTTCGGAATCCATTATGTTCATGTATGCTGATGAGGGCCATTTCAGCTCGAACGGGTCGAGTATGCGGACGGCGACGAGGTCGTGGCGGCGGTTGGCGACCATGAGCAGCTTGGAGTAGTCGTGCTCGTCTATCAGATCGCTGATCAGGAAGATCACCGCCCGCTTGTGGAGCATGTTCATGAGGCGGCTGAGGGCGCCGCCGATGTCGGTGCCGGTCCCTTCCGGCCTGCGCGCCAGGATTTCGCGTATAAGCCTGAGGCCGTGGACCTTGCCGGACTTGGGCGGGAGGTAGAGCTCGGTCCTGTCCGTGAACATGATGAGTCCGACCTTGTCGTTGTTCCTTATGGCGCTGAATGCGAGCAGGGCGGCGATCTCCGCCGCGCACTGATGCTTCGTTTTCGCCCCGCTGCCGTATGCGCCGGAGGCGGAGGAGTCGATGGCGAGGACGACGGTCAGCTCGCGCTCCTCGATGTATTTCTTGATATACGGGCTCCCCATTCTCGCCGTGACGTTCCAGTCGATGTCGCGGACGTCGTCGTCGGCCGTGTATTCTCGCACCTCGTCGAACTCGATTCCGCGGCCCTTGAACACGCTGCGGTAGGCGCCTGCGGTGATGTCGTCGACCACCCTGCGGGTCTTTATCTCGATCTTCTTGACTTGGGAAAAAAGTTCTCTGGGCAGCATATCAATTGATAACTGTTCATTGTTAATTGTCATTACGGTGTCCTGAGCTCGTCCAGCAGCTTCTTGATTATATGGTTCGTCGTCAGCTCCTCGGCCTCGGCCTCGTATGTGAGGATGATCCTGTGCCTGAGGATGTCGTATGCGATGTTCTTGACGTCCTGAGGGACGACGTATGCGCGGCCTTCCATGAATGCGGCCGCCTTTGCGGCGACGGTCATCATGATCGATGCCCTCGGGGACGCACCATATTGGATGTAGCTGTCTATGAAGTCGAGCTTGGCCTCGGCCTGGCGCTTCGATAGGCCGGCCTTTCGTCCCGGGCGTGTCGCGATGCTGATGTCGAGGATGTATTCGATGATCTTTTCATCCATGTAGATCTTGTCGACCCACTGGCGCGCCTTCTTGATGTCGTCGAGAGTTGCGGCGCCTATGGCCTCGAGGCTGACCTCCGGATGTGCCATGCGGTCGACGATGGCCTTCTCCTCGCCCCTTTCCGGGTAGTCTATTTCGAGCTTGAACATGAACCTGTCGACCTGGGCTTCCGGCAGCGGGTATGTGCCCTCGTGCTCGATCGGGTTCTGGGTGGACATGACGAGGAAGGGGTGCGGCATCTTGTGGAGCTTGCCGGCGATGGTGACCTGCTTCTCCTGCATGCACTCAAGGAGCGCGCTCTGAACCTTGGCGGGTGCGCGGTTGATTTCATCGGCCAGGACTATGTTCGCGAATATCGGGCCGATCTTGACGGTGAAGTTATGCTCCTGCGGATTGTAGATGTTCGTCCCCACCACGTCCGCGGGCAGGAGGTCCGGGGTGAACTGGATCCTTGAGTAAGTTCCGTTGAGAGCCTGCGCAAGCGTCTTGACGGCGAGCGTCTTCGCCAGGCCCGGAAGACCTTCGATGAGGATGTGGCCGTCGGCGATAAGCGCCATTATCATGCTGTTGACCAGCTTCTCCTGTCCGACGATGACCCTTCCGATCTCCGTCTTCAGCGGCGCTATGAATGCAGAGACTTCGCGTATCTTGAGCTGCAGCTCCTGTAGTTCGTTCTTCTCCATGGCCGGTTCCCTTTTTATGTTTCCGTTTCACTGCATAATATAGACCGCGGCGGGAAGTAAAAAGTTCGCCTTGCGCATAAAAAAACGGCTATTCGCGGATGTGCAATATGAATGCCGGGAATACGCGTTATTTTAAAAACCGCATAACGGCGGAGTCCCGATCCGCGAACTTCGCATTCCTGTCGATCGGAAACTCGATGTGACGCAGGTATTCCTACCTGCGGAATCGCAGACAGGAATGTCTGCGCCACTTGAAGGCAAGTTTCAGAGGGATAGCATGCAAATGCACAAATCATACCCGGTAGTGGCCATTGTCGGCCGGCCCAACGTGGGCAAGTCGTCGCTTTTCAACGCCATCCTTGGCAGGCGGCATGCCATCGTCCACAGCGAGAGCGGCGTGACGAGGGACCGGATCGTCGCCGACGCCAATTGGAAGGGGTTTCACTTCAAGGTGATAGACACCGGCGGCCTCTGCAGCCTCGAAGGCGAGAAGCGCAGGGTGAAGGAGTCCGACGAGGCGGTCAGGAAGCAGGCGGCGGTCGCGATAGAGTCGGCGGACATCCTTCTGTTCACCGTCGAGATCGGAGCCGGCGTTACAGTGATGGACTCCGAAATCTCCAACCTCCTCAGGAAGAGCGGCAAACGGGTGCTGCTGATCCTCAACAAGTCGGACAATGAGAGGACGGACGGGCTTTCCGCGAATTTCGCAAGGCTGGGCTGGAAGGACGTCCTTCCGGTCTCCTGCATGCACCGCAGGGGGATTGACGCCTTGCTCGACTTCGTCGCGGAGGCCTTGGGCGGCGCGAACGAGCCGCCGCCCGAGCCGGCGCTGAAGCTGGCCGTGGTGGGGCGGCCCAACGTGGGGAAGTCTTCGATAGTGAACCGCCTCCTCGGCGAGGACAGGATGATAGTCAGCGATGTCCCCGGCACCACGAGGGACGCCGTGGACGTCGAGTTCGAAATAAGGCACGGCGGCGAGACGCTGAGGACAATCCTCATCGACACCGCCGGGATGCGGCAGAGGAGGAAGGCCGACACGTCCGTGGAGGTCTTCAGCGTCATGCGGGCGGAAAGATCCATCGGGCGGGCCGACATAATCCTCTTCGTCATAGACGCGTCCCTGCTTTCATCCACGTCGCAGGACAGGACGATCGCCAAGATCATCGGCGACTCCGGCAAGGGCTGCATAATCCTTGCGAACAAGACCGACATATGCAAGGGAATAGGACTAAAGGAGATACGCGACGAGATCGGGCGCACCCTGCCGTTCATGAACTATGCGCCGGTGATAGCCTGCTCGGCCCTGACAGGCTCCGGATTCAACATGATACCGGAGAAGATCGCCAGGATCGCCGAGGACATGCGCACGAACGTCCCGACGTCGGTGATCAACCGCATCATACAGGACGCCTTCGAGCGGAGCACGCCGGCATCAACCGGCAAGAAGTTCTTCAAGGTCTACTACTCGACGATGACGGAGCAGATGCCGCCGAGGTTCATAATGTTCGTCAACGATCCGGCGCTCTGCCCCGGCAACTACCTCGGCTACCTCAAGAACCACATCAGGAAGAGCCTCGGCGTGACGGGCTTCCCCATCAGGATCGAGATGCGGAAGAGGGAGAGGAAATGAAGAATTTCCGGGCCGGAAATTTTGAAATATTCTCTTATTGATTGTATATTTGGGGAAGATAAATTAAACAGGTCTGCGCGTAATAACCTAAAAATAAAAAGCGAAGATAAATGAAAACTATTACAGTACCTATGCCGGATAACATCGAAAAAGAGGCACGTAATTACATAAATGCAGGTTTTTTTAAATCTGAAGCAGAGCTGCTGATGGCAGCTACAATTGATTTCATGCATCGGAACCGTATTGAACTCATAGAAAAATTCGCACTTGAAGATATTGAATGGGCAAGACGGGAAGCAAAGAAGAAGAAATGAAAACTGTCGTAAGCGACTCCGGCCCAATCATACATTTATCAGAAATAAACCAACTTTGTCTGTTGAAAAACTGCGGGGGAATACATATCCCCGAACGTGTAAGGCTGGAAGCCGACCAAGTTATAAACATCAAATGGCCTTCTTGGATCATTGTCGAAAGGCTTAGCGACAACGAAATAAATCGTGTTGATTTCTGGTTGCGCAGCGGTTCCATGCATGGCGGAGAGGCTGAAGCGTTTGAACTTTTCAAAAGATTAAAGGCCGACTGGTATTTGACTGACGACGCCGATGCGAGATTATTTGTTTCAGAATTCGGGCATGAAGTACATGGAACATTGGGTGTGATACTCTGGAACTTGGCCCACTCCTGCATCAATAGGAAACAGGCATTGAAACCCATAGCGGAACTAAAAGAATCTTCCATGTGGCTTTCTGAAAAAATTATTGCACATGCCATCAGTGCGGCAAAAGATATTTCCGATTCGAGAAAGTAATTGCTGGATCCAATCATTCGAGCCTGATTCCGCAGGATTCGATTAATCGGAATCCTGCTGAATCAGGGAATAAATAGAATTCACGGGCGCTAAAAAAGGCAAGCGGCAAGAATATTATGAATATGGAAATAAAAATATATTTGAATGGCAGAAGCTCTGAATTGTAAACTTTTGCAGAACAAATGAATCCTTCAACAAGGACATACATACCCCATCCTCCGGCAATCAGGATGGGGATGGTGAAGACTATAAGAATATTTTGTATGCTCCTCATCTTTATTTACAGCTCGATCTCGACCAAGGAGAAGTCGTCGGCGAGGCTTCTGCCTTTGCTGCCGCTGATTTCAAGGACGTGCTGATACGCCTTTTCCACGTGGAAGCCCTGCGCTGACGCGCATTCGGCGGCGATGTAGTCTCGGAAGTCTTCGAACTGCCAGTCCGGGAGTCCTGGGCGGGAGATCTCGTAGACTCCGTCGCTGAGGATGAAGAGCCTGTTGTACTTGCCCAGTGCGATTTCTCCGTTCTCGAAAGTCCTTTCGGGAAATCCGCCGATTATGAAGCCTTTTGTGAAGAGCTCGTGGACTTTCGCGTCGGCCTGGGAGCTGCCGGAAATCAGCAGGGCGGGCGGATGGCCTCCGCTCGAATAGAGTATTGTCCTTTTGCGCCTGTTGTAGACGGCGTACCATATTGTGAAATACATTTCGTTGTGGTCGGCCATCTGGAACTGGTCGTTCAGCCGCCTAAGGACGTTGCTGGGGTCCTTGAAGTCCGTGTGCTGGAGGTTGCGGAGGCGGATGGCCTCCATGGCGGAGATGGAGAGCAGGGCCGCGCCGACCCCGTGTCCGCAGACGTCGAGCAGATACATCGCGAAGTTGTCCTCGTCGAGCCAGTGGTATCCGAAGGCGTCCCCTCCTAGCGAGGTGGAAGTCACGAACTTCCAGTCGGACTTGATGTCGCCGTCGAGCCTGGCCGGGAGCAGGGACGTGACATAGGCGGCGGCCTCCGCCAGTTCCGCGGCGAGCTTCCTCTGGCTTTCCTGGAGGGCCTTGAAGGCCTCGTTGCGCTCGAGCAGGTTTATGTATCCGCCGGAGTGGTGGCGTATCCTGGCGATCAGCTCTATCCTGTCGGGAAGCTTGACGAGGTAGTCGTTTGCGCCGAGCGCGAAGGCCTCCGCCTTGGTCTTGGGCTCCTCCTTGCTCGAGAGGACGATCAGCGGGACGTCCTTCGTCTGGGGATTCCTGCGGAAGAACTTGACGAGCGTGAGGCCGTCCACGTCCGGCATGACCAGGTCCTGGAGTATGACGGTCGGCGAAAGCTCGTTCGCCAGTGCGAGCGCCTTCGACGGATCGCTGCAGAAATGGTATTTGATGTTCTCCTCGCCCTGGAGCATCCTGCGGACCGCCTCGCCGACCATCGCCTGGTCGTCGATTAGGAGGACCGTGACCGGATGTTTGTTAACGGCGTCGGGAACGCTTTCGGGCTGATACTGGTCAGTTTTTTCGCTCATGTTCGCGTGCCTCATTTAGAATCTCAGTTTCGCGAGTTCCTGTCCGATTTTAATTGGTGGAAGCGTCATTGAAGAGGCCTCCAGTTCCGCTGCGGCCTTGGGCATGCCGTATACGACGCATGACGCCTTGTCCTGCGCGATAGTGAGCCAGCCGTTGTTCTTTAGAGCGAGAAGGCCGGCCGCGCCGTCGCGTCCTATCCCCGTGAGCAGGACTGCGGCGCCTTTTCTCGGCCAGTGGCGGCAGATGCTGTCGAAGAAGACATCCACGGAAGGCCGGAAGGGCTGGTCTATCGGATCTGCGGAATATTTGAATTTCATTTCCGGGGTAACCACCAGATGGTCGTTGGAGGATGCGAGGTAGACTTTTCCGGGCGCCGGTGAATCCCCTTCCGCTGCGGTTAGCAGTTTTAGCTTGGTGAATGTGCCGAGCCAGTCGGCCAGTCCTGCAGCGAACTCCTTGTCGATATGCTGGACGATCACCGTCGCGGCGCGGAAGTCGTGTGGCAGTTCCGCCAGGAGCTGCGCGAGCGCGGCCGGACCGCCGGTGGATGCGCCTATGGCGACCAGGAAAGGCGTGTCCGCCGGAGCGCCTGCGGGAAGGGCCGGAATCTGCGCGGGCTTGCGCTGCGGGCCCGCCGAATTCCTGCTGAGAATTTCTATCCTTTCAAGCTTCTGCAGGAAAAGCGCGGCGCCTTCCATGTCGCCCTGCGGGCCCAGCGCGGGGGTGTTCACCGCGTCGAGCGCGCCGTGGCTCATCGCCTCGAAGACCTTGGCGGAATTGCCTGCGACCGAGGATGTGACCACCAGAATGCAGCAGGGGCATTTCGCCATGATCTCCCGCGTCGCGTCCGCGCCGTTCATGACCGGCATGACAAGATCCATCAGGAGGATGTCAGGAGTGTCCTTGAGGCACTTCTCGACGGCCTCCTTCCCGTTGTATGCGACCCACGCGATCTCGTGATGCGGCGCCTTGGTGGATATTATGCGCCGCAGTATCTCGACGGTCATCCTCATGTCGTCTACTATCGCTATCCTCATTCGCCGGCCTTTCCGATAAGGTTCTCGACTGCTTCGAGCAGGGTGTTGTCGTGGAAGCTGCTCTTGGTGAGGTAGTAGTCGGCGCCGGCCTCGAGGCCCTTAAGCCTGTCCTCCTCGCGGTCCTTGTATGAGACGATCATGACCGGGAGTGAGCCGAGGCGCTCGTGCCTCTTTATGCTGGTCACAAGTTCGATGCCGTTCATTCTAGGCATGTCCACGTCCGTCACGACGAGGGCGTATTGTCCGACCCTGACGGCGTTCCATGCCTCGGCGCCGTCCACCGCCACGTCGACGTTGTATCCGTTGTTCTGGAGGAGGTTGCGTTCGACCTCGCGGACGGTGATCGAGTCGTCGACGACGAGGATGCGTTTCTTGGCCGCTGCCTTCCCATCCGCGTCGGAGCCTCCGAAAGAATAGAGCCGCCCTCCGTTGAGGATGCTGTCTACTGAGCGGACCATGTCGTCGACGTCGATTATGAGTATCGGCGAGCCGTCCTCCAGGACTGACGCCGAGCTGATGTCGGAAACTTTCCCCAGCCTTTGCGAGAGGGGCCTGACGACCAGTTCCGCCTCGCCGACGAAACTGTCCACGAAAATCGCATACTGGTTGAGCCTGTCGCTTATGAGGACTACGTGGACCGAGTCCTGCTGTCCTTTTGGAAGATCGAGCCCGAGTACCTGGGCGGCCGAGACGAGCCCGACGTTCCGTCCCTCGTACCTCACATACTGCCGTGATTCCAGCGTCTGTATTTCCTCCTTCGGCAGCTTGAGGAGGTGGTCGATGCGCATGAGCGGGAAGGCGTAGGGCTCGCCCGAGATTTCGGCGACGAGGGCCGGCATCACCGAGAGCGAGACCGGGAGCTGCAGGTTGAAGGTGGTGCCTTTGCCGAGGGCGGTCTCGACCTTGACTATCCCGCGAACCTCCTGGACCATGGTCTGGACCACGTCGAGTCCGACTCCGCGCCCGGACACGTCGGTGACTTCGGACGCGGTTGAAAAACCCGGAAGGAACATGAACTCGAGGAGTTCTGGCTCCGTAAGCTTTGCAGCGATTTCGGCTGTCGCAAGGCCCTTTGACACGGCCTTCTCCCGGATTTTGCCTACGTCTATTCCGCCGCCGTCGTCGGATATCGAGATATTGAGCATCCCGGCCCAGTGGCGCGCCTCGATACGTATTGTTCCGGACTCGGGCTTGCCGGCCTTAACCCTCGATTCCGGCGCTTCGATCCCGTGGTCCACGGCATTGCGGACAAGGTGTGTGAGCGGGGCGTTCAGGCGGTCGAGGATGTCCTTGTCGACGGGAATTGAATCCCCCGCGATTTCCACTGTGGCTTTTTTGCCGAGGCGTCTTGCGAGATCCCTGGCGGAGCGCGGGAAGTCCCTCACGCCCTCGATGAACGGGCGCATGCGGCATGAGACGACCTCGCGGTAGAGGCTGTCGGAGAAATTGTCCATGGTGCGCGAGTATTCGGAGAAGTCGGCGAAGTATTCGGTGCAGCCCCGGCAATGGTCGTCATGGTAGCGGCGGATTTCCTTCAGCATCCGCCTGATGACCTCGATGTCGCCGGAGCCAGTGGCGTCCTGCTCGAGGCTGTCCATCAGAGCCGAAATTTCCGACAGCGTCTTTTTCTGGATCAGCATTTTCTTCTCGAATCCCTGCAGGCGTTTGACGCCGACCAGCGATTCTGCGGCCAGGCCCATGAGACGGTTCATCTTTTCTGCGGAGATCCTGACCACCGCGTCCTTGTCGGCGGAGGTCTTTTCGGGATGCGTCTGGCGAAGCGCCGGGCTGGGCTGGGGCTCGCGAGGCTGCGGCGGAGGAATCTGTGGCGCCTGTTCCTGGACTGCGGCTTTTGGCGGGTCGGGCGGCCTGACGGCAGGGGGCTGCTGGACGGCGTCGGACGACGGCTTCGTCCTGGTTCCGTCCCTGATGGCCTTGAATGAATGTTCCAGTTCCTCCAGCCTGGCCGCATTTCTTTCCAGGAAGGACGGGATGTCGCCTTCGGGGCAGTCCTTGATTCCGGAAAAGCAGTCGACCCCTTCGAGCATCTTGTCTATGTCGTCGGAGCCGAGGAGCAGCCTGCCTTCGCCTGCGGCGACGAAGCAGTCCTCCATTGCGTGGGCGACCTTCACCAGGGCGTCAAGCTGCACGATGCGCGCCGCGCCCTTGAGGGAGTGGGCGGCCCGCATGAGCGGCTCGATCCTGTCGGCCGCGGAAGGATTTTCCTCGAGCCTCAGCAGTTCCGCGTTCAGGACGGCGCACTGCGATTCGGCCTCCATCTTGAAGAGCCCGAGCAGCGAGAGGTCGTTCATGTCCGTTCCAGCCATCAGTCCAGCCTCCTCTGCAGGGAATACAAGAGAAGTTCGTCGTCGAGAAGCCCGACTTCCTTACCTTCGATGAGGAGCACCTTTCTGGTGTAGGTTCCGGACGCCTTAGAGACGGTGACCGGCACGTTGGGATCGCCGCCGTCGTCGCAGCGGAAGACCCCGAGCACCTGGTCGGCAGGGAACACCCATGATTCCCCGTCCTTCTGGACGACCAGCATCTTGGCGGCGGTCTCCGGCTCCGAGTGTCGGACATCGGCTTCACCGCCGAGCAGTGCCTTGAGCGAAAAGCAAAGGCGGAGTTCGCCATGGATGTTTACGAGTCCCAGCATGACTGTGTCCGACCGGTGCGGAATCTTATGGACCGGGCGCGGGCTGACTACCTCCTTGAATATGTTCGATCGAAGCGCCATGAGCTCCCTGCCGATCCTGAAGACAATAATGGACATAGTCCCTTTTTCATCGGCCTTCTTCGCGCCCGCCAGGAATTTGGCCCATTCTTCCAAATACCCCGGCGGCGGTTCGCGGTCCAGCAGATTGCGGCCGGCGTCGGTGAATACCTGGCAGTTCCGGCAGTGCGTTATTTCCGCGAGGCGCGGGCAGCGTTCCTGGGCGGAGCCCCAGACTCCTGTCCTGTTCCAGCAGGCCTCGCCGCCTGTCGATGTTTCATTTCGGCTGTTCATCGTCTTGCCGGAGCCGCCGTCCTTTCCGCGCGTTTCCTCATCCTGCTTGCGTTTTCATAGTCGCCCTGCCGTTCCTTGATCAAGGCTAGCTGGACAAGCGCCTCATAGTAGTCGGGGTCAAGATAAAGTGCCCTGCCGAACGCCTTTTCCGCGTCGTCCAGCCTGCCGGCGGAGAGCCCGGCTACGCCGAGGACATAATATGCAAGGGGATTCAGCTTGTCATTCCTGATATATCCAATGCAAAGGGCTTCTGCATCGGCGATCATGCCTTTGTCGGCCATTTCCGCAGCCTTGCGCAGGATCTGTCCGCCTTCCTTCGTCACGTCATCCTGCTCGGCTGTGTCGGCGTCGCGCACGGACGGAAGCCGCTGATGCGGCTTGCGGCTTGCGGTTTCCGGGATTCCTCGGCGGGGAAGGCCTGCTGATGGAGCAGTGTTTTTACAGTCTGCCGGGGCTTGAGTATTTTCAACGGAGCCCTGCTTGATGAACGAAAAGCTAGATGGGAATTTTGAAGAGATGAAGCCATGGCCGCCGACCATCGCAGATTCGGCGTGGCCGACGAAGAGAAGGCCGCCGTCGGCGAGCATCCCCGTAAGAATGGACAACGCCTCGGCCTGCTTTTCTGCGGAGAAATAGATCAGCATGTTGCGGCAGAAGATGATGTCGTATGGTGCCGCAGGCGCGGCGTGGAGCCTGAAGCCGTGGTCGAAGACGCTGTTCTTGCGGAAAGCCACAAGATCCCTGACTTCCTTGACGACTTCATAATTTTCACCGTCGGGACGGAAGAAACGGCGCATCGGCTCGGGAATGCCTCCGCGGAAGGAGTTCGGGCCGTAGGATGCGCGCATGGCGGCTGACAGGGCCGCGCCGCTGGCGTCCGCCGCATCGACATGCAGGCGGGAATGCGCCACTCCGGCGTCGAGGAGTGTCATTGCTATAGAATAAGGCTCTTCTCCTGTGGAGCAGGGGATGCTCAGGACGTGCAGATGGCTGTCCCTGGCGGCGAAATGCTCGCGGGCGTGCCTTGCCAGGAATGCGAAAGATTCCGCATATCTGAAGAACCAGGTTTCAGGGACAAGCATTGAGCGGCAGAGTTCTTCGAAGTGCTTCTCCGAGCGTGAGAGAAGCTCGAAATAGCCCTTCGCGTCGGAAACGCCGAGCCTGCTCATCTCGGAGGATATGGCCGCCTCGACGTTTCTGCGCCCGAGCGATTCGTAGCTCAGCCCTATCCGGTCGTTGAGAAGCTTTTCGATCATCGGTCTTCCCCTCCGTGCCCGTTGAAAAGCCTTCTCTTCAGATCTTCGTCAAGCAGGTTTTCGATCTTCACCATCTGTATCATCGCCTTTCCTTCGCAGGACATCTTGCCGAGGTAGGCCGCCTCGGGGACGTCAACTCCGGTGGGGGCGAGGCCGTCGGCGTCCCTTTCCTCGGTGCCGGTGACATTCTCGGCCAGAAGTCCGAGGACGTTCCCGGCGTCCCCGCCGGAAGGGTAGTCGGCGAGGATTATCCTGGAGCTCAGCTGCCTGCGCGTGGGCCTGCCGGCGATCATCCTGGTGACGTCCACCACCGGAACCAGCGTCCCGCGGTAGCTGAAGACCCCGGAGACGCATTCTGGAGCGCCGGGCAGAGGCCTGGTCTCCAGCATGGGCACTATTTCCCTGACGTGCTTGGCGTCCAGCCCGTAGAGCTGCCGATCCACCTGGAAGGTGAGGAGAAGCATCTCAAGCCACCTTGAAGACGGAGAGCTCCTGCTGGAGCGAGCGGGACGCCTGGTCGAGCTGGGCGGTGACCTGGTTGAACTCCTTCAGGGATTCGGCGGTGTGGCGCGCCGCCTCGTTGAGCTGTATCATTGCTTCGGAAATCTGCTGGGCGCCCTCGTGCTGGCCCTGCATGCCTTCGGCCGCGACGTCGAACTTGGGAGGCAGCACCTGGACCTGCTGTATTATGTTCTCCAGCTTTCCGCTTATCGCGTCCACATTGCCGACGCAGCGGCGGACCTCGTCCGAGAACTTGTCCATCTCCATCACGCCGGACGACACCGCGGACTGCATCTCCTTGACCATCTTGGTTATGTCAAGTGTGGCGACCGCGGTCTGGTCGGCCAGCCTGCGGATTTCGCGGGCCACCACCGAGAACCCCAGCCCGTATTCGCCGGCCTTCTCAGCCTCGATCGCGGCGTTCAGGGAAAGGAGGTTGGTCTGGTCGGCCACCTTCGTTATCGTGGCGACGACATCGTTGATGTTGCAGGCCTTTCCGTTTATTATCGAGAGCTTCGACGAGACGGACTCGGTCGCCGAGGAGAGATGCTTCATGGAGTTGCGCATCTCGGCCAGGCCGCTCTGCCCGGAGTCGGCGCTTTCGGCGGTGCGGGCGGAAACTTCCTTCACCTCGACGATCGTATTGAGAAGTTGCTTGGAGGTGGCGGATATCTCCTTGCTTGAGGCGACGATCTGGTTTGTAGACGCGCTGAGCTCCTTGGCCGTGGCCTCCTGCTGCTTGGAGGACGCCGCGATTTCGGTGGCGGTGGAGAATAGCTGTATCGTCGACTGCTGAACCTTGCCGACAAGGGAGTTGAGCAGCTTGGTCATCCTCCCGAACGATTCGATCAGCTCCTGCGTCTCGTCCTTGCCGAAGCCGCCGCCCTTCGCCCTGCCGGAGCAGTATGCCTTGAGGTCGTTGTCGGCCTCGAGAAGGTTGCCATGGGCTATCTTCCCCGCGATGGCTGTCATCTTCGCGATGGGATTTGCGATCTTCGCGCCCATGTAAAGGGCGAAGACAAGGCATGCGGCCAGGATGGCGAGGCATGCCTTGCCCATCTTCTTCATCAGGTCGTCCAGGCAGCCCACCACGCCCTGCTGCATCTGCTCGAACTCGTCCTCGTAGAGCCCGGGGAAGATCACCCAGTCCCACGGCTCGAAGTAGATGAATGCCGAGGTCTTTCTCCTCGGGGCAGGATCGTCCGGGTTCTTCCACATGTATGTGCTGACGCCGACTTCGCCCTTGCCTAGGCGGAGCGCCTCGTTGAGCATGTCCTCGATGAAATACCTGCCGTCCACCGAGTCTTTTTGATCAAGGATGCATTCCCCGTTCCTCTTGTTGTCCTTGGATATGACATATTTGCCCTTGTCGGGCCCGCTCCCGACAAGAATCCCGATATATCCGTCCTTCCCGACCTTCACGCCCGAGATGGTCTTCTTGATGGAGTCGACCGCGGCGAGCTTCACTCCGACGAAAGCAGTGCCGATGACGCGTCCTGAAGGGTTTTTTATCGGCTCATAGGACGTAAGGTATGTGTCGTCGAGCACCTGCATCCTTCCGGTATATGTATTGCCGGCGAGTATCGTGGATATCATGGGGTTTGGACTGCCCCTCTTGTCCTTGGCCGGGATAAATGTTCCGATCGCGCGGGTGCCGTCTGGATTGGTCACGTTTGTTGCGATCCTGAGCATGTCGCCCTGTTCGTTCATCCTTTGCAGGATCGTGCATTTCTCTCCGGTGACTTCCCCGATCTTGTCGACGATCGGAACTGGCTCGGAACTGTCCGACACCTTTCCCAGCCACTTGTCGCCGACCATCAATTTCGGCAGGCGCAGCGTCTGCTCCTCGCCTGTGGCCTGGTTTTTGGCCTTCCATTCGACCTCGTCCTGGGGCGACAAGGCGATGCCGCCGGAATCCTCGATAAGGCTGGACAGTATCTTCGCATTGCCTGACAGTTCCTCCAACAGCAATTCGTTCGCAATCCGGCACATGTCGTAGGCGCTTATTGCCAGATCCTTCAGATTCTTCTCGCTCATGCCGCGCATCTGCTTGGTGACAGTCTGAGAGACCTTCTCTTTCTGGTAGATCGTAAGCAGCCCCATCGCGAGCTGCGGAAGAAGCGACGCGGAGATGGCCATCAGCACGATTTTCTGCTTGAGCTTCATTGTGGGATCATCCTATGGATTTGCATTGCAAGGTGAAAGCTGGGAAAATAACCTGTAAAGATAGACGCGGAGACGGAATAATCAAGGCGTGGTGGCCTTCAAGCCGAAGGGAAGGGATGGATGGCCGGATGGCTGGAGGCTGGATTCGACTGCAAGACGATTATGATTGATTGCACTCGGGGTTCAATCATGGCCGCCGGTATTTTTCAAGCCCCTCTGCCTTGCGGCCTCGAAGAGGATTATGGTGGCGGCGGTCGCGACATTGAGTGAGTCGGCCTTTCCGTGCATTGGGATCCGGACCTGGACATCCGCGTTTCTCATCCAGAAGTCGCTGAGGCCGAACTGTTCGGCTCCGACGACTATGGCTATCCCTCCGGATAAGTCGGCGTCGGTGTATGCCTTCTCGGCGTGGGGGCTGGCGGCGAGCGTCGCGATATTCCTTTCCCTCAGCCATCCGAGCGCATCCTGGGAGCTTGCCTCCGCGATCGGCATCGAAAAGACCGTGCCGGTGCTGGCGGTGATGACGTTGGGGTTGTAGATGTCGGTGCGCTTGTCGCAGACGATGACGCCGGCTACGCCCGCGGCGTCGGCGGATCTGAGGATGGAGCCGAGGTTTCCCGGCTTCTCGATTGTTTCCGCGACGACGTAAAGGCCGTCGGCCGCAGAAGGCAGGCCGGCGAGGCGGTGCTCCCTCGTCTTCGCGATTCCGATAAGCCCCTCCGGCCTGTCGCGGTATGCGAGCTTCGCAAGGGCCGGCGCGCTCACCTCGAAGAGGGCGGCGCCTTTTTCTGCGAGCTTCGCAAGGAGGGCGTCCTCGTTCTTCCCGAGGAACATCTCGGGGCAGTAGAAGCACTCCTCGATTTCGAGGGAGCTTTCGAGCGCCCTTGATAGAATCCTGTAGCCTTCAAGGATCGTCCGTCCCTCCTGGTCGCGGAAGTGCCTGCCGGAGAGCCTTGCGGCGTATTTTATCTTCGGGTTCTGGGGGCTGGTGATGTGCATGGATTCAGATTTCCTCGGTTCAGATTTCCTCGCCTGTAACCATGCGTGTCCGCAGTGAGGGGAAATGTCTCGGAGCTGCATACGCAGTGGCATGAATTCAGCAAACTGCGCCCTTTTGCTGAATTCATACTTGCCGTGGGCGCCGGAAATCTGAATTTGAAACTCCTCCGGAGTCGGAATTTCGCGATATATGACCGATTAATGTATTGTTTTTAAATGGATTTCAAATAGATTTAGGATGAAAAGCTCCGAGTGTCGCATTCTGACACCTGAGCGCTGGCACCTGCAACATTGATTTTAAACCCGGCTCAACCACGTAAAGTGAGAGGTTCGATTGAAGATATTTGCCGCGACCAACAACGTCCACAAGAGGGATGAGTTTGCCGACATACTGCAGTCCTGCGGGCTTTTTCTTTCGCCGCTTTCGGACATAGGAGTCCTGCCGGACGTGGAGGAGGACGGTTCGACTTTCGAGGAGAATGCGTCGATAAAGGCGTTGGCCGCGGCGAATTTTATAGGGGATGCCGGGAAGGCAGGTGACTTCCTGGTCTTCGCGGACGATTCCGGTCTCGTGGTTGAGGCGCTCGACGGGCGCCCGGGAATCTATTCCGCAAGATACGCCAAGACAAACGACGAAAGGATCGCACGTGTGCTCGGCGAGCTCCAGGGCGTCGAGAACCGGAGGGCCTTCTTCGTCTGTGTCGTCGCGGTGGCCGATTCAGGCGGCATCCTCAAGCTCTGCCGCGGGGAAGTGCACGGACGCATAGGGCATGAGCCCAGGGGCGGATTCGGCTTCGGATACGATCCCGTGTTCTATCCGGACGGGCATGACCGCACTTTCGCCGAGCTCGGACCTGAGATCAAGAACTCCATGAGCCACCGCTCGGCCGCCGTCAGGCAGGCGGGCGAATTCATGAAGCAGCATATCCAGCATTCAAAGTCGAGCATTGAACGTCCAACATAAGAAAGCGGCTATGGGGAGAACGCGGAAAAATCCGGCGCATGGCTCGGTTCAGCACAATGATTCCAGGAAGACGCTTCTCATCGAGCCGTTCGCCGGAATCGCCGGCGACATGTTTCTCGCCGCACTTCTGGGGCTGGGCGCCGACACGCCGGAATTCTGGAGGATGCTCCGAAGCCTTCCGGTCGACGAAAAATGGGACGCATCGTTCCGGCATGTGGAGCGCTGCGGCATCAAGGCCGGGCTTTTTTCCGTGGAGGTATCTTGCGGACGTCGCGGCCACGGCCATGGCAGAAGCCTTCCGGAGATAATGTCCGTTATCGGCGGAGCGAAGCGTATCCCCGAAAAGGTCCGGCGCAGGGCATGCGGAGTTTTCCGGAGGCTGGCCGCCGCCGAGGCCGAGGTCCACGGGGGGACTTCCGGGCGCGTCCATTTCCATGAGATCGGAGCTGTGGACGCCATCGTGGACATAGCCGGAGCATGCATCGCACTTGATATTCTCGGCGTCGGCAGGATAACTGCCGAACCGCCGCCTCTGGGCCGCGGCGTCGTCAGGACGGCCCACGGCATCCTTCCTGTCCCGGCACCGGCGACGGCCGCCCTGATGAAAGGATTTCCTTCTGCGGAAAGCCTTGCGGACGGAGAGCTTACGACGCCGACCGGCGCGGCGCTGCTCACCGTGCTTGCGGACAGCTGGGGCTCCGCTCCGGCGGGAGTCCGGCAGGGCTGCGCCTACGGGGCGGGCGCCAGGGATCTTGAGGGGATGCCGAACGTCCTCCGTGCGACGCTTTTTTCCGCGCAGGAATCCGGGGATAGGCAGGAGCCGGTGGCGGTCTTAGAATGCAACATGGACGACTTCCCCGGCGAGCACTTCACATGGCTGGGGCCGGAACTGCTTGCAAGGGGCGCGCTTGACTTCGCAATCCTGCCCGCCACCATGAAGAAGGGGCGTCCGGGATTCGTCCTTCAGGTGATATGCCGTCCTGGAGCCGCCGAGGATCTTTGCCGCCTCATCCTCGAGGAGACAAGCACTTTCGGCGTCAGGTTCAGGATTGAAAAGAGGATTGCGCTGGGGCGCGAGATCAGGCCTGTCGACACTCCGTACGGTAAGGTTTCCGCGAAATTCGCAGTGTCGCCCCGCGGAAGGACGATCAAGGCCAAGCCGGAGTCGTCGGAAGTCGCGGCGCTCGCCGGAAAAGGAGGTTCCGGCGGATACTATAGGAAATACAGGCGGGTGGCCGCGGCGCTGGAGGAAGAGGTGCCGGAATGAATGTCCAATATCCATAAAGGAGTGACATATGCCGTTGATAGCAAAGGAGTTGGCGGAGGTTCTTGTGTGCCCCCTGGACAAGGCTGAACTCCGAGAGCTGGAAGATGAGGGGAAGCTTGAGTGCACGGCCTGCGGCAGGCGCTATCCGGTGCGAGACGGCATCCCGATAATGCTGGTCGACGAGGCCGAGCTCCCTCCCGAAAAGAAAGGCGGCGTTTCGAATGGATGACGGCAAGGAAAAGGATGCCGGCAAGCTTCCGGAGGGCGCTTCCGCAAAAACGCCCGCGCCGGGTCCCTCCTGCGCTTCCGGCACCTCCGGAGACGGCGGCCCTTCCAGGCCGAAGACTGAAGATCGGAAGATCGCTCCCGGTCTGCGTCCGGGCTTCGATCTCGATCCCGGCAGGAGGTTCAGGACGGACTCCCAGACTTCTGCCAGCGGCAGGCGGATATTGAGGATGATAATTGCCATCGCGCTGCTGGTCCTGCTGCCGGTGCTGCTCCTTGTCGGCTACCAGAACTGGAAATCGGACCAGGAGTTCAAGGCGAAGATCGGGAATGTGGAGCGCAGCCTCAAGGCGCTGGACGCGGCGATTTCGTCGAGCAGCGGCTACAGGAGGCAATCCACCGTACTTGCCGCCATCAGGTGGCTTGACTATGCGGCCACTCTGGATCCGGCCGGATTCGCTAGATGGGACGCACTCAGGAACGCCTATTTCGAGAAGCTGGACGGAGGCATTCCTGTCGCCGGCGCCGATTACGTTGTTAAATCTGCCGGCATAGACATGGTCTATCTGCCGAAGGGCGAATTCATAATGGGGGCGATGAAAAGGGAGTACGGCCGCGACGACGAGCTTCCCAGGCGCTATGTGCTCATCGACTACGACTTCTGGATCGGAAGGGAGGAGATGAGCAACTCCCAGCTCAGGAGGATTGTCCCGACATTCAGGAGCGCAAAATGGAGCACATACATGCTTGACATGCCTGATCAGCCCGCCTGCAGCCTTGACTGGCATGGCGCGTGCGCCTGGTGCGAAAGGCTGAACAAGGCGGAGAGGAAGAACATCCCGGACGGATATGAATACAGGCTCCCGACCGAGGCCGAGTGGGAATATGCGTGCCGTGCGGGGACCGAAACCGCCTTCTACTGGGGGAACGGCTTCGGGGCCGCAGGCGCGGAATTCGCTAATTCCCTGGACAAGTTGGCGGCGCAGAAGCTCGAATGGAAGCCGGGTCCGGACATGGCTCCGTCGGACGGCTACATCGTTTCGGCGCCGTGCGGATCGTTCAAGCCCAACGCCTTCGGCCTCAAGGACATGTCCGGAAACGTATGGGAGTGGTGCTACGACTGGTACAATCCGAACGCATACAGGGAGCTTCCTGCGGTTTCGCCGGTGCAGCTTGATCCGGTCGTCTCACGGATCAAGATGAAGTCGTATTTCGACCGGAGGTACCTTATCGATTCGACGAGCAAGGTCCTGAGGGGGGGCTCCTGGGGCAACCTCCCGTTCGACCTGCGGTCGGCCGCGAGGAGCTCGAGCGTGCCTGAGGACAAGAATACAGGCATCGGCTTCCGTGTCGTCCTGGCGCCCAAAATCGACCGGCTCAAGGGCCGATCGAAGCCGGCCGGCGGAGCGCAGAGCCAAGGGCAGGAGCCGTCAGAAAACCAGCCATCCCGCTGACTTATGCTTAAAATTTATTGAGCTTGATCTGCTTCTCGAGGTAGTCGACTGTCCTGCGGATGTCCTTGATCTGCTGGTCTCCGCTGATTTCGCGCTCGATGATGAGGTCGCCCTTGAAGCCGATCTCCTTGAGCCGCTTCATGAATTCGGGGAAGCGGACGCGGCCTTCTCCTACCGGCACCTCGTGGCCGAGGTTTCTTCCGTCGGTCGGATACATCCCGTCCTTCGCGTGGATTTCCTTGACATATTTCCCGAACACGTCGAGCGCGTCGATCGGATTGGCCTTGCCGTATAGGATCAGGTTTGCGGGGTCGAGGTTGATGCCGAGATTGCCGGTGCCGACGTCCTCGATGACGCGCAGGAGGACGACAGGAGTCTCCTGGCCGGTCTCGAACCAAAATTCTATGCCCAGCCTCTTGCAGTGGTCTGCAATGTCCTTGACGGCGACCACGATCGGGAGATAGTTAGGATCGGTCATGTTCTCCGGGATGAAGCCGAGGTGGGTGATGATGGCCGGGGCGCCGATGCGCTTGGCGAAGTCGGCCCATCTCTTCAGGGCGGCGATGCGCATCTGGCGGTATTCCGGAGGCACGAGGCCGAGCGTGACAGGTCCGCGGGTGAAGTTCCATTCGCCAGGCCCCGGGTAGCCGCTCCACACGGCGGTCACCCTGATCCCGTTCTTCTTCGACTCGGCCTTCACGGTGTCCGCGATCTCGTCCGTCGCCTGCTTCTCGTCCCAGCTGCAGAGCTGGCAGCACTTGAGCCCGAACTGCTTCACGTGGTCGAAGCATTTGCCGCCGTTGTTGATGCTGTTGATTACACCGACTTCCATTGGAGACTCCTTGTATTTATAAGGTTTCGGGTTTCAGGTTTCAGGTGTCAGGAGCTAGACGCTTTTTTGCGCCGAACCCTGAACACTGAAACCTGAACACTGCGTTCTAGTTGATCTTTACCGGCTTGCCCTTCTTTATCGACTTCAGCTCCTTCTCTACGAACCTGATGCTTTCCGCGGTGCTTTCTGGCGTGCAGAGCGTGTTGGGGTGGACGCCCTTGACGCAGTCGCAGAAGTAGCGGAGCTCCTGGACGTAGGCGGAGTCGGCCTGGAACGGGATGGCTTCGCCCTTGGCGTTCTTTCTGCTGAGCAGCCTGAACGGCATTTCGGGGCTGATGCCGTAGTCGATCGCGGCGTCCTCGAAGAACGCCTGGAAGTTCATGCAGAACCCCTGGTACATCCAGCTTCCGCGGATCGTCACGTTGCAGTCCTTGTATTCCCAGACGGCGGTTACGTCGTCGATTCCGCCGGTCTTTCCCTGGAGGCCTGAAGCGAAGATTGTCGTGGGCTTGCCGAGCGCATGCCATACCCAGTCGACGTCGTGGAGGTGCAGGTCGAGTATCGCGCCGCCGGACTGCTTGTGGTTGTTGAACCAGCTTCCGCCCCAGCTCGAGTAGCCGCCGATGCGGGTCATGGTAAGGGATAGGAGCCTGCCGTAGGTCTTTTTCTCGACGGCTTCGAGGAGTTTCATATATTCGGGCCAGAAGCGCAGGCACTGGCCGACCATGAGCTGGCGCTTGTTCTTTTTCGCCGCCTTGATCATCTTCTTCGATTCGCGATAGCTGAGCGCCATCGGCTTTTCGGAAAAGACATGGCAGCCGGCCTCCATCGCCTGGATTGCGATTTCCGCATGCAGATCCGTCGGCAGGGCGGTGACGAGGATGTCGAGCTTTTCATCCGCGAGCATCTTGGCCATGTCGGTATAGGTCCGGCATTTTCTGATGTCGAACGGAGTGAGCTTGAGGTCCAGGTTGGTCTTTATCTCCTGCGGCTCCAGCTTTGCCTTGTCTATGTCGCAGACGGACACGAGTTCGACGTCCGGGAAGTTGACGATGTTCGAGGCGTGCGCCCTTCCGAGCCCGCCCAGCCCGCATATACCAGCTCTGAGCTTTTCCATGTGGCAAACTCCTTGAGGTTGTTTTTGAAGTCAGGAAAATATAGACTGTGGAATCCTATGTTCAACATCAAGAGGAAATTTCAAAAAGACGAACGTTCGACACCGAACACCGGAAGATAAGACAATTTTCCGTTCATAAGGTCTCCGTGTGAATAATTGGGATACAAGATTCACTCGTTCAGACAATAATTTGAAGGTAGGGCGATTCAAATGCGGACGGATGAAAAAGGCCAGCTGGCATACTTGATGCAAGTTTCAGAGAAGAGAAGTGCTTGTCCGCGAACCTCCCAGTTCTGTCGGGAAGAAACTCTATGGAGGGCGGAATTCTATTCCGCCTGTCGGCGGATATCAAAACGACGATCGAGTTACAGGAGAGTGCCGCTCTGGCGGGGAAATCCGCCAGTTCTGTCGGGAAGAAACTTG
>CAZWRV010000005.1:0-119748 GCA_964636325.1 uncultured Victivallaceae bacterium | reverse complement strand
GAAGCCGTGCTGAGCCGCGGTTGAGCTTGGCTCAACCCTCCGGAAGACGACAAAGCTCGCGACAAAGCTCGCGACAAAGATGGGCGAGTTTCAGAGGAGTGACCATCTGCGAGATTCGCAGTTCTGTCGGTGTGAAACTTAAAGTAGCGCAGGTATTCCTACCTGCGATGCCGCAGACAGGAATGTCTGCGTTACTTCAGGTGAGTTTCAGAGGAGGGCGAAGCCGTGCTGAGCCGCGGTTGAGCTCGGCTCAACCCTCCGGAAGACGACAAAGATAGCGACAAAGTTCGCGACAAAGATGGGTGAGTTTCAGAGGAGTAGACAAATAAACGTCCGGGAACCGTCTTTTCATGTGTCGACGACAACTTACTGGAGCAAGCAGAACATGAAGAAAATCAGACTGTCACGTTTCACTCTCGTGGAAATCCTCGCCGTCATAGGAATCATGGCCATACTGCTGTATGTCGCAGTCCCGTCCTTCACCAGGCTCGCAAGAGGCGGCGGCGCCGAATACGGCGCAAGAATGCTCATCGCAAAGATCGGCCAGGCAAGAGGCGCCGCAATATACAACCGACAGAACATCGCCATCGTCTTCTACATGGCCGACGCACCGGCGGGCGGTGATTCACCAGAAGGCAACACAAGACGGGACAAATATTTCAACAAGTCGTTCAGGCTCTGCGAGGTTGGAACAACCGCCTCCGGGCAATACTACTTCAAGCGCTGGCTCCAGGACGAAACATGGAACTTCCTGACGCCGGGAGTCGCCGTCCTTCAGATAAATCAAAATTCTACTATTTCCGATATCGCCGCAACCCCGCCAAATTTCAACTCCCAAGCGGGAGGGATAGTAACGCAAATATTTTATGATTCATCTTGTGGTGCAAACAAATATCTCCCTGGCATCGTCTTCAAGCCTAGCGGGGTGTCTACTGCTGACAGATACGTGCATATCGGAGAAGGCACCTGTACTGGTGGCAACCTGACCGTAACAAACAAGAATCCCGATGCATATGTGACGATATCGGTCTCGAGATACACTGGCAGGGTGAGCTACGGGAAGGAGTGAGGAATGCAGCAATCCTGGGAACGCCGAGCACCAGCTCGACCTTGGAATTCGCCAATCGTGAGATTGGCGTTCCCAGGAAACGGGTTTCAGGAAAGTGGCTAACTGGCGATGCCAGTTTTTCAGCGGGAAGCAATGTAGTTTGCGCGCGCCGCGCGCAAGCAACGGAACATAGCATTCCTCGTATGCGAAGTTTGCCCTTTGCGCGCGGCGCGCGCAAGCTACCTCTCAATTCGAGTTTCATCGCTGGGGCGGAATTCTATTCCGCCGGGCGGCGGCAATTCCCGCCGTAGAGAAGACGGTTGAATAGAATTCGACCCTCCATCCGCCGGTCGGCGGATATAAAAAAGGATGCTCGGAGGGCAGTAAATCGAAATGGCAAGTCGAGTGAAAATAAGGGAGCCGTCCGGAACATACATGGCCTCGGCCTTGAAAAGATCCCCGCAGAAAAGATACACCTGGGACGACTACCAGGGCTTTCCGGACAACGAGCGATGGGAGATAATCAACGGCGAAGCCTTCTGCATGTCCCCGGCGCCGACACCGAACCATCAGGGAATTGTCGGTGAGTTGTTCAGTCTTTTTTAAATTTCTTTGCGCCTCTGCGTCTTTGCGTTAAGATATTTGTGTTTTTGTGCCTCTTGTGGCCAATCAAGGAAACAAATCTCGTCGGAATATCCGTCTTTTATAACGGAAATACAAACAACTTCTGGGGCAATATGAAAACTAAACACTTCTTCAACCTGATAGAGGTCACGCTGGCGATTGCCATCGCCGGCCTAGGCATGGCCGGAATAATGGTGCTCTTCCTGGTCGGATTCAAGGCCAACAGGGAATCCATTAGCGAGAACTATACTTCCGATTCTGCTGAGCAATTTATGCAATATATAGCAAAAATCTGTCAACGGGACTGGAATGTTGTTGCATCAATTGCTGTAACAAAACATGATGAAACCTCAGACCCTGAAAAGAACCTTGCATGGAATACAGACGGAACTAAATTGCTGGATGGAAATATTAATTTTGTTGATGATGGTACAGTAACTCCGGCCGGAGAACCTGATCGTTATGACATTTTCCGTATTATGCAAGGATCAAATCTATTTAGTAACGGGCAAATTTTAGATTATTATGCAACAATAAAAATATGGAAATCTCAAATCTCGATCAATGTATATAATCAAGAAACAGAAAAATGGGAACAAAAAATGCTTGATTATAACCAAGCAACTGCTATTAATTTAGAGGTTAGCTGGCCTGTTGAAAAACCTTATAATGTTCGAGAGAAAAGATATTTTTACATAGAAGTTTTTAAACCGAAACCATAACAAAACATGTGGACATCTATGTGTAAAGAAAAAATTATTATGTTGATGCAAAAGCGTATTTATCCTATTTGGTTCACCCTTATAGAGATGATTGTCGCCATGGGTGTATTCTCGGTGCTCCTGGTGATAATGCTTTCGTTCTTCGGTTCAGCGCAGAGGGCTTGGAGCGACAGCTCCGCCATCGGCGAGGTCTACGAGAACGCGAGGATAGCCATGGATCTCATGGCCCGCGACATACAGTCGGCGTATTATGAGGCAGACACTGCTGGAGAGATACCATTTTGGCACAGAGGAAGAATGGATAGTGTATGGGGAGCTAACTATGAACCTTATTACAACGAATGTTTGAGTTTTATTTCCGTCACGGACCCTCCGAATAGCAATTGCTCAACAAAGCTTTGTGAGGTTGAATATCAGCTTGCATATCATAACAGTGGCACTACCAATCCCAAACTAGAAGGTTGGCTTAGGAAAAGCGTAACAGGTGATTTTAATTCAGATTCACCCAAAACTGTCAATAAGAGATATAATTTTAGGCAAAATTTTAATGTGGGTGATACCGATGGCGTCCCAGCCAATCCGACAAAGGTGTTCACAGGGAACTATGCCTCACGCGGCGATATGATTGAAGATGATGGCTCTGGTTTGAATGATACTAGTGGAGTATTGCCGATTAAAGATGGTTTTAAGAAAATCATACCCTATATGGTGCATTTAGAATTTCATTGTTTTAAAAAAGATGGAACAGAAATTGAGCCTGATGCTACAGGTTCTGCAACAACGGTTTTCCCTTATTCGATTAACTTTAAGTTCATTCTTCTTGATAGGACCTCTTGGGATAAATGGAAAGCACTCGGCGGAGACCCAACGCAGATATATTACAACCATGCAGGTAATGTACTTATAGAAAATGATAACCCCACCGCCAAGGATTTCAGGCTTAAGCGTCAGAGAGTATTCACCAAGACTATTTATTTGGGCGACAGGGGCGAGAAGTATTGACGGGCTCCAGAGTTTTGCTGCGAGCAAAATATGGAGGGCGGAATTCTAATCGGAGCCCGCAGTCGTCGCCGTAATCGTATACCAATTGATTAAATCAAGAGCCGGTTGAAGACTGCGGAAGACGACGAATACAATTACAGAGATCCGGTACAAAGACAACGATGAAGATAGCGAAGAAGATCGCTATTAAGATGTTCGACTTTAAGGCGTTCAACATATAAATAATGCGGAGGTGATACCCGATGAATTCTGAACATAAAAAGAACGAAAAGGGGATAGCCATTCTTTTCACGCTGGGGCTACTTTCGCTGCTGCTGGTGCTTGCGATAGCATTCTCGTCCACGGCCATAACGCAGAGGAAGGCCGCGACGAACAACGCCAACCGCGCACAGGCTAGGATACTCGCAGAATCCACGCTCCAGAAGATCCTTGCAAGAATGGAATATTTCCCGTCTGACAACGCTATTTTATATAGCCATTGCGACAGCGATTCACATCCTGCTCCATTTCCAACCCAAAACCTCGGAAATACTGATTGGATTTACAAGTTGTCAATGTACAATTATTTAGGAACAAATGTTTTCGAATGGTGGAATACTGGAGCTAATTCTCTTTTTGGTGAAGACGGGATTAACTGGGAATATGTTTTTCAGGACATAGATAACGACACTAAACCTGAGATAATAGGTCGAACTGCGTTTGTTGTTTTTCAAACTAATGGGATTGATCCTGCTGCTTTAGTAAAAAGTGGAAAAGATGAATCAGACAACGATGAGGCACGATATGGTGCAGAAGTTAACGAGATAAACATATATTCTTTATACGATTATCAAAATAAACTGCATGACGGATCCTTAATAGATCCATATCCAAATAACGGCAATCCTCAACCTTATGCGCCTCCTTGGGACACTTGGGTCACTGGTGGTGCAGGTGATATACAAAAATTTGGCTGGACAAATGCCAATGGCACATTCCAAGGCCCAGCACCAGATTCATGGGAACATTGGCCTAATTTTGTGAAAATGTTTGACGCATCACATTTAAACATACAAAATCCACCTCTTGCCAATGAAGCCCAAAAATATGCAAAACAAATGAAATTAAAAGAATGGTTTTTTGAATATCCTAAGAAAGATCACGAGGCGTATTGGATTGACCATAATGACATTGATGGTGATGGTACAATTAGTTCATCTGGGGGAAAAGCTGGCCTTGTAGATTTGCCCTATGAGCTTTATCATCGGTTTAACATAGGGAATAGGGCCAGTAATCTTCCTCCTTCACCTCTAACTCAGCTTCCAACATATGTTGGAGGAGCAACCAGTTGGAACAATTTGGATGGTGCTGGTGCAGGTAATAATGATGACGATGTCAAAGCCATTATGGGAGATTTTTCTCTGGCAGTAAACACCGCAGCAAGGTATCCGATCCAGTGGTCTTCTAGCCCTGTTGCCAATGATGGATTGGTCATCAGATGGCTGGCGAATTGGAAGGAGAAGGCCACATTCGCGGACGGCGCAACAAGGGGCAAACAGATAGCCGCAAACCTTATTGACTATTGCGACTCGGAGGATCCTCCAGTCGTTACCACCGACAATCCGGCAGATCCAACATATACCGGCAATGAGAAGACTCCATATCTCAATGAAATAGCAATCGAGGTTGACTGTGCGACCAACGTGATGGACGGTGGAACAGATGTCAAACATCAATATACCATATCCATGTTTCTTGGAGTGGAAAGGATAGACCTTGCAGGCTATGGCTCCTTGGCACAAAATGCAGACGTAGCAGTCGTGGAAGGCACACTTCAGTATACCTGGGTTGAGCCGGATGGCACTGAGCATCCGGAATCTCAGAACTTGGCCGCCTTGCCGGCCGTTGCCGTTGGACCTCCTGCCGGCGGAGGCTACAATTTTCAGCTTGGCGCAGCATTTTCCATCACAGTTCCCACAGTTCCTAATGCCTACTCCTCTCCAGCGGCGGTTCCGGCTGAGCTGAAGGATTTAAAGGTCAGCATCAATAAAGTGTCCATGTCATACGACGGGAACTTTGCGGATTTCGCAAAGCCCGATGCCGCAGGGGAATGGTCGGATGTCCTGCCCTCTCTTGCCCAGCAGAGCGGTAATGGAACAAAGACAGAAAAAGCGTTCTTCTCTTATCAGGTCGAGGATCCCCGGCAGAACCTCAACAACGGCGACTGGGAGCAGGCAACGGCAACAGTCGAAGCAAATTACGGGAATACTGGCAGAGGAACCCCTAATTCAAAGAACAAGAAGAGAGACGGGACTCTGCTAGATCCGTCAACTTCCGGCAAGGATCCCGAAACAGCAACCGATCCAGTGGATGTCTCGACCGCCTTCATCAGGAATGCCCCGATGCAGTCGCCATGGGAGCTCGGAGCCATACACCGCGGCGCAAAGTGGGAGACATTGAACCTTAAGGAATACAACCTTGAAGAGGCGACTACAGGCGGCGGGAACGCATATTCCGACGGCACCGCCGCGCACAATGGCGGTGATGCAAACATACTCGACCAGATAAAAATGACTAGTTTAGTGGAATCTCCTATGAAAGTGAGTTTTAATGTGACATATCCGAATGATATATTCTATGCCTTAATAAAAAATATAAATCTCGGTTGTGGCTATGTAGATCCAGCGGCTGGAGGTGCACCTATAAATCCAGATAATATTGATGATGTCATGAGACCGATTATCCCTGAGAGACTTAATTTCTTCACGAGGGCTAATGTTGCTAATATAAGTTCATTATATGATGGATTGAAGACCGGCGTTACTATGGATACAGATAAACAAAAAGAAGAACTAATTGGAAAATTTATTAATCTTACTAGTGCGTCTAAGTCTGATTATTTTACGATTATCATACTTGCCCAAGGGATAAAAGACATAGGCGCTAACAGTCCAGCTACTATTACGATTAGAAAAGATCTAGATCTTGATGGTGATACCACAGGAAATGTTACTGAGTCTAATTGCGATATAGATGGAAAAAACTCAGATTATTCTGGGGTAGCTGGCTCAAAATATCTCAACTTCAATGAATTTATGAATGATACATTGCCGGGGAATCCAGAGGTTATCAGTTGCCAGCAGGGGAGATACGACCAGTATGGCGACGAAATCCTGTCAGAGCAGAAGATCAAGGTCGACATACTCCGCGATTCCAGCGACAACAACAAGTGCAAGATATTGCGATTCGAATATATTAACGACTGAGGAGAACGCCATGTATAAAGTTCTTGCCTGCGTTTTGCTTTTATGTTCATTCGCCCTTTCGAACGCCTTGTATTCGGACAACGCCCCTAAGAAGCAGGCCACCGATGTGCAGCCGTCGCAAGCCGCTCAAGGAACCGTGGCGACGAAAGTCGCGTCTGTCGACAAGCCCAAACCGCACAAATTGACGGCAAAGGAAATCTTCTATGACAAATCCGAAGTTCTGAACTCGATAAATGAGATTTTAGCGAAGCTCAAGGCGGAGAAAAGCAATGAGCCGTTGGAATCCGTAGAAATCCAAAGCTACAGCAACAAAATCAAGATCTACATAACCCACCCTTTCATCGAGACTCAATCCACCCTGTCGAAAATATGGTTGAAGAAGCTCGCCGTCTGTCTTGACGGAATGGCCAACATGAGACGTGAAACTTATCTTGCCACAGTGAACAAAAAGCCTCAGGACGCCGATAAGGCGGCCAAGGAATATAAAAACCTCTTCGAGAAGCTGGACGAGCTGGTGAAGAAGCCTGAATATGTTGAGAAGAAGTCGAAGGGGCAATAGGGGGTGGTTGTCAGTTATTAGTTATGAGGCGGCGGCAACAGCCTGATATTTTGTTACTGATCGTCTCATAAGGATGCGGACGCCAGGTATGAATTCAGCAAACTAGGCCCTTTGGCTGAATTCATACGTTGAACGGGAGGCCTTCGGGGAACTGGTCCTGCGGCTCGTATCCTATCAGGTTTTTCGCCGGCTCGAGATCGAACAGCTGCCTTGTCTTCCATTTCGAGGCGGCGACGAGGATGCAGAAGTCGATGTTCTCGGCTTCGACGGCCTTCAGGAAGAATCTGCCGGCATCGTCATGGCTCAGGAAAAAATCTATGGAGAACGGGCTTTTTTGCATCGACCTGGCTTCCCCGGCGTTCCTAGTCAGCCATGCGATCCGGGCGACGATCACGGACATTTTGAAGCTCCGCGAATACATATGGCCGAGCGCCTCGGCGAAGACCTTCGTGACTCCGTAGTGGTTTGTGGGAGCGGTGCCGTATTCGGTCTTGACCGGATATTCGACCTTCTTCCAGAGCCCGTTCATCACCTGCATCGAGGACGCGAGGACGACGCGCCTGAGATTATGCCGCCTTGCGGAATCCATCACGTTGTATGTGCCGACGATGTTGGCAGGAAGCAGCCGTGTCATGAAGTCGCACTCGTTCGGTTCGGCTCCAAGGTGCACCAGGGTGTCCATCGTCTCCATGGCCTTGTCTACGGCCTCCATGTCCGACACCGAGCCTACATGGCAGTCGGCGAGCTCCTCCGACCTGGCTATGTCCAGTCCCCGGACATGGTGGCCCGCTGCGAGAAGGGCCTTGCAGACGGGCTTTCCGACAGCCCCCGAGGATCCGGTCACAAGTATTCGATATGCGGGCATGGCGCAATTTCTCCGTATTTTATCCTAATTGCCGCAGTTGAAAATATGCTTTATAAATTAACACTCTCATAATAAGGCATTTACATATTTAGTCCCTTACGGTGCGACTTGGAAAACGTTTTTACCAAAAGCAGTTTGCGCGCGCCGCGCGCAAGCAACATAACACAGCATTACTCGTATGCAAAGTTTGCCCTTTGCGCGCGGCGCGCGCAAGCTACCTGCGCGCCGCAAGGGCGCATTTTCCCCGCAGGGAAAAACCTAGTCCCTTAAAAAAACTTGGAAAATGTTCTACTCCGGATTGATTTATAAACTTGTGAATTTCAAGTGGCATGCGCGCCTTTCAAGGCTATATTACCCGCCGCTCGAAAATCCTGATTCCGACCGGTCTCCGACAGGTCGCGGGAGGTCACGATAGGTGTAAATATTCAGTGAACTACGCCCTTTTGCTGAATTCATACCGATAGGTTTCGCGAGGTGCCGGCAGGTCTCGATATAATGCCGGAATCCGGATAAATTTGTGGACGACGGCAAATTCCGGATGCAACTTGTCGTCATTGGTAATGGATAATTTGGTAATTGTAAATGGTCCGTGAAGTTAAAGTCGGTATAATAGGTTTCGGGACGGTCGGCTGCGGCGTCGCGGCGTGCCTGCTTGAGAACTCGGAGGTCATCGCGCGCCGGACCGGAGTCAGGCCGGTGCTGAAGCTGATTTCGGACATCGACCTGAAGACGCCGAGGCCGGTCGCCGTTCCCAAGGAAATACTCACACACGACACCGCCAGGCTCATAGAATCGGTAGACGTCGTCGTCGAACTGGTGGGCGGGACGACCCACGCAAAGGAGTTCATACTCGCGGCCCTCGCCAAGGGCAAGCCGGTCGTAACCGCCAACAAGGCCCTCCTTGCGGAGCACGGCGACGAGATATTCTCCGCGGCGGAAAAGTCCAAGGCCGACGTCTACTACGAGGCAAGCGTGGCGGGGGGGATCCCGATCATCAAGATCCTCCGCGAAGGCCTGGTCGGCAACAGGATAGAAAAGATACTCGGCATCCTCAACGGGACATGCAACTACATCCTCACGAGGATGGAGAAGGACTCCATATCTTTCGCGGCGGCGCTCGCGGGCGCTCAGAAGCTCGGATACGCCGAGGCCAATCCCACGCTCGACGTCGACGGCCACGACACCGCGCACAAGGCCGCAATCCTCGCCTCGCTTGCCTACGGCGAATGGTTCGGAGTCAATCCGATCCACGTGGAAGGCATCAGGGGAATCACGCCTGAAGACATAAAATACGCGGGCGAACTCGGCTACAAGATCAAGCTCCTGGCCGTGATCAAGCAGGAGGACGACGACGTGCAGATACGCGTCCATCCGACCCTGATCCCAGGGGAGTGCATGCTCGCCAACGTATCAGACGCCTTCAACGCCATAATGCTCAAGGGCGCGCCGGTCGGCGAGACGATGTTCTACGGCAAGGGCGCAGGCCGGGACGCCACCGCGAGCGCGGTAGTGGCCGACCTGGTGGACGTCGCCCTCAACCTCAAGTTCGGCTCGCACCGCAGGGTGCCCTCGTTCCAGATCGGACGCCAGTTCAGGCACCTCATCCCCATGGGCGAGGTCGCCAGCCGCTACTACATCAGGATGACCGTCGTCGACAGGCCCGGCGTCATGTCCAGCGTCGCGGGCGTCCTCGGAGCCGCGGATATAAGCATTTCAAGCATCATCCAGCCGGAGAGCAGGAAGGGCGAAAGCGTCTCCCTGCTCATGGTCACCCATCTCGCGGTCGAAAAGGCGATGAAGGACGCCGTCGTCAAAATCTCCCGGCTCGACTGCGTCAAGGACAAGGTCATCGTCCTCAGGATCGAAGACCTGTGAAACCGGGGATGCGGCAGTTTTTGTTCCGGGCTTGCCCCGCAAGTCCGGTTTCGGATTCCAGATTCGAATTTTCTCCGGCCGTGCCGGACAGGAGTTGAACGATGGGCAAGCACACTGTTGAAAAGATAGGCGGAACCTCGATGACCAAGTTCGACGAGGTCATGAAGAACATAATCATCGGCGGCCGGAAGGGCGCCGAGCTCTACAACCGCGTCTTCGTAGTGTCGGCCTACGGCGGGATCACGGACATGCTGCTCGAGCACAAGAAGACGGGGACGCCCGGAGTCTATGCGAAGTTCGCCGCGGGTGACAAGACCTGGAAGCAGGCCCTCGAACAGGTGCGCAGGCGCATGATCGAGCTGAACGCGACGTTCCGGAACGTCGGC
The DNA here is from genome assembly GCA_964636325.1 of uncultured Victivallaceae bacterium. GTDB lineage: Bacteria > Verrucomicrobiota > Lentisphaeria > Victivallales > GWF2-50-93 > CAZWRV01. Next base: position 109,422 of record CAZWRV010000005.1, on the reverse strand, counting down.
CTCGACCTCAGGAAGGCCGACGACTTCGTCAACGAGAGGATCGACGGCATCAAGTCCTGCCTCAACGACCTCAGGAGCATACGCACCTTCGGCCATTTCAAGCTCGAGGACTACCTCCCGGCGACCAGGGAGTTCCTCAGCGCCGTCGGGGAGGCCCACAGCGCATTCAACTCCGTCCTCATCCTGCAGGAGAACGGAGTGAACGCCGTCTTCATCGACCTAACCGGATGGAAGGAGTCCGAGCAGATGCCCTTCGACGAGGTCATCAGGTCGGAGTTCAAGAACGTGAAGTTCGACAGCGAGCTGCCGATCGCCACCGGATACACCAAGTGCGCCGAGGGCATCATGACCACCTTCGACAGGGGCTACAGCGAGATCACGTTCAGCAAGATCGCGGCCATCACCGGCGCCCGCGAAGGCATCATCCACAAGGAGTTCCACCTTAGCACCGGCGACCCCAAGCTCATCGGCGTCGACAAGGTGAAGACCATCGGCCGCACCAACTACGACATCGCCGACCAGCTCTCGGACATGGGCATGGAGGCGATACACCCGATGGCCTCCAAGGAGATGGAGATCAAGAACATCCCGATCCGCGTCAAGAACACCTTCGACCCGGACGATCCCGGCACGCTCATCAGCGAAGACTACGTCTCCCCCGAGCCACGGGTCGAGATGGTCTGCGGTAGGAACGACCTCGTCGCCATAGAGGTCTTCGACTCCGAGATGGTCGGCCAGGTCGGATACGACTACACGCTCCTCAAGTGCCTCGCCGAATTCAACATCAGCTACATCGCCAAGAACACCAACGCCAACACCATCACGCACTACGTCCCGCAGAAAGGCTCGCCCATACAGGCCTGCGTCGACAAGCTCAGGCAGGCCCTCCCACGCGCCCAGATCACCACCAAGGAGGTCGCAATAGTCTCCGTCATCGGGAGCAACATGAAGATACCGGGCTTCCTCTACAAGGCCGCGAAGGCGCTGTCCGACGCCGGCATAAACGTCCTCGCCCTCGACCAGTGCATGCGCCAGGTCAACATGCAGTTCATCATCGAGCGCAAGGACTACCAGGCGGCGATAATCAACCTCCACCGCGAGCTCGTCGAGAACTTCTGAATCGAACAAGGGCAGAATAGCGGTGAAGTAGGACATAAAATGTCCTCCCTTATCCCATATAATAAGCGCGAAACGGAACCAAGCAGGCTACCCGCATTCGAAATTCAGATTTGAGCCTGGGCCGCCGCCGGGCTGGAGGGCGAATCATGGCATTCAGACTATATACGGGCAACAGGCTCGAATCGCTTGCGGAACTTCTCGTCTGCATCTTGAAGGAGCCCCAGGAAAATGCCGGCTCCTCGCTCTTCCCCAAGGAAGTGATAGTAGTCCAGAGCAAGGGGATGGAGCGCTGGCTCAGCTTCAAGATCGCGGAGGCGACCGGCATCTCCGCCAACATCTCATTCCCGTTTCCCAAGTCGTTCATATTCGGCGAGCTGTTCCCCGAAGTCTCCGGCATGCCTATGCCGGTAGGCGCGGATCCGTTCGACCCCGAGACCATGGCATGGAAGATCATGAGGCTGCTGCCGGGCCTAGTAGATGCGGACAAGGACGGGACATTCAAGGCCCCGGCCGCATATCTTGACGGCGACCGCGGCAACATCAAGCTCTACCAGCTCTCAAACAGGATCGCCGGCGTATTCGACCAATACATGGTCTACCGTCCGGAAATGATCCTCGGCGGATTCAAGGACGAGGATGCGGACAGGGCGCGCTGGCAGAAGATGCTCTTCGAGGAAATAGTCTCGGGCTGCGAACAGCATTTGCCTTCCATGCGCTGCCGCGAATTCATTGAAAGGCTTGATTCCGCGGCCAAGAAGGATTCCGGCGGGATTTCCTTCAGGAAACTGCCCCGGCGCATATTCATATTCGGAATATCGGTGCTGCCCCCTCTCTACATCGACATATTCAAGGCGCTTTCAGGGAAGATCGAAGTCAACTTCTTCTCGCTCACCCCCTGCGAGCGCTACTGGGGCGACATCGTCCCCGAGAAAAAGCTGCTCAAGATCGCCGTCAGGCGCGGAAAGGACGCCGCGGAGCTCCATTACGAGACGGCCCATCCGCTCCTCGCGTCCATGGGCAAATACGGCGGCGACTTCCACTGGATGATCACGGAAAAGCTCTCGGGCCTTGAGGCCGGAGCGCTCTTCAGCCCGCCCGACGGCGACAGCATCCTCTCGATGCTCCAGAGGGACATGCTCGAGCTTCCGGAAAAGTCCGCCGCAAGGGGCGCGGACACCGACCTGAACATACAGTTCCACTCGTGCTACAACCCTATGCGCGAAGTCGAAGTGCTCTACGACAACCTGCTCAAGCTCATCGAGGAAAAAGGCGTGGAGCCGAAGGACATCCTCGTGGTCACCCCCGACATCGCGAGCTACGCCCCGTTCATCAAGGCAGTATTCGACTCCGCCGAGAAGGAACCCGGCTCGGATTTCCCCAAAAAATACATCCCCCACTCCATCGCCGACAGAACTGTCTCGTCGGAGAGCCCGGTGTTCAAGGCCTTCCTCGGCATAATCGACCTTGGAAGGACCAGGTTCTCGGCGCCTTCGCTCATCGACATCCTCGACACCGACGGTGTCAGGGACTGCTTCGGCATCTCCGAGTCCGAGGTCTCCGACATCAAGACCTGGCTTGCCGAATCCGGTGTCCGATGGGGCATCGACGCGGAAAACAGGAAGTCGTTCGGCCTGCCCGCGTTCGACGAAGGCTCCTGGAAGGCAGGCCTGGACAGGATGCTCCTCGGCTTCGCCCTCGGGACCGAGGAGAACAAGGACTGCTTCACTCCTCAAGGCGGCGGCAGGATTTTCCCGTATCCTAAAATCGAGGAGGGCGCAGCCGCCACGCTCGGCAGGCTTGCGGAATTCACCGGCCGCATCTTCGACTTCGGCCGCCGCCTGGAAACCCCCAGGTCTCTCTCCGGATGGAGCGAGTTCCTCGGCGAAATCATCAGATCGTTCTTCAGGCAGAGGAACGACAACCGTGCCCAGATGGTCCATCTCTGGCGCATCGTCAGAAGGTTCGGCGCGCTTCAGGAGGCTTCCGGATACGACGCCGAAATCTCCCTCGACATCATCAGGGCATGCCTCGCTCAAAGCTTCGAAAAGGAGAGGAACGAGGGCGGCTTCATGAGCTGCGGGGTCACCTTCTGCGAACTTCTGCCCATGAGAAGCATACCGTTCAAGGTCGTCTGCATGATCGGGATGAACGACGGCGGCTTCCCGCGGCAGAGCAGAAGGGCCGGATTCGACCTGATGGCCGACAAGCCGAGAAGGTGCGACAGGGATCCCAGGTTCGAGGACAAGTATCTCTTCCTGGAGGCGCTGGTCTCCGCCAGGGAATTCCTCTACGTCAGCTACACCGGCCGAAGCATGCAGGACAACAAGCCGCTGCCCCCCTCGGTCTGCGTCAGCGACCTGCTCGACCTACTCGTGGGACAGTACGGCTGCAGGAGGGATGAGATTTTCACCGAGCATCCGCTTCAAGCCTTCAGCTACAGGAACTTCCTCCAGAAGAGGGACTCCAAGATATTCAGCCATTCGCACCTGAACTACGAGGCCGCGGCCGAGCTGCTAAGCCCCGCCGGCAAGAAGTCGGTCCACGTGTTCTGGCCTGCGGACAGGCAGCCGACCGCCTTGGAAAAGACGAAATCGCTCGGCGTCGACGCCCTGGTCGCATTCTTCAAGAATCCGCCCAAGTCCTTCCTCAAGAACAGCCTGAAGATTCGCCTGGATGACTCGGACGAGGCCGAACTGGACGAAAGGGAGATATTCGAACTGGACAACCTCGCCGCATACGCGGTGAACCAGGAAATAGTAGCCGCGAGGATCAAAGACGACGCCTCCACGGAGTTCCAAATTGGGGGAAAGCACTTTTTGGACATCAGCGCCAAGGGTTTGCTCCCGCCCGAGCCTTTCGCCTCGGCCACTTACAAGAAAAGCCTCGACGGCATCCGCCCATTCGTTGAAAAGTTCAAGGAGATCGTGTCCGGACTGGCTCCGGCCGAACCGGTTCCGGTGGATATAGAAGTCGGCTCCCTCACCCGGCTCAGGGGCAAGCTCCTGAACATCTACCGGGGGGGGGAGACAGTCAAACAGGTGTTCTGCTTCTATGTTTCGAAAAGGGCGAAATACCGGCTCGATGCATGGATATACCACCTCGCCGCCTGCGCAAGCGGAAACCGGGCGGAAACATGCATGCTCATAGGAAAAGATCAGAAGTCCAGGGAAGTCGTCACTTTCGCCCCCATCAGCCGGGAGAACGCGATCAAGGAGCTCAAGGCGCTGCTTTCCATATATGAGGAAGGATGTTCGCGCCCGATTCCGTTCTTCCCTGACACGTCGCATAGTTTCGTCGACGCTCTGAAAAAGGGTTCCGCCGCGGCGATGAAAAAGGCGCAGTCCGAGTATGAGCCCAAGGATTTCAGCGGCGCCGGCCCAAGCGAATCCGAAGACCCGTACATAAGATACTGCTTCACCGAGTCCCTCTTCGAAGCACCTGAGCTGGAGCAGTATCTGCAGGAGTTCGTCAACCTCGCCCTGGCTGTGTTCGGACCTTTGGAGGAGGCTGTCGTCAGCACCAAAAAAGAAGGCGGGGCAGGAAATGCGTCCTCCCCCGGCTCCGCCCCCGAAACAGCTTCCGGCGGCAAGGGCGGCGGCAAAGGCAGGAGGAAAGGCAAGGGGGTATAGATGGAAATCTTCAAGCCAGCCGAATGCGAACTTAAGGGTGTCAACGTCATCGAGGCCAGCGCCGGCACCGGCAAGACCTTCAGCATACAGAAGATATTCCTCAGGCTCGTCGTCGAAATGCAACTGCCGGTCGAGAAGATACTCGCCGTCACGTTCACAGAGGCCGCGACCGCCGAGCTGAGGGACAAGATCCGCTCCGAGCTTGCCGCCGCGCTCCAATACCTCGAATCAAGAGACCCGCAGAAAGTGGATCCCGAGGGGAAAATCATCCTCGACAAAGTCCTTGGCGGCAAGGCATCCGCCGAAAGGGCGACAACACTCCTCAAGATCGCCATCTTCGACTTCGACACGGCATCCATCTTCACAATCCACGGGTTCTGCAGCCGCATGCTCAACGAATGCTCCTTCGAATCCGCCATCCCCTTCGACACCGAACTGATCAACGACCAGCAGGAGCTGATCTCCGCGGCCATAGACGACTTCTGGCGCAGGAGATTCTACGGGCGCGAACCGGAATTGGCGGCCGCGGCGGAGCACTGCGGAGTCACATTGACCGCCCTCAGGGAATTGGCGAAAAGCATGACCAAGCCGGGAATCGAGCTCGCGAGAAAGGATGCAAAGCCCGTCGGGGATGCGGAGATGGAACTCCTCGCCGCCTGCAATAACGTCAGGAAGGAATGGGATGCCCGCAGAAATGAAATTTACGGACTCATCGTCTCCAACGGCGATTTGAAGGCGGCGCAGGGGAAGACGTTCGGCAAGGCGAACATGGATGCATACAGCGCCGTCCTGGACGACTTCCGCAGAGGAATCATGAACGCCGAGTCCTTCGAAACAATACTGAAGTTCACAAACGGATTCATCGCAGCTTCGATGAAGGAAAAACCCAAGAACCCCGTCTCCAGGCACGGATTCTTCGACATCTGCGACCGCCTGCAGGATGCCCTTGACGGATATTCGCTCTCGCTCAAGACCGAATTCCACCGCTTTCTCCTCCAGGAGCTGGAAAGAAGGAAGCTGGCCGACAACGTCCAGTCCTTCGACGACCTCCTAGTAAGGCTGAGGGACGCGGTCCGCTCAAACGATCTGCTACGCTGCGCCATCAGGGACAGATACGGTGCGGTCCTCATTGACGAATTCCAGGACACCGACCCCGTGCAGTACGAGATTTTCAGGACCGTCTTCATAGACATGCCTCCGGAGGACGGCCGCCCCGCCCCGATCGTCTTCTTCATAGGCGACCCAAAGCAGGCCATCTACTCCTTCCGCAGCGCCGATGTCTTCACCTACTTCAAGGCAACCAGGCGCGTGGAAAGGCAGTTTGTCCTCGGCGTCAACTACAGGACCCAGACCGGCCTTGTCGAGGGAATAAACGCCTTCTTCGGCACTGCGTCCAAGGACGGATTCAATCCTTTCGTCCTCGACGAGATGGCATACAGGCCCGTCGCGCACACGGACAAAAGCAAGGGGAACAGAAGAAGGCTCGTCATTGACGGCAAGGACGCCTCGGCCCTGAGGCTCTGCTGGACGGACGGGGACGGCGAGACCGTCAAACTTCGCGATTCGAAAAAGGCCATCTGCAGGTCGCTCTCCGCGGAGATCATGCGGCTCCTGAACTTGTCCAAGGAGGGCAGGGCCGGATTCGAAACACCCGGGGAAAAGCCACAGCAGATACTTCCTTCCGACTTCGCTGTCCTCACCAGGTCCAACTGGGAGGCCGCAATGGTCAAGGCGGCCCTCGAAAAGCGCAGGATTCCGGCCGTGCTGCAGAACACCGGCACCGTCTTCGACACCGAAGAGGCCTGGCACATGGAGATATTCCTCCGCGCCGTCGCCGACCCGGGGGACTACGGCAGGGTGGCCGCCGCCCTCGGCACGCGCCTCTTCGCCGAAGACCCCTCATGCATCGCCGACAACGGCGCAGACGCCGGAAGCCGGAAAAGATTCGAGGACTGGACAAAAAGGTTCCAGCGCTACCACCATGTCTGGAAGACAAGAGCCTTCATCAGGATGTTCCGCGAATTCATGAACGAAAAGGACGCCTTCCACGACAAGAGGAACATCCGCTCAAGGCTGCTGTCCTTCACCGACGGCGAAAGAGCCCTCACAAACCTCATGCACCTCGCCGAACTCCTCAACGACGCTGAGGCTTCCAGGAAGCTCGGAATGCGGAGGCTCCTCGCATGGCTCAGGGAAAAAAGGGCCAGCCCCGACCCCTCAAATGAGGACGATGCCGCCCTCATCAGGCTCGAACGCGACGAACAGGCCGTGAAGATAATGACCGTCCACAAGAGCAAGGGCCTCGAATTCCCCATCGTCTACTGCCCCTTCGCCCCGCACAACGTGATCAAGAGCGAAAACTGCGACTTCATCTACCACGACGGCAATTTCAAACGACTGCTGCACCTCGGCGAGGACAAGGATGGCGCCAAGTTCATGCAGACGAAAACCGAGGAGTTCGCCGAGCTGATGCGCCTCCTCTACGTGGCCGCCACACGCGCCAAGAACCGGAACACCTTCTACTGGGGGAATATCTCGAACAGCGACTTCAGCCCCCTCGGCTACCTTTTCTGCGAACCTCGCAAAGAAAAGAAGCCCGAGGACGGCAAATATCCGAGGTCAATGGATGCGGACAGCTATTTCGACGCCATGAAATACAGCAGGTTCCGCGAAGTCCCGGGCGAAGCACTCGAAGCAATTAAGGCGAATCCGAAGTTCGATGCGTTCAAGGCGGATTATCCGGAGGAAGTCCCCTCGATGTCGTATTCCTTCGTCCCCGACGACAACAGGCTCGCCCCCTCCGCCAGAATCTTCAAGGGACGCATCGACACCGGATGGAAGGTCTCCAGCTTCTCCGCCCTGACCGGCCCGGCGGAGACCGACATGTCCTTCGATGAATTCGACGACGATTCAGACGACATGGGCGAGGCCGCGGCACCAGATGAAAAGAAGGACTCCGGCTTCTGGAGCCAGGCAAAGGGAAGGCTGCATGCCACGGAACTGGGCAACTGCGTCCACTCCATCTTCGAGAACATAGACTTCGCCGCCGACCCCGAGGCCATGAAGCCTGCGATAGCCGGCGTCCTGAGGAACTATTTCAAGGAGCCGGAAAAGCTGCTGGACTCCGCCGCTGCAATGGTCCTCTCCGTCCTCGGCGAACAGCTCCAGGGCGCAACGTCTTTCAGGCTCTCCGACATACGGACGGAGCACAGAGCCTCGGAACTCGAATTCTACTACCCGCTGGAACAATTCTCCAGGACGAGGCTGTCCAAGGCGTTTGCGGAATACGCAGGCTCCAAGGAAATCCGCGACAGGTTCCCGGCAGCGCTCGCCTCCTGCGACTTCGACGCCATCAGAGGCTTCATGAACGGAAAGATGGACCTCGTATTCCGGCACGGCGGCAGATACTACATCCTCGACTGGAAGACCAATTACGTCGCAAGCCAAGCTTCAGACTACACCCCCGAAAGAATTGCCAGGAAGATGATCTCCAGCCTCTACATCCTGCAGTATCACATCTACGTCGCCGCCCTCGACCGGCTCCTCAAGAAACAAAGCCCGGCGGACTACGACTATGAGAAGGACTTCGGCGGCGTCTTCTATCTCTTCCTCAGGGGCATGGGCGCCAGGACCAAGGCCGGCTGCCAGGCGGGCGTCTTCTTCGACCGGCCGGACAAAAAACTGATCGAGGTGTTTTGAATATGAACAGTCTCGAATCACTGAAGGGCAAGGGCGTCTTCGACGACATTGACTTCCACTTCGCCGGGCTCATGCGCCGGCTCGCCGGTGCCAAAGCCCCGGAAACGTTGTATCCCACGTGCGTCCTGCTCAGCCACCTCACACTGCAGGGCAAGAACATCTGCCTCGACATCAGGAAGATGTCCGGCCGTCCGCTGATCCAGTGCGTCGGCGATGCAGGCGAGGAGCAGATGGATATCGTCAAGGACATCCGCCTGCCCGCCGACGCCGACGCATGGATCAAGTCCCTCATGGAAGCTCCAGTGACCGGCCTGGCCGCCGCGCAGAAAATGGCCAGGACGCCTCTGGTCCTCGACGGCGCAGGCCGTCTCTACATCCACCGCTACTGGGACTACGAGCGGCGCCTAGCGGACGCCATACGCGCGAAGGCTCCGGCAAGGGCGCTCGACAATCCGGAGAGGTGGGGCGCCATGCTCAAGGCGTATTTCGCCGGACAGACGGCAAAGAACCCCAAATGGCAGATCGACGAAGGCCAGATTCTTGCGGTGTTCCTGGCCCTCCGCAACAGGTTCTCCGTCATCTCCGGCGGACCAGGCACCGGAAAAACAACCATCGTCTCGGCCGTCCTCTCGCTCCTCCTGGAGGACGCCAGATCCAAGGGCGACGAGCTCGACATCGCCGTCTGCGCCCCGACAGGCAAGGCCGCAGTCAGAATTCAGGAGTCCCTCCGGAAGAACCTCGGCGGCGAAGCCGCAAATAACATCACGATCGAGGCCAAGACAATCCACAGGCTCCTCGGATACATCCCCGGGTCACCGTATTTCAGGCACAATTCCGGCAATACCCTCCCCGCCGACATCGTCGTTGTGGACGAGGCGTCCATGGTCTCCCTTCCTCTGATGTCCAAGCTCTTCAAGGCCATGCGCCCCGACGCCAAGGCCATCCTCCTCGGCGACAAGAACCAGCTCGCTTCCGTAGAGTCAGGCGCCATCCTCGCCGACATCTGCGCCGCCGCCGACATCAACCGATTCACCGAACCGTTCGCCGCCGAGTTTGCGAAGTTCGCGGAAAAACGCCGCAGCTATGACCCCCCGGCCCGGATGTCCCCGATGTCCGACACCGCCGTATCGCTCGAAAAAAGCTTCCGGTTCCCCCCGGACAAGGGCATCGCGAAAGTCAGCGGGCTCGTCAACGCGAACAAGGCTGAACTGGCGCTGGAAGAAATCAAAAAGGATCACGAGGACGTCCGCAGGATCGAACTGCCTCCGCCTAAAAAATTGAAGCCGGCAATCGAGGAGTTCGTCGCTGCCAGCACATACGCGTCCTTCCACCTGCAGCCAGACCTCAAGGACGCATACAGGATGTTCAACGAGTTCAGGATACTATGTTCAAACCGCAGGGGCGACTTCGGCGTCGAACGCATCAACGTGATGGTCATGGAGATTCTGGCGGAAAAGTACCGGATCGACATCTCCTCCGGGGAAGACTGCTACAAGGGCCGCCCGATCATCATCACCGAGAACGACTACGCCCTCAGGCTCTTCAACGGAGACACCGGCATCGTCTGGGACGCCGAGCCGGATTCCGAGACCGGCGCGGCCGAGCTCAGGGCATACTTCCCCAGAAACGACATGAGCGGCGAGTTCTCCTCGTTCCCGATTTCCCGCCTCCCCGCCCACGAGACCGCATATGCAATGACTATCCACAAGGCCCAGGGCTCAGGCTTCAAAAAAATACTCGTAGTCCTTCCGGACAAGCACAGCCCGATCCTAACCAGGGAACTGGTCTACACTGGAATCACACGCGCCGAAGAGCACGCCTCCGTAATGATGAAGGACGACGTCTTCAAAAAGGCCGTGGAAAGGACCGTCGAACGCAGCTCCGGCCTCCAGGAACTCTTGAACAGCTAAGCTTTTCAGATTTCTTGGGCATCCGCTGGATTTGCTCGGAAGTGGCGGATAATTCCCCCGCCCCTTTTCAGAGTTACACGCCGGAAATTTGAACCTAATAGCCGCAGTTGGCCGCATTTGCCGTAGCTGCCAGGCAGCAAGACGCAGCTGTGGTGACCACTGCAAGTTGCAGCTGACGAAGTAGATATGGCGAATGCGGCCACCCCTTCGGGGTTGAAAATATGCCGAAACTGGCTTTCACTCATTGGGTGAAAGCCTCCAAATATGTAAATGTCTTATTATGAGAGTGTTAAATTTTAAGACATATTTTCAACTGCGGCAATTAGGTTGAACAGAAATCCCTCACTACGGTGGGTATTTCAAAATATCTTTCCACCGGGAGTTGCTTTCCCGGCACGGCAACCTATATTTTTCACTCTCTCGTCATTACCGGCCGCCGGACTCCATGCGATGCGCCCGCGCCAACCGGGTCAGATGGGGAACCAAGCAGCCCTACGCGACCGGGACATGCGCCGTGGAAGACTCTGGCGCCGGTAATGGCCATCTCTCCCCTCAAATTTCGGCAAGGCCGAATTTCAAAGCCTCATCAAACATGGAACCCCATCATCATCCCCGGAGATCCTGCCGAGTATATTCAGCCCCATTCCCCCACACGCGTAATGCTTCAGTCTTTCCTCGGAGACAATCGGTGTCGGGGTCGGAATCGCTATCGGGATCGAAGATATGAACTGGAAATCGATCCCGATTCCGATACCGATAGCGACCCCGAAAGCAAAGACTGAGGCATTCCCCCACAGGCAAAAAAGATCGGAAATATTTTAAAAAAAGGCTTGACCAAGATTACGGATAATGATATTATTAGCATCGTAATTCTATAATGCGGAATATAATATCGTGAATTTACGCATCCGGAAATAATATGAACAACACCCTTTCCAACGGGCTGAGGATACTGGAATTGCTCTCCGGGGCGGCGGGGAGCCTCTCGGTGAAGGAAGTGTCGGAGGCTATGAGAATACCAATGAGCCATGCGTGCCGTCTTTTGAAGACACTAAAGGAAAGTGGTTATGTGGAGCAGGGTGAGGGGACGAGGAAATACAGTGTGAGCCTCAAGGCACTTCAGCTTTCAAATGCATGCCTGAGGCGGCTGGAAATCCGCGGGCGTCTGCGCCCCCTTCTGAGCCGTCTCGCGCAGACGCTGGCGCAGCCGGTGCTCCTTTTCGCGCCGTATAACTGGAGGCCCATTGTCGTGGATGTAGTCTATCCGGGTGACACATGCTTTGACATCGGTCTTGCGATCGGGGCGCTCAATCCGGTGCATTGCACGGCGAGCGGCAAGCTTTGCGCCGCGTTCATCCCCGAGGACATGCTCGAAGAATTCCTCTCGGGGCAGAAATTCGATAAGAGGGCGAGCGGAACAATCACGAGCAGGGATGAGTTCATAAAGGAGCTTGAGGATATCCGGCGACAGCGGTTCTCCACCTGCGAGAACGAGCTTGCCGAAGGCGTCAATGCGGCTGCGGCACCGGTATTCGACCGCGGAGGAGCTTTCACGGCAGTCATCGGCTCCTGGTTCGCCGGCAGGGCCGGGAAAAGTCCCGAATGGAGCGATTTCAAAAGACAGATATCCGATACGGCGGCGGCATGCTCTTCGGTGCTGGGATGCAAGATGGATGGAATCTTGCATATGCCGGAATCAGTATGATTTCTTAAAACTGCAATATGCGAAAGGAAAAAGTCATGAACAAAAAATTGACGGAAGAACTGAAGGACTATGCCGGAAGCATAGGAATCGACCTGCTTGGAATCGCGCCGATCGAACGTTTCGAGGGCTTGCCGCCGGAACATCATCCCGCGTCCGTATTTCCCGAGGCGAAGTCGGTGATAGTCGTCGGCAAGAGGATTGTCCGCGGCGCGCTCCGCGGAACCGAGGAGGGGACGCAGTTCCAGTCCTACCACATGTATGGCTACCACTGGCTTGAGGACCGCTTCCTGTCGGTGACGACCTTCAAGCTCACGGAATTCCTTGAGGATCGACGGCACGAGGCTGTCCCTGTAATGAACCTTCCCAAGGAAGTTCCGCCGATGGGCGTACCCGTCCGCTCCGGCCAGCCGGCGCCGAACGTGATGATCGATTTCGACGACGCCGCGGTCCGCGCAGGGCTTGGCGAGATTGGCTACCTTGGAGTCTTCCTTTCCCCGGAGTTCGGGCCTCGCCAGCGTTTCTACATCATCTTGACGGACGCCGCCCTTGAGCCCACGCCGATCTGCGAAAAGAAGGTCTGCGAAAGAAGCCCGGACTACGCCAAATTCTGTCCGCTCGGCGCAATCGACCCGTCCAAGGAGGAGACGCTGTCAGTCTGCGGAAAGAAGATGAAGGTGGCGTCCATCGACTACGCGAAATGCGCGAAATGCAGGAACGGCGCCGTGCCGAACCACCGCTACCCCGGCGCCAGGCCGGACCGCATCGCCGCCCTCTGCGTCCGTTCCTTCATGAACCATCTGGAAAAGGGCGGGCGTATCGGCAACAAGTTCGAGCATCCGTTCCGCAGGCGGCCCGCATGGCAGCTCGTGGAAGACAAGGCTGTCCTTCAGGAAGGCCATGACATAGAATAAGACTGGAGATGACGAATGAAAACTGTTACCAAGGAAGAACTAAGGAATTTCGCCCTCGAGCAGGGGCTTGACTTCTTCGGCGTCGCCAACATCGAACGCTTCAAGGGGGCGCCGCTCAACATGCATCCGGCAAGCGTCCTACCAGAGGCGAGGTCCGTAATAGTCGTGGGGAAGAGGATTCCGCGCGGCACATGGCGCGGAATCGAGGAGGGCACCTACTGGCCGACATACACCTATTTCGGCTATCACGGCCTGCTAAACAGCTACTTCATACATGCGCCTATGTATGAGCTCGCCTGCAAGATCGAAAACTACGGATGGGAGGCGGTTCCGATGTATTCCGGAGTCACCGCCGACGACTGCGCCCCTCTCCCGGGCACGAAGCCTCTGCGCGAGGGCGGCGTGATTCCGGACGTGAACCTTGCCATAAGGATAGCCGGAGTCGCCGCGGGAATCGGCGAGATCGGATGGTCCAAGATATTCATGACCAAGAAGTTCGGCCCAAGGGTGCGGCTGGCCTGCATCATAACGGACCTCGAGCTTCCGCCCGACCCGCTCGTCAAGCCCGGGACGATATGCGACAAGTGCATGGAATGCGTCAAGGGCTGCTCCGCATGCGCCATCCCGCACATCAGGGAGAAACGCACGGTAAAGATCAAGATCGACGACTACACCTATGAATGGGCCGACATCCAGCTCGGCCGCTGCACGCTCAGCTACCATGGCGGAGATTCGATGACCTCGCCCTTCATACACAAGGACTTCCCCGGATGGGACATCGACGTCACGCGCCAGAACATGAGCCAGGAGGCCGCCTACAAGTTCTGCTGGACTCTGTCCCAGGGCTCTTGGCGTCAGTGCGATGAGTTTCCTTCCGGATACATCATCGAGGGACATCGCTACCTCTGCCTGTGGGGCGAAGCTGGCAGCTACGGAGTCGAAGGCTCGCGCGGCTGCATGCGCTCATGCTTCAACCACCTGGAGAAGAAAGGCGCAGTCGAGCAGACCTTCGAGAACGGCGAGTTCATCAAGAGGAAGCGCTGGCTCCTCCCCGCCCAGGTGCCAGTGGGGAAACAGCCCAGGCACAGCTACATGGCCGATACGGATAAAAAATGAATGTGGATATTTGATACGACCGGTGAAAAGCTTTTATGTCATCTTCGAGCCTGCTGACGCCATCGGCTCCCTACCGGCTCCGGCATCGATAGGGATGCAGTCGGTAAAGAGCCCTTCTTATCTTTGGGACGGAGCCAACAGGCACGACGGGCCGGTGCATTGCATATTCCAATACACCCTGTCAGGTTACGGTGTTTTCTGTGACGGCAAGGGGAGACATATCGTATCGGAAGGCAAAGGGTTCCTTTGCGAGTCAGATGATCCCCGGACAAAATACTTCTTTCCCGAGGAGTCCCGGACGGAATGGAAGTTCGTATATCTCGCGTTCAAGGGGGCTGTGGCCCATCAAATGGTCAGGCAGATGGTAAGAAAATACGGCGGGCTTTATACCATCCCGGCAGAGCACCCACTGATAAGAAGGCTGCAATCTTACCTCGACTATTCACGGCCGCTGCAGACGATGGCAGCATCCGCCGGATTGAGGCTTGTTTCCGATCTAATATGCGCGCTTGCCGAAAGCAACGAGGAGAAAAGAATCGACTGCCCCGGCTATCTTCTTATAAAGAAGGCGGGAAGAATGCTCGGGCGGCTCCCGGGAACCTCCATGAGCGTCACACAGCTCGCGGCGGCGTTAGGAGTGTCGAGGGAGCATCTGAGCCGCGTATTCCGAAAAAGCACGGGTCAGACCCCACTTGCCTTCATGACCAGAAGGAAGATCGTCGACGCATGCAGGCTCCTAGAGGAGAGCAAGACAAGCATAAAGGAGATATCAGACGGGCTGGGATTCCCCAACCAGTCCCACTTCACCAGGACGTTCAGGCGCGTCACCGGAAAATCCCCCAGTGAATTCAGGGAAAACCCCTCGATGCCGGTCTTCGATTAGTTTCGTCTTTTCGAACGAAACCCGACACCGACATGTCACATATTGATAAATAATATCAAACTATGCCGATAGAACAGAACACGGTCAACGTCTATTTTTTTGGCAAGCGGTATGAATTCAGCAAAAGGGCGTAGTTTGCTGAATATTTACAAAGGATTCCATATGGTTGCCGGTATCCGTTTTGCTGTAATTCCCATCCTTGCAGGAGCGGCGGTGATGCTTGGCGCTGAGACGGTTCCGTTCGGATACGAGGAGGCGCTGAGACGCACTTGGTCGCACGAGATCCTGAACTTCGAGGTCAAGATCCCGAAGGCGGCCGCCGACCTGGCGACTATGTATGTCACTGACGAGACGGGCGCGGTTGTCCCCGCCCAAGTCTATGACCCATTCATACACCCGGAGCGGCCCGATGCAATGGTGACCGTGAGCGTGCTTGCTGACTTTCAGCCCTGGCAGAAGCGGACTTGGATGCTGCATGCGTGCGAGAAGGATGGTCCTTTCGCACCGGCCACCGACATGAAAGCCGCCGAGGAAAAGGATGCCTGGGTTCTCTCCAACGACCGGATCGCCGTACGTGTCGTGCGTGGTTCGCATACATACAAGACCCCCTCCGATGCCGTGGAAGTGCCGGCTCCGATCCTGGCGGTTCGCGGCCCCTCCGGTAAGTGGATCGGCCGCGGCTGGCTGGAAAGTCCGCAAAACGTGAACGGCTACAAGTCGGAACTCACGCACGACGGCCCTATCTTCAAGCGCGTCCGAGTGAGTTATGATTTCATTGGGGGCCGCTACATCTGCACCCTGACTCTGCGCACCGGCGAGGATGTGCTTCATGTCCGAGACGAGTTCGACCTCGGCGAACCATCCAAGCAACGCGAAAGCAATTTCTGTTTCAGCCTCAAAGACGGACTTGCGCCGGATACTGTCCGATGGTACGGGCGCTGTTTCGGAAAGCGCTGCAACATCCGCGAGGAAAAAGCCGCATCCAACAAGGAGGCTGAATTTCCGCTGGACTACGCGAATCCTGAAAGACTGCTGCGCCTGCACGGCCTCTTTGTCTGGTGGCCGGAAGCCGCCAGCTACTGGGGTGCCTACCGGCATGGCGATCCGCAGAGCGACATCGTAGCTGTCTTCCCCGAACGCCCAGGCCACTGGCGCAATCCCGCCGCCTCATTCCTCGAAATGCGCAAGAACGGCGACCTGGTCATGAGCTTCCCAATCCGCCAGCCGGTCCAGGACTGGAACATCGACGGCGTCGACTACGACTCCCCATACTACACAGGCTCCATCTCGCCAGACACGCCGCGTACACTGGGCGTCCGAGAGTGGGGCCTGCAGGCGGCAAAGGCCGCCGACGTCCTCGCCATGGACTGCGATATCCAGAACAGCGGCATCCGCAAGGCATGGACCCGCTACGGCCAGAACCCGCTGGACAAGATCAAAGGATGGACGCTAAAATGGGAATCCCCGGGAGCCTTCGCCTATCCGCGCGGTGCCATCCTTGCCAAGGATCTGCCCGGCCTGCGAGAACGCGTCGCGCGCATCCCCGCGCTGAAGGAGCAGCTTGGCAGATACAACACAGACGTCTTCTCCTATCTTGTCAATCCCGACCCGATTCGGGGCGGCAAGCTGGTGCGGGACGAAGCCAGCGGCGACATCAACCATATGGGGCTCCTCCCGCGCATGCGCAACTCCATGCGCTGTTATCTCGACACTCAGGGCGACCTGGGAAGTTCCACTTTCATGCACCACGGCATCGCAAATCTTGCCGCCGCCACACCTCTCTTCGACGTGGCCATGAGCGTACCCGACATGACGCCCGAAGAGCGTCGCGAAGCCATGGCGCTATACGCATTCCTGATCTACAAGGTCGACGACCCCGACTGGCTGGCCTACGGTGCGGGCTTCCATCTAGGCAACCCGAACATGCCGACTGCTGCGGTTAATGAGGTTGGCTCTGCGGGCGCTCTTGTTCCGGAGCATCCCAAGGCCGTCGAATGGACCATGGCCGCACTGCGGAGCACCTTGGACATGCTACGCGAATTCACAGCCCCCGGCGGCGCTTGGCGTGAATGTCCTCACTACCAGATGGATGCCTCCATGCGCTTCACCATACAGGCCGCCGATGTCATGCGCAATGCAGGTATGATGGACCTCTACCGCAATGTGAACTTCAAGTCGGCCATGCTCTACCACCTGAAGATCATCACCCCGCCTGATCCTAGATTTGGCATCCGCCTGATGCCTGCGATCGGCAACACGCCCTACGAGGGTACAAGCCTTTACGGCCGCATGGCGGCAGGCACCGCAGAGAGCGATCCGGCATTCTCAAAATGGATGCAGTGGGGCTGGAAAGCGGTAGGAGAACCATACCAGTACTCAAACGACCAGATGACCTGCAATCCAGATCTTCCTGCCGAACAGCCAGACCTTTCAAGCCGGCATTTCCCCGGTTTCGGAACCGTCATGCGCTCCCATGTCGGCGATGCCGACGAGGCTTATCTGCTCTTCCGGATGGGGTATCAGCACGAGCATTACGAGAACGAGCAGGGCGAGATTGTGTTCTATGCCCGCGGTGTGCCGCTCTGCCTGGATTTCGGCTCCATGTACCAGCCGATGATGTTGCGCCCCTGGCTGCACAACTGCGTCTCGCTGAATCATCGGCTTACCGACGGGCTCGGCACGGTCGAGGAGAACAACCTGTTGGATGCTGCCGACTCCTGCCTCGGCCGCCTTACCACACGTGTCTTGAGCGAGGTGCCGGAGGATCCGTGTGAGCCGACTCCGCCGAACTCGCCGCGGCCTAGCGTCGAAATCGCGCCTACCACCTGGACAAGGCAGGTGCTATTCGCCAAGGATGAATGCGCCGATGGCCCACTCTACGTCGTCATCCGCGACAGCCTGGCCGGCAAAGGCGAGGAGTTTTCCGAGTTCAGCCTCTGGAACTTGGCAGAGAAGATCGAAACCGCTGGGAACGTCGCCACCTGCACCGGCCAGCTCGGAGTGAACCTCGCCGTCACGTTCCTGGATCCCGCAAAACCCGAGTTCTCCACCGGGGAATATTCCCACAGGTTCCTTGGTGGCAACACGTCGCCCTACTGGCATAAGGTCAACGGCGCGAAAAAATTCGAGGAAACCCAGCGTTTCATACGCATAAAGCGCTCGGATCATGGCGGCTACACTGCCGTGCTGTATCCGTTCAAGCCCGGCGAACCGGTGCCGACATTCGCGGCATGGGCGGGCGGTGCGGGCGCCTCGGCCGTGATCGCCGGCGAAAAGCACACTGTCGTATGCGCCGAACAGCCGGGAACATTCAATGACGCCGGAGTTGCATGCGACGGCCAGCGCGCCCTGGTGCGCGAGGGCAAAGGACGCCTTGTCCTAGCTCTGCTTCAGGGGACGCGCCTGAGCGCCGGCGGATACTCCCTCACAGGCGCGGCCCCCGTAGCCGTCACTATAGCCGACGGGAAGATCAGCGGTGAGGCCAACCTGTCCGTCGACACGACAGTGAACATCGAGTGTCCGGCGGTGCCGACAGCCGCCGGTCTGGTTGTCACTGCGGATGGTAAAGAGACAAAGGGCCACGCCGTTGTGGATGGCACGACCATCAGGCTTGCTTTGACCGCAGGCCGCTGCACGTTCAGGTTGGAGTAGATTGGAGGAGAATCTCAATCAAGGGATTTGAAGTCAATCGAATCACTCGAATCCGTCAATTATTCCGGGTTTCTTCCCAGTTTTACCGGCAAGAAAATGAGGATGCGGTTTTGACCGGCAAAACCTTCCATACGCCGGTTGGCTGATATAAAGAAAGAATTATATAAGGGATGAACAATATGAAATGGCGCAAAATTAAGATGTGCATACGTGCCCGCAGTTTCGGAATCTTTCCCCTTCGGAAAAATTTCACTCTCATCGAGCTTCTTGTAGTGATCGCGATAATCTCCATTTTGATGGCGATACTTCTCCCCGCGCTGAAGCAGGCCAAGGATACGGCTACGCTCGCCCAGTGCACCGGGGTTCTCCGCGGAATGATCACGGCGAACGCATCCTATGCCTGCGACAACGACGAGTTCAGCGTTCACGGCAAGGATTTGATCGGCTGGAACTGGGGATCCACAGGCTATAACAGATCCTTCTACTATACTAATGTCTACGACGACGACTGGGGAAGTTGCAAATCCGGCACGCCGGGCTCAGGACGCAACGGGCCGACCGGCGAGCAGAACATATGCCATGTTGGGCAGCTTACGCTTGGCAACTATTTGCCCGCCAGAGGCGTCGCCATCGCATGCCCCCAGGTCGAACGCAGCGAGCCGCAGAAACCCTGGGGCGGCAAATGCATTACGACTCCGGAAGACGCCAACTACGGATTGACCCGCCCCTTCAACGGCGGAAACTATCACTGCAACTACGAAGAGGACTTCTATATAGGGACAGACGGATATGCATATTACCAGACTAACTATACTGTCCGCGGTCCGCTCATGCGCATGACAGAAAGAGGCATCAATCGCAAGGCGCTTTTCGCAGATCATGAAATGGTAGATAAAGTTCAGGCCTTCAGACCCTTGGTTCTCGGCGGCGCCAGCCCGCTCATAGGCTGGTCGCGCACCCACAAGTCCGGCTTCAACGTCGCATACTTCGACGCGCATATCGCATTTTTCGTTGATCCGGAGCGACGCATTACTTTCTTCACTGGCGAGGCCCAATACTACGGCAGCGGCGCCGCATTGTTTTCCGGCGGATTCGACATGAAGTGAGCCGTACCTAATCAATTCATACTGCGGCAATTAGGTGCAATGCGGCACATTATTCGCCAGTCGTTACGACTTGGCTTGCAAATGCAGTTCCGCCACGGCGGCCACGGTATCTCCGGGGACGTCGAAGTGGACTGCGCCGTTGTCCTTCGTGAAAGGAATGGCCGTGATTCCGCCTCCGGGCTGTTGCAGGGTCACACGCGTCACGCCCTCGGTGTCGGCCGTCTTCACCATGATGCCGCACCCTTGGAGCTTCCTCCCCCGGAGTCGCGGTTCCTCGCTGACCACGCTGGCCAGCAGAGTTCCCGTCGGGCTTCGGAACACGTTCCCCTTGAATCCGGTGGGCATCCTGAGTGGGTCGGCGTCGAAAATCCACCGGCGCCTGAACAGCCGGTGGACAAGCGGCAGATATCTGTCGTAAAGATTCTTGGACGGCATCACTGCAGTATAGCTGGAATATCCGGCGGCGTAAATTAGGCAGCGCTGGAACATCAGTTCAATGTCCCTGTCCGAGGTGTTGTAGACCAGGAAGAACATAGGCTTTGCCAGCCCGTAATACTGCATATGATCGCACAGCCATCCGGATCCCTCGGCCATGAAACCGTCGATATATTTCATGATCCCGATGCAATGCGGGCCGTTGCCGATTATGACTTTGCGGGGGTGCAGCAGGCGCGACAGCAGTTCCAAGTGGGGCTGATAGTTGAATCCGATCATATAGCAGGGCCGGTTGTTGATAGCGGTGATACCGTCGTCATGCGCAGTATCGGCGAAATTGTAGCAGGCCTGATCGAGGAATACCCCGTCCATCTCGGGGTAGCGCGAAACCATCCCCCTGATCTGCCGCATCATGTCTTTGCCGAACGGCAGGGACGGATCGGAATTCAGGTAGTAGTTGATTCCTGACGCATCCGCGTCGCTCATGATCTCGCCGTGGCAATCGCGCATTTTGGATCTCTCCAGGATTTCAGGGCCAAGTCGGTAGCTTCCGCCGCCGACCGGCTGTATATACGGGAGCGCGGCCGAGCCGGCCTTGTGGAGGTTGCGGATGGTTTGCCGGATCATTGCCGGGTTTATTCCAGACACCTTCGGACAGTTCGTCAGCGGATGAACCAGATTCCAGGACTTCATCCCCTCCGGATGATACTCTCCGTAGTAGGGGAAGTGGCCGTGGATTTCGTGCCAGCGCAGACCCAGCCTCGCCATGTCCTTCGCCTCCTTCAGCGAGACCTTGGGGCTGCCCGAGACATGCCCTCCCCAGAGATCATCTATAAGCCTGGAGCGCGGCTCGAAATATTCCTTGAAGCGTTCATAGAGCCACCCCAGCGTCGGCCGCCAGGCGCCGCCTGTCCCGCGCAGCAGGAGACTTGCACGCGCAGGTTTGCCGGGAGACAAGGCCATCCAGTCGAAACTGGCTCTCAGGTCAGGTTCGCGGTAGCCGCTGATGAAGCGGAAGCGCGGAGTCTTGAAATCGAACGGCATGGCCGTCAGTAGGCCGGCATCCTTGTCGGTCCTGTATGACACCAAGGCCGGCATCAGGATTCCGCTTGTGATCTCGCCGTACTCAAGTTCGATGCCCGCAAAGCGATGCGGTGCCGACGGCATACCGTCCTTCGCAGCCCAGAAGGACATGTGATACAGCGGCTGCGGCCAGGGAATATGAAAATCAATGGCGCATGATCGGAAGTCCCCTCGTTCCATGATGGCCCGGGCTTCCCAATGAATGACCTCGCAGTCAGCGCGATAGGTCTCCTCCAGTCGCCAAGGCGCGCCTTTGAAATGCTTCTCGATATGAAGCATCTGGCCCTGGATCGAAAATCGTACATGCTGCAGATGCTCCCGCCCGAAAACATGCTCGATCCTGTCGTCCCTCACTGTGACATTGCCTTCATGATGGGTCCATTCGAAAGCTTTGTTCGTCTGGATTTCCAGGCGCGTCAGACACCCGTTCTTGCGGCCGACCGCCAAAACCAGGCCGCCTCCCTTTATGATCCATTCCTTTTCCGACTTGTCAATTGTCGTCATCTATCCGGATCTCCCATTTTTTCTTTTGTTAAAATAGCAATCATTTATACTGGGTGAAGACAATCATCCTGTAGTTGAAAGGAGTCATGGGGAATGCGATCCCGCCGTTCTCGATTCTTGCCGTCTCATCCGGGCGCGGGAAGAAGACGGCCTTGTCCACTTCCTCTCCCTTGTCGTTCCTGGCCTTCTCGATGCGGAAGCCTGTGCTGTGGACGGCGTTCTCGACGAGCAATCCGTCCGTCGAGTCGAATCCCATCTTCTTCCAGTCGGGATTGAGGTGCATCTCGCCCTTGAAGTCGCTGTCGTTGTAGACGATCATCACTGCCTTTTTCGGGACGGGCGTGTCCTGCTTCTCCGCGTAGAACGCCCAGTCGCGCCCCTTCTCGATCTTCCACGGTTCCTGCAGGATGTAGAACGAAGCGTGAATCTCCGGCCTCGGTAGCTGCACGATGTCCTGGCGCCAGTAGGGGACGAATCGATATGCCGGGCTGGAAAGGCGGTGCCGCTCGACGGCGCGGTAGGTGCGCTCGCAGACCTTCTCTCGTTCGCCCTCGATCTGCCAGCCCACCGCCGGCACGTCGTGCAGCAGGCAGAGGCCGTGGAGATGGTCTATCACGTTTTCGCATCCTGCGGCGTCGGCCCACTCTTTGCGGATGCGCCCCTGCCCAAGAAACATGACCGGCCAGCCCATGTTGTGCCCCATGTATTCGGCGCGGAACTTCGCAGGGGTCAACACCCCGAGATAGGTCGGCTGCTTGTCGTTGATGATGCTGTTGAAGTTCTCGCCGTCCCACGACCAGGTGCCGAATCCCTCGTAGGCCATGTTCGGCATGCCGGACTGATGGAAGCCGACCCACACGAACGGATAGTATTTGATGATCATGTTGTAGAGCCGCTTGCAGATGTCGCGCGCGCCGAGGATGGGGTAGGTGGTGGCGACCGAGCCGTCGCGGCGGACATAGCCGGCGCCGGCATGGAGATTTGATGAGGGGTTTTCAGCGGCGGCATCGTAGTAAAGACCTTGATGCGGGATATTTTGCATGGCGCGCCAATGCCGCCACACGAACCAGTCGCGGTAGCTCTTCGACGCATGCGTAGTCGTTACGAGAACTGCCGGCGCCGTGTTGTCATCGGCCAGCCATTCGTCTCCGAAATCTTCGAAATCCTCCGTGTTTGAATTGATGCATCCGGTCGTGACATAGATGCAGCCCAAGGACATGGGAATTATCGGACTCCATTCATTGGGCTGGTCGAGACCTCCGGTATAACCGCATTTCAACCCGGGATAAAATTCCGGCGCGGGAAGGAATTCCTGCCCCTTCGGATACCAGCCGCCCGGCCCGCCGCGGAACCCCCACTGCTGCGGATCCTGCCATGTCCGGTATTTCCTTGGGCGCACCGGCGTTGCGATGAAGCCGAACTCAACGGTGTGGGGTTCTTCGAACTCGGTGGGGACATCAATCATTACCACTCGCAGGGAGACCCCCTCGGGGTGCATCTCGACGTTCATCATCTTCTGGTTGTCCTTCTGGAAGAACCAGCCGTCCGTCTCGCAGAGCCATTGGATGCCGCCGTCGCCGTTGCCCAGCCAGATCGGTCTGTTCGAACATACAAGCCCGTCCTTGGGCAGCTTGCCGGTTCGCGTCAGCCCATAGTCGTAGGCGTTGATGACGTCCGTGAACTCCTTGGTGAGCGGAATCTCAAGCTCCATTGAGCTCAGAGTGATCTTGTTTTTTGGCTGGATGGTCAGACGGCACCAGAGCAGGCCGTCGTACTCCGCCCACAAATCGTTCCGGACTGAAAAATCCTTCCCGGCGATGGAACGCACGCCCTCGACCCGGATGGAGCTCTGTTTCGTCCACTTGGTTTCGGCGTCCGCCGTGGCGGAATCAAGCGTCTCGCCGTCGGCCGACTTCACCGTCAGCCGCATGGGGGCGCGCAGCATCTCCGATGCATGGGCACCTTCGTTTGCAATCTGCACCGGCAAAAGACGGCGGCCGAACTGATACTCGCGCCCCCAGCACTGAACCACGTCACCGGCGGCCTTCATCGCGGTCCAGGGATATGGCACCCCAACGTATGGCGTGCCTTCCTCCTTGCCGATGTCGTTGTCCCACCATTCCGGCAGTGGTTTTTTGGAATATGGAATCCCCTTCGCCTCGGCCGCAGGCTTTCCTGCCGACATGATTACTACATCTAAAAAGTAATCTCCGACGGCCAGATCGTCGGTCACGACATCTACCGCCTTGCAGTAGCTTTGAAACTTGTCACTTTTGACTGTTTTCAATGTTTTGCCGCTCGAATTCCTCACCACGATTTCAGCGTGAAGCGTTTTTGCGTCCATGGGCGCCAATGACGCGCAGTTCAGCTTCACAACGATTTTTCCGGCAGACGGCAGACGGCGGAGTGTGACTTCGAACGCATGATCCCTGATAAAATTCCATTCGTTGCGCGCGGTGATTTGCTGCTTGGCGTCGCGCAGCTCCAAGGCGAGAGCGGCATCGCCCCCCTTGTCCATGATACGAACGGACTCGACGACCGCAGTCTTGTCCGCTTCGATGCCAACTGACCTCCTTTCGAGTTCCAATCCCGTATTGGTCGTCAATAATATCTGAACATTTGTCGTGTGGGTGCAGGGGTTGCGGACAACCGCCCGGAAATCGCCACGCCCTTCGAGCAGGTCCCCCAGTCTTTCAACCTGCATTATGGGGGTGTCGGCGGCGCCAAGGATAAGCGTGCCCAGTGGAATATGTTCCGCAACATCGAAGACGGTGCGATAGTTTGTCGCCGGATCGGGAGTGAGGACGACGGTCGGACGTCTTCCCCATGCCCATTCATCCATCCCGTCCTTGAGGAGCCTCCAGGTGCGCGCGACATTGAAACCGACCGCCTGTCCTGCCGACGGGATAATGCCGAGATCCGCCCACGGGATTGCCGCTTCGCAAACCCACTCGTTGTCGTATTCTTTTGTAGCCGCACGCCAATTTGCGTTCCAGGATTTGTCAAGCGTCCCCGCCGGCAGAGCGGAGGAGCTCCATGTTCCGTCGGTGACCTGATTCCGTCCGTTGACCATAAGGCAATAGACCTTCGTGGGGCTGCCATCCTTGTCCAAGGGGGAGATCAGGAACTCGAAGACGTCCTCGACGGACGGATCAACCGCATCACGGACTGAAGCCACCGTTTTCAATGCGCCGCTGAGCGCGACGGTCAGCTGGCGGGATTGCAGTATCGCATCCGGATATGGCGAACGAACCGCGATATGGAGATATTTGTCGTCAAACTGCACATGAAAACTGTTCTGCGGATCGGCAAGCTGTCCGCTGCCTACTTCTCCGGTAGGCGTTCCCTCCAGCATTCCAGTCACGCGGGCGGCACCGCCCCATTCGGCGTCATTGATCTTTCCGTCAATAGCCACTTCCGCCTTTACATGAGGAATGCTGATGCGCTGATCGGTAATAGGATTCAATATGGAAAGGAACTGCTTGCGAAGTTCGCCCACGGAAAGCTGGCGGTTGTAGATGGCCGCTTCGTCGTAGGTATGCCTGTTTGCAAGCCCCTTCGGGCTTGATGAAATGCTGCGGAGCATCAAATATGGGATGCCGGGGATTTTATTGCCTTTCCCCTGGTGGACTGGTATCCCGTTGACATATATCTGGTAGAAATCATCGGACCAGGTTGCGGCATACATGTTCCAGCCCTTGACATCATTGCAGGCGTTCGTGAAAGAAGCGGACAAGGACTGATGCGACGGCCCCAGCCCCTGGATGGCGGCTGCGCCTGGCATCCATGTAACAAGATTGATCTGGCCAGTCTCGAAAAAGCTGTTGTAACCACTTATGCTGGCATCCTTGGTATGCATCCAGACCACGATGGTTCCCTGCGTAGACGCGGTGATCTTTTCCAGACCTTTGAATAGGACGCCTGCATTTATGTCTTCTTTTACAGTCAAGGCCTGTCCGCGCAAGCCTGGAACGAAGCTCAAATGGTCGGAAGTGCCGCCTTCGACAACTCCATCGATCTTGAGGACATCCGACCGATTGTCCGGGTTTATGCCGTATGATTTCAGATCGCCGTCGAACGCCGCATACCAGACTAATCCTCGTTTTCCAACTTTGCCGTAATCCGGATCCAGGCCCGGCTCATAGCTGCGGACATAAATCGGCCGCCCGTTTTCAAATCGGAACCATGGCTCGTCTGCGGCATATGCGGCGGAAACGGACAGGTTCAGCATAAGAATTAAGAATACCCGGTCCAGTGTAATCTTCTCGTCTCGCCTTATTTCATTTAAATTCATACGATTCCTGATATCCGAGCCAGTCATCTTTTCTCCAATACAATCATCCTGTAGTTGAAAGGAGTCATGGGGAATGCGATCCCGCCGTTCTCGATTCTTGCCGTCTCATCCGGGCGCGGGAAGAAGACGGCCTTGTCCACTTCCTCTCCCTTGTCGTTCCTGGCCTTCTCGA
Source organism: uncultured Victivallaceae bacterium (assembly GCA_964636325.1). Taxonomy (GTDB): domain Bacteria; phylum Verrucomicrobiota; class Lentisphaeria; order Victivallales; family GWF2-50-93; genus CAZWRV01. The sequence goes on along the minus strand of CAZWRV010000005.1, from coordinate 83,205 downwards.
TGCGGAAGCCTGTGCTGTGGACGGCGTTCTCGACGAGCAATCCGTCCGTCGAGTCGAATCCCATCTTCTTCCAGTCGGGATTGAGGTGCATCTCGCCCTTGAAGTCGCTGTCGTTGTAGACGATCATCACTGCCTTTTTCGGGACGGGCGTGTCCTGCTTCTCCGCGTAGAACGCCCAGTCGCGCCCCTTCTCGATCTTCCACGGTTCCTGCAGGATGTAGAACGAAGCGTGAATCTCCGGCCTCGGTAGCTGCACGATGTCCTGGCGCCAGTAGGGGACGAATCGATATGCCGGGCTGGAAAGGCGGTGCCGCTCGACGGCGCGGTAGGTGCGCTCGCAGACCTTCTCTCGTTCGCCCTCGATCTGCCAGCCCACCGCCGGCACGTCGTGCAGCAGGCAGAGGCCGTGGAGATGGTCTATCACGTTTTCGCATCCTGCGGCGTCGGCCCACTCTTTGCGGATGCGCCCCTGCCCAAGAAACATGACCGGCCAGCCCATGTTGTGCCCCATGTATTCGGCGCGGAACTTCGCAGGGGTCAACACCCCGAGATAGGTCGGCTGCTTGTCGTTGATGATGCTGTTGAAGTTCTCGCCGTCCCACGACCAGGTGCCGAATCCCTCGTAGGCCATGTTCGGCATGCCGGACTGATGGAAGCCGACCCACACGAACGGATAGTATTTGATGATCATGTTGTAGAGCCGCTTGCAGATGTCGCGCGCGCCGAGGATGGGGTAGGTGGTGGCGACCGAGCCGTCGCGGCGGACATAGCCGGCGCCGGCATAGAGGTTGGACGAGGGATTTTCGATGGCGCCGTCATAATACAGGCTTTGGTGGGGAATATTCTGGAACGCCCGCCAATGCCGCCACACGAACCAGTCGCGGTAGCTCTTCGACGCATGAGTGGTCATCACTATGTCCGACGGAGCGGTATTGTCGCTGACAAGCCATTCGTCCCCGAAATCCTCGAAATCCTTTGTCTTGGTATTGATTGCGCCCGTGGTGACGTAGATGTTGTTCAGATACACGGGGATTATAGGACTCCACTCGTTGGACTGCTCGAGGCCGCCGGTCCAGCCTGCCTTCAAGCCCGGAGTCCAGTCCGGCGCTGGCATGAACTCCTGTCCCTGCGGATACCAGCCGCCCGGCCCGCCGCGGAACCCCCACTGCTGCGGATCCTGCCATGTCCGGTATTTCCTTGGGCGCACCGGCGTGGCGATGAAGCCGAACTCGATCACGTGCGGCTTGTCGAATTCCGTTGGAACATCTATCATGACAACCCTCATGGTCACGCCTTCCGGATGCAGCTCGACGTTCATCATCTTCTTGTTGTCCTTCTGGAAGAACCATCCGTCGGTCTCGCAGAACCATTGGATGCCGGCGTCGCCGTTGCCCAGCCAGATGGGGCGGTTCTCGCAGACAAATCCCTCCTTGGGCAGCTTGCCCGTCTGCCGCTGGGAATAGTCGTAGGTGTTTATGACGTCCGTGAATTCATTTGCTAGCGGAATCTCAAGCTCCATGGAATCAAGGGTAATTTTCGTCTTCGGCTGAATGGTCAGACGGCACCAGACCAGGCCGTCGTACTCCGCCCACAAATCGTTCCGGACTGAAAAATCCTTCCCGGCGATGGAACGCACGCCCTCGACCCGGATGGAGCTCTGTTTCGTCCACTTGGATTCGGCGTCCGCCGTGGCGGAATCCAGCGTCTCGCCGTCGGCCGACTTCAGCGTCAGCCGCATCGGTGCGCGGAGCATCTTGCTGCTTTGCGGCGTGACCCATGTGGTGATCTGCTCCGGCAGGAGCCTTTTCCCGAATTGATATAGGCGTGCCCAGCAGTAGATGCCATCGTCCTGCACCTTCAAGGGATAGACATTCCACGGATATGGCACACCCACATATGGCGTTCCCTCTTCCTTGCCTATGTCATTGTCCCACCATTCCGGCAACGGAACTCGCTCGTAAACGACTTTCTCGATCCATGGCTTCATGTCTTTCACGTTGAAAGAGATTTCCGCTTCATATGTTCCCACGGGCCAATCCTCCGTGGAAATCTCGAACTCTGGATTGTAATTTGCCAGGTTCCGATACTTGTTCTCGAATGCCGCCTTGCCGTCGGCCCTCGAACGAACGGCCAAGGCAATGCCGATATCGCCAAGCGGATGCTGCCCGAGAAATTCCATGTTGGTCTGCAGTTTGATCTTCTCGATGCTGCGATATTTCCGCACCCGCAGTTCCGGGCGATCCTTGCGAAGGACGGGCAGTTCGCTCCGGAACCAGACTTTTCCGTCAGCGGCATTTGCCACCGCAAAGATGATTCCATGAGTGCGGAAGTCGCAGATTTTGCCTTTGAACTCGTAGGGCTTCGTCTCGTCCACGGCAAGCTCCACCTTTTCTTCATGCTTCAATTCGCCGGAATTAGTAGCGACCGTAACCGTGACCGTCTGAGGGGTTCCCATGCGGTTGACAATGTTGGCTTTGAAATCCACTTGCCCCCGCCGGATTTGGCCGACGTCCTGGAGTTGAACCACCACCGCCTTGTCGCCCGCGAACACGACTTCTCCCGCCGGGAGAGACATGCGGGTATTGTCCGCGGCGGTGCGGTTGCCGAAGCACCACACGTGGTCTTCCTGGATTGTCTGGCGCCAGAGGCGGCAGAAGTTCATGCGGATTGTCCGGCCGTCCAGCGGCTTGCCGAAATAAAAGTCACTCCACGGAACCGCCATCTCGAAGAACCAGCCTTTGTTGGTCAGCGTGCTTTGCCGCCGAATGTCGGGATTCCAGGAAAGGTTTGTGCCGCTCAGCTTGAGATCGGGCGCAATGCCGGTGGAGTAAAAATCATATGTCGTCCCCGCCCCGTTCACCAACATCTTGTATTCAACTCCATTCGGGTAAGGATCCAACAACGAGACGCGGACGCAATCGTCAGCGTCGACGTCGGCGTCGTGCTTGAGACGCGTGTTTTGCAGCATGGCCACCACAAGGTTGTCCTGCCCGGCGATCTTGGCGGGGGGCGGGCTGTAATGCGCCACATAGAGGTTTTGATCGTCGTAAGTCACCCAGAACATGCTCTGGTCGGAAGCGATGTTCGACGGCCCCGAGAAGTCGTATATGCTTGCGCCCGAGATTTGCAGCAGCCCGGTAATCTCTGCCGCGTCCGACCACTCATCAGGCTCGATTATTCCGTCAATCTTCACCGGCTTGCGGGTCTTGATCACCGTTATCAGATCTCTTCCTTCAAGCAGTCCTTGCGTGACATAAAGCCGGTTGATCTCGCTGAGAAGAAGGGGACGGTCGTATGTTGAAAGGTCGTCGATGAACTTGTTGGGTTTTCCGCCGGATGTCGTCTGGCCGACTATTATTTTCTTGATTTTCTCCGGAATGGCAAACGGTACGTCTTCCGCCTTGGGCTGGCCGTCTATGTATATGGAAACTTTGCCGTCGGCATAAGTGAGCGCGACCAGATGAAGCCGATCCGGGTCAAAATCGATCGGAATTGATACGGATGCGGCACCGGGAGCTGCGAGCGAAAGGGTCTTCGGTGCGGTCTTTCCGAACACCACTCTCCCTTTTTCACCCTCAAGCGTAATCAATTCTTCCGCCTGTGGCGCGGCCACGTCCCATCCAGCCCCCTTTACCCAGAATACCAGCGAGCCGCATCCGTCCATCCAGTTGCCTTCCGCTGGAAAGGCGACTGCCTGGCCGTCGCCGCCGGTCTGGAACCATCTCGCGGAGGCATTGATCTGATGAGTTTCGCTTTCCGCTTTCCCATACAACGGCCATTCCGAAAATTCACATGCTTTGTCAGAAAGCGCCGTTCCCCTTCCTTTCTCCATGCCCTTCTGGTCAAGTATGCGGAAGCCTTGCTCCTTGTATTTGTCCGATTTTGTCTCGAATGGGACATACATCAGCCGGGAATCGAGTATGCTGTCGGACGACCATCCATGCACGGCGGCAAGCCCCGCCGCAATGGCAAGCAGAGCACATGTCTTTTTCATGGGGCGCATAAAGACCATTCTCCATATCCTAATGTTTATCTTTGCCTCGATCATAATCGCATTCTTCGCCGCCATCTTTCCTCGTCTTCCTCGTTATCCCCATGTGAATTCGCTATTCAGGCTCTACAAGGAGATACATCCCAATGCCCTGGCCCCAGTAGGGGATCATTACGAGCTTTCCCCTGGGGTGCCATGCCACATGGCCGTCGCAGTACCAGTGATGCGAGCCCAACAGCATCGCCCCTCCGTCCGCCGGCATGCCAAGACACGCCCCACGCTTCGGATGGTTGTAGAAACGATATGTCAAATTCACATTATCCTCCGACGCGTAATCGTGTATGAGCGCCAGCTTATCCGGAGGATGGCGCATGGGATTGGGCCCCCACCAGGTGTTGACGTATGAGTCGAGCGTGACGGCCGAATGTTTTATCGTATAGTTGGTATCGGCTGAATAAACTCCGGGCGCCGGATTGTAATACCAGTAGCTTGTCGTGTTATACCATGTCGGGCGGCCACCGTAATGAGGTTTTGGAGGGCTGCACCAATCCCAGAAATTATCCCAGTCGGACGGGCTTGCGGGGCAGTATAGGATTTCAAATTTACGCACATAATCGTCCAGGAAGACAGGATTGTATTGGCTGCCGGGATAATTTGGCGGGCGGTTCTCGTTCTCTCCGGCGTAGTTCAAGATGCAAAGTCCGAACTGCTTGATCGTGGACATGCAATTGATTCGATTTGCCTGTGCTTTCGCCATGCTGAGTGCAGGCAGCAGGATCGCCATTAGTATCGCGATGATGGCAATGACCACCAAAAGCTCGATCAAAGTGAATATTTTCCGGGGCGGAATGTTTTCACCTGCGGGAAGAAGAATTCCCATGCCTGAAAAATCCCTTTTCATGACGCCTCCCTTATTGCAGAACGAAGTTCAATGGCGGGAACTTTCAACACCGGCTTTATTTCGATTGTCATGTTCCTGCCGGAGTCCAATGCCTCGGCCACCTTTTCCGACATGAGCTCAATCATGGGATCCATCGTGGGGATCCCATATATCTCGGCCCACGGGGTGTCGCCGTAGCCGACGGCGTCATAGTCTTTGCCGAGCATGAGCCCGCGCTTGTCGGCGATCTTCTTGACTTTCCCATACAGGTAGTCGAAGGCGAAGATGAAACCGTCGGGAGCGCCGCCCCTTTCAAATTCCTTGACGACACCATCGTCGCAAAGGCCGTAGTCAAGGAATCTGAATGGGGCAAGACCGGCTTCGGCGATGGCCTTCCTGATGCCTTGCATCATCAGCTTCTGCGAGGACAGCGGCTCAGGTTGGAATGAACCGAAGGCTATTTTACTCCGGCCTCTGCCGATGAGATGCTTGCACATCAGGTATCCGCCCGTCGAGTAGTCCTCCAATACATAGGCGGCCCCAATACGTTCTCTGGCGTCATAGCGGTTGACCATAAGCATCCTGGTTGAAGGATCAACGGACTTGAAGATTGAGAAGTTGAAGCTTGAAGTCACCTCGGCGACCACCGCGTACGGCTTTTGCCGCAGAAGCGCTTTGATCCTCGAAAGAATCGCAGCGTCATTCCCATGTCCCATGTCAAAGACATATGTGACATATCCGTGTTTCTGCAGGATTGACGGCAGAAGCATCGGAAGCCTTGCATGCTTGTCCTGGGTCAGCGCCAGCAGCAGGATGACTGTCTTTGCGGAAATCGCCCTGGCCGGCGGCGCGACAAACGTCCCGCGCCCGACATGCGTTTCGATCAGACCCTCCTTGGCAAGCATCTCGAACGAGCGCTGTATGACCTGGTAGCTGACGGAAAATTTTTCCGCGAGCGCCCTTGCAGGCTGCAGCCTCGACCCCGGCTTCAGCTTGCGGGAGCTGATCTCGTTCCTGAGGATGTCGGCGATCTGCATCGATTTGGGCGGCGCGGTCAGGAGGAGGTCTTCCATGGTCTTTCCCCTGCGTATATGATATATTATGATGTATTATATATCAATGCATATCATTAGTCAAGCGTCATCCGGATGAAAATCGAGTAAATATGTGTCTGGACAGATTCCGGCTCATGATTTCACATCTATGCAGATGGAACCTGTATGGGAAAGGATTTATTGAAGTCCTCCGAAAAAACTCCTTGGAATTTCTGGAACTCATGCGTCCCGAACTTCCTAAGCGGCGCATGACAGGGAAAATTCTCCTGCGTCTGGCGTATAAGGCCGACTCCAGCCCCGCAACTGCCGGCGGATTCAACACGGCGCTCAGCAACTCTTCTTTGATCCGGAAGTTCGGAGTCGAGCATAACAGCATTATGGACTATTGCCGGAAACATCCTGAAATTGCGATTGACGGATTACACTTGCATCCGGGGAGCCGCATTGCTCGCTTGGATACATTCCGGGAGGCGCTGGGATCGCTTCACCGGCTGGCAGACGGCATGGAGGCCGAGCTCGGAAGAAAGATGCGTGTGATCAATATTGGCGGTGGTCTTGCGGGATCGTATTTGCCCGAAATGCCGCCTCCGACCATCGCCAGCCTGGTGGCGGCGCTCGCACCGATGCTGCGCAGTCGCTTTGAATATTTTGTCGAACCGGGGAATTCACTCGTCGGCGACACCATGTGCCTCATCACAAAGGTCGTCATGGTGAAACGCGACAATGGCAGCGCCATTGCGGTCATGGATGTGGGATACGACCAGCTCATCTATCATCGCCCCTTCCATTTGCGCACGTCCGAGCACCAGGATCTTCCCGATGCAGGAAAAGATGTTGTTGCGGGCCCGCTTTGTTTCTCTGGGGACATTATTCGAAGCGCAACGACGCTCGACGGGATCAAGCGGGGAGACTGCCTCTATCTGCCATTTGTCGGAGCATATTGCTACGCCGCCTCAAATCACTTCAACGGGCGACAATATGGTGGAATGGTGGTGTGGGATGGACAAAGCATCTCTGCCTGTAACAGCGCAGAGGACTTTCGCAGGAACTCGATCTTTTCAACCGACTTGCGACGGACGGGGAACGCAAGCGAACCATGATTTCGCTCAAAAATGATATCTTTCCATCCCGCGCTTGCAGGGAGGGCGCTCTTTCCGATTTCCTCCGGAGGAGCTTCTTTGCCGGCCTGCCACTGTGCGATGAGTTCGCCTTTCGCGGTACGAAGCAGTAGAGGGCCTAGGGTTGCCAGCGTCCCGTTTGCCGAAGACACCTTGCCGGACACGGCAAAGGTTATCTTTCCTGAAGCTGACGACAGATGTAGACGCGAGCACGTCTGCTGAGGAGGACGTTCTTCTCTGTCCGGTAGTTCTTGAAGCAGACGTATAAGTATTTGTCGTCGTATCCGAACCATACCACCGTCTGGACGTGCGCGAGCAGTTCTCCGTAGGCGGGGACGAAGCCGGTGCATGCCGCGGCCCTGTCCCATTCGCCGTCGGACATGACTCCGTCTATCACCGGCGCCTTGTCCAGCTTCGGCACCGCCATCAAGGGCATGGGCATGGCGGGAGAGGCGGCATCCATGGAAACCGCGGAGAGTAAGATCGCGAAGGCGGCGCAAAGAGTCTTGGCGGCGGCCCCGCCATTGATATGAGGAGCGAAGGCATTCTTCTGGCGATCCGTATTTTCGTTTTTCATTTCATGGCACCTTGTTATTGTTTCTCATGTCGAGACTTCGATTTCTTGGACTCCGCCGCCTTCCACGCGGATCGAAGGCGGGCAGTTGGCGTGTGCCGGGGCAAAGAGGCGCAGTTCCGCGCCGGCGTCAGACTGGACGACGATCCGCAGCTTGCCTGGCAGTTCCTCGATTTCCATGACGTCCGCGTCGTGGCCTTCCGGCATCGCCGCCACGGAATTCGATGCGGTTACAACCTCGATTGTTCCGCTGCGGACATCTATGCAGTAGCTTTTGCCTCCGAAAAGAAAATGCGCCGGTGCCGACGCTCTCCCGCTCCAGTGGTCGATGTTGAGAAGATATATCGTCCGCAATCTTCCGTCCTCCCAGTCGTAGGCCGCGAAACTGACGTCCTCGCCGCCCCGTATCCAGCCGCGGCGAGCCTCGGCCGAAGCCGCAAGCTCCCCCATCGAACGCAGTTCGGCCTCATAGTCCCCGCGTATGACCGTTTTGCTTGGATATTCGTCCTGCGGGAAATAAACAACAGCGCCTTTCCCGAGTTTTCTGGAGACTTTTGAATCGTCATATGCCTGATTCCCAATGAGACAGGATAGGGCAGGTGAGTCTTCCGGAAGCATGGAAGGCCGGTTGCGCCTTGTCTCGGTCGAAAGATGCGGCCTGGCCAGCAGGAGCCTGCCGCCCTGTTCCACATAGGATGAGAGACGTTGGAAATCCTCTTCCGCGAATGTGTTCCACCCGAGGAAAGCCAGGGCGGCGTAGCTCGCCAGCTGAGGATTCGGGCCGTTGACGGGGATCAGGTCTACCGGGCCGAAAGGAGTGCCCGAATACCAGCCTTGCGGACTGGCGTCGTCGCACGGGAAGCGGTATATCGCGTCGAGTATGGAGCGGGGATAGAAGACCTTGAGCAGGTCGAAGCTTTCCTCCGGAGAGGAGAAACGGAACTCGTCCCGGTTCGAACCCCATACGTTCGCCCTGCTGAAGCAGCGCCATCCGCAATATCTGCCCTGGAGGACCGCCAACGGTACGCGCATCACGCCGCGCCGCGGATGAGTCTGTAAGAAACGCCTGAACCGCGCGTGCGCCTGGCGGTGTATTTCGCAGCAGCGGGAGAAGCGGTCGAAGGGGGCGTAGCCGGCGTCCATTCGCCAGAGACCCTCTTCGGTGTTTATTCCGGAAGCCCCTTGCATGTAGCATGTTGCGAGGGAAAGGAAATAGCGGAGCGCATGCGCCTGAGTGTCGTGCGGGGCGCTTGACCATTGGACGGCCAGATGCGCGCCGAAGTCTTTCCTGCCATAGGACTTCGAAGCGCCGCGGAGCGATGAGAGGATCACTTCTTCGGGGCCGTACATCTGTTCGGCCCCCAGCCATTCGTATCCCTCCTGGTAGAAATAATGGAAGAGCGTGGACGGTCCGGTGTGCCTCGTGCAGGACTTCTTCGCGAGCCTGACGTTTTCTATGAAAAGCTTGGCGGCCTCCTTCATGTCCCTGGCGAGGCCTTGGTCAAAGCATCCGGAGATGATTCCGTTCTGCGGCAGCGCCGGGGCGGCGAGGCCAAGATGGGTCTGCTCGGAGCCGGCCCGGTTGAAGATGTATGTGTAAAGCGCGTCTTCGCGGATGTGACCCCAGTATGAGAATGCGCCGTCCCTTTCGTGCTCCTGCCGTCCGAGGTAGTTAGGGCCCGCCAGGTCATCATCGCGGGGGGTTACGTTGCTGCCGGGAAGTTCCCTGCCGTCGACCATGAGGTGGTATTTGATTCCGAGTTTTTCCATAAGCGGGACGGCGATCTTCCACAGTTCCGGATTCATGCTGCGTCCTCCACCCCAGCGGTAGGCCGGGCGGATGCAGACCCCGTTTCCGATTCCGTTCGCCACATACCATTCGAGATAGCGCATGAAGTCTCCGATGTCCTGGGAGATATAGATGGCGTCGCCGGTCGAGAGAATGATTTCATCTCCTGGATTGCGGACCACGCGCCTCGGCCGGATTTCCATCGCGGCGCCGTCAAGGTTGATCGGGAATGAAGGGTTGGCGCGGGCCGGGCCGGCATCTTCGACGGTGGCGACTTCGAGCCTGCATCCGTCTTCGTAATTACGTTCGAGCAAAACTCCGAATGGGCGCTTCTCCTCTGGGTATTCCGGGTATGCGACAATTTCGACCGGCCTGGCGCTCTCCAGAAGGATGTCGGCCCCCTGGAGCATAAATGGCAGCGAATCCGCATGGCCGTCAATGAGTTCCAGTACGAACTCGTGCGTTCCATCCGCCATATCCGGCAGGGAAACCTCGAATTCCGAAAAGCGCGATATGGAGTTGAAGACTGCGCCGCAGAAAAAGATTTTTCCGTCGGCGGAAATCCTGAATTCGGGCTGTTCCAGGCGCGAAAGATTTTCTCCGAGCCAGTTCAGCTGCCGCCAGGACGGATGGGGATTCTCCGGCATGAGTGGGGGGATCAGCGTGTCGCCGTTTTCGGCGTAAAGTCGCGGGGATCCGATCCATGCGTCCCCCCCGAACCCTGTTCCCCCGACCCGTATCAGCACCGACGCCGCGTCCTGCGGAATCCGCAGCTCCGAGCTGAGCTGCCGCCATCCATAGGTTCCCTCGTCGAGCCTGAGCTGGTGCACCATGTCCGGGAGTTCCGTCACATCCTGCGGATGCCGGCCTTCCCTGGGCATGTAGACACCCAGCTCGGCGCAGACTTCGCCGCCCTGCGCAAGTTTCAGGTTCCGGGCCATTGCCATGGCCGAGAAGGTGAGGGGCGTTCCGCGAGGCACGCCTCCCAACGGCAGCATGATGAAGGCGTTGCGGCGCCAGGGATCGAAATTGCTCCGCAGGTGCAGCGAATATTTTTCACAATATGCGTTTTCCGCATCCAGCGCGTCCTTGATGGAACGGTATAGCAACGGCATTCCGCCTTCGCACCTCCACTGCCAGAATATGTCGACCTCGCCGGAAATCCTCAGGCGCCTCCGCACGGGGAAGTCATGCTTGGGCAGGGCCGCCTGGAAAGAGATTTTTCCACCGGGACGGATCACGACGCCTTTTTTACCGGGGAGAACTGCCCCTGAGAATCCGACAGGTATCCTGTCGTACATTTTCATCATGCTTGGCATGGCCATGCGGTTCAACTGCCTATTCTGCTGCGAATTTCATGTCTGCGGTGAAATATTTATCCGCCAGATGCCTGCGCATGACTGCGATTGAGCATTTGGAGCCGCGGGGATAGAACTTCAGTCTTCCATGCTGGCGCGTAAACTCGCCCAGCTTCTCGTTGAAGGTTCCCCTGGCGGTGATGAACTGGCCCCAATAGCCGTAGTGCCATTCGACGTCCGTGCTCGGCTCGCTCATGTTGTCGTCCCACTCCCGCGGGAAGAGCGACAGCCATCTCGGATATGAGTTCAGCCATGTGAAAGTGGTTATGTATTCAGCCTGGCACATCGCCTCGACGTGCTCCATCAGGATCATGAAGCAGCAGGGGAGATAAATCGGGTCGTCGAAGATTGACTTCGGGCTTATCCTGTTCGCGATATGGAAGAAGACCTCTTTGCGGGGCGTGTCATGGTATTCATATCTCAGGCTGCCGCACTGGTAGGCCTCCAGGTGCCTGCGGTCACTGAAGTCGCGCTCGCAGCGGGCGTCTATGCTGGGGCGGACGGCGGCGAACCCTTCCTCCTCGAATGCCGCGGCGTCCTTTCCGCAGCGGCAATATGCGTCCAGCAGCGCCTTTTCGATCTCCTGCCAGGCGGGCGCAAGCCACCAGTCCTTGCACGGCTGGCCCAGCCCTCCCGGATTCGCATCGGTCTTGCGGTAGATGTCGATTCGGTTGCGCAGGACGTCCGCGGGCCTCTCGCCGGGATGATCCGCGAGCCAGCGGTGCATGAAGAAAAGCTTCAGCCTGACAATCTGGTGAAGGTAATTGCGGTGTTCTTCCAATGTCTTCGGAGTGGCGGCCGTCATGTCTTGGGTTTCCCGACTTTGGCCATGTCCTTGCGGAAGACGGCCTCGTTTGTGGCGATTGCCCTGTCGACTGCGGCGTTGATTAAGACCACTTCGTAGCCGTCGTCGACGGAGCAGGGGACTTTCTTGCCGTCGAGAATAGCGTCGAGGAAGGCCTCGTGCTGTTCGCGGAATCCGAGATGTCCCCGGCTGGCCATCTGGCCGTTCACGGCGATCTTCTCCTTGAAGAGCCCGCCGTCCAAATAGCAGTCGAGCGAGCCGGCGCCTTCGGGGCTCCAAGGATTCCCGTAGATTATTCCCTTTGTCCCGGCCACGCCGAATAGGCTCCACTCCGGCGTCGGAGTGACTTCGCTGAAGCTCAGATTGCCTTTAACGCCGTTCTGGTATTCAAAGTTCACGGTGGCGACCTTGGGCAGCTTCTCGGCGTCCGGTCCGACCTTTCCGGGTTCGCTGCCGAAGGCGCTGATCCGGTGGAACTTCGCGCCTGCGAGACACTGCATGATGTCCCAGTAGTGGCAGCAGCAGTCGAAGAGCTTGCCGCCCATGTTCTTCCGCTCGCTCCGCCAGCCCTTGGAAACATGCTCCATGAACATGTGCCACCAAACGAATACGACGTCTCCGATCCTGCCGTCATGAATAATCTCCTTCACTTTTCCGACAAGCTGGCTGGACCGGACTTCGTATCCGACCTGGAAGACAGTCTTCGCCCCCCGGCAGGCCTTGCACAGGCTCTCGGCCTCTGCGATCGTGACGGTCATCGGCTTCTCAAGGAGGACGTGCTTTTTCGCCTTCACTGCCAGCTCCGCCATTTCCGCGTGCACCATGACCGGGGTGGATATTACGACCGCGTCGAAACCGTTCCAGGCTAGAAGCTTCCGGTAGTCGTCGAAGATACGGATTCCGCGGGCTTGTTCCTTTCCGATCTTTTGGTGGATGCTATCCTGCACCTGTCCGGCGAGGGCCCTGTCCAGATCGCATAGCCCGACCAGTTCTGCACGCTCACTGTCCAATACTGTGTGGACATGCGACTGCCCGTGCTTGAGTCCCACGACCGCAAAACGGACTTTGTCCATGGAAAGAGTTCTCCTTTCAGTTTTTTATGTTGTAATAGCCCCAGAACGCCATGTAGGAACAATCGTTCCAGCAGTAGTAATATCCGTATTCCCTCTTCCAGCTCGGCGGATACGTCTGCACGTGGCCGTCAATATAGCCTATGTTTATCGAGCCCGCGTGGAAGTAGGGGCCTATTTCCCTGGGCAAGATGCCGGGGAACTCCTTCCATCTCGGGAAGGCGTCGGCGAGGAATGCGCCGAACTTGTTCTTCACATAACCGCCGCCGGCCACGTTGCCCCAGTCGTAATATTGATTCTTCATGAATTTGGTCAGGGTGGTGCCTCCCGGATGGTTGGGCATGGAAGGAATGGACTCGGTCTGGTCGACTGTCCAGGAGCCGATGTATGGATTTTGGAGCCAGTAGGCGTCGAAGTTCTTGTTTATCAGGTTCCTGTCCCACCCCTTGTATCCATCAACCGGATCGGGATATCCGGGGCAGATCAGGGATGCGCCAGGAAGATAGTCGAGTCTTAGGTAAAGGCCGAATCCCCAGATATAGTTGGGGTAGCTGGAGTTCGGATGGTAGGCTATCATGCAGCCGCTGTGGTTCCCCTGCTGCCCGTTGTATGTGAAGCCGTAGGGGAAATATTCGTTGTAGTCCCCCATGTAGTTGGCCGTAGCCAGGATGATCTGCTTCTGGTTGTTGACGCATGCGATCGTCTTCGTCGTGTCCCGCGCCCTCTTCAGCGCAGGCAGCAGCATCGCCGCAAGTATTGCGATGATCGCGATGACGACGAGCAGCTCGATCAAGGTGAAAACTTTGCCGGAGGAAAACTTTTTGCCTGGACGAAGAATATTGCCGCGCCGGCCGAAGCTATTCGAGGCGTCCTTCTTTCGAGTTGAAATCATTGCCCCCATATGACCTCCCCTTATCGGTGTTGCCTGAGAATCCATGCATGCGGCCTCATGCCGCGTTGTTTTCACTCCGAGACGAGTTCCGGCGTTCGATGCTGCGGTAGTAGAACTCGGTCTTCCGCCGCAGGGCGTCCAGCATCTCGGGCCCCGATATCTTTCCGGTCTGCCACCTTATCATCTCGTGGGTGACGACCGTGGACCAGTAGTCGAATATGTTCCTGTCGGACGAAGAGATGATTCTGCCTCTTGACAGGCCGTCCCGCAGATTGCCGAGCGAGAAGCTGTCAAGCCCGGCGATGCGCAGGTGTTCCAGGGCGCGGATGTTGCACACAGTCCTTCCGTTCTCCGCAAAGCGCTTCTGGGTCTCGAACGAAGCAAGATACCTGAGGATCTGCAGGCATTCCTCGGGATAGGAAGTGTAGTGCGATATCACGTTGAGGTTCGTTTCGAGGACCGGCGATCCGCCGGCCTCCGTGGCTGCCGGCATTATCCCGTGCCGGAGCCGCCTGCGCCCCTGCATGATGTCTGAAAGGAAGACGGACGTCCCGGGAAGGATGAAGAAATCGCCCTTGGAAAGGCGGTCCAGCAGTTTTTCAATGTAAGGCACATATTCCGCGCTCCCTTCTATCTTCTGATAGAATACCCCCGGCTTCCTTATGTATCTTTCAAACCTTTCGACGAAGCGGACATGCCCCTTGGAACTGAACCTCCTCATCTTGTCGTAAGAACACGTGGCGTCTGCGCCGGCCATCACGAGCAAATGGAAGAGGTGCCTGTGGAGGAAGGTCATGGCCCGGCCGCTTCCGCTGGCGATTCCCACGCTCTTTTCGGCGATCCTGTCCCAGCGGTTCCAGAAGCCTCCGGCGCCAAGTGCATCACCCAGGAAACCGGTCATCCTCAGATCGTAAAAGTCGCAGTAGAGCGAAGCCGAAACGGGTACGCCCCAGAGTCTTCCCTGCCAGGAGATGCTGCGGAGGAGCCCCTCTGTATACTGATCATCCGCGATTTCCAGCGGGCCGATCTCGCCTAGGCGGTAAAGGAATCCGTTCCCGGCATAATATGGAAGCAGGTTGCCCGGAATCTGGACGATGTCCCAGGACTTCCACCTTTCAGCCGCATAAAGCTCCTGCATGCCGCCCACGGGGGCGAGCCTTATCTCAAGATCGGTGTTTACGGCGCAGTAGTCCCGGAACACCCTGCTCCACAGCTCATTGTAGCGGGGAAGCTCCGAAAGGACGGCGACGGTGATCGTCTTCCTCCTGAAGAAGGAGGGAGCTTCGGCCGCCGAATCGGCGGCCGGCGCCTGTGGGCCGACGGCCGCGCCTCGCGCCTTCACAAGCGCCCCGGATCCGGCCCGGGAAACCCTGGCGACCACATTGCCCTTCCTGGGGATTTTCTTCACGAGCCCCTCGGCTGCGAGCAACGACATCGCCCTGTTTATCACGATCGTGCTGACGCCGAAGCTCCGTGCAAGCTCCCGCTCGGACTCGAGCAGGGCGCCCTCGCCGTAGCCGCCTGAAGCAATCTTGCATCCGATCAGCTCCGCGACCGCCTGATATCTCGGCTTGAACACAGCCGCAGCTTCCGCCGGCATGGCATCCCCCCGATGATAAAAACAAATATCAACTGATATATTTTATATCACTAGATATATAATGTCAAGGGATTCCGCTTGAAAAATGCCAGTCTTTTTTGTGTAAATACCGGGATCTGCCGCGGATTGACCGCCGTGTTTGCCCGAGGCAATCCCGATTCCGCATTTCCCCAAGGTAAATATCCGGCGAACTACGCCGTTCCGCTGAATATTTACAGGCTGACGCAGGGCCGGCAGGGCAGCATCAGCGGCCGTCGGCCTTCCTCTCCATGTATTTGACGGCCGCGCCGAAAGTCTTCATCTTCTCAAGATCCTCGCCGGGGATGTCGAGGCCGAACTCGTCCTCCAGCTCCATCGCGATCTCGACGATGTACAGGGAGTCCGCCCCCAGATCCTCCATGAACCTCGACTCCGGGGTGATCTGCTCCTCCTGTATCGACAGAACCGAGCACACGACCTTCTTCACCTTCTGTTCAACCGTCGCCATTTTCCCTCCTTGGTTAAGATTCTCTCCTGAAACCTGAACATCTTTGTCGGTAACTTTGTCGCGAGCTTTGTCGTTTTAAGTTTCCCGCCGACAGAACTGCGAGGTTCGCAGACGGCCACTCCTGTATCTCGAATATCTTAATCGCGATCTTCCTCGCTGTCTTCGTCGCCTTCTGGATGGTTGAGCCGAGCTCAACTGCGGGGGAGCTCGGCTCCGCCCTCCATCGAGTTTATGATCGACAGAACTATCCGCCGAGGCGGACAGTTTGCACTATAAGGTAGGCAATTTCAAGACTGTTTAAACGGTCATGACAAGCATGGCCCACCATCCGCCCTGGCGGATTAAATGTAGAGACGCGCTTGCTGCGTCCGCAGTTTTGAAATCTGCTGTGATGATTGCATTTTCATTTTACAGCAGGCGGAGCAGAGGATACTCAAGGCGCGGATGCGGCTCGATCTGCAGGAAGAACGTGATCGCCGCCGCCATGTGCTCGACCGTGTAAGGGGCGGCCTTTTCAGCGTTCACCGTTCCCGGCTGGATCATGTCGAAGGCGTTCGGCCGCGACAGCCATTCATGCAGGAATCCTCCGACCCGTCGCACGCCATGATCCTGCGGGTTGATGTCATGTGCAAGGCCATCAAGGCGATGTATTTCCAAGAGCATCAATAATTCATTCCGAAAATTGGAGGCAAATGAATTTCCCGGACTATGCCGCTTCCGATGAAAGCGGCACTGGCGACTTTATCCGCGCTTTTTTACAAAGTAAAGAATGGGTGGTTGGACGAATGGATGTTTGCTGCCGTCACTTTATTTCTGCAAGTTCAGAAATAGAAGCCGCTCAAATTTATTCCCTTGGAACGACAATCCGCTGGGAGTTTCCTCGTCCAAGTCGAAAGCCATGAGCGACGTGACGTCCTTGTTCTTGATCTCGAGGCCTACGGCCTCTGTGTGGAGCAGTGCGTTGCCGTCTTTACCGGATACCGGGAGTATTTTGACCGAATCCACGGCGCTCCCGTCGCCGCTCAGGTCGTAGCAGGCGACGAAGACGGTCGAAGAAGCTTCGCGGCGTCTGAGGATGAACGGCACTTTTTCGGTGAGCTGGCTGCCGATGCCTATGCCGGAGTAGAGTTTGCCTTCCTTGTCGTCCGGCAGGTGGATTCTTACGAGGCGCCCGTCTTTCAAGGCGAGGGTGAAAGCATTGTATTCGGCAGTCGGATATTCTCTGGCTTCCGCAAGATGCTGGTAGCCATTCTTGTCGCCCAGGCCGGCAATCTTTTTCGGCTCGACCGAATTTATGTGCGCCAACTCGCCCCTGGTGTGTAAGAAGCTGTCGATCAGGGCCTTGGATGAGCCCTGCACTTTGAATATGTCGACGAGGACCTTGTCGGTCAGGAGCAGGAAGCGAGAGAGTTCGTAGCCGGAGTATGCGCCGTCGCTTTTTGCGAAGCTTGCAGAATAGCCGGGCTTGCTTTCGAAGAAGAGAAGCTTGCCGGTGTCGGGCGACTGATTTTTGCAGTCTATTGCGACCGTGTTGTGGGCAGCTGTCGTCCTCGTCCATGTCTCGTATTCGGGAACGCTATAGCTGATCCTGCCGATGTCAGGGAATATTTCGAGACCGAGCGCCCAGACCAGAAGGTTCAGCTTGTCCGGATGGCCGTGGTGGTCGCCGTGGATGCCGTAGTCCATCATCGCGCATTTCGCGGCGGCCTCCTTGCCCTCCCGCAGTATCGCGATTCCGATTCCGGAAAGATCCTGGCTCGCCAATTCCTTCTCCGAGCTTTTGCCTTCCGCGAAATTCGCAAATAGCGAATCCTTGAAGTATTCTCCGGCGAAGGCATAGATGTCCTTCCGCTGGGTCAAAACGAATGGATCTCCGTCGTGGATCGGCGGAATGCTGCCGTCCGGGAAGACGAGCGAGAGCGGCCCGCTCCACAGCGACTTGAGCCTTTGATTTCCGGAAAGATCGATGCCGACATGCCTCAGCGCCTTCAACTGCTCGGTTATCGCCATAAGTGCGTAGAAGTGGTAGCTCATCGTCCCCTCGTACCAGATGCCGTCGGAGGTGACACTGTTGTCGAGCTGCCAGAGGAGTCCGCCCGAACCGTAGAGGGAATCGTTTACAAGCTTCTCGTCGCCGATGGCGACGCCGACATTGGCGTATGCGGCGTTGAACCAGGTCTGATGGTTGTTCTTCCGCCCGACGAAGAGTTCATATCTTTGTATTTCGCGGACGGTGGCGCCGAGGAAGTCCTGCTCGATCCGAGTGCGGTCGTCCGGGCTGAATATGCCGGAGGCGGCGCAGAGGTCGTATGTCTTCGCAAGCCTGATCGCGCTGTAGGCCTCGTCCAGATGCTGGCTGTAGCGCCTCCCGCCGACCACGGCGAGTATGCCGGTTCTGCCCCAGCGGTCGTGCCTCTGCAATGTCGGATACAGCTTGGCGAGCTCCAGGAAGGCGTCCTTGATCGGCGCGGCATATTTGTCGTCTCCCGTCACGGCGAAGGCCGTGGCAAGGTCCTGCATCTGGTTTTCAAGCTTCCCGTACTGAATAGTCACATACGCTGCCACGATGCGCTTGTCAGTATATTTTACCTTGCATTTAGGGCAGACGTGAGTTTCGGCGCTTTCAGGCTCGAGACGTGTTCCGTCCTTTGGGCAGGCATAATAGAAAATCCATTGTCCCTCAGTCTTCGGAACAAACAATATTTCGGCCAGCATTTTATCGGCCTTTGAAATTATGTCCTTGCGCTTGTTCTCCGTATCGGGGTTTTTCCTGAGAGCATCAAGCTCGTCGGCGGAGAGGGCGAGGCGCGGATGCGAGGGCGGGAACTTCACAGTCCTGGCTTCATCCTCGCCGGAAATGCAGCTGCAGACGATGACAACGCCTATGAGCGCAAATGAAGCCGAGAGAATGAGTATGTGGTAAGTTGACTTTACGTTTTTCATATAGCCTTATGGAAATAAGGTTAATCCGAAATAATTGCATTGTTTTCATATTTATTTTTAAGCTGGGCGGGTACCTATGACAGCATACCACCCAAGTATGGCGACTTCGCCGAAGTCGCCAGTGCCGCTTTCGCCGAAAGCGGCATACTTCTCGCAGGCGAACTGAAATATCCGCGCCGCCCCCAGCTTAACGCTCACTACCGCCTTGGCTTGAAGTAGACTGTTACGGGTGTCTTGAAGGCGGGGACTTTTTCGCCGTAGACCTCGTAGATGTCGGACGCCGCCTCCTTGTCCTCGGAGGGGTTGTCGAGGATTGCGTTGCAGATGTTGAGTGTCCTGGCGAGCTGGACCAGCTCGTCGGCCATGCAGACTCCGCCGTGGCCGAAGCTGGCGCCGATGAAGATCCATCCGTCGCGCCGCATCTGCGCCTTGCGCTTGTTGTCGAAAACCCAGCTTTCGACCGGCACCCTTTGCCCGCCTTCGGGCTTCACGTCTATGTCTATGATTGCCCCCTGCTCCATGCTTTCCGTCGCTTGGCGCGGCCCGTTCACGGCGCCCAGCAGGATCAGCGCGAGCTGCAGCTCCATCGGCGGAGTCTTGCTCAGGAGCAGGCTCTCGTGCATCCTGCCTGCCGGCATGCAGATGAGCACTTCCAGCGGTCCGCTCGTCAGATTCAACACCGCCGGGAAAGACAGCTCCATCTCCTTCCTGTGGATGGTCACATCGCCAAGTTTTATGTTTTGATCCGGCAGGACTTCGCCCCCCATCTTCTTCAGAAGTTCCACTTCCTTCTCCGTCAACGGCCGCGGCCCCTCGTCCTTGACCGGAGGAGCAGGCTCTTCGACCTTGGCCGGCGAACCCGGCTTTTCATCCCTGACCGATGAGCATGAAGTGAAAAAAGGCAAAGATGCGATTGCGGCAATGCAAGCGGCCGCCCTTAAAAGCATTCCTGCTGTCATAATTAATGCTCCCTCTTCTGTTGATTGCCGTCTGCCCGCAGGGGTTGACGATGTTGAAATACTCGCGGCGAACAATCGCCGCGCACAGTAACCATTATGGTTTCAGACTTCCGGCATCACGCATCAGGTATCCCTCATCCGGCTTCACTCCATCTCCATCTTCGCCCTTCGGGTCATGAGGTCGTGGATGGCGGCCTGCGGCGCCTTGCCTTTGTAGAGCACCTTGTATATCTCGTTGATGATCGGCGTTTCGACGCCCTTTTCCTTGGAAAGGTCGTGTGCGCTCTCGCAGGTCTTGACGCCTTCGGCTACGGACATGCCCATTCCGCGCAGGATTTCGCCGAGGGATTTTCCGAGTCCCAGCTCCTCGCCGACATGGCGGTTCCTGCTGTGCCTGCTGTAGCATGTCACGATGAGGTCGCCGATGCCGCTGAGGCCTGAGAACGTCTCGGTCCTGCCGCCCAGGCACTTTCCGAGCCGGGCCATCTCGACGGTGCCCCTGGTCAGCAGCGCCGCCTTGGGGTTGTCGCCCAGCCCCATACCGTCTATCATCCCCGCGGCTATCGCGAAAATGTTTTTGAGAGACCCCGCAAGCTCTACGCCGACAACGTCATGCGACGTATAGATCCTGAAGCGGCTGTTCATAAATATCTTCTGCGCCTGCAACGCGTCGTCCTCCGATTCCGACGCCACCACGACGGCGGTCGGACAACGGCGTCCGACTTCCTCCGCATGGCTCGGCCCCGACAAGACGCAGTACCTGCAATCCCCGAGCATCTCCCGGCAAAGCTCGCTCATACGCTTCAGCGTTCCGACTTCAATGCCCTTAGCGACATTGACCAGCAAGTTTTTACCGGAGCAGAAAAACGGCCTGAGCTTCTCTAGCGTGCCGCGCATGTATTGCGAAGGCGAGGCCAGGACAATGACTTCCGACTCGGAAACTTCCTCTCCGAGCTTGTCTTCAAGGACAAGTTCGTCAGGAATCGGAACGCCGGGCAGAAATTTATTATTCTCGCCGTTTCTGCGAATTTCGCAGATGTTTTCAGGGAACGGCCCCCAGAGCGCGACGTCGCAGCCGTTTTCGACGAGGAGTATCGCAAGGGCCGTCCCCCAGCCGCCGTCGCTCAGAACCGTGACTTTGTGCGATTTGCCCATAGGCTCCATCTTTTTTAATTCTCACACAAAGGCACAGAGGCACGAAGAAAACAAAAAAATGGATTTTTTAAGATATTTCTTTGTGTCTTCGTGCCTTTGTGCGAGATCTAATTTTTATTTTCAGTGTTTTCTTTATCCTTGCGTTCGAACTTCAGTTCCGTGCCGTTGAGCAGCCTTTTGATGTTGGCGTGGTGCTTGGCGATCGCGAGGGCCGCGAGGACGAAGAGCAGGACTAGGATCGGCATGGAAACATTCTGCAGCCCCGCCTTTGAAAATCCGAACGCGAAGAACGGAAGCGCGGCCGCCGCGGCTATGCTAGCGAGAGAGACATACCTTGACCCGAAGAAGACTGCGGCCCAGAGCGCGCCGGAACAGATAAGCGCGAGCGGTGCCAGCGCCAGAAGCACTCCGGCGGTCGTTGCCACGCCCTTGCCCCCCTTAAAATTCAGATAGACCGGCCAGAGATGCCCCGCAACCGTGGCGAACGCCGAGCCGATCATGATCGCATCAGGACTGCCGCACGAAGGATATTTCAACAGAAGAAACTTGACCAGGAACACAGGCAGCGCGCCCTTGGAGAAGTCCAGGAAGAAGCACAGCGCGCCCCATTTCATCCCCAGCACGCGCCGGACGTTTGTCGCGCCGATGTTGCCGCTGCCGTGCTGCCGGATGTCGATACCGTTCAGTTTTCCGATTATGTAGCCGAACGGGACGGCGCCCAGCAGATAGCTGAGAAGCACCGGCAGAAGAAGGCTGGTTAAGGGGCAGGGCATGGCGGAATTTCCAATATCCAATCCTCAATTTCCAACCGAACAATGCGAATATACCCATGGATGAATTGATGGCCGGCTATATGGTAGCGATTGAAGAGAATAAATTCAACACTGACCTGCGAATTATCCATCCGCAAAATTCAAATTTTCTGGCGCCGTGCCTTGACAGCTCACGGAAGATATTGCCGATCCCTTCCCGCTTTGCAGCCCTTCCGTACAGAAAATCTGAACCTCAGTCGATCGTCTTCTTGGACCTGAAGAGGCTGATGGAGATGATGGCGGCGAAGCATATTGCGAGTCCGACGAGCGACGGGACTAGGTCGAGGATTCCGGCACCGCGGATTATTATACCTCTCAGAAGATCGACGAAGTAGGTCGCTGGAAGGACCGCGCCGAGCGCATAGAGTATCAGCGGCATCTCCGAGCGCGGGAAGACGAAACCGCTCAGCAGCACGCTCGGCAGCATGATCAGGAAGGTTGCCTGGAGAGCCTGAAGCTGCGTCTCCGCGAACGTCGAGACCATCAGGCCCAGGCCGAGCGCGGTCAGGATGAACAGCACGCAGACTCCGAAAAGCTGGATGACGCTCCCAGTGACCGGCACCTTGAAGAGAAAGTTCATCACCAGGATCACTATCACAAGCTCGACGAACGCCAGACCCGCGTAAGGGATCAGCTTTCCGAAAAGAAGGCCCGACGGCGAAACCGGAGTCACAAACATCTGCTCCAGGGTTCCCGACTCCCTCTCCCGCGCGATCGAGAAGGCGGTGAGGAAGCTGAGGATGAACTGAAGGATGATCGCGATTAGGCCGGGTACGAAGAAGTTCGCGTCCAGCAGATCGGGATTGTAGAGGACGCGCGGCCGGAGCTCGACCGGCAGCGACGCATGGCCGTACTGGTCGCGTGAAGGAGCGACGCTTCCGCGTTCGCCGGTCTTCTTGGCCAGCGAGAACGCCATGCTCTGCGTGATCAGGCTCGCGTTGTTGAGAGCCGCCGCCGCGACCTGCGCGTCCGAACCGTCGATGAGCATCTGCACCGACGCTTCATGCCCCTTGAGCATCGAATCGGCAAAGTCCGGAGGGATGACGAACGCCGCCTTGGCCCTGCCCGACCTTATCTCCGAGCGCATCTCGTCGTAGTTTGCAACGCTGCGGACTATCTTGAACGAACCGCTGTTCGTGAACGCTTCCAGCATGTGCCGCGAGTCCATCCGTCGGTCGAGGTTCAGCACAACCACCGGCACGTTGTCGATCGTGGTGTTGGCCGCATATCCGAAGATCGTCAGCTGCATCGCCGGGATCAGCAGAGCGAAGAAGAGCGTCGAGCGCTCGCACCTGATGTGCGAGAGCTCCTTCAGAAACACCGCGGTGAAACCCTTCATGGCCGCCAACTTTGTCTCAAGTTAACTTTCACTGGTCATATGCGTTGGCAAATTCCAAATCACAAGCACCAAATTCCAAATAAATCCCAGGCTCAAAATCTTAAATTCCAAACTTGGCGCTTCATTTCTCTGTGTTTGAATTTTGGAATTTATTTGATATTTGGAATTTGGAGCTTGGAACTTGGGTTGCGGGCAAAGCCCGCATACGTTTTGCTTCCGCCTGGCTGAGGAGGACAAAGACGTCCTCGAGGCTGGGCTGGATCGTCCTGGCCGTAGCCGAAGGGTCGCAGGTCGAGATGTCCTCCAGCAGCTTCGAATCCGGGACCGAGTCTTCGACGAGCAGATGCGCCGAGGTTCCGAAGATGGTCGAACTCCTTACATATGGAAGCCCCTTGAGGATTCCAAAAGCCTCGGCCGGCCTTTCGCATTCGAGTTCGATCCGGCGCGTCCCGGCCGGATTCACCTCGGGAAGGCGTTTAAGTTCCTCTGGTCTGCCGCAGGCGATCATCCTGGAGAAGTAGATGTATCCGACGTCGGTGCAACGTTCGGCCTCGTCCATATAGTGCGTGCTGACGAACATCGTCACTCCCTTGTGTGAAAGTTCGAAGAGAAGGTCCCACAGCTCGCGCCTGGCGACCGGATCGATTCCGGCGGTCGGCTCGTCGAGGAAGAGCACCTGCGGCTCGTGTACCAGCGCGCACGCGAGCGCCAGCCTCTGCTTCCAGCCGCCGGACAATGCCGACGCGCGCCGCTTCAGGTATTCGCCGATGCCGGTCAGGCCGACCACATAGTCCCGGCTCCTCCTTGCGGCCTCCCCGCGCAGGCCGTAAATCCTCGAGTAGAAATCAAGATTTTCAGATGCGGAGAGATCGCCGTATAGACTGAACTTCTGGCTCATGTAGCCGATGTTGGCCTTGACGTCTTCGGACTGCCTCGCGACATCAAAGCCCATCACCTCGGCGCGGCCGCCGCTCGGACGCAGCACTCCGCAGAGCATCCTTATCAAGGTGCTCTTGCCGGAGCCGTTCGGCCCGAGCAGCCCGAATATCGAGCCGCGCCCTACGGAGAACGAAGTCTCGGAAACGGCTGTGAATGAGCCGAATTTCTTGGAGAGGGATTCAATCCTGATTGAGAAGTCGTCCGTCATTATGGATGAGGTGTAATGTTGAATTAACCAATGAAGAGATTACGTTCAATGGAGGGTTGAGCCAAGCTCAACCGCGGCGGAGCACGGCTCCGCCCTCCAGCTAGCGTTTCATTGACAATTCTGCAAACTAGCGATCCTTTTATCTCTCCAGGATCACATCGCAGATCATGCCCGGCCTGAGCGTCTCCCTGTCCTTCTGCACGGATATCATGATTCTGAAGACCTGCTTGGAGCGTTCATCGGGGGTCTGTATGTTGCGCGGGGTGAATTCGCCTTCTGTGGCGACATAGGTTACTTCGCCTTCGAATTCCCTGCCGGGAAGGCTGTCGATCCTGAGCGGCACGTTGGTCCCGAGCTTCGCGAGGGAAAGCCTGGATTCAGGAACGAACGCCCTGACTCTGAGCCTCGAAAGATCCATGAGCGAAACGCAGGGCTCGTTGGCCGCGACCAGGTCGCCGGGACGCAGATCGATCGATTCGACATAGCATTCGGCCGGCGACACGACCGTAAGCTCCTTGACCTGCTCGGCGACGGCGGCGCGGTTCGCCCTCGCGGACAGCAGAGTCGCCTCCGCGCGCCTGATCTCCTCCTCCCTGTATCCGTTCTTGCGCAGGACGTATATCGCCTCGGCTTCGGCGAGGCTTCCCTGGGCGGCGGCGATCTCTTCCTTCCTGTAACCTTCCTTCAACATGTCAAGGTGCCTTTGCGCGGCCTCCACCTTCCCCTTGGCCACAAGCAGATCGCAGCGGGCGTTGTCGCCTTCAAGCGTCGATGCCACATTCTTGTTCTCGAGGCCGCCGATACGTTCGGCCTGGATTTTCGCCAGATTTAGCTTCGCCTCCTCCACCGCGAGCTGCTGCGCGGACTCGTCTATCTCCTGCTGGCGGGGACCGGCCTTGAGCAGGTCAAGCTTGGCCGCAAGCTGGTCGCGGCGCGCCTGAGCCTCCGCGATCTCCTCGGGACGGTAGCCGGCCTTGAGCCTGTCAAACTCCGCCTGCGCGGCCTTCTCGTCGGCTTCGGCCATGCTGAGCTTCTCCTTGAGGTCGAAAGGCTCAAGACGGAAGAGCGGCGTCCCATCCTTCACCTTGTCGCCTTCGTCCACAAGCACCTCGGCGATACGCCCGCCGACCCGCGACCCCACTCGGATCTGGTCGCCTTCGAGCACGCCTGAAACGACAAGCGGACCGCGCATGTTGTTCTTCAAAAGTATCAAGCAGATGCCGCCCAGAACCAGCACGGCCGCGACGATGATCACCTTGCGCATGGTCCACATCCCAAGTTCAGATTTCCTGCTCTGGAGAAAAAGATATGTTATGAAATTCCGATTCCCAGGAGGGATTTCAAATTCAGATTTCCGGCTCGAGCCCAAGAATAGGGGCAGCGCAAAATCGGTCCGCATCAGCCAAGCCAGTTGGCCGACCAGGAAATCTGAAACAATTTGCCTATTTTAAAAACTAGCATATTGTCCATAAAAGTAAACAAGGGGCGACTATGAGACGGATACGTCAATACGCTGCCGGCTGTGCTGCCGCCGGGATTTTTCTTCTTGCAGGCGGCTGCAACTATAAGTTTGAAGATCCGGTTGTTCCAGCTTTTACGGCGCCCAAGGAACCGCGCCTGGCGGCCTTGAGCGCGAAGCTCTCGGCCGTGCTGGAAGACGGCGAGCTTCCGGCTCTCGGGCTAGCGCCGGAAAAGGAGGCTGCGTTCCGCGACAAGCGCTACGGCGCCGCCGCCGACTACAAGGCCTGGATCAACAATGTCCGCGAATACAGTTCCGGGCTTGAGGAATTCCAGGCGTACCAGGATATCGCCATAGTCAAGGAGCTGGCCGGCGATCCTCCGAATGCACCATGGCGCATGGAGGCGTGGGCGCGCAACTGCCTTGCGGAGGAGCCCGGGACCGAGCCGGCATTGCAGGAGGCATGCTTTCTGGCCGCGGCCCTGCCCGGCGGCAAAACACCCCAGGCCGTCCCGGAGCCAACCGCCCTTCAATCTCCGGCGGATCTGAAGCAGTTCGCGGATGCGGTAGCGCAGGCAGCGGAACTTGTTGACAAGAAGGCGCTTGCGCAAGTCAGCCCCGCGGAGCGCCGGCTCCTCCGCTTTGTAATCCCCTGGATATGCCGCAGCGGCGGAACCTTCGTGAACATGTCGAAGGGCGCGCCGTGCTACAGCATGGAGATGATGTTCGCGCCCAACGACGGCTACAACGAAGGCGACAAGGAAACTTCGTTTTCCAAAACACCTGTGCCGCAGGAGCTCGCGGGCATGACCGCACTGGCGCGCTACCTGCACTCGCTCGCCGGAATGCCGGCACCGACGGACGCATTTTTCCTTGGTGAGAGCAAAGCGCAGCCGTCGTTCTCATGCCGTGTGGACTTCTCCGCCATGCGGCAGACGCTCTCCAGGCTCCAACCGCTGCTGGCCCCCGCGGCGCTCGACGATCTCGCCCGCGACATCGTCCGCTGCGGCGGAACGGTACACCGTCTGGCCGCCCCCGTGTCGGGAGTAACAGGAGACATCATCACCGTCATGACCACTCCCTACGGGAACATAATCGTCGGCGGCCCGGGCCCGAACCGCTACCAGGATACCGACGCACTCGCGATACTCGACATCGGCGGCGACGACGAATATGTCTGGACGAAGCCCGAGGAGCAGATCGGCTCGCGTCCGCTTCAGATCATCATCGACTTCGCCGGTGACGATCTGTACCAGACCACCGGGGTCGGCGGCCCCGGCGCCGGCCTGCTTGGTATCGGAATACTCATCGACCGAGCCGGAAACGACCGCTACTGCCAGGGCCTGTCCCCGCTATTCAAGCCGCGCGAGCAAACCAGGCAGAGCTTAGTCCAGCCGGATCCGGAGGGAGTCCGTACAAACCTTGTCCCCTTTGCCCGGCTTTACGGCAATCCCGACAAACCTGACGAAGCCGGCATACCCCTGGATTCGGGCTTCGCATTCGGCGCGGGTTTCCTCGGCATCGGCATCCTTTCAGACCAGGCCGGAGACGACCTGTATCTCGGCCAGAAATTCGCGTTCGGATGCGGATTCTGGCACGGTGTCGGCGTCCTGCGCGACTCGGCGGGCAATGATGTCTACGCGACCGGCCTCGCATCGATCGGCGCAGGTATCAACGGAGCGTTCGGCCTGCTCGACGACCGCGCCGGAGACGACCACTACCAGTGCCTCGGCACCTTTGAAAGCGCATACAGTTCAGGCCAGGCATGGGACAACGGATACATGGGCAGCGGCATTGGCTTCGGATCAAGCTGGCGCGCCGAAGCCCGCAAGGAGAACGCACCCCGTTCGCCCACACTCGGCGGAGGCCTCGGCCTGGTCCACGACGCCTCCGGAAACGACATGTATGTCGGTTCCTCCTTCGGAGCCGCGGCCGCCTACGCGGGCGGAGCAGGCGCAATCGTCGACGACGCCGGCGACGACACTTACTTCGTCAAGCGCGGCCCCGGCGGCGACAACCACTCCGGCTGGTCGGGCAACCACGCCCTCGGCAACGGATGCCACCGCGGAGTCGGCTATCTTCTCGACCGAGCGGGCAACGACCGCTACAGCGCATCAGGCCTCGGCGGCGGAACCGCCTGGGACATGGCGTCCGGATTCCTCATCGACCTCGGCGGCGACGATCTCATGACGGACCTCCACGGAAAGGCCTTGGCCGGCAACACCGGCTGGGGAGCCGCCAAGGGATTTGCGGTAAGCTGCCATTTCGGCGGCGTCGACACCTACGAGCGCGGAACATTCGGCGACGCCGCAAGCATCGGAGACGGATACCCGGGCAAAGGAGGCAACTTCTCCTTCTTCTTCGATGTCGGCCCGGAGATCGACAAGTATCCTCAGCCCGACTGGAACAACCGCATACGCGCAGGCGGCGTCACCTGGGCAAAGGAGGCCGACGGCAAGGAATACCCGCAGGGAATCGGACTCTTCGCGGACGGCCCGGAGGCATTGGGGTTGAAATAATGAAAACAGTTTACAAGATATACGATCGCTGTAAGATATGATTGCTCCAAGCGTTATTATTATTTGAAGCATATGTTATCTGCCGCAAAATCTATTTCCGGTGTTTCATGGCTGTCCGCCCTTGCCGTCGCATTGTCCGCGGCAGCGGCGGTTCATGGCGCCGACTTGGAAAGCCAGGACAAGAAGGCTCAAGCCCCGGCAGAAACCAGAACAGTGCCCGAGCGGATTGACGAATCTTATAAAAAGAAGGAAATATCCCTGAAAGAATCCGTGATATTGAAGGCCAAGGCGCTTTTCGCTCCGGAAATGCTGAAGGGCACTGAGTTCGCACAGACAGGGCCGGAGAACAAACCCGGCGGCTATCTGACCGGTTTTTTCAAGCAGGTCCATAAGGCTTATAAGGACTTTACGCCGGAGGACAAGGAGCTTCTCAAGAAGCTCAGCCCGGATCTGGAGGCAATAATTGAACAACGAGAAAAAGAAGATAAGAAAGAATAAAGGAGGAGTATCGATGAGGAGTCTATTCGGATTCATCAAGTTCACGTCCGCCGGAGTTGCCTGTACAGGCTTACTGATGTGCTCGGTCACCGCCGCAAATTACGATCCCCAAGAAGGTCCAGACGCCTTCGACACGCTGGCCTGGGCGCAGGCCGGCGGCAAGATTTCCGCCAAGGATTCGGTCATCCTCAGGGCCAAGCTGCTTTTCGCACCGGAGATAAAGCTGACCGGCAAGGAGTTGTCGGTGCTGCCGATAAGCCGGTCGGTGATAAGGGAACAATGCCTCACCGGATTCTACAAGGACGTCCACAAGTCCTTCCGGGATTTCAGCGCCGACGAGCGCAATTTCCTCTGCTCCCTGAACGAGGATATTGATGTCATCATCAAACAGAGGGAGTCCGAGGAGTCCGGAACGAAAAGCACCCGTTCGGCGCTGCCCAACTTCCCGCAGTTGGACAAGCAGACCGAGGGCAATTCCTGCATCGTCCATTACAGCCTGGACGACGCCACCGACAAAGTACCTGACGACAAATACGCCGATATAGTCAAGACCTACGTCGACATGGCGATCAAGAACGAACCCAAGAAGAAATTCCGCGCCGCGCTTCCGGAAGGCGGCGACAAGCTGCATGTATATATAATGGATCTGGACGGGGCCAACGGCGTATGGATCGACGTCAGCGCGACGACCGGCAAGGCCAAGTCTGGATACATTAAAATAGACAGTCATCTGAAGACCACATATCCGGCGGAAGTATGGGAGCTCGGGACCAAAGGCACATGCTTCCATGAATATTTCCATGGTGTCCAGTCCGCCTACAACTGGGACAGCAGCCTCTGGTTCATGGAAGGAACCTGCAGATGGACGGAAATGTATTTCGTAAAATGCTGGTTCAAGCTCAAGGACACATTTGATTCAGCCAGCTCCATCTTCAAGGCGCCATCCCTGCCGATCTACGACGGATCCTTCCACAAATATTCCACCGTCACTCTCGCATATTATTTCTATGACAATTTCGGAGGCGTCAAATTCATCCTGAAATACTTCGAGAACACCGAGAAGAAGGATGACGCCATCGAGATATTCAAGGACATGATGGCTGAGAAGGGCAAGACGTTCTCCGACGAGTTCAAGAAGTTTCTGGCCGCGATGTATCTTAAGAAGATAAGCTCCCTCAAGAAATACATGATTGACGTCGAAAAGACGGAGTTCAGCTCATACGGTGCGAAGGGCAGCGAGGCCACACTTTCGCAGCTTGGGGCCGTCTACTACAAGCTCCTTCCCCAGACAGGCATCCCACAGGCTCCGCTGATCTACGGTTTCGTCCCTGGATCGACCGGCAAGCCCGAAGCGTTCATCCTCAACAAGTCAAAGGTCATTCCGGTCGTCGGCGGCGCCGACAACTACGAGTTCCTCGCCGGCTTCGGCAAAAGCGTCAAGGAGGCCGCCATGATAGTCACGGACACGGAATATTCCGGAGCCGAGGAGGCCGCCAAGCGGAGCTTCGACTACGAGTTCCTCACTCCGTATATAAACATCACCGACACGCAGGTGAATCCGACCGAGATGGAGGCGGGGAGCTCATCCCAGATAGATATCACCTACGATCTGCTGGGAACGCACGCGGGCGAACAGTTTCCGATGCAGCTGAAGGTCGTCGAGAAGGGTCCCGGAGTCAACGACGGGGTATCCGGAGAATACTATATTGATGCGGGATATGGCGCAAACTTTATGCCGCTCTATTTCAACACCAGCGCAGGCATCGACCCCGGAACTTACAGGTTCACGGTCCAATTTTCCGTGCCGTCCGACAGCTGGGTGACAGACTGGGGCATCCCGCAATCGCAGAGCAAGTCGAAATTCGCAGTGAAGGTCACCGCGCCTCCGGAGAACGCCGGCGCCAAGGCTGTAGACAATTCCACGGAGGTCCAAGGAGCGACCATCGGGACGACCAAGCCTTGACATATTTCCAAGACTCTCATCAGGGCTCAAGGCAGGAAGGGAACCGCGGCCCCGTCCATCGCAATGCGTGCACAGCCTGCGCTGTGCTAAAACTGCGGAATTAGCAGAGATGGAAATCTAAAGGCGATTCCGGACATTTCAACAGCATGCCGGAACAGTGGGATCAAGGTTTGTCCAGCATATCGTCCAGGTTCAACAAGGCGTCCGCCTCTGTGGAATAGGCTTCGATTTCGCACATGCGGACAAAGCCGTCCGTCTTTTCCGCATCATTGCGGCCTGCCCAGAAATAATGGATCTGGTCTATGTCTATCGGAGGGCATGCGAAGATATTGACGAGGTTTGTGTTGTTTGATACCTGCCCCACGCAGTGCCATCGGTTGTTTTTGACTTCGTGGACATATACGGCGTAGCGCATGGACGTGAGTTCCAGGACGCTTTTGTTCGTCGGGGCCGGGCCGGAGTTGTCCTCGTATATGACAATTGCTGCAAGGCTCAGCGGCTTGGAGAACCGTATGCGTGCGTCGGCCCAGGCCACTTGATCTCCCTTGACCTCGCTTGACCACGCGGAGTCCTGATTGGCGATTACGCCGTCGACGAGCCGGAGGGCGGCCTTCGGGCAGGGATAGGGCTGCCATCGGATGGTGGAGTTGCCGCCGGTCCAAGGCTTCACTTCGCATTCAATGCTTCCGAGCGGCTTTGATGTGGCGGAAGGTCCGCCGTCAAAGATCACATTCCGTCCGGGGAATGACAGAGGTGCCACGAGCACATCGGCGGCAAGCAGTCCGGCTTCGCCCGCCACGGCGTCGGCATATGTCGGGCGGGCGTCCTTGCCTCCGGGCTCACGCCGCGGCCGGATCGCGCGAAGGGTCATCTTCACTTCGCCGCCCGAATCGCTTCTGAAAGCGGCTCTCTTCCGTTCAAAAAGGCGGGTCAAAGGCAGGCGGGCGACATATGGCATATTGCCGGTCTTGCGCCCGCAATCCAAGGAGATTTCTAAGCGGGTGTCTTCTGTCAGCTTGCCCGGATCAGCGGCGGCGGCCAGGAGTTCAACAAGATAAGTCTTTCCGGCGTCGACCTTGAATGTGAATGACGCCTCCGGAGGCATGACACCGACGGCGACAGGCCTGGCGGGGTCGTCGTCGGCCTGTTTTCCGGGGCGCAGCACGGAGCGGAGTCGGTCGGTTGGAATCATGTTTTTGCCGATCAGCTGATCCTTGCTGGAAAGAGAGTCGAGGTAGGAAGGGCTTGGCGGATCCGGCGGAACCGACATATTTTTTAAGACCGGTATTTCGACTTTCGCCAGACACTGGTCGGCAAAGTGTTCCCCTGTGGTTGTGTTGAACGGGTTGAGATCTACGGCGTTCCTGTGATTTCCATTGTCGGCGTCCAGGAGGAAAAGCACTCCGTCGCGTGCGCCGACCAGCACAGTCCTCCCGTCGGGCGAGATGCGCACAATTCCGCCTCCGGGCGTAGAGGCCTCCCATAGGTGACTGCCGTCCGCCGCGAACCGTATAGTCCGGCCGCGGTCGGTGGTCAGCGTGAAGGATTTTCCGTCCTGGGAGACGGTCGCATCGGTGACCCGGCCCGGCACGTCGAGACGACGGTCTCCGCCATCGCCCAGAGGGCGCAGGTATGCGCGGGCCGCAGGGCCTCTGCGGTCAAACGCGTTGTTCTCGACGATCAGCAGTTCATCTCGCCCCGGCACTGGCAGGATGAAGTCCGTGGCCGAGATCGGCTTCTGGAAGCCCAGCGAGCGGCCGTCGGAAGCGTTCAACACTTCGACGAGGCCGTCGTCACGAACCAGCAGGAAGCGGTCGGCGAGAGGGATTGCTTTTCCTTGATTGAGAAGAATTCCATTCTGCTCCCAAAGAAGTTTGCCGCCGTCTGTGTCGAAGCCGGAAACGGAAGCGTTGACTGCAGAGCCGCGGCCGTAGCAGTCGTGCATGATGCCGAATCCTGACGCAAGCAGGACTCGGCCGTCCCCGCTGACCGCCCGTGGGAAAAGCGTCCGAGGATACAGGAGGTCGTCGGTTGAGTTCCTGGTGGTCGCGTCATAATGCCTCCATATGGTCTCTCCTTTCGTGCTTACTGCGCACAGCCTGCCCGGCCCTCCGAAAAAATTACGGTTCCGCACGGCATCCGGCAAACTGGTGGATGCTGCGACCGGGACGGAGAAGCGTCCGGTGAAGCCGGTCGGCGGCTTGGCGGCCTGGCCGCTCCAGCCATGCTCGAAGCTGTAGATGCGTTCGGCGTCCCACAAACCGAGATGGACGGTGCCGTCGTCGATCGTACGGACTCCGCGCACCCATCGCCACCAGTTGGGATATGAGCCTGGCATTGGAGGCGAACAATGTTTCTGGATTTTTCCATCAAGTCCGATGGAGAAAAGCCAGTCTCCATAGGATGCGGTAGTCACGAACAAGCGCTTGCCGTCCGGCGTGAAGTCGGCGTCGAGGATGCGTGTGCCGAATTTTCCCGCCAGCATGTTTCCAGGCGGAACTGGAGCGTCGCCGTCGGTCGTGCTGGATGCTGCTGCCATCTGTGCTTGAGGTTTACGGGCGGCAGTCGGTGCGAGATTTGAGAGGCAGGCTACGGCGGCCTCGGCGCCCGCCGGGTCACGGCATCCTATGTACACGCCTTCATATCCGCCTTGGAAAGGCGACCACAGGTGATGGATGAAAAATCCTCCGGATGCGGGATAGCTTGCGGAAGGGATCCGCCGGAGCCATGGTTGAAGATCCGCAAGGGCGACGTGGGTCTCCGGAGAACCGAAAAGGACGATGTCCGCGTCATGCCGCAGACGCGGGCCGTATTCCGCATAGCCGCAGCGCGGATCGTCGAAGAGGATTTTTTTATTTTTGTCCTTGATCCATGGATTCATGTCTATCCTCCAGGCGAACGCCGCGCCGAGGCTTTCCTCTATGCGCCGGTCTTCCTCGGAAGGCTTCCAGCGCAAATGCAGGGGTCTTATGTCGGCGGAGTCCAGAAGGACTATGCGGGGCTGGCGCCCTTTGCTTTGAAGCAGGGCTGCCATCTGCTCCGCGGCGGGACGGAATGCGGCCTGGCGTTCATCAAGGCAGATTGTCACCGGGCCTTTGCGGTCGGATATAAATGCGGCGGTCGGCCCGCTCCCGCCGACAAAATCTGGATCCGCAAGAACGGGCTGCGCCGCAGCAGGCCCCGGAACGACGGTCTGGACGGCAGTGCTTCCTATGACGAGGTCGCGAACGGCGATTTCAAGATCTGCGCCTTCCGGCATGACCGGCACCGGGACGTCCAAGCAGCGTTCCGGCCCGAGGGCGGCGAACTTGCGGAACAGCTTCTTCCCTCCGCGTTGCCTGAGCACGACCTCGAAAGGCATCGGATCCGCCAGGGGAACCTTGTCCGCATCTTCAAGCCAGGCGCAAAGCCGGAGCGTGTCCTGCGCGATCCGCTCGGTCCGTATCACGGCTTTTTTCGGTTCGCGCCGCGTCATAAGGTAGACTGCGCCTTCAAGACGGGTGAAGTCCACTTCGGCGACATGGCCCTGCGGAGTCTTTTTCAATTCTGCCGGCTCTCCGGCAAGCAGGTCCCGGACATGCCATCCTTCCTCGACCATGAGCGTACCTTTCCTGGGGAGGACGGTGTTCTGCCGCCATTTTCCCGGAACTTCCAGGGGGACCGTGGTCTGGTTGATGACGAAGCAGCAGATGGACTCATTGCCGGCCAGAGGCGATATGACGACATCGGCGTCGGGGGTCGTCACAGGAATGCGTGGCACGTCGGCGAACGCCTTGATAAGCTGCCGCTCTCTTTTCTCCTTGAAATTCGACCAGAGATGCGCGAACTCCCATTCGCCGTTGGGATAGGCGAGCCCCCAGCCGTCGTGCAGCTGATCCTTGTCATATGCAAAGCCGATGTCATTCCCCGGAACTCCTTCGGCGCAAGTGCGGTCTTTAAGTATTGTCCCGCCGCCGGATCCGAAGGCGCGGAATATTTTGATCAGCCCGGGATCCTCGCCTTCTCCTATTCCGGCAAGGAAAAGGACACGGTATCCCTTGAGGCCGCCGGCGAGGACATCCTCCTTCGAGAGAAGCATTCCGGGGCGGCGCATGCGGGCAAGGTCGTGGAGGATAACGCTTTTCTGCGACGGCCATGGATCCGTCGAAGAGTAATAGACTGCAACGTCCTTGAGCGGCTCGAGGGCGGAGAAAAAGGAGCCGAAGCGCTCGAGTATGCACAGCAGCGCTCCGTCCTCGCCGCCGCAGAAGGGGTCTTCGAGGCAGAGCGATATTCCGTCGAGACCTCGGCCGACGGCGCCGAAGCAAGTGGCGATGCGGGAGGCTCTGCCGGCGGAGGTCGCGTAACAGCAGCAAGTCTTCTGGTTTTCAGGATTGCCCATGGCCAGGAATGCGGGCGTGCGGAAGTTGCCCCAGGGTGAGATTCCATAGTCGGTGTAGTCCACCGAGTCCCGCTGGGTCAGGGACGCGTAGGCCAGCGGAGGGTATGAATGGCCGCCGCCAAGCCAGAAGCTCGGAATTCCGCTGTGCGCGGTAAGTTCCGGCTTGATCAGGCGGGTGTCGGCGAGATACTGCCGATAGGCGTTGGGCAGCACCCGGCTGGCCGCCTCGAATGCCGCTTGGCGGGCGACGGCGTC
The DNA here is from genome assembly GCA_964636325.1 of uncultured Victivallaceae bacterium. Classification (GTDB taxonomy): domain Bacteria; phylum Verrucomicrobiota; class Lentisphaeria; order Victivallales; family GWF2-50-93; genus CAZWRV01. The sequence goes on along the minus strand of CAZWRV010000005.1, from coordinate 48,156 downwards.
AAGACGCCCGGCGGTGGCGCCGTGCTCTTTTTCAGCGGCGACACGTTCGGCGGTGAAATCAGCTATCCATTTTTTCGCCGCGGCATTGCGGGCGGCCTGGTGCCCGTCGAGCGGAGGCGACTCCTCCCAGTATCCGTAGAGTGTCGCATACCAATTGAGCGCGAGCCCGCTGAAACCGGCGACATCGGTCAATGACTGTGTGAAGAGGGCCAGGCGCCGCCGCATGGTTGACAGCTCGCCAGGGAGGCTGTGCTTGGGATTCCATTCCTCATGGTGCAGCATTGAAGGGATGTTGGGAACTGTGCGCGCGCCAAGGGAGGCCAGCGCCATAGTCGCGGCTTTGTCAGGGGGTGGCCGCATAAAAAATTCGGGCGACGGCCCCTCCGCTTCATCCGCATAGCCGGCAAGAACGGTGTCCAGTCCAGAGACAACATCGGCAATAAAAGGTTTTAGCCCCGGTTCGGAGGCCAGATCGCCCGCGCCGTAGTAGGCGTTGATCGGCGATCCGCCGACCGGCCTGGCCTGGCCATACACGTAGGAATAGATTTCAAAGTCGGTCAGTGGTTCGCGCTGGCATATGCGAAAGAGCAGCGGAAATGCCGTGATGCCCTCGGCTTTTACAGAGGCCTCATAAGTTCCAGGGGCGAGGGACGAGCTGTCAAGCCGCAGCGAGCCGCCGGAGCATGTGTCGGCCGTCATCTGTCCGGGAAACAACGCCTTTCCAATCTGGATATTTAATCCGTTCCCGTTCAGCAGGATCGGCAGTTCCGCCGCCGGCATGCCGTCCTTCGCCTTCACGGTCCAGAAGAGTTCGACAGTATCTCCGCGCCGGAAGAGTCTGCGGTTGTCTGGCGTGTACAGCGTGGCCACGGCTTTAGTTCCCCCCAGATCCGTCCGGACCAGCCCCAAGGGAATTTCCTGGAAAGATCCCGAGTCCGCGCAGGTAATGATACGCCATGCCCCCTCGGCGGCGGGCAGTTTCCCGGAGTAGACTCCTCCTTCCTGCGCTGCAAGCTTGACTTCTTCCGCAGGGGCGCTGTTGGCGAGCGGCGCCATTTTTGCGGGAATTGTCCGCGGCAGAGGAGCCCCTTTTACGCCGAAGGATGTTATGCGGCATGACCATTCGGTTCCAGGGCGGGCTGCCAGCGGAGGCATCTCCACCCAGAGGCATGCCGCAGCCTTTCCGTCCCAAAAGACGGAGGCGTGAGGCCATCGCGGATCGGCGACCGGCAGGGAAAATGTCTCCTTCCCTGCCTTCAGTTGGCTCGGTCGAGCAAGAGGGATTTGCATGATTCCCTCCCCCTCGGGGCATCCGCATGAAACGGATCCGCTTCCGCAGGCTATTTCAATTGATCCGGCGACGCCGCTCCAGCGGACTCCCAATGTCTGTGTTTGCGGGCGTGCGGGCACCCGCGCCCGGATGCGGATTTCGCGTCCTTCAACGCAGGAAGCAGAAGAGTCCGCAGCGAGCTTGACTTGTCCGTCTCCGCCGATTTCGAAGGGGATTGAATTGACAGTGTAAGGGATGCCGTGTTGCGACGGGGGAAGATACAACGTCAGCCGGCGGAACAAGATATCCGAGCCTCCCGACGCGGCGCCGTTCCTTCCCTTGAATTCGCCGATCAGTTTTTCAAGCCCGCCGGTTAGGGGAGTGTTGCCGCAGGCGATCGCCAGCCGTCCGGGAACCGTGCCGCCGTCCTCGGCCACAGTCCTGAATGTGACCGGGTGGCATATCAGTTCAAGCCGGGAGTTTTTGGCATCCGTCCGTATCCGAGTATCCTTGGTGGAGACGCCTCCGTCCCGGTCGACCGTGAATTCAATGCCGAACGGATATAGGACATGACGCCCTCCGTTCAGATCCAATACGGCCGATGATGGGCGGTCGATGCGGAGCGTTAGCGGATCTTCCGTCTGCAGCGCCTCCTTCTTGCCAAGGGTTCCGTCCTCAAGCGGGCCGACGTCATTGTCGGCTCCGTCCTTCATCCTTGAACTTGGATCCGCCATCATCTTGTCGGACGCCGCCCGGTGGCTGAGGACGGGGATTTCGTCGATGCGCATGTCGAACGGCCAGGCAGCGGCCACCCAGCCGCCGAGAGGAGATTCCCAGGCTTCCTGCCGGGCATCGGCCTGGGGAGCGCCCGGCGGAGAGGCCACAGCCAATGAAACCGTCACTTCATCCGCGTAAACCGCCCCAAGCAGAAGGATGACTGCCGCCGCAGCCACTACCAGGCGGAATATGTATGCTCTAATCATGTCCAAATCCTTTCGCCGCCATGATTTTCTACTGCTTCATTGGTTCAAGCATCTGACGCTAACCCGGCCGAGCTGCGAGGTGTCGCCGCGCAGTTCGACATCACGACTGCTGCCGGGCAGCATGTCGAAGCAAGAGTCCTCCGGCTCGAGGCCGGGCGGCGTGTCGATGCGGACAAAATGCGCGAAATTGTCCGTCGCAAGGCGGAGAAGCGCCCTTTCTTCCATGCGTTCGACGACGGACACGGCCAGCACCGCCTTCGGCATCTTCAACGATCGGAAGTTCATGAAGAAGAAAATGTTTCCGGCGGTCCGTGAACCATCATCCCATCTGAACATCGCCAGATAGAATTCTCCGCTTCTCATCAGGCTCATCCTCTCCATGAAACAGCATGTCGAGCAATTGGGACGGACGTGGACCTTGCACAGTTTGGCGGATCGGACTGAGCCGTCGAACGACATAAGCTTCAGCTCCAGCGTACCGGACAGAGGCCTAAGAGTGTCATTGACTATCCATGTCGAAAGGCCGCATTCCTCCTCCTTGACAGACACCAGAACCGGAGCGCAGGCGCGGCGCACATATTCATACGCGGCCTTCTTGCGCATGTAGTGGTCGACGACGGACCATCCGACCTCTCCCCACGCATCCGCGAACATCCAGAACATGCTGCCTCCGCTGGAGTATTTACGACGCCTGGCCTGTTCGGTGGCGGCCTTGATGGCTTCGGCCTGCAGGAGCTGGGATACGTCAACCAGCTTGTCCAGCGGCATGGAGGCGCTGCCGCCATAAAGAAGATCTATCGCTTCCATGGACTTCAAACGTCCTGCCTGCCCTTTCTCCATGAATCCATGACGGTTGACATGGAATCGGAAGCCGTCGGAGGCCACATCCATCTGATCCTCCGGCAGGTATTCGCGGATGGACTCGACGGAAGGCATTCCGAAATAGCCGTATTCCGAGTTGAAGGTGCAGTGCATGCGCCTGTAGTTGCGGTAATCAAGAGGATCGTTGCCGCCGGTGGCGATTGAGATCGCCCACCAATGCTGATCTCCGGCGTCCTCGCCGTTCACATCCGCTCCGCCCCACGGGCTTGTAGGGCGGTACGGACGGTCCGGATCGAGGGATCTGAGCATATCCGGAATCATTTCATGCTCGATGCTGAAGCTGGTGTTGGCCTCGCATCCCGGATACCAATTGTTGTCGAAGGCCCAGTCCGACTCATTGCTTCCGCACCACAGGGCAAGAGACGGATGGTTGCGGAGGCGCGGCACGACCGCGGCTATCTCCTCGGCCATCTGCCTGCGGAAGCCGGGGTCGTCGCCCGGATAGACGAAGCATGCCATCATGAAATCCTGCCACACAAGTATGCCGTTGGCGTCGCAGAAGTCATAGAAGTCCTCCTCTTCGTAGATACCCCCTCCCCAGACCCGCAGCATGTTGAGGTTGGCGTCGAGGACAAGGGACAGGAGCCGCCTGCGCCTTTCGGGGGTGATGCGCGCAAGGATGCAGTCCGACGGCGCCCAGTTCGCACCGTTGATGAAGCATTTCTCCCCGTTGACGAGGAAGTTGAATGTTGTTCCGCCCGGCGCGCCGTCGAGAGGTTCCTGAAGGAGCGTGATCTCGCGTATCCCGAATCGGAGCGTGCGGCTTCCGCAAAGCATTCCGCGGCAGTGCAGCCTGACGTCAAGATTGTAAAGATGTGCCTCCCCAAGCGGCCTGGGCCACCAGAGGCATGGATTGGGCACGTCGAACACAGCCTCGACGGATTTACGTCCGGGGGCGAGGCCTTCGAATGACGTCTTCCGATCTCCAACGCCGCCGATGCAGAACATGATTTCTCCATCGCAGGGTTGTCCCGACAGATTTTCGATCTCGGCAAGGACTGCGACTCTGGCCTGTCCCGCGCCGTCGAGACGTGTGCGGATCCAGACATTGCGCAAAACTAGCGCATCCGGGATGTTCAAGCAGACCGGACGCCATATGCCGCAGTTCACCAGGCGCGGCGCCCAGTCCCATCCGAACGTGAACGCCGCCTTGCGGAGCCAGATGCTTTCACTGGTCCCATTGCCATATTTTGCAAGAGGCTTTTGCTTTGCGCCCGCAACGCCGGCGTCAAGGCGGACAATCAATTCGTTTTCGCCGTTGCGCAACGCGCCTGTCACATCGAAGCTGTGCGGGATCAACGCGTTGCCGGACCGGCCGACCTCCTTGCCGTTAAGGCGGATCACGGCGTTCAGGTCAATCCCCTCGAAGACCAGTTCTGCGCGAGGCGGCGGTTCACCGCTGAAGCTGAACCTGCGGCGGAACCACCATGCCCGCTCCTCGATCCAGGCGCAGCCGACCGCGTTGCGGTCGAACAGCGGCTCTGGTATGCGTCCGTGGCGCAGGAGATCCAGATGCACCTCCCCGGGAACTCGGGCATCCAAGGCTCCGCCCCAATCCGAGTCGGACGGACATTCCTCGTCGTATCCGCACGGACTCAACGGCATGTCAATGAACTCCCATGAGCCGCCAAGTTCTATTGTATCCATTTTTTCCGCTCTTTTTTAAAATAATGGCCGCAGTCGAAAATATGCATTATGAATTAACACTCTAATAGTAAGGCAGTTGCATATGAAATAAAATACTGTAAAAATATCATGCCGGTTACGGCGGGAGATTTTGTTGAGTCTGCATGTCCCAAAAATATGGTATCATCTGCATGGTGACGGAAGAGGTAAGTCTGTATCTCTCTATCTGGCTTGCGCTGATGCTGGTGACCGCCCCGTCAATGGTAAGCTGATTGGTGGTTCCTGCCAAGGGGCTGGACGTATTCTTGCCACCGGGGCCGTGCCAGAATCCGGGATAGGACGCAAAAAAACCGGTTCCAGAATAGAAATCATACTGCCGATCAGCATAAGTCAGCATGAAGCAGTTCACTCCTGCCAACGGATAGTTGTAAAGGATAGTTTCCCGTCCGCAGTCGAAGAGCAAGGGAAAATTGCTGCGCTTGATTCTGAGCAGGTTGGCCGGCGGGATGAAGCTGCTGTTGCCGTTCATGTTATGGTCGCTAGACCACCGAAAATTGGATCCGTAGGTCGTGCAGACGGTGGATACACGAAAGTAGCTGCATCCGTAACTCTGTATCCTTCTTGTAACCGTAGGACAGAAAAACGGCGTGCTGGATGACATGCTGTCAATGGGGATTGCGGCGTCGGTGGGCATGTCTTTGTTCAGCTCGGTGATTGACAGGAGCCGGGGCCAATAGGCTTGGTTGGCATATGCGTTGCTCCATCCGCCGTTATAGGTGCGCGTCCGCGGGAAATGGCCGTCGTAGTTGCTTGCATAATTGAACAACATTATCCCTATCTGGCGCATATTGTTCATGCAGACTGCCTTATAAACGGTCTCGCGGGCAAGGCTCAGCGCGGGTAGAAGAATGCACATCAATATCGCAAGGATAGCGATCACGACCAGAAGTTCTATTAATGTGAAGGAACGATGGTGCCACATTCTTTTTCTCCTTGGATATGTTCAATATAGAGCGACGGCCTGCGGCCGCGCAGCTTTTCAGTCCGGACATCCTCCATCCAGAGCCATTTTCTGCGTGCGGCCAGGTCGATGGCGGCGATGGCCATCGAATCGCCGACCCTTCCGGTGCGCGCCGCGACGCCTCCGTCTGCGGCGATGACGGCGGCGCAGCCGCCCCACATGCCGACGGCCGCGGGGACGGACCAGTCACGTGCCCGGACGCGCACCGTTATCTCGTCTGCCTCATCCCAATGCCCGAAAGTCGGATGCGCGACAAGTTCCGCTCCCTTCATGGCGAGAATGCCGAATGGTTCGGGGAAGGCCATGTCCCAGCATATCAGCAGGCCTATGCGGCCGAAAGGCGTTTCAAAGACCGGAAGCGAGGAGCCGGGTTCATACGTGCCCTTCTCCGTTTCCGGCAGATGCGTCTTGTCGTAGCAAGCGACGATGTTGCCTGCCCTGTCCAGTATCATTGCGGTGTTGTAGAACGAATTTCTCCGGTATGTGGCGGTGCCCAGGATTATGCCCATCTTGAACTGCCTGCACACTGCGCCCATCCTTTCCAAGGTCCTGTCCAGAGCTCTTGCGACCGCCTCCCTGCAGAAAGCGGCGCGATGATGTTCGCGGATAAGTCCGCCCAGCCGAAGGATGTCTTCCGGAAGCACGGCCAGATCGGCTGATGCTCCGCCGGCCCGGCGCAGCATCCGCTCGTGGTGGCTCAGGAAGCGTTCCACGTGCGCAGATATGGAGGAGGAGTCGGTCTCCCTGCCTTCTATCATGCGGATCGTCGCCTTTTCATGGTGTTTTCCGACAAAGCCGAACGATGCTGGGGCGCAGGCCGCGATGGTCAGCGGACGTCCTGCTCCAGGCTTGCCGCCGTATCTTTTATTTTCAATTCTCATGGGAACACGAACCCCCTTGCTGCAAAAAACTGAGGAGTGTGCCGCCCCCCTTTGTAGCCGTTCACACCGGGATAGTCCGAATTGAAAAGTATCCATTTCTTATCGGGAGTGAAGCACGGCAGGCACTCGCACCAGTAGGGGCTCCATGAACTGTATGGGTTGAGAAGGTATTTCGGTTCGATATACGGCCCGTCGGAATCCTGGAGCACAGTTGCTCCGTATAGGTAGCGGGTGGGGGCGTTTTCATCTCCGTAGCCTAATGCGATGGTGTCGCACAGCAGATGCTGGCCATCCCATCCGGCGCAGATGTGGTAGACGTCCGGTCGCTTTATGCGCCGGGTGAGTTCGATCTGCCGGCTCCCCGGCATACGGCGTCCCAGATGGCGCGTAACATCGTCGGCCGGAAGAGGCTCCGCAAGCATGATTGCGCCACGCCAGTGGGGCGCCGTGTCGAACGCGTCACAGTGGAAGACCTTCGACAACGAGCCGCCGAACCATGCCCAATGGCTGACGTTCTGCCGCGGCCTGTCCCTGCCGACCGGATAGGCGTAGCGAGTCGCCCCCGCCTCGTCTACAAGGTAGTCCGATCCGCCCGCCTCACCCTCGGGGAGCGTATCGCAGAACCATCGGCCAGCCGAGTCTTCGTAGGCCATGCTGTAGCAGTCGCAGACGCTGATAAGATATTCGCCCTTCGGGCCGGGGCAGGGCGCATACTGGCTCTTGTTGTTCCAGTTGCGCGGTCCGGTCTCGAACGCCGTATGAAGAGCGAAACGCTCCATGTCGAAGGTAATGATGCCAACGCTGTGGTATTTGCCGATCCCCTCGATGAACACCACGCACAGCAGGCGCTTTCCGTCGTGCGAGAAAGACAGCCATCCTGTCCTCAATATTTTGCGGCCTCCGAATTCCGGTTGCGCCAGATCCAGCTCGAACACCGTGTCCGCGCCGCCGCCGACCACCGGCCGCCGTTGCAACTGCAGCCGCGCCTCATTGATCCGGCTGAACCAAATCCACCGCCCATCTGGAGAAAAGGAGAATCCGGAATGCCCGCCGTTGGCCGTATCGCTAGGCTCCGTGACCGGAGTCAGGGAGAAGTCGTCGGCGAGATCCATGAGCCAGAGCGAGGAAGCACCTCCCTTGCCGCGGTTGAAAAGCACGAACCGGGAGTCCGGATCCAGCGACTGATGGTAGTTGTAGAAGACGTTGCTCGCCAGTTCCGGATCGGTAGTAACTTGGAAAACCTCCAGCCCGGGCTGGGTTACGGTGCTCAACAGCTCCGGCGCCGGAAGAAATTCTCGAGCTTTCATGTGCAATCAACCCTCTCTATCGAAGAAGCCGCCGCAGACATTGCCAGGGCCGTGCGATCCTAATAACAATCTAGCCTTAAAACTTTCCCAAAGGGGGGCATGAGTTTACGCTGCAGAACAGCAGGCTTATTCTGGCAGCAGCACCATAGATCTGCAATCAGTCCAGTAATTTGGGCAGTTGTTGCGGGTATAAGGCACTTTCGCATTGGTCCACTCCACATGGCCGTCCATCCTCAAGGAATTCTGACCCCAGAAGTCGCTCCAGTACCAGACTGGATAATAGTCCTGCCAGCCATATACGGCATCCGAAGAGTTCCGTGTGCTCCATGAGGAGCTTGGGTGAGCCGCGCCGACCCATCCGAAATTTCCATACCACGGAGCCGGGGCGCCTGCGTATCCGCCGTATTGCGAACAGGAGGCCAGCAAAGCTCGCTCCGGCCTCGGCTGCCGCTTGTAGGCGGTCCAGGAATTGTATTTGTCGTAGGGCCAGTCGCGTGTCATCGCCAGATATTGATAGCAATAAGCGTAATCATTGTAAGCCGCAGTTTTCACTCCGTTCCTCATGTCGCCCGGATCCTGCAGGACTCCGGGCCATATCGCATTGAGATAGCTGCTGTAGCCGCGTTCCCAGAGGTTGAAGCCGGCGAATTTGTAGTATCCTCCGTGGGATTGGTCGTAAGTACAGATGAAATATTCGTTCTGATAGGCAAAACAGTTCCGGTTCTGGACGTTGTGCGCAAAAAGGTATCCGTCGAAGTCGGCCATGTAGCCGGCCGCCGCCACGCCGAGCTGCCGTTCATTGGAGGTGCAGGCAATGCGCCTGGACTGGGCTTTCGCATGCCTGAGCGCGGGGAGCAGCAAGGATGCCAGAATTGCGATGATCGCGATGACGATCAAAAGTTCTATTAAAGTGAAGTCCAGCCTTGCTGCGAAATACAGCGGTTTCAGCTTGTGATGTCCGGCTCGGAGTCCTGCGTTGCCGGCCAAGAAGCTTCCCTGAGATACAGCGCATTCGCTACGAGCCATTCGAGATTTCTCTTGGAATCCGATGTAATCACCATTGCCCGTCTTGTCACCCTGCATCATAATACGTTCCCTTGCGCGCTGTTTATGAGATAAGAAGTCAATACCACCCTGTCTCTCCTGCTACGACACGGATTCCAAAGGAACCGTGATACTGTACCTGGGGCCGTGCCATCCAACCTCCAGCATATACATAGTCAACCACATATTGCTGCCCCGCGTCCTGGGTTTCTGCCCGCGGAATCCATTGGACATGCCCGTCGCCCAATGCGAGATTCACCCCTTTCCAAAAAGGAGCGATGGCCAGGGCGGATGGAGGAGATCCCATGTTGAAGGAGGAATTCTTCATACGGTGCGTCGCGACTCTGAATCCTTGTCCTCCATTGTTGCCGGTGTAGATGAGCGTCGGGCATTGGGTTATGACCGCCCGGTCCGGCTTACGGTGCAGGGGTCTGAAGGAATATTCAAGGAATAACTCTCCCGTGGTTAATGGCCTGGCCGCCTGAACCAGGTAGGGATATGTGGAGTAGAACCAGAGATTTGAGTCTGCTCCGCCAAGCGTTGAATATTTGGCGCCTGGATCCATGAGCGGTTCGCGTCTTGCCGCATCAAGCTGCGCCGACTGCGCCGGATTCCACGACGACTTCATGTATTCATTATAGCCGCGTATCCAATAGAAGCCGTAATCCCCCGCACCGTCGCCGATGCTTGTCGTGTTGGTATAGCCTGGCCAGCCCTGTGTCTGCCACCAGCCGGTGTGGCAAACATCCATTGATGGATAAGAGCCGCCATATACCGACAGATTTGAGACTCCCGGATAAAGCTTGTTGTTGCACTCGTTGTGGTAGCTGAAAACTGCCAGGGACAGCTGGTGCTGATTGTTGGCGCATGCGGCTATCCTGACCGTTTCCTTGGCGTTCTGCAAGGCGGGCAGAAGAATCGCCATCAGTATCGCGATGATCGCGATCACCACAAGCAGTTCGATCAAAGTGAATCGAGCGGTTTCCGCCTTGCGTTGATTCATGATCTGCCTCCCTTCCTCTTTTTACTCCAAAATCCAGCTTCCCCACTGGTTAGGATGTATCCGTATTTCGGACGGGATGTCGTTGTTGATTGAAACCTCTGGGCTCTTGTCGGACCACATGTAGCGGACGGCGTTCTTGTTGCCGCCCTCGTTGCCGAATATGACGCCGACATCGCCGAGCAGCGCCAGGCCGGTTTTCGGCGTCACGCCGATTGCTGCCCAAGGGACAGCCACTTCCACGACATAGCCGTCCTTTTCCACCTTGGCATGCATGGGCAGGTCGTTCCAAGCGACCACGTCGTCGAGGGTATCCTTGCCGGAGCTTTTGGTTTCGACGCTGAATGAGTTCGGCTTCTCCTTGTCGGCCGTGACATAGCGGTAGCGCGTCGCGACAAGCTTGTCGTCAGCTGTACGGGCCACGATGATGCGCATGTCTCCCGCACGCATTTCCTGCTGGTTCTGACCGCGGACAGGACGCTTGGATGTGTCAGTGGCCAGGTTGATCTCCACGCTGTCGCCGGTCTTGAAGAGAAGGCGCTGATCCGACGGGGTGTTAAGGAACGGCGACTCGTCGGAGACCTGGAAGCGGACGTAGAGGCTGCTGTCGTCATAGCCGACCTGGGCCTGGGCGATACGATTGCCCTCCATGCAGATCGGCAGTGCCTGCGAAGAACTCCATTCGTCGTACTTGCCGTCCGCCGCTGCTCCCTTTAGGCGCTGGAGCTTAGCCAGCTTCTTGCCTACGGCCGCCTGCTGCGCCTCGAAGTTCTGTTTCGCAGCCGCCTCGGCCTTGCCGACCATCGCCGGGGCAACCTCGATCTTGATATCCTGCCGTCTCATCGTGTCCAGGCCGGTCAGCTCCCACAGGCGCTGGTCGGCGTCTCCGCCCAGGAAGTAGGTCTTGCCGTTCTTCGGATGCCTGAAGATGGCACCGTTGAAGTTCTCGGTAAGGACCATGTGCTGATCAAGCTTGTATGCGCTGCGCTGATCCTCGCCGAGCGCGTCCACGAAAAGCCCCTCCTTCTTGTCCAGCAGGAAATACTGCCCGTAGTAGCCGGTCAGCGAGATCAGATCGGGAGTGGTTCCGGAGGAGAAGTTGCAGGCGCCGACCAGCGTCCCGGGCTTGTATGCGTCTGACGTCCAGGCGAAGGCGCAGTGCACATTGTGATACTCCCACATCTTGACGCCCTTGGCGGAGAAGGCTACGACTCGGTGGCCGGAACCCTGCTCCCGCTGGCCGCGCTCCAGGGAACCGCCGGACACCAGAACGTAGACGTTGCCTTCAGCGTCGGGGATGTAGCAGGAGACCGCGCCGCCGTCCTGATCCTCGGCGATCCGCGTCGGTTTTCCGGGGTCGCCGTAGCGCAGTCCGCCCTTGTCGTTGAACCCGAGGAAGTCCCAGCGCACGATGCTGTAGGGCTTAGTAGTCTTGGATCCGCCCTGGGCGTGCCACTGCACGCCGTCTTCCCGGTAGATGTTCAACTGATCGTCCATCGGATGGCCGAGCCAGATGCCCGGCAAGGGCTTGCCCGCGCGAATCTCCTCCGCCTGCACATGCCCGTCGTTGTTGTCGTCCAGCCACCAGTTCTCCTTCTTAGGCGAATTGAATGCGAGGCGCGGAAGGAAGCGGCCGTCCACCTGCTCGTAAAGCACGCTGCCGGGCTCGGCTCCGCCGGCCCATAGGAACTTGCGCCCCTTATAGTTGATGAACTTTGCACCGCCATGTCCGGCCGGACAGCCGAACTTCACGCCGTTGTCCTCGCTCGGCCGCATGATGATAGAGTCGACGCCCCATGTCCCTTTATCGTAGTCCACGGAGTAACGGACGGAATTCACATAGACGAACTGCGGTTCCGCCGGGTCAACATAGCCGCGCATGGAATACGAGATGGAACCGAAGAACTCCTTCCACAACGTGCCGTCCGGACTCCATGCCGAGTAGCGTTTCGGATCGCATTCGAAGTAGCTGCGGCCGATGTCGTCCGCCTCGGCAACCCAGAGCCTGCCGTTCCGGTCCACGGCGATTGCGTAAGGCTTGAGCATGCCGCTCGGATCATACTTCCCGACCAATGGACGCCCGCCCGCCTTGCCGTATTTCAGGAGGACTTTTCCGTCCGGCGCAAGCTTCCACACCTGCATGGTATTTCCATGGAGCGAGACATAGATGTTTCCTTCCTTGTCGCAGGCCAGGTGCTGAGGGGCGTCCAGATCCTTGACGATAGGGGAAAACGTTTTGGCGGACATGTCGTAGCGGCCCACGGCGTTCTCGCTGACCGCGTAAAGGTTGCCTTTGCCGTCGGCGGCGAGGCCGCCGGGCGCTTTCAGATCCAGAACCCCCTTGGGCGCGCCTGTCTCCATGTCGATCAGCACAAGCTGGTTGGCCGACTGGCAGCTTAACACCAGCGTGGCGGTATCCGCCACCGCCAGGGCCTTGATCGACCAGGCTCGGGCGCTCCACTCCTCCTTGGTCTCCTTTTCCTCCTTCGTCAGAATAGCGGCCTCCGGTTTGCCGCTCTTGAAGGGACTGAGCGAACCGCTGGCCAGATCGAACTTCACAAGCCTGCCGTCACGGATCATTAAATAGCCGCATCCCCCGTGTAGTGCAAGCGCGGCGCCCTTGGCCGCAGAACCGAATTTTTTCCTCCCGTCAAGATCCGTGCCGATTGTGGCCGGGGCGGCCTCCCCGTTGCCGGTGCCGAGCACGACTACATCGCCGTCGGTCGCCACATACAACGGGCAGTTGTAGTCGCCCGCCCAGCCGCCGGTGCCGTCCTCGGTCTGGTAGGGTGGAGTGCCGGTGATCCCGATGTCGCAGACAAGCTTCTGGCTTATGCCCTCGTGCGCAAGGATCTTCGCGGTGTAGGCGCCGGCCGGCACGGGCTTGTCGAAGTCATCGAGACCGTCCCACAGATATGTCTGCTCCCCCGCCTTGTATGGCTCGGCGCCGAGGCATGTGCGCACGAGCTTTCCCCCGGCGTCGCAGATGGCAAGGCTGACCTTGCCGTCCTTCTCTAGTTTGAACGTGACGGGAATGTGTCCGGCGGCACGTCCGACCACGGACTTGGCCGCAAGTTTCAGGTTGCCGCTCTTCTCGAAGACGGCCGTGCCCCAGGAGCACGGCCCCATGTACCCGAGATCGCCGCTGGCGGCATTTCGAACGTCGGTCATGCCGCAGCGGACTTCCGTCCCCCGATCGTTGCCCCAGTGGAGCTGCCACTGCACCTGCGCGGTGTCGCCGGCGGCGAACGGACGCGCCGCACGCAGCACGCTCCAGGGAATCCGGTATTCCATGCTGTAGCCTTTGCCGTCCGCATCCGCCTTGTATGCCCCCTCGACTCCTTGCGGATTAAGGACCATGTCCTTGAATCCGAGCGTATACATCGCCACATAGCCGGCCTTCTTGTCCTGGGTGGAATACCAAAGGGTTATGTGGTTTATACATTTGTCAAGCTCGGGCGGAATATGCCCGCCGGTCTGCAGCGACGCCTTCGACTGCGCGCCCGGAACCGCCAGGAAGCGCAGCTGGATGGCGTCTGCGTTCCAGGACATGTTATACTCGCCGCCGAACGCATAGTTGTTCACCATGGGCGTCGGATCTTTCACCTGCGCCCCGACATAGAGATAGTCCGCATCATACATCATCGCCCCGCGCACGGAATAGACGCCCTTGCCGCCCTCGTCCATGAACATCAGGATCGCCCCCGACATGTCCCAGTCGCCCAAGTCTCCGTCAATGACAACTTTGCCCGGAGCCGGCACAACATGTATCTCCGCGTTGTCTGTCTTGTTCACTATGGCGACATAGGCGGCGGCGGCCCCTGCGAGAAGCAGTAGAATGCAGGCGGACAGAAGGCATTTGGCGATACGGAGGCTTGCTTGGATCTGGCGCATGGTGATAAATCTCCCCTGAATAACGTTATCGTTAACCTAATTTTAACACGCTCCTCCATCTTAGTCAAGGAGGATATAAAAAAATATTCTGAAATATTTCCAGCCTGAGGTAACGCTCAATTATCACCCACGAGGAGAATATATCTTCCAAGTTCCTGTTATCCGCCTTGACAAGATATTCCGGCAGTGGTATAGTTAACCTTAACTACAAAATATTGCCTTTCACACCGTAAGGGGGCCGAATATGAGCATAACCCAGGCCGAGCTTGCCCGGAAATTCAAGGTCTCCCGCATGACGATCTCCCGTGCGCTGCGGAATTTGCGCGGAGTCGGAAAGAAGCTGCGCGAGAAAATCTTGGGGGTGGCGCGTGAGCAAGGCTACAACCCTGAGTCCGGCTACGAGGCTCGCAGGCTGCGCTCGCTCGCCTCGGGGACGCACCACGAGTCCAAAGTCATCTGCGTCATAGCCTGGAACCTGTATTCCCAGTGTTCCGAAGGCATGGATTTCAACCAGCGCATATTGAAGGGCATATGGGACGGCGCGCAAGCGATGGACAATGAGATCGTAATGGTTCCAAGGGTGGGGAAGACCCTGCCGCGGGTCGTGCTTCGCAGACAGGTGGACGGCGTAATCTGGCTCTTGTCGGATGAGAATATCCTTCGGGGCGGACACATCGCCTGCCCTGTCCCATGGGTCAGCGTCCTGTTTGAAATACCCGGTACGGACGTGGTCAAGATCGACAATGTCGGCTCGGCCCGGTCGATCGGCAGCCATCTGGCCTCCCTCGGACATCGGAAAGTTGCGTTCGTGGGGCCGGACTCTCCCCAGGCAAATGAGCGCCTGGAAGGGCTGCGCCTGGGGCTGCAAGAAGGCGGAGCCACCATTCCTGACGACTTCGTTTGCAAGGAGCCTTTTGCGATGGCTCCTCGGACGACAGACCAACTCATGGCCAGATTATTTGAGCGGAACGGTTCGGACGGACGCGGATGGACCGCCGTGGCGGTGTATAACGATTTCATGGCAGCGACAGTCATCCGCTTCCTGCGGGCCCGCGGGCTCAAGGTTCCGGATGATGTCAGCGTCACCGGTTTCGACGGGATATCCTCGATCACGCCAGACGAACCCGTCACGACAGCCGTTGTCCCGCTTGAAGAACTGGGCGGTGAAGCCGTGCGCTTGCTCGGATGGCGCATGAAGCATCCAAACGCTCCGCGCAGACGGATCATGCTGGAGGCGCCCTTCAAGAAGCATGGCACAAGCGCACCGCCCGGCATGCTGCGGATCTGAACAGCACAGCGGAAATCCGATCCACGAACCCGTGACGGATTAAGGATATTGCGTCAAGCCGGATGATATAAACGGCAGGCGGCATCAGGATTTTCCCGGATGCCGCCGGAATCTTCAGCCCAGCTTTCTCAGCAGTTTCAGGTTTTCCGAGACGAGGGCGTCGTCCACGTTGTCCGCGAGAAGATATGCGTCGGCGGCCCTTCCCACCCATGTCTCGTAGCCGCCGCGATGCCTGGCCTCGCGGGTAGGGAGATAAGACAGCGATCCGTTGGAGACGCTGCAGCAGAGCGTGAACTGGAACGGGCTGTCCTTCCTGATTCTCAAGGAGATGCCGGAGAACATTTCGCCGGGCATGGGCACGATCGCCAGCGGACCTATGCGTGTGATGACCTGCTTGAAGCTTCTTCCCTTGAGCAAAGGATGCCTGTGGGCTTCGATCACCGCGCAGTTGTGCATGTATTCGCACATCGGAGTGCCCCACTCGTCCTTTCTCGGCTCCCATCTCGACTTTTCGCCTTCCGCGATTGCGAGGTCCGTGAGCGGTGCGTAAGGGATGAAGATGTCCTCCACAAGTACGCCGAGTTCCAGTTCCTTCCGCCATTCCCTGATGGACAGCAGCGCCCTGATCGCGTCGGTGGCCGCGCGGTATCCGACTTCACGGACGGCATGGACGCCGTCGCCGACGCCTGCGGAGAGGCCGCCCTGCTGGCGGTAGTTGGTCCGTGGTCCAACATCGCCGATGGACCCGTTCAAGAAGAGTACCGGCGCTCCGAACTGCGGCTCTATGCGGTCCTTCATCACACCGCACCAGTCCCTGGAGACAATGCGGTTGCAGCCCATGGCCGTGCCATGCGCGCCATAATGAACGATTATACCCGACGCTTCGCCGGACTTCTTTTTGAAATGGGCGACGGTCATTGTCGGATCGAACTGGCCGTCCGGCGCAGCGATGAAGTTCACCGCGCCGTTTTCGGCTATGCCGCGCCGATTGACGCCCACCAGGCTTTCCGTCGCTGCGAATCCGACTTCGACTTCGCTGAGGTCCGCCATGGCGAGCTCGACCGACCGGACAATTTCAGGCATCACGGAATCGACATAGGCGTTCTCACGGTCGCCCCAGCCCCAGAAGTTAAGCGTGTTCGGCACCGAATGGCTGTGCGTGGCGCATACCGTGACGTTAGGGCCGGGTATGCCTGTCTTATGGTTCACCATCCCCCTGATGCGATCGACGATGTCCTCCTCTATGCATATCCAGTCGAGATTTATCACCGCCGCAAGTAGCCCGTCCTGCTCCATGACCATCGCGGTCGAATGAAGACGGTCGAGAATCTCCTCCGCGGGACGCTCCTTCACCCCGTAGCCGCCGAGCCGTACCCCGAGGGAAGGGGTTATGTCCTCACGTCCGAACCCGCATTTCAATGCACTCACCGCGGAACTCCTTATTTGACCTTTCCCATCTCCAAGGTGCCATGAATCTTTTCATCAGGATATCAGCTTCGACATGATATAGAGGTCGAGCTCCTCGTAGTCCCTGTCACTTATCATCCTGCCCATCTCCTTGTCGTCCAGCGACCTGCTGATTTCAAGAAGCTTCAGGAAGATTAGCCTGCTGTTCCTCAGATGCTTCGTGGCGGCCTCGGCCTTCTGGGTTCTCATGGCCTTGACGTCGAGCCCGACCCATTCGCCGCCGTTCCCGTAGCCGTGGCGGTCCAGTATCCGCACCTGGTTGAACGCCCTGCGCAGATCGACGGAGCCGAAGGACTTGTCCTGGTCGAACTTGAGTCCGTTCTGGTCGTTGAGGTGGACGCTCCAGAGCTTCTTGTGGGCGAGCGCGTAGCCCATTTCGTCGGACGGGTCGAGGCCGGCGAGGATCGCGTGGGCGCTCTCAATAAGGCAGCCGACTCTGTCAGGATCGCTGGTGAGAAGGCCGATGCCGATGGCATGGCCTATCGTCGGGACGTACGTATGGTCCATCGGTTCGTTAGGCTTGGACTCTATCATTATTCTGACGTTCTTGTCGTAGTCGAGCATCGCCTGGACGGCGGCGGCGATCCTTCTGACCGCCTCGACGGAGTCCTTCGACTCCCTTATGTAGGTGCCCTCCCTCGCGAGCCAGAGGACGATGTTCTTCGTCCCCAGCTCGTTGGCAATGTCTATGGTTTTCTCAGACCGTTCGAGCGCGTATTTCCGGCACTCCGGGCAGTTCGAGGTGTAGCCGCCGTCAATCGTCCGCTTGTCCTCCCAGAGGCGCGGGGCGACGAATTCCGCCACAAGCCCCTGCTTGTCAAGCATCTTGCGGACTTTTGCGGCCTCTTTCCTTATTGCCGCCCCGGTGAGTGAGTTCATGTTCGGGACCGCGTCGTCGTCGTGGAACTGCACTCCGTCGAAGCCGAGCCCCTTGTAGAGTTCAAGCTTCTTCTCGAAGGCGATGCTGTCCCTAACCGGCGGCCCGAAAGGATCAGCCCCCTCGTGGATGTTCCATGGCCCGAACGAGAATCTGAAAACGCCCTTCATGATCGGCTCTCCTGTTATTTAATTCCTTTGATGATCTTTTCCGCAAACGCCTTGATGTCGCTTTCCTTTGCGGCGGGACTGACTCCGAAATTGAAGCTCCTCCCCAGTATGTCCAAGGTATTCGGGCACATGTCCTTGCTGTATTTAACCGGACTTTCCCAGCCGCCGACCTTCCACGGAAATCCGCATCCGGAGGCCGAGCGCTTCTCAAGTATGTAGTCCCAGTGGTAGTAGTAGTGCCAGTTGGTGGCCTTGTTGTCGAAGATGCTGCCGCATCCGGTCTTGGCGGCGAAGGCGGCGGCCGCCTTCGCGGAAGGCGCCTGTATCGTCAGGGTCGTCCCCGCGTCCCCCTTCGAGTCGTTGCTCGGCGCCACCTTGAACGGAGATATGTCCCCGAGCGAGGCGATCATCTTCTTCTTCACAGCTCTGAGATCCGCGAGGATTCCAGGCAGACGGTCCATCTGGGCGCATGCGAGCGCTCCGGCGACCTCGCTCATCCTGTAGTTGACTCCGGGGAAGGCCGGGATTCCCTTGTCGATCCCCCTGAAGCAGTGGGCGTCGTCGTGGTATATCGCGGCCCTCTCATACAAATCCTGGCTGTTGGTCAGTACGCAGCCGCCTTCGCCGGATGATATTATCTTGTGCCACTGGAGGCTGTAGCAGCCCATGTCGCCTATGGTTCCGAGAATTTTCTTCTTGTATGACGCCCCGACCGCCTGGGCGGCGTCCTCAAGGATCATTATCTTCTTCTCTTTTCCGAGCTTTATCAGGGCGTCCATGTTGCAAGGGTATCCGAGCATGTGAACGGCCGCCACCGCCTTCGTGCGCGGAGAAATCTTCCTGCGGACGTCCTCCAGGTCGATCGTGAGCGTTTCGTCTATTTCGGCTATCACCGGCACGGCCCCCGCGGCGATAACTGCGGCGGCGGTCGCGATGAAAGTGTATCCGGGGACTATCACCTCGTCCATGGGGCCTATCCCCATCGCGGCCAGGGACGAGATGAGCGCGCCCGTGCAGCTGCTGGTGGCAAGCACATGCTTCGCTCCGGAATACTCCCTCATCTTCGACTCGAACGTGTCCACGGCATGGCAGTGGGAAGCGTCACCATAGTAGCGGAACCATGAGCCTGAAGCCACAACCTTGCTGACGCCCTCGATCTCTTCCTTGGAATGCCTGTACATCGCCGTCTCCTTATAATATTGAGCAATTATTGCTTAGATGAGTCAGATTTTCTGCACGGATAAATTTTACTTTGCGCTTGAAATAGCGTCAAGGTGCATTTATTGCTTATATCGTGCAATAATTGCTATTTTGCTATTAAACCAGAATTATTCACCGCCAATGGAAAATCTTTTCTTCAGCGCCCGGATGCTTGAACTGCTTATGGATTATGACGGCTGGAGGATTGTGAGCTCGCTTTTTCCGCCCGATTCCCGTCCCCTCCGCCATTCGGCCCACGAGGAATGGATGGCAAGGCACCAGGACAGGCACCCCCACAGGGAGATTCTGTTCTCGCTTTCCGGGAAGGGCCTCTACGGATTCGACGGGAAGGCATACCCGTGCAATCCCGGCGCGGTCTTCCTGTTCGACTCATACGAACCCCACGACAATTCATATCCGCCGCACGCCCCGCACGGAACCCATCTGTGGATATCCCTACTCGAGGAGAAGGCGGTCGCCAGGATACTGGACGTCAACGGTGACAGATTTCCGGCGAGGCATTCCTTCGTCATCGGAGATTCCGCGGCCTCGATTCTTCTCAGCAGGACTTGGACAGGCGTGTCCCGCATAAAAAAGGCCCCCGAACCGTTCAGACGGATGCGTGTAATATCCGCGCTCTTGTCGCTGCTCATGGCCGCGGTCGAACAGGGATACGGACTGGCCGAGATTCCGTCTTCGCCGGGCTCCCACATCGACGAGATAATCAGGAGCATAACCGGCAACATCTCAGCCTCCGGGGGAAAAGGCCTCAACCTCGACAACCTCGCCCGCTATTCCGGATACAGCAAGTTCCACTTCCTGAGGACCTTCAAGAAGATCACGGGGAAATCGGTGCACGGATATATTGACGAATGCAGATTGAAAAAGACGGACGAACTTTTGAAAAAGGGCCTCAACAAAAGCGAGATAGCGGAAGCTCTCGGATTCTCATCCCTGTCGGTCTACTGCAGATGGCTGAGGAACAAAACTGCGGCAGATGCGTTCACTTGACCCCCATCCGCACAGGGATGGGGACTTTCTTCGGGACCTGCTCGTCGGTGGCGTTCATCTTCAGCTTGAACCTGCCGGCGTCGAAGAACGAATCGTCCTTCTTCTCTAGTACTATCGGCTGGGACTTGTCGATGAAGACTGTGTCCTTCTCGCGCCATTTGCCGACGAAGCGGCCCTCTATCACGACGGAATCGCCGTCGTTCAGGTCGAGGTTCTTGAATTCGAAGACGACCACCGTAGCCTTCGCGGCCTCGTCGAAAGAAAGCGGGAACTTCTGGTCGGCGAGCTTTTTCTGCTTCGAGTCCTTGACGATCTTGTAGACCGTGACCTGCGCCTTCATCTGCATGACATAGGATTCGCCGTGCGGGATGTCGAGGACGATCACGCCCTTGAGTGCCGGCTTCCCACCCGCGGCAAAGGCCATGCCGCCCATTGCGCAAACTGCGACAAGGAGGAATATTTTGGACAAAAGCTTCATGATGCTCCCTTGCAAAGATTATATGCGGTATAATATAACTTGTTTAAATCGCATTTAAAAGTTATGGCAATATGTGTTTATAAGCGGAGCAAATATATGAGCATTCTTAAGGGAAAGACAAATAATCGCGAGCGTCTTCTCATGGATCAGGGCTGGCGTTTCCATCTGGGCGAGATTCCGTTTCCGGAAGCGAAAACCGTCGGTGAATCCTATGGCTGGGGCTGGGCCAAGGCCGGAGCTTTCCAAGGAGCGGCCCGTCCTGAATTCAACGATTCGTCATGGCGCCAGGTGGATCTCCCGCACGACTGGGCCGTGGAAGGAATCTTCAGTCTTGACGCGGGACCGAGCCATGGATATCTGCCGACAGGCGTCGCATGGTACCGCAAGACATTCTTTTTGCCTGCCAGGCACGAGGGCAGGCGGCTTTATCTGGAGTTCGAAGGCATATTCAGGAATGCGACAGTCTTTCTCAACGGCCACAGGCTGGGGCATGAACCAAGCGGCTACATAAGTTTTCACTATGACATCACCGACCAGGCGATATACGGCGACGAGAATGTCCTGGCGGTCCACGTCGACGCCACTGAAGGCGAAGGATGGTGGTATGAGGGCGCGGGAATTTACCGCCATGTCTGGCTTACGATCACCGATGAGCTGCATTTCGCGCCATTGGGTGTCTTTGTCACCGCCGACCTCAGCCGGGATCATCGCCATGCCGATCTGGAAATCATCTCCGAGATTGTCAATGCCGGAGAGGGAGACGCCGTCGCGGAAATTTCCCTCACCGTACTTGATCCTTCCGGCAGGAAGGTGGCCCAGGCCGCATCGCCGATCAGCATCAAGGCCGGACAGGAACAGGCAATTACCTCGGGGCTGAAACTTGAAGAGCCAAGGCTATGGTCGGTAGACAGTCCGACACTCTACCAATTGAAGGCTGCCGTGTCGGTGAATCATAACAGAGTTGACGAAGTCGTGACTTCCTTTGGCGTGAGAAGCATCCTTTTTGATCCGGACCTCGGATTTCTCCTCAATGGAAAACCTCTCAAGATCAAGGGGACGTCCAATCACCAGGATCATGCTGGCGTCGGAGTGGCGGTGCCCGACAGCCTCTTCGAGTTTCGCATCAGGAAGCTGAAGGAGATGGGCGCCAACGCCTGGCGCTGCGCCCATAATCCGCCGGCCCCGGCGTTCCTCGACGCCTGCGACCGCCTCGGCATGATGGTGATGGATGAAACCCGATGCATGAACAGCACGTTGGATGGACGGCGGCAGCTTGAGAGCATGGTCCGACGCGACCGCAACCATCCCAGCGTCATCATATGGTCTCTGGGAAATGAGGAGACGCTGCAGGGCTCAAAGATGGGAATGCGCATCATCCGCAGCATGAAGAGGATTGTCCGCTGCCTGGACAAGTCCCGCCCCGTAACCTTGGCGATGAACGGCTGCTGGGGTGAGCCTGTCTCACCGGTCCTGGATGTGATGGGATGCAATTACAGCGCATCCAAATACGACGAATATCATCGGAAGTTCCCCGGACAACCGATGCTCGGAAGCGAAACCTGCGCCGCACTTTCGATGCGCGGAGAATACATCGATGACAAATCAAGGGGGATTTATTCCGCCTACGACATCAATTTCCCCGAATTCGGGGGCACCGCTGAAAATTCCTGGCGCGCGGTGTCCGACCGCGATTTTGTAGCAGGGGCATTTCCCTGGACAGGATTTGACTACAGAGGAGAACCCACTCCGGCAGGCTGGCCATGTGTAAGCTCCAACTTCGGAATTCTCGACACCTGCGGATTCCCCAAGGACAGCTTCTACTATTACAAGTCGTGCTGGAGCTCCGATGATGTCCTTCACATTTTCCCTCATTGGAACTGGTCCGGCAGGGAAGGGAAGGAAGTTCCGGTCTGGTGCTTTTCGAACTGCGACGAGGTCGAGCTTTTCCTCAACGGCATAAGCCAGGGGCGTAAAAAAATGCCTGTCAACGGCCACCTCGAATGGCAGGTGAAATATGTGCCGGGCACTCTTCTCGCCAAAGCTTACCGGAAGGGGCGCCTGACGATGAAAAATAAAGTCGAAACGACGGGCGCGCCTGCAAAACTCGCACTCTACCCTGAAAGAAAGACAATATGCGCCAATGGAGAAGATGCCGCAATCATCAAGGTCGCCGTTCTTGACGAGGCCGGAAGAGTTGTTCCTGACGCGGACAACATGATCCGCTTCGAAATTGAAGGCTCCGCGCGTTTTCTCGGCGCAGGCAACGGCAATTCACATTGCCATGAATCCGACAAGGAGACGCAGCACCGCGTCTACCACGGCCTCTGCCAGGTATTGCTGCTGGCGTCCGACAAGCCGGGACTGATCACCTTCAAGGCTGCTTCAAATGGTCTTCGCACGGCGACTTTGCATCTAAAGGCCGCCAAGACGGATTTGCGCCCTTCCCTTCCCGCCGTTGATCCGGAAGCGCGTATCGAATTCGCAAGGACCGGCATCGCCCTGGCATGGGTTGGCAAGCGTGAACCTGCGGAGGGATGGAACAAGATTGATTTCATCGAGTCCGAATGGAAAACTGTCTCCTTGGGCGGCAGCTTGGTTTTGCCGAGCCCTGCCTGGATTCGTGTCCGTTTCAATGTGCCGGCCGGCTTTGCCACTGAAGGATTGGAGCTTGATCTTGGCGCGGTCCATGATTATGACGACACCTGGTTGAACGGCGTTCGCCTCGGCTCCTTCAATCCCGGAAACACCAGTCCGGAAACAGCCTGGCTCATCAGAAGACGCTACCTGCTCCCAAAAGGTCTGCTCAAGCCCGGCAGGGAAAATGTCCTCGCGATCCACGCCTGGAACAGGCGGACAGATCCTAATGCTTCAACCATCATTCCCGGCCCTTCAAGGATAAGGGGCGTGAATTATACTCCTTTAGCCTGAAAAATTTACATTTTGATTGCGGAGATTTCGGGAATTGCTCCGTATTCTGAGAGGCCGCCGATACCGGGGTATCGAAGGCTCTCCAAGAGGATGCGGAGCAAAATCGAAAGACCGCAATCCGCCAGGGCGGACGGGCATCTTTGGGCCGTATTTTTCCGTATCTGAAATCATTTCAGGAATATTGCGAGCATCGTAGGGATAGTGGCGATGGAGAGCACGTGCGTCATGAAGACCGAGAGCGCCATGAAGTGCTTGTCGCCGCCGTAGATTTCGCTCATGAGAATGCTGGCGAGCGCGGCGGGCATCACCGCGACGACCGTGATTATGCTTACGGTCATGTGAGGCAGGGGGATGAGCTTGAGGATGGCGATGCAGGCCAGCGGAATGACGATGAGGCGCAGTGCCGACACTAACCATGCGTGCGGATCGTTGAGCCCCGAAAGGTCTATCATGGCCATCCTTGCGCCCGCGATGATCATGGCGATGGGGATCGTAGCCAGCCCGACGGACTTCACCGTGCCGAAGATGTAGAACGGGACGAAGCTTTGCTTGGACTCGAGGACCTCCCTAGGATCGGTTCCGACGAGCTGGAATACGGCCAGCAGGGCCACGGCCAGGTAGAGCGAGAGGAGCGGGGGGCTTGCAAGATGCCGCAGGTTCCTCCACGAGAACGTCCTGCCGTGCAGGACGAAGACCCCGAGCGTCCATACCGCAAGCTCGGCGCCGAGCGAAGAGAATATCAGCGCCGCCACCCCTTCGTCCCCGAAGACCGCCATCACCAGGGGCAGGGGAAGGAAGGAGTAGTTGTTCATCAGGCTCAGATATATGAAGCTTGTCTTCTCGTCCTCGGAGCGGAACTTGACGAATCTCGCCGCGGCGGAGCCGATCAGGCAGCCGAGCGACATCACCCCGAGGCATGCGGCCGGAAGTGTCCAGCTCGAGACCAGCGCCTTCAACGTGAACCCGTGCAGGATCGAATGGAATATGAGGCACGGATATATGAAGTTCACGAGCAGCATCGAAAGCGCCGCCGAGGTGCTCTCAGAAAAATAGCCGCGCTTCACCGCGGCGTAGCCGGGCACCATCATCAGGAAGATGCACAGGACGTTCAAAACTAGGATGAAAAACATGGTCAGGCTATAATGCTCGAAGTCATATTGTCAACAATCAAACATCAAATTTCAATTCTCAAGTTGTCTTGGCTTATGCCTGGATATTGAGCGCTGAGAGTTGAATATTGAATATTTCACCATGGCTGAGTATAATATCCGGATTCCCTCGAAAATTAAATTGCGTCGCATGGAATTCAATGTCCCGCTACATCATTAAACGGCTTTTGATGGCGGCGTTTACGCTGTTCGTCATCATGTTCGTCAGCTATGTCCTGCTGCGCAAGGCGCCGGGCGATCCGACGAGGAGCTCCTTCTTCGGGGACGCCTCGTCGGCCTCGTCGCAGGGGCTCTCCGTGGACAAGGGGCTTCCGATACAGAACAAGTCCATGCGGCAGAAGCTGCACCTGGACGATCCGGTATACGTGGGCTTCGCGCTGTGGCTCAAGGACATGCTTTTCGGCTTCGACCTCGGCGAGTCCGTCTCCGTGGAGAAGGGCAGGCCGGTAGGCAAGGTGATCCTGGAGAAGCTGCCGGTCACGGTGAAGCTCAACCTGATGGCGATACTTCTCACCTACCTGCTTGCCATCCCGGTGGGGATACATTCGGCCGTCAGCAGGGACTCCCGCCTCGAGAAAGGGATAACATTCTTCCTTTTCTTCCTGTATTCCATACCGGGGTTCTGGCTTGCGCTGCTCCTGCAGGCGACATTGTGCGAAGGCGGCAAGATACCGCTGTTTCCGCTGAAGGGCATAGGCGGCGATCCGACGTGGGGCAAGGGCACCTGGCAGATAATCTTCGACTCCATGAAATATTATGTCATCCCTGTCTTCTGCCTCAGCTATGCGGGGTTCGCGGGCCTCTCGCGCTATGCCCGGGCGGGGATGCTCGACGTCATCAGGCAGGACTATATCCGTACGGCCCGCGCCAAGGGTCTTTCCGAATTCGCCGTGATCATGAAGCACGCCTTCAGCAACGCGGTCATAACGCTGATCACCTTGTTCGCGGAGCTTCTCCCGGGCCTGATCGCGGGAAGCATAATCCTGGAATACATCTTCAACATCCCCGGCATGGGCTGGCTATCCATGCAGGCGCTCAGCAGCAGGGACATCCCGCTCCTTATGGCGATCTTCGGCTTCGGCAGCGCCCTCACACTCCTGGGCATCCTAGTTGCGGACCTCCTATATATCGTCGCGGATCCGAGGATAAGGCTGGACAGGTGAAGGACGGATACCGGATGCCGGCAGACTTTAAATGGCTACTGTGCGCGGCGACTATTCGCCGCGATTGCTTCACTATTCACCCCTGGGACAACGCATGGACTGGCTGGTTTTGCTTTTCACGAAGAGCTCCGTCTCGAATACGATACTGGTCCTGAGCCTCATCATCGCTGTCGGGATGGCGCTGGGAAGGATCAGGATATTCTCGGTCCGGCTGGGGATTGCCGGCGTGCTGTTCGCCGGGCTTGCGGCCGGCCACTTCGGGATGGGCTTCGAGGAACATCTGCTCGACTTCATAAGGGAATTCGGGCTGATGCTTTTCGTCTACACCATCGGGGTCCAGACGGGCCCCGCCTTTTTCGCGTCCTTCAGGAGGCAGGGGCTGAAGCTCAACATAATGGCGGCGGTTGTCGTACTTCTCGGCTTCCTAACCGCATGCGCAATCCTTGTCGTCACAAAGCTGCCGGTCGCGGTGCTTGCAGGCACGATGTCCGGCGCCGTCACGAACACCCCCGGCCTTGGCGCGGCCCAGCAGATCATCATCGAGGCGAAGCCCGGCGCCACAGACCTTGTGAAGCTGGCGGGCATCGGGTATGCGATGTCGTATCCGTTCGCGATCTTCGGGATAATCCTCACGATGCTGGCGCTCAAGAAGGGCTTCAAGGTCGACATCCCGGCGGAGATTGACGCCTTTGAGAAGGAGAAGGCCGTGATAATGCCGGCACCTTCGAACTTCAACATCCTCGTCAGCAACCGCAAGCTTGTGGGTGCAAGCGTGGCCGAGCTGCATAGGCTTGTCAAGCAGGACTTCGTGATATCCAGGATATTCAGGGACGGCTCGATTTCCGTCCCTATGGACGAGACCGTCCTCCAGCAGGGCGACATAGTCCATGTGGTCTGTTCCAGGGAGGCCGCCGCCGACATCGCGCTCCTCGCCGGCGACATCACCGACATCGACCTACGCGCCGTGGATAATAATGTCGCCGTAAAGACATCGGCCGTCACATCGAAAAACGCGGTGAACAGAACCATCGGCGAACTCGATCTCAACGGGCGCTTCTCCGTGAGGGTGACAAGGGTCTACCGCGCGGGCATCGAACTCCTGGCCAGGCCGTCATTGAAGCTGCAGTTCGGCGACAGGCTCACGCTTGTGGGCGACGAACAGAAGATCGGCGAGGCGGCGAAGGAGCTAGGGGACTCCATCAAGGAGCTCGAGCATCCGAACATCATCCCGATATTCATCGGACTGATCACCGGCCTCGTAATCGGCGCCGTCCCCGTCCCCATCCCGGGCTGCTCCGTGCCCGCAAAGCTGGGCCTGGCAGGCGGCACACTGCTAGCGGCGCTCGTCTACGGCCGGATCGGCCAGCTCGGCCCCCTCAACTGGTTCATGCCCCACGGCGCAAACCTGATCCTGAGGGAGGTCGGCATAACCATGTTTCTAGCCTGCGTCGGCCTGCGCTCCGGCGAAAGGTTCCTCGGCACGCTCCTCAGCGCCGACGGAGTCTATTGGATCTGCCTCGGCCTCATAATCACCTTCCTGCCTATACTTACGGTCGGTATGTTCGCAAGGATCTTCCTGAAGCTCAACTACCTGGCGATATGCGGGTTTCTATCGGGCAGCATGACCAATCCGCCGGCACTCTCCTTCGCGAACCACATGACCGGCACCGACGCCCCCTCGGTCACATACGCCTCCGTCTACGCGTCCACCATGTTCATGAGGATAATAGCCGCGCAGATCCTCGTCCTGGCGTTCCTACGTTGAAAAATCCCGAAGGGAAACTTTAATTTATTTGGAAGTCTGGTATAGTATATGCTTGATGACAAATGCTATGACAAGAATAAATGAAAAAGGGCAGGCGACCGCCGAGATGGCGGTCTCGATGGTCGGAATCATGGCGATCATGTCGGGATTCCTGATCATCGCGCAGCTCGGCCTGGCCAACATCGAGAACCTCCTCGAGGCGAAGACCCAGGCGGACATTTCGTCCATGAACTCCCAGACAGGCTCGTCCGGCTCCTACATAAGCCTGTGGCTGCCCGGAAACGACGAGATGCCAATGACCCCCGATGACCAGATGGTCATGGCGTTCATGGACGATCCGTCCTCCTTCACCGACGAACTGCGGAACAGCCAGTTCGACCTGGCCACCGGTCTCGACGGCCTGGCCCGGAACAACTTCGCGCCGGACGTGGGCCCCAACGTCTTCCTAAACGGGGCGAACCTTACATCCTCCACCAGAACCGTCGAAGTCCAGCTCGACGACGCCTCCAAATTCCTCTACGGCGGAAACACCCTCTTCGGCATCGACACTATCGTCGTCGAAAACTCCGTCTTCGTTCCCGCCTTGGAATGAGAACCCCTGCGCCTCGCTCCCTTACGTAAAATTCAGGCAAATCACCTTAAAGAACGGCAGGCGGATCAAACCGCCTGCCGGAATTTCCCACCGAAGGTTCAGATTTCCGGCGCCCCGCTCTGAAAAGCCATATGGGCATAACACAAAAAGAATCTCTGGAAAACGCTTGACAGGCGGAAAGGAGGTGTTAAACGTATATCATAATATATAATAAATATAGGTGTGTTTGGCCGTGAGCAAAGATATGGGCCGTGTATGGCTTGAAATAAGCCTCGACAAGCTCAAGGACAACTTTGAGAAGATAAGCCTTGCGGTCGCGCCGTGCAAGGTGATAGCGATACTGAAAGCGAACGCCTACGGGCTGGGCGTGAGGCCTATCGCCGAGGCGCTCGCGAAGGCCGGCGCCTGCGGTTTCGGAGTCGCGGAGCTCAACGAGGCGCTTCAGCTCAAGGACATAGGCCTCCCGGTTCAAATACATGAGAGCGTCCTCAAGGAGGAAGTTCCGGAGGCGGTCGCGAACGGCATAATCATCCCCGTCTTCAACTACGAGATCGCCGAATTCATCAGCGCCGAGGCCCGGAGGCAAGGCAAAACCGCGCTGTGCCACTTCGCCATCGACACCGGGATGGGGAGGCTCGGCATCCTTTCCGCGGAGGCCGTCGAGGTCGTAAAGAAGATATACGGGCTGCCCAACCTGAAGTTCAACGGGATATACTCCCACTTCCCGATCGCATACCAGACCGGCGGCGAATATACCCTGAGGCAGGTCAACACGTTCACCGCCATCGTGGAGGAGCTGCGCAGGGACGGAATCTCGTTCGAGAAGGTGCATATCGCCAACAGCGACGCCATAAACAACTTCACATCGATAACCTGCAGGCCGCCATTCACGCACGTCAGGACGGGGATCAACCTATACGGCTCCTTCGATTCGGCTGGGCAGAGGATACTGCAGCTGAGGCCGGTGCTCTCGCTCAAGACAAGGCTGACGTCGGTCCGCGAATTCCCCGCAGGCCTGAGCCTCGGCTACGGATGCACATACACGCTGCCAGTGCCTATGAAGGTCGGAATCATCTCCGCAGGCTACGCGGACGGCCTTCCCCTTGCGCTTTCGAACAGGGGGCACGTCCTCATCCGCGGCAAACCATGCTTCATACTCGGGAGGATCTCGATGGACTACACTGCGGTCTCGCTCGAACAGGTTCCTTACGCGCAGGCCGGCGACGAGGCCGTATGCATCGGCGGAGAGGGACCGACCGCAATATCCGTGGAAAGCTGGGCCCAGCTCAAGGGCACACACGCATACGACATCATCTGCTCATTCGGAACCAGGGTAAGGAGATGCTATTTGTGATGCGGCAAGGCCGCATAAAAATTAATCCAAAATCCGAATGTCGAAATCCGAAACAATAATGGGCCGAATTCAAAACTCCGAAAACGGCTCAGCATGGCTTCGCCCTCCGAGCTCGGAATATGTAAAAACTGCGGAGGGTTGAGCCGTGCTCAACCGCATTCTTAATTTGGCTCTAATGAATAACAAAATCCAAATTTCAAAACAGTTCGAATCCCTCGAATCTCTCGTTTCCCTCGAGCCTTGAATTTAGTGTTCCGGCGATTTGAATTTGTTTCGAGATTCGTGCTTCGGATTTGCATGCAATTATTCAAAACCTAACAATTGGGTGGATCAAATGAAGAAGCTCACCGAGAAGCAGAAGGCGTTCATCGAGTTCATCAGGGAGTTCGGCCGCAGGGAAAAGATGGCACCGACCGTCTATGAGCTTGCAGAGAAGTTCGGAATCAAGACATCGACGGTATTCGCCCATCTCAAGGCGTTGAAGAAGAAGGGCTACCTCAACCGCAGCTCCAAGGCCAGGAGCATAAGCCTTGTCAAGAAAAGGCAGCGTGTCGTCGGCAACGCCAGCGCGGTGGAACTGCATTTGCTTGAAATCCCGCTGCTTGGAAAAATCAGCGCCGGGCTCCCGCTCGACGCTCCGGAGCTCCGCGAGGGCACGGTCGCCATCGACAGCTCCTTCGTCGGCGGACGCGACACAGACAAGTCAAAACTCTTCGCCCTCAAGATCAACGGCGAGAGCATGAGGGATCTCGGCATCTACGACGGCGACATCATCTTTGTCAAGCAGACGCCGGACATCCGGACCGGCGACGTCGTCGTCGCCCTCGTGGACGGCGAGACTACCGTGAAAAGCTATTACCTATGGAACGACGGCGTCGAACTCAGACCCGCCAACCCCGCATTCCAATCCCAGTTCTACAAGGGCGATGCCGTTACGATACAGGGCAAGGTCGTCGCCCTGCAGAGACGCTTGATGGTTTAGCCGGACTGTGGTGCAATCCTCCATAAATAACGACCGTTTAGGCGTGGAGGGCGAAGCCAAGCTGAGCCGTTTTCGGAGTTTTGAAATTGGCTCGTAATATAAAGGCTTCTATGATGACCAACCGAGAAAACATCCTTCGCGCTGCCCGCTTCGAGCGGCCGGAGCGCATCCCTATGGCGTTCTGGATCAACGGCGCATGCTACAACCACTATCCTTTGTCCGCGCTCGAGGATTTGCAGGAAGGCCATCCGTATCTGTTCCCCGGCTTCAAGCGCCCGTCCGCGCCGCAGACGGGACGGAAGTCGCCGCCTCCGCCAAGGCCTTATGTCGACGCCTGGGGGGTCACTATGGCCAGCCCGGAGGAAGGGATAGCGGCGGTTTCTGTGAAGCATCCCCTGGCCGACTGGGGTGCGTTTGACAGATATGCGCCGCCGCCGTTGCCAGATCTTACTCCGGAAGAGAAGGCGCGTTCAAACCTGGCCGCTGATAACCGGAGGAATGCCGCCGCATCCGGCACGCTGGTCTATGGCGGGCTGCCACACGGCCACACATTCCTGCGCCTCTGCGACATCCGCGGCTACGAGGCGCTGATCTGCGACATGGCCGACGGAGAACCGCGCCTGTGGCGGCTCATCGAAATCGTAGAGGAACACAACAGGGCGTTGATACAATGCTCCATCATGCGTGGCGCGGAGTGGATGAGCTATCCAGAGGATCTCGGCATGCAGGTCGGCCCGATGCTTTCGCCGGAACACCTACGAACCTACATAAAGCCCAGCTACTCCAGGCTCATGAAGCCGGCTCGGGACGCGGGATGCATAATCCACATGCACTCGGACGGCGACATCCGCGACCTGGTCGACGATCTAGTGGACAGCGGCGTGGAGGTCGTCAACCTTCAGGATCTCGTCAACGGCATCGACTGGATCCGCCGGAAATTCAAAGGCAAAACCTGCATCGAGCTCGACATCGACCGCCAGAATGTCACCCGGTTCGGCACCCCGAGGGAGGTCGACGATCTCATCCGCAGGGAAGTCGAAACCCTCGGCAGCCCCGAGGGCGGACTCATGATGATCTACGGGATGTACCCCGGCATCCCAATCGAAAACGCAAAGGCCCTCATGGACGCGATGGAGAAATATTCAACGCTCTTCGCGTGAACCAGCTGCGAAGGCCTGTGCTCCATGGGAGAAATAAAACCGTTCCTCACTCCCCGGCAGGCGTGCATAATAAGCTCTTGAGCCATTTCCTGCATGCTAGGGTTTTGGGCCGGTCCTCCCCCAAAATGATTTTCTAGTGGTATCTTCTATCCTGAATTATTCACAAACGTTTTTTTGCATGCAAAAAAGTTTGTGAATAATTCAGCTCAAGAGTGCCGACTTCGCGTCGCAAGAGTACCTGGTCCGTTTCCTGCCGGACGCCATCGTCCTGCTGGGCTGCGACCAGCCCTATCGCGGCCTGAAGGTGGACTATGAAAACTTCAAGACCTACCCGAACCTGTTTTCGGACATGGCGACCTGCCATGCCGTCTATGACTTCCTGGAAAACCACTGCGGCGTGCGTTGGTACGGCCCCGGCGAGTGGGGAACGGTGTACGACGCGCGCCCGACGTTGACCGTGGCGGCGACTCCGGAGGTGCGGCGGAAGCCCGCGATGGTCTATCGCGAACTCGATATGGGCGGCGCCCATGGCCGCGATACCGTGCGGCTGGCCGGCCCCGAGGACACGGTGTCCGGCGCCGAATGGAACCGCTGGCTGCGGCGGCTGCGGCTGGGCGGCGAGCGGTTCATGGCCGCCCACTCGACCGGGTCGCTCTATTTCTATCACTGGGCCAAGATTCGCCCGGACCATCACTGGAGCACCACCGCGCCGATGAAGGACTGGTTCCAGGGGCGGCGACCGGAGCTGTTCGCCAAGGGCTACGAGAACGACCGGGCGGCCTGGAGTTCGATGCGCGGCTGGTTCACGCCTGCGGACAACCCGCCGCCGCAGCCCTGCCTCTCCGAGCCGGGAACCCTCGAATTCTTCGCCCAGCGGGCGCGGGACTATTTCGATTCCAAGGATGTGAGCCTCCGGTATTTCCAGGGGCTGTGGATCGGCGGGCCGTTCTACCCCTTCCACTGGGACGACAACTACTGGTTCTGCAAGTGTCCGGAGTGCCAGGCGCAGCTCGATGCCGCCGCCGAGGTCATGATCCAGGACGGCAAGGGGCACGGCCGCTACTCGAACAGCCATAACAGCCGCTACTACTTCACCTTCGTCAACAAGCTGGCCCGCGAGGTGGCCAAGACCCATCCAGACCGCCGGATCGGCGCGCTGGCCTATGCCCGCACCGCCCGGCACCCCAGGTTCGATCTCGAACCCAACATCGCCGTCCAGCTCTGCACCCAGACCCGCAACTTCTGGTGTCCCGCCACCCGCCTCAACGAGACCGACATCTACAACGAATGGATCGCCCGCGAAGGCGGCAAGCGCCCCCTGTACCTCTGGCTCTACTACGAATTCCCGGTCGAGTCGGGCCATGCCCTCAAGTACACCGAGTTCCCCGCCTTCTTCGCCCGCCAGGTGGCGGCGGACTGGAAACGCTACGCCGCGGATGGCATCCGGGGCTATCTGATCCAATCGTCCTGGAGTTTTCCCGGTAAGTTCTTCCATGACCAGCTCGAGCTGCACCTGGTTTCGAAGCTGTCCGACAATCCGTCCCTCGACGGACAGACGCTGATCGCCGAGTTCTTCACCCGCTACTACGGCGCGGCGTCCCAGCCGATGCGGGCCTTCTACGAGCTGGTTGAAAATACGTGCTACGATCCCACCAATTACCCGGAAGGCATCCGCAGCGGCGCGCTCGAGCTGCACCAGAGCGAGGAAATGGCCTGGAAATGGCTTGGCACCCCCGAGCGCATGGCGGAACTGGGTGGACTGATGGAGCAGGCGAAGGCGGCCGCCAAGACGGATGCCGAGAAGCAACGGGTGGCCCTGTTCGAACGCGGCATCTGGCTGCCGATGGTCGAGGGCGCGGTGAAATACGCCCAGCGGAAGGCTCAGGCCGCGGCGGTCGAGGAGATGAAGAGGCGCCCGGCACCGGCGGTTGCGGTGCCCCGGCTCGCCGCCCCCGCGCGGGGCGGTGTCGCGAACGTGGATTGGACGCGGGCCGCGGATGCCGGGAACTGGACGCTGGTCACCGGCTTTCCCTCTTCACGCCCGCTGACGGCGCGCCTGGCGCATGACGGCGAATTTCTTTACATCCGCCTCGAAGAGCGGGAAGCCGATCCCGCCAAGCTGGTGGACGGCAAGGAAATCTACGACGGCGACGACTGGGAGGTCATGCTCGGCGAACAGGCGGCCAAGCCCTACTGCCATGCCCTGATCGGACCCACGGGACGAAAAGGCGGGTTCCGCGTGTTGCCCCCAGACGCCGGGCGTTGGGGCGATCCCTGGAACGATGGCTGGACCGCGACCTCTGCAATGGAGACCGGCGGCGGGCTTCCGCCCGTTTCCGTCTGGGTGGCGACGTTTGCCCTGCCGCTCAAGACGCTTGCGCCATCCGGAGTCAGGCCCGGCCTGACTCTGTACGGCAACTTTTTCCGCCACGTCAGCGGCGCTGGAGAGTCGCTGGCCTGGAGCGCAAACTTCACACCGGCCTTCCATGTCCCGGAGCGGTTTGGCAAGCTCATCCTTGAGTGAGATGTGTCGTCTTGAAATAGAGGAACCGTCATCGTGTGCCCATGGGAATCGAACGAATCCATTGAATCGGATTTCCCGGTTCTATCGCACCAAAGACCGCCAGCCCATGCGAACCCCCAACCCCACGAGTCATAAACCGGCCTGCCTCGCCGACTTTGCTGCGCATGTCCGCCCGGGCATTTGGCGCGAGGCCTGGCCGGGTCAGGCGCCTGCCGAGCGCGAGGTGCATGGCGAAATCTGGAGCGACGCCATCGCGGCCGCACTGCAGACTGGAAACGTTGTGCGCATCCCGGCCCGCGCGACGCCCTACTATCTCGACCGCCCCATTGTGCTGCGCTCCGGGCAGTCGCTGCTCGCCGATCCGGCCGCCGAATTCCGCCTCAAGCCGGGAACCAACACCTGCATGGTGCGCAACGCCCGCGTGGCGGCCTTCCACGACGGGCCGGTCCCCCCCGATCTCGAACCCGACCGCGACATCGCGATCGAGGGGGGCATCTGGACCACCCTGGCCACCGCCCCCAGCGAATCGAACGGCAATACCCGCGGCAGGGCCGACGCCGCCGATTCCTGCCCCGGCGCCCATGGCGTCATCCTGCTGCACAACGTGCGCGACGTGACGGTTTGCGGCGTGACGATCCGCCAGAGCCGCCCGTAATGTAATAACTTATTTTTATTAGTAATTTATATATTCCGATTATAAAAGCATGTTATAGCTCGTAATTTTCGGGCGGCTATGGGATGAACTTGGCCTCAGAGAAATCATCAGGTCTTGCGCTCTGGATCGGAAGTTCAAGTTTGACTAAGTCGTTGATTATCAACATTTCAATTTTTCCAACTGTTTAAAACGAGTTAAATCAAGATTCCTATCAGTTAACTTAGGTTAGGATTTCCGAGCTTCAGGAGGGCGGGTCGGGAAGTCGGTGATTACCTGCCGAGAGCCAAAATCTCCCCGAGCGTCTTTTCAAAATGCTCGGCGGCCTTTTCAAAGGAGAATCCTGAAGCTAGCTTGACGGCCCGATTCCTCATGGCGGCCCGCTCTTCGTGCGGCATTGCGATTATTTTCTTAACTGCCGTCGCAGTCGCTATAGGATTACGCTCCGGAACGAATACGGCGAAGCTGCGGTCCTCCGAAAAATTCCTGTAGCTGGAGATCGAGCTGAGTATGCATAGGAGCCCGCAGCTCAAGGCCTCCATCGCTGGCAGGCCGAAGCCCTCGCCCTCCAGGGAGTTGGAAATGTAGATGTCGCACGCTCTCATCATCTTGCCGAGCTCGGCAGGACTGAGCGACTTGTGGTATTCGTCCACCGCGGCCTTGTCGAGATCGCCGTCCTTCCTGGCGTCCGGGGAGACCCGTATGAACCTGGCCGGTACGCCTTCCTTCTTCAAAATCCTCGCCGCCTCGATGGTGTCGGGAATCCCCTTGAATGTGACCCCGATCGGGCCCACGTTAATAATCCGGCAGGGGGAATCTGCGGTAAATTGCCGGGGAGACCAGGTTTCCAGAGGGAAAAAATGTTCGGTTTTGACGCCGTATTTGACCAGACGCACCTTTTTGCCGAACCTTTTCTCAAGCCTGTCCTTGAGATGCGGGGAAATCGCAACCAATTCCGTGTCAAGGGAATATATCGAATGAAGTTTCCGAGCCATCCTCTTCCATTCGAGCTTCTTGCGCGAAAGCCTCAGTTTGGCCATGAGCCCGCCGCCCATGTATCTGGCGGGCACGACCTTCCCGGCAATCCTGTCCTCGAGGTCGTCTATCTCGAAGCCCTGGCAGAGATGGACGACGCGGCCTCTGCCGCTGGCGAAGGCGGCCTCGACCTCCTCCGGCGTCGTGGCCACCAGAAGATCGGCGGAAGGGATGGTGGCCGAGTCTAATCTTTCGACCTCCTCCGTCTCGACGATGCCCGAAAGATCGCCCTTGGCGCTCCTGCACAGGACACGGACGTCGTGGCCTCTCCGCTTGAGGAAGGCCGCATATTCCAGGAAGGTCTTGCGCCCGCCGGAAAACTTCAGGTGGTCGAGAAGAAAGATCAGCTTCATCCGGTCACCTTGTCATTGCGAGCATCCCGGTTAGAACGGGAATTAAGAGAAGTATATTCAAGGCTGTTCTTGCTTCTATAGGAAAGACGAGCACGAGTCGTACGCTCCCTCAGGCCTCCTTGGTCGAGGAATTCCTTTCCGAGCCGCGCGAGCTGATGGTCAATAAGATAGTTGGTCTGGTTGATCAGGCAGACTGCGATGTTCGCGATCACCTCTGGCGGACGGGTCTCGACAAATTCGCGGTAAATCTCGTAGGCCTGCGGAACTGTCCTGCCGAGCTTGCGGACATACTTCGCCTCTTTGGAGTCTTTGTCCCAAATGCGCTTGTCCCGCAAGCGCAAGTAGTCGAGATAGTCGTCCAGCAATTCCTCGAGGCTGGAACGGGCGACATTCGTAAGTTTGATTTCAGTCTCCTTGGATGTTAGACCCGCCTTGCTTCCTTCCAGAATGTTTTTCTTGCCGGAGCGGGCGGCCTGAACCATTTGGTCTGTCGTCCGGCCGCCCCTCTCGGGGTATTTATGCACGAAGCGGAATGTGATGTCGTAGACAACCTCGGCCTTCTGGAAGGACGAAAGGGTGCGGTAGTCGCCTCGCGGAGGGAGAAGAGGTTCCGGGGGATGGGAAATATGGGAGGAATGGGAATGATGCTGCTCACCTATCCCATGATTCCCATTCTCCCCATCATTCTCATTTCCCTTCATAGCTGGTCTCCAGGAGCATGGCATCTTCCGCATCAAGCCTTTTGCACACCATGCTGCAGGCGGCAGGCCTTGACGGCGTTGTGCATGAGCATCGCGATGGTCATCGGGCCGACGCCGCCGGGGACTGGAGTAATGTGAGAGGCCTTGCCCGCCACCTCGTCGTATGCGACGTCCCCTACGAGCCTGTAGCCCTTCGGGTTCTTCGGATCCTCGATCCTGTTGATGCCCACGTCGACGACGACAGCGCCGGGCTTGACCATGTCCGCCTTCACGAAACCGGCCTTGCCTATTGCGGCGACGAGGATGTCCGCCTGGCGGGTATAATCCGCGATGTTCGCAGTCCGCGAGTGGCACACCGTCACCGTGGCGTTCGCGCCCTTGGCCTTCTGGACGAGAAGCGCCATCATCGGCTTGCCTACGATGTTCGAGCGCCCGATGATCACGCAGTGCTTTCCTGCGGGATCAATGCCGCTCTTCTCGAGCAGGACAAGTATCCCGTAGGGCGTGCAGGGATAGAATCCGTCCGTCTCGCCCATCAGCATCTTGCCGACGTTGACCGGATGGAAGCAGTCCACGTCCTTCTCTGGGCGGATTGCACGGACGAGTTCCGCCTCGTTGATCTGCGGAGGCGGAGGCGACTGGACGAGTATCCCGTGGATCTTCGGATCCTTGTTCAAACGGGCGATGACCTCGAGGACCTCGTCCTGCCGGGAATGCTTGTCCATCACGATCTTCTCGGAGTAAATCCCCAGCTCCAGCGACTTCTTCGCCTTCATGTTCACGTAGACCGACGACGCAGGATCGTCCCCGACAAGCACCACCGCCAGACCCGGCTGGAGGTTGTGGGTCCTCGCCAGCTCGGCGACCTCCTTCGCAGTCTCCTGATGCACCAGCTCGGCAACCGCCTTGCCGTCAATAACTTTTCCAGGCATATCTCTCCTTTCAAAAGATGACAAAAACATTTAGCATCATTTTTTATAATTGGCTATTTCTTTTACACCGGCCTCTTATAGTCCTGTACAGGCTCAGGCTTTGACGGATCGGGATTCATAAGCCTGCCCATGAATAAGATATTCCTGCAGATTCCCTTGCTGCTCCTTTAGCGCTCCATATAGCTTGTAGGCAAATTCACGGTTCGCGGCGGAGAGTTGTTGAAGCGTGTCATTTTTTTCGGCAAGCAAAAGGATCGGACAGACTGCTGCAAAAATCAAAATGGCAGATCTTTTAATTTGACTTCCAGGCATTATTCGTCCGCCTCCTGTTACTGCCAACGAACTATTATCTGAACTTTGTCCTGAACTGCTCATTATAATCTTTGCGAATAGCAATCCTTACCTTTGTAGTTCAGGACAAAGTTCAGGATGTGGTTTTCCTGATCGACGGCATCCAAGTGAGAGGCTTCCAGGCAATTCACCAAAGTCGAGCTACTTGTCATCCCCGGTCTTCTCAATGATCTGCCCCTTGCGCTGCTCCTTGCCTTCCTTGAGCCTGGTTTTCGCATCCATTTTGTTCTCGTCTGCGATCGCCTTTCCGTCCTCCTCGTTTTCTCCAACGTTCACCCGCCTGTCCATGCCGGCCTCGCCGGCATGGGCCTTGTCCTCCTCCACAAGCTCCTTCTCGTTCTCGGCCTCGTCCATTCCGGCCTCGCCGGCATGCGCCTTGTCCTCCTCGGCAAGCTCTTTGCCCCTGGTTCTGGCGTCCATGTCGTTCTCGCCGCGGTGGGCCTTGCCCTCCTCGCCAAGCTCTTTCTCAAGCACCGGCTCGTCCATGTCGGCCTCGTCCGCATGGGCCTTGTTCTCCTCGCGGAACTCTTTCTGCCTGGTCCTGGCGTCCATATCGTTCTCGCCGCGGTGGGCTTTGTTTTCCTCGGCCTGTTCCTTCGCCCTTGCCTTCGCGTCCATTTCCACCTCGCCGGCATGAGCCTTGCCCTCCTCCTTGAGCTCCTTACGGCCGGTTCCGGCGTCCATTTCTTTCTCTCTGAACAGCGCGCCGGCCTCGCTCCGCTTCTCCTTGCGCCTGATTCCCGCGTCGGCGCCCTTTTCCTTGAGCATGGCCTTCTCATGCTCCCTACTCTCCTTCTCCTCTATGCTTTCGGCGCTAAGCATTCCGGCCAGCAGGCATGCCAGCGTCGCGACAAAAAGCGTCCTCATGGTGACCCTCGCTTTCTCCTTGTGGGATTCCTCTAGTTCGAGCCGGCTCTAGTTCCTCGGCCAATACGCTATATCCCTATTCGCTATTTTCCAATTGATAATACCCGGCGCATAAGTATATTGGGGCGACTGCGAAACTTGTTTTGCAGCCCAAGTGCATGTTGTCAGGTATAAGCATAAAGGATTTGCCAAATGAAAAGAGCTGTCATCGACGGTGCCGTCGCGGCCGCGGCCGTCTGCCTCTGCGCTTCAATTCTCGCTCAGGATCTCGTGGACAACCCGCGCTACCAGGACTGGTCGAAATACAAGCCGGGCACATACATCAAGATGACATCCTCATCGCAGGTGAACGGGCAGCAGATGCAGACCGCGATCACCACCACGCTCAAGGAGCTGACGCCTGAAAAGGCCGTCCTCGAGACGAGGAGCGCCGTTGCGATCGCCGGAATGCCGCCCCAGGAGCAGAAAAACACCGTTACCGAACCGGCCAAGATTGGAAAGTCCGAGGTCAAGCCGGCATCTCCGGCCCAGGCGCCGAACAGCAAGATTCTCGGCAAAGGCAGCGAAACCCTCAAGGTCGGCGGAAAGACCTACAAGTGCGACTGGGTCGAGTCCGAGGTCGAGCAGAACGGAGTAAAGGCAGTCGTCAAGTGCTGGACCTGCGACGATATCCTCGACAAGGTCGTCAGAATCGACACCAAGGCCGGCCCCATAACGAATTCGATGGTCCTTACTGAATTCAAGGCTGTCAAGTAGTTTCAGATTTTCCAAGCATCCACAATCTTCGGCTTGGAGTGTAAGGAAATGCTACAGCGCCTTTCCGGAGATGCGCGCCGAAAATCTGAACTATATTAAAACTGCCTTTGCAGTTTTAATACTTGAAGC
This sequence comes from uncultured Victivallaceae bacterium, assembly GCA_964636325.1. GTDB lineage: Bacteria > Verrucomicrobiota > Lentisphaeria > Victivallales > GWF2-50-93 > CAZWRV01. The sequence continues at coordinate 8,344 of CAZWRV010000005.1, read as the reverse complement.
TGAAAGCGTTGCAGGCCTTCACCTGTTTCGCGATCTTCTCCACCAGGTCTTCCGGGACTTCCTTGTTGGTCTTCACGACGCAGAGGGCCTTGTCGGCGTCGAGGCTCTGCGGAGCGCGGATGTCGACGATGTTTATGTCGTTCTTCCCGAGCAGGCTGGCGATCTTGCCTATGATCCCGGGTTCGTCGCCATATTCTACGAAGAGGTTGTTGCCGGAGGGCTCCAGATACAGCTTGTCGAAGTCGTTGATCCTGGAGATCATGAGGTTGTTTTCGGCGATTGTCCCGCGGATGCTCACCTTGCGGATTGTTCCGGAGCCCTCGTAGAGATCTATGGTCATGGACTCGCCGTATTTCTTGGAGTCGTCGGCCTCGCGGTCCACCAGCACGATGCCCCTGGCCTTCAGGAACGCCTCGGCGTCGGAGGCGTCGGCAGAGATGTCGAAGTCGGACGAAAGGCCGGCGACTATCGGCGAAAGCAGCCACTTGGAATATTTCTTCAGCTCGCCGTAGAAGCTCGTCTCGATCTGATGCGGGGCGCAGCCCTTGCCGAGATATGCCCTGGCGATCTTCGCGAGCAGGGACGCAAGCTCCTGGAACTTCTCGTCCAGTCCGTCGGGCACGCCCTTGTTGACCACGAAGGTGGTTATGCCCTTCTCAAAATACGCCATGGTCTGTTCTGCCGCCCTCTTCGCGGCCATATTGTTCGCCTCGAAAGTGCTTGCGCCGAGATGCGGCACCATGATGTCGGCGATGTCCGCCACCGACTTCGGCCCGGGTTCGTCCTTCGGGTAGACGTCGTTGCAGAATACGATCTTCTTGTCCTTCTTCGCCTGGCGCAGGTCCTCCTCGTTTATCACTCCGGCCCTGGCGCAGTTCACCAGCACGGCGCCGGGCCTGAGCAGGTCGAGCAGCTTCTTGTTGACCATGCCTTTCGTCTCCGGAGTCTGCGGGACGTGGAGGGTGATGAAATCGGACTTGGCGAATATGTTTTCGACCGTGGTCAGCTCTACCCCGAGCTTCTCCGCGAGGTCCGCCGATAGGAGCGGGTCGTATGCCAGGACCTTCACGTCGAAGCCGCTGATCCTCTTGACGACGAGCTTGCCGATGTAGCCCATCCCGAGGACGCCCACCGTCTTGCCGGTAAGCTCGGTCCCCATGAACTTGTTCTTCTCCCATTCGCCCTTGCGGGTGGAGGCGTCCGCCGGCACCAGGTGCCTGCACGCGGCCAGCATCATCGCGACGACCTCCTCGGCCACGGCGTTCGCGTTCGCGCCGGGGGTGTTCATCACGTCCACGTTCCTCTTCCTGGCATACTTCGTGTCGATGGTGTCGTAGCCCGCGCCGGCCCTGACGACAAGGCGGAGCTTCGGCAGCGCGTCGATCACCTCCTGGGTGACCTTCTCGCTCCTCACTATCAGCACCTCCGTATCCTTGTGCTCCTTGGCAAGATCAGGCAGCGGCTTCGACGCGTCCTGCACAACATTGTAGCCCTTCGCCTTCAACGTCTCGGCGGCGATCTTCTCCAGTTTCGTCGGGATAAGAACCTTCTTCATCTGAACACCCCTATGTTAATTTGTGATCAGCTTCAAATAGAAGGGTAAAAAATATACAATGCGGCGGACGGATTCCAAGAAGCCTGAGCCTATTTCATCCAGGCAATCGGCGCGGGGTGGCGTCAGTAGCCGAGCCGGGCGCGGCCGTCCCGGTCCGTGACGCTGATAGTGCCGCCGTTTGTCGGCCACCAGCCGGCCGACCCGCTGAGGGGGAAGTTGTTTCCCGGGTCGATGCACTGGATCTCCCGCGGGCCCATCGGAAACATGCCCTCCCACCAGTTGCCGGTGGTTGTCTCGCAGACTCCCATGCGCACGGCGACATGTGTCTTCGGAAGGTAGATTATGCCGCCGTATTCCCCGACGAAGTAGTAGGATTCCCCGCGGCTGTAATTGAAGCTTCTGCCGGCGCCGTCGACCCCTGTGACGTTGCCGGCCCTCGGGTGATTGTACATGTCCGCCACACCCGCCACTTCCCATCCCCGGAATGTGCTCATTGTGCTCAAGCGCGGGAATGCCACCGGATATGGCAAATAGCTGCTCCAGCTGTTGTAGACTGGGGCGACCCGGTACTGGTGCGCACCGAACATGGCAAGGAAGTAGTCAACCGTTGCGGTAGATCGCTCGAACGGCATGGTCGTCGACGGGCAATGTAAGATGGTGTCGCCGCGGGTGAACGTCTGGTTGTCCCAGTTGTTCATCTTGTTCATCTTGATGCCGCAGTAGCTCTCGAGGAAGTTCCCGATACCCTTTGCGTGGTTGTTGTATATCTCCGATCCGGACGCGAACGGGAACGTCGCATGGCTCGCGACGTGACCTTCGTGACCGTATTTCGCGAAACCGCTGGAGCCGCGGTCGGGAAGGCGGTCGTCGAAGTCGCCGGCATACGCCGCGGCGTGCAAGTAGACCTGCCGTTGGTTGCCCAGGCAGATGATGAGCTTCGCCTTATCCCTAGCCTTTTTCAACGACGGCAGCATTATGGCGAGAAGTATGGCGATTATCGCGATGACAACCATCAGCTCGATTAGAGTGAAGCAGGCCGGCCGAAGGCTGGTGTTCAAAGATGGTTTCATTAATTATGCACACAGCTGCTGATGGGAACTAGGTTTTCACTATAAACAATTATAGTCCGTACATTTGTATATTTCAAGACAATCCCGTCCAAGATAAAGATGGAATTGTCTATGTAAAACGTCTCAACGGGTGTTTTTTCGGGGTCGCTATCGGAATCGCAATCTTAAATTGAATTCAAGCGACCCCGGTTCCGATACCGATTCCGACACCGATGAGAATATTTTGGACACTAATGATTTCAAGCCGGAAAACAGAGGTTATTTCTCGCTTAGGAAGTAGTCGGAGATGACGCCCATGAACGGGTTGTATCTGACGGCGTAGTGGGGAAGTCCGGCCTTCTGCATCTCCAGCGAGACGGCCTTGTCCTCTGAAAGCGCCGATTTGGAATATTCTTCCCAGCGGGCTTCGCCCATGGCGAGTATCGCATCGGTCAGCGTCCTGTATCTGGGCGAACACGGCAGATCCGATTCGGCGTTCACGAACCACGGCATTATCTTCCCGACCTTCTTCAGCAGGAGATCCTGCTCCGCTCCGAACCTTAGGCAAGATTCGTCCGTGAAGTTGACAAGCCTTTTCATCTTCTCCTCGTCCACGAAGCCGCCTTCGACGGCAAGCCGGTGCGATTCCGTCCCCGGATACGGGAAGAAGTAAGTCCAGCGGAAGCGCCCCGGCTTCGAGGCGGCCATCAGCCTGACCGTGGCCATGAGGTCCTCCTCGGTCTCTTGAGGAAGGCCGACCATGATGAAGACGGAACTGTGCATCCCGTGGCGGTTCACAGTCCCGATGGCGTCTATGATCGCCTCGTTGCTCATGTGGCGGTTCATCACATGACGGCGGATTCTTTCGCTCCCGCTCTCCACTCCGAACTTCACAATCCTGCAGTTGGCGGCGGCAAGCGCGGCGGCCATCTCGTCGTCGAAGAAGCCTACGTGCGCGTTCACGACGAACGGAAGCGTGGTGGCCTTCCTGTATTCCCGGCAAAACTCCAGCAGGTATTTCTTGTCGTATGTGAAGAGGTCGTCGTCGAAGATGAACATGGAGATGTTGCTGTATCCGGCCAGCAGCCTCTTGATTTCCGAAATCACCTGGACGACCGGGAAACGCCTGATGTAGTTGAGCTCCTTGAACGAGCACTTCAGATCGCCGCGGTATTTCCTGACCATGAGATGGTTGAAGCAGTAAGTGCAGGCGAACGGACATCCCCTCGAGGCCATGAGTCCGACCCAGCCGCGCTTGGCGTCGATCAGCTTCTGGAAGTTGAATATCCCGTAGTCCTTCGGTGGAAGTGCGGCGAGGTCCGGCATCGGCCGCACGGGATTGATCCTCGGTTTTCCGCCGTCCATGAACGCGAGGTTCCTGATCCCGCGGACATCGCGGCCGGCGGCGACATTGTCGCAGAACTCGAGGAAGGCGTCCTCGCATTCGCCGACGAAGACGTAGTCGAAGAGCCCGCTCTTGAGCACCTCCTCGGTCGCGACGGTGGCATGTATTCCGCCGCAGACCAGGAGCGGACGGCCTGGCGTCCTCGCCCAAGACGCAAGCTCCTTTGCGTATCCCCACTGGTTGGTCACCACGGAAAAGCCAATGACATCGGGCTTAATCTCGCGAAGGCGCGCCTTGAATTCGGCCTCCGTCGGCAGCGGAGCAATCTCCTCGCAGAGCTGAATCAGCTCCGACGAATGACCCGCCGCTCCGAGCACACCTGCCAGATGAGCGACTCCGTAGTTGAAGCCCGTCTGAGAACCGGCGTTCGGGTAGATGAAAAGGACTTTTAGTTTCTTCATGGTCCTCCTCTGAAACTCCGTTGTCCGTTCACCGTTAACTGTAATCTTTGTCGGTAGCTTTGTCGCGAGCTTTGTCGATTTAAAGTTTCCCGCTGACAAAACTGCGGATCCCGCAGATGGGCACTCTGAAACTTGCGGAGTAGCTTGCGCGCGCCGCGCGCAAAGGGCAAACTCTGCATGTGAGGAATGCCGTGTTCCGTTGATTGCGCTCGGCGCGCGCAAACTACTTGTTGAACCCCGAGAAAACTGCGAACCTTGCAGTTCGACACTTCCTGAAACGCGGCTTCAAATACGCAGTCCCGAGCGCGTAAGCGCCTCGGGAAGCGGCCTCATCTCCTCGCGTCCATCACAGTCTCTATTATGTCCTCGTCGTCGAAGATACGGGGCTGCGTAAGGGTGTCCACGTGGACGAGTTTCGACTTTCCGGAACCGCACGCCCTCCAGCGCCTGACGAAGCGGGTGTTGTTGCTGCCGGCGAATATGGTACACGTCGGTATCCCCGCCGCCGCCGCGATATGCTGGCAGGCCGAGTCGTAGCCGACGAACTCGTCCGAGCACGAAATCAGCGCGGCTATCTCCCCGATGTCCGCCGTGACGCCCAGGACTCCGCTCGGGAACACTGCGGCCCTGGACTTCAGCGAGGCGGCGTCACCCGTCTTGACGCCCCTCTTCTTCAAAAGCTTCAGCAGTCTTCCCGTCCTCTCCGCCTCCTCTCCGCCGAATCCTCGGTCGAGCAGGACAACGGTTCTTCCTTCAGCCGCCATCTCGGCGAGGAGCCTTTCCTCGAATTCCCCTTCGATCCTCTTGCGGGAATTGCCTCCGACGCCCAGGTTCACCGCGACAATCCTGTGGCAACCGGCGTCCCTAATCCTGCGGACAAACTTGCTGGCCGCAGCAATATTATCCTCCTGAAGCCATACGGAAGGATGCGCATATTTACCCTTGCCGAAGACCAGATCGAACCAGTGGTTCGCCAGTTCCGACATCGACAGCTTCTTCGGATACGAATCGCTCCCACGGCTGTTGAAGAAGAGATACGATGAGCTTTCCACAAGCGGAAGGACGCCAAGCTGCGAAAGGCGCGAATCCGTGTCAAGCAGGACATAGTCCTCCCCAGCGAACTCCGCAGTCTCGGCCTGCACCAGCTTCAGCACGGAATGCCACGAGGAAATCCGCTCCACCAGGCCGCCTCTCCTCGTATAGTCAAGAGGGACTATCCTGATCCGGTCGTTGCCCCCGAATATCCCATCCAGCCTGGCGCTGCCGATCAGGACGATCTCCGCGTATGGCATCAAATCCATCAAACGCCTTATAAAGACGCTCGTCACCGCGACGTCCGCGCCTACAGTGACCCGCGAGAGGATGATGATTTTCCGCAGGTTGCGCCGGGTAAACGGACGGGCCCCGCCAACCCTCAGCCCCTCCGCCCTCGAATAAATGTCCTCGTAAGTGCCGAGTCCGAATCTTGAAAGCCGCCCGTCGAGCTTCCTCCCCTGCGGAATCTTCCTGCAGAAGGACACCACCTGGCTCATCACACGGTTGTATGCCTCCGTCTGAAGCTCCTCGAAGTCGTCGCAGAGCCCCTCGATGACTATCCCGAACAGCGCGGAAGACGCCGCGGATTCCGCGGCCTCCGTGCCGGAGGTCGCCATCTCGCAGAGCAGCTCGATGTAGCCGCCGTCGTATGTGTCGCCATAGTAGTATTGGTCCAGAAATGAAAGCGCGATCCTCGCGGAAAGATGGTGAAGCCTTTCCGGATCCGCCTTTCCGGGCGCGCACTTCAATTCCAGCCACCTATCCCTGTATAATTCAGCTTTCATCCCGGTAAAATACACTCCGCCCCTCCGCTGACAAATCAAACGTCATGGAACATTCCCTTAAAATTTCCTGTCTTATAGAAGCGGAAGTCCGGACATATGCGAGCATACGTCAGGGCAAGTTGACTGTGACTGCAAACAAACAACTGAAATAATATTTCAAGGGAGGATGCTGCCATGGAAAAGAACGGATCCAGGGAGAACTTTCTGAAGGTGCTGCTGGCGCTCGTCGTAATTGGGATGCTGGCACAGACGTATTTCATCGTGAAGCTCTACACGGAAAAGGAGGGCGGTTCTGCGGCCCCCGCCGCTTCGTCGGCGAAAACCCGGAGGACGGCGCAGCCTCAGATCCCGTTGAACTTCCTGCCTCCGGCCCAGAACGCCGGCCAACAGCAGTCCGGCATCAACAACCTGCTGCCGCAGGCACAGCCCCAGGGGCAGGCCCCATCCCCGCAGGCCGCGCAGATCCCGCATTCGGGATTCAGCATAAGCTCGAAGTCGCCGCAGCTCATGAACCAGATGATGGCGTGGGGCGACGACAGCTTCTTCGACAGGGATCCGTTCGAGGAGATGCGCGAGATGATGGCGCAGATGATGCAGGGAGGTACAATGGCTTTTCCGTCCATCGCCGGGGGAATGGCGGGCTTGCACGACGGCACCAGCATAAGGGAGGAGAAGGACAAGTATGTCGTCGAGATGAAGATACCCGGCCTCGAGAAGTCAGAGGTCAAGACCGAAGTGAGCGGCGGCATGCTGACGGTGTCAGGCATCCAGAGGGAGGAGACCGCCGTCAGCTCCAACGGACAGGTCACGTCCAGGTCGTTCAGCAGCCGCCACTTCCAAAGTTCGACGAGCCTGCCGGGCCCGGTCAAGGCCGACGGCATAAAGGTCAACTACAAGGACGACACTCTGACAATAACGATACCGAAGGCTTGAACATCCAACACGGAACTCCCGGCAGTCAAACAATAACATTTCAGCACTTGCCGCTTGCGCCCTTATTGCCTTCGAGCAGTTTGGCGCAGGCGGTCAGAACCATTTCCGGCGAGATGTCCCTCATGCACCTGTGATGGCCGAGGGGGCAGCTTCTCTTATGGCACGGGGAGCATTCCATGGGGATTCTGAGTACAGTGGTCTTGTCGAGGCAGGAGCTGGTGTAAGCGGGATCAGTCGGCCCCATGATGACCACCGCCGGCACACCGAACGCAACCGCGTAATGCCGCGGTCCGGTGTCGTTTGTGACCAGCAGTGCGCAACGTTTGACAAGCGGCTTCAAAACGGCCAGGTCGACCTTGTCCGGCGCGGTATTGATGATTTCAGTCTTCGCCTGCTTGACGATCGCGTCTGCAATCGCATCCTCGCCGGGACCGGCAAAGAGCACTATCTTAGCAGCGAATTTTTCGGCGAGCATTTCCGCGAGCTTCGCGAAGTGGCCGGTCGGCCAGCATTTCGAGGAACCGAACTTCGCGCCCGGATTCAGGCCGATTACGAGATCGCCGCCCGCGACGCCATATTTTGCCAGAAGCGCACTACCCTTTCGCTCCGCCTCCTCCGAGACATAGAGCCTCGGAACGGCCTTTTCAGGAAGCTGTATCCCCAGCGGACCACAGAAGCCGAGATAGTAATCCATCATAGGAATAGGCTTGATCCTGCCGTCCGGCAGCCTTTGCGGTTTGGGGCCGCCGGCAAGCAGAAAGCTGTGTATGTTGCGGCGGTAGCCGTAGATTTTTCCGGCACGGCCAAGATACAGAGAAAGGAAGGTCCGCGTCGAATTCGTCAACATCAGGGACATGTCGAAGGATCCGGCCTTGATTTTCTTCACGGTCTCAAAGAATCCGGACAAGTTCCTGTCGTCGCAGACAATGATCCTGTCAAAGCATGGCGAGCCTTCGAGCACCCCCTTCGCATAGCCCCTTATGCCGGCGCATATCTCGGAATCTGCGAATTTCGCACGCAGGCACTCGAAAAGCGGCGTCGCCATAACGACATCCCCTACCCAGTTCGGACAGCGGACGAATATCTTTTTAGGGAATATATCCATTGGGATCCTCTGAAACTCGCCCATCTTTGTCGTCTTCCGGAGGGTTGAGCCAAGCTCAACCGCGGCTCAGCACGGC